>NZ_JAWVPF010000002.1:0-494984 GCF_046592595.1 Terribacillus saccharophilus | reverse complement strand
TCATATTTAAAGTTTTTAGATAATTATTGTTGACTTTTTTATATGATACCCGTATTATTGTAGACAATTTCATACAGTTCTTATCAAGAGAAGCCGAGGGACTGGCCCTTTGAAGCTTCAGCAACCTCTGACAATGTCAGAAAGGTGCTAAATCCAGCAAGATTAATTTCTTGGAAGATAAGAGTGCGGGCGATTGTACCAAGCTCTCTTTTCTCCGGGAAAGAGAGCTTTTTTCGTTTATTCACTCTTTCACAGAAAAAAAGGAGACATGACAAATTGACAGATATTATTGTTATATCAGGAAGTCCATCCAAACATTCCCGATCGCAGCTGGCAGCTAACTATGCCGGTAAATTGGCTGCGGAGCAAGGCCTTAGCGTTAAGGAAATCAGTGTTACCGATTTTGCTCCAGAGGACCTGATTTATGCAAGGTTTGATAGTCCGGCTATTGTGGAAGCTGGCAAAGCTATCAACGGTGCCAAAGGATTAATTGTTGCTTCTCCTGTATATAAGGCAGCATACACAGGTGTATTAAAAGCCTTACTTGATTTGCTGCCTCAGGACGCGTTTAAGTATAAGCCGGTACTTCCTATCATGACAGGTGGCAGTCCGGCCCATCTGCTAGCGATAGATTACGCATTGAAGCCGTTAATAGCGAATTTAAAGGGAGAGCCTTTACAGGGAGTATATTTATGCGACCACCATATCAACAAGGAGAACTTGGATCAGCCAGTGGCAGACGAAGAAACCGCTGCAAGAATTAACACACAGACAAATCAGTTTATAGAAGCGATTCGACGCAATCACGCTGCCAGCGCGGTAAAATGAATACAGCCCACAAATAATGCTTACAGACATAGTATGCTGAAGCGGTTTAACTGTTTTCAAAACCGGGTATGAACATTAGGCTTTCCCAAAGCCCTGCCTATTGTAATCATAAACAGCTGTTTATTAGGTATCGCAAATCATTTGAGGAAAGAAACCTCTTGAGAGGAGGTTTCTTTTTTCTGTACTGCGATTCTTCAGGTTTTATTCATACATAACATGACACAATCACGCTAAACCGCATTCAAACTATTAGCTGTACGTCAGCATTGGAGTGAACAAAGAGATGGATATTTTTACCGCTGCAAAAAATAAGACTTGACCGACAAAACCAAGTACAATAGAACGAATGTAATGGTAGAATGGGAGAGAATAATAGAAGAGAAAGAATGAAAGAAAAAGAAGATGGTTAGAAGTTTTCATTTCTTGCCCCATTGAAGAAGGAAATTGGCGGCTTCTTATGTAATTAGGTAAAGAAACCTTTTTAGAAGGCGGATTATTTACAATTTGTTGGTTACTGACTACTTCCGCTATATGAATGTGTTATAATTTTATAATTACAATACAAGCAGTTTTTTCGACTGTACAGCATAGGAAGAAGAGGCAATGAGCGAAAAAAAGAAAATTGTTTCCATCGAGGACCGTATCCCGAAATTAAAACAAGCGAGAAAGAAAAAAGCGAATAGACGACTTGTTTTCTACTTGTCTATTTTCTTCGTACTGATCTTCATCATTGTGTATTTACAATCGCCATTAAGCAATATCCACCGTCTTGAAGTGGAAGGAAACGAATTTCTGCCTAAAGAAACTATTATTCAAAGCAGCGGATTGACTACTTCAGATAATATGTGGCGAATTGATAAGGATCAAGCAATCAAACAGATAGAAGAAAACGAAGAGGTCGAAAAGGTATCAATAAGCAGAGGCTTCCCGGCTACTGTTACCATCAAGGTGACGGAGCTAGGCAGAGTAGGGTATCTGCAGCAGGATAACAGCTATCGGGCGCTGCTTAGCAATGGCAGTATTTCTGAAAAGAAATGGGAGCAGCCAAAATCCGATGCCCCGACACTCTATGGTTTTTCTGATGATAAGTATCTGAAAGAGATGGCAGAAGAGCTTGAGCAGCTGCCAGCATCTATTACTGGTCTCATATCAGAGATACATTACAAACCGACTGATGACAACCAATTTGTCATCCAGTTATTCATGAATGACGGCAGGGAAGTGCAAGGAACGATCCGCACTTTCGCTACGAATATGGAGGCATATCCGAGTATTGCGGCGCAGCTGGACCCAGAAGTGGATGGTGTGCTTCATATGGGAGTAGGAACCTATTTCGAGCCTGCCGAGAAGAAAAAAGAAGCCAGCGAACAAGAAGAAGGCCAGTAAGCAGAAATTCATGATATTTTGTCAGTTTATGTAGAATAAACGGGCTATATGCGGTATAGTCGAATCAAATACGAGTATATTAGGCTAAATTCTTACAGAATGTCGTTTTTTAGGCAAAATTTCTCGTGAAATTTGTTATAATTATGCGTGTCTCAATACAAATGTTAATTATGAAACGAAAAATGTAAAAACAATGCTGGGCGACATGTCTCTAGGATTAGGAGGTGCCTTACGTGAACAACAGTGAAATTTTAGTCAGCTTAGATGTAGGAACATCAAATATTAAAGTGATTATCGGGGAAGTATTTCAAGATTCCCTTAATATAATCGGTGTCGGTACGGCAAAATCAAAAGGCCTGAAAAAAGGCGCCATCGTCGATATAGACCAAACGGTCCAATCGATTCGCAGTGCTGTAGAACAAGCAGAGCGGATGGTCGGTATGCAGATCGAACGTGTAGTCGTCGGTGTCAATGGGAACCAGATCCAGCTGCATCCGTGTCATGGAGTGGTGGCAGTATCCAGTGAAACCAGAGAAATAGACGACGAGGATATTGCACGTGTAATCGATGCAGCACAAGTAGTATCCATTCCGCCTGAACGCGAGATAGTCGATGTGGTTCCGAAACAGTTCATCGTAGATGGATTGGATGGTATCAATGACCCACGCGGCATGATCGGTGTACGATTAGAAATGGAAGGGACAATCATTACTTGTTCCCGCACAGTCTTACATAATCTATTGAAATGCGTCGAGAGAGCCAACTTAGAAGTGATGGATATATGTCTGCAGCCACTTGCTGCAGGGGCTGTCGCCCTTTCTGAGGATGAAAAGAACCTTGGTGTCGGACTGATTGACATCGGCGGAGGCAATACGACTGTCTCTGTGTTTGGCAATGGTCAGCTTATGGCGACTAGTGTTGTTCCTCTTGGCGGCGAGAATATCAGCAAGGATATATCCATCGGACTGAAGACTTCCTCCGAACAAGCGGAAGAAATCAAAATTGGATATGGACATGCTTTCTACGATGATGCCAGGGAGGAAGAAACTTTCGAAGCTTCCATTATTGGCAGCAACAAGAAGCAAAGCTTCTCCCAGCTTGATGTCGCAGATATCGTAGAAGCCCGTGTTGAGGAGATATTTGCATATGCAGACAGTGAAATCAAGCGTATGGGCTTCCCGGAACTTCCGGGCGGCTATGTCCTCACCGGCGGAACATCCATGATGCCAGGTATGCTTGAACTTGCACAGGACTGCTTCCAAGCAAATGTGAGACTTGCGATTCCGGATTATCTGGGAGTGCGGGAACCACAGTTTACAAGCGCCGTTGGAATCTTGCAATTTGCCTATCGGAATGCGAGAATACAAGGTAAGGAGATCTTCTCTGCTGTAACAGAGGGAGACTTCGAGGAGCCGGAAAGAAGACCGGCAAAACCTGCTAAATCAGAAAAGAAAAAAGGCGAAGAAAAAAAGAAAGAATCAGGTATTGCTAACCTGTTCAAGTACTTTTTCGATTAAGACAGACACGTCAGCTCGATTGTTGGATGCGACGGTTTGTAAATAGGAGGACGTTAAGATGTTAGAGTTTGACACAAATATGGAAACATTAGCGACGATAAAAGTCATCGGCGTCGGCGGAGGCGGAAGCAACGCCGTCAACCGAATGATCGAACATGGCGTCCAAGGCGTGGACTTCATTGCAGTGAACACAGATTCACAGGCTTTGAATCTATCAAAAGCAGATGTCAAAATGCAAATTGGTGCGAAATTGACACGCGGTCTTGGTGCTGGTGCCAACCCGGAAGTAGGTCGCAAAGCAGCAGAAGAAAGCAAAGAACAAATCCAGGAAGTTCTTCAAGGAGCTGACATGGTATTCGTCACAGCTGGTATGGGAGGCGGAACTGGTACAGGTGCTGCACCAGTTATCGCGCAGATTGCCAAAGAGCTTGGCGCTCTGACAGTCGGTATCGTTACACGTCCTTTCTCATTCGAGGGTCGTAAACGTCAGACACAGGCACTAGCTGGAACAGATGCACTAAAGGGCAGCGTAGATACACTTATCGTTATCCCGAATGACCGCTTGCTTGAAATCGTTGATAAAAACACACCAATGCTTGAGGCATTCCGTGAAGCGGATAATGTCCTTCGTCAAGGTGTACAAGGTATTTCCGAGTTGATTGCTGTCCCTGGTCTGATCAACGTCGACTTTGCTGACGTGAAAACGATCATGGCTGATAAAGGATCAGCACTTATGGGTATCGGTATTGCAACTGGTGAAAATCGTGCAACTGAGGCCGCGAAGAAAGCCATCAGCTCTCCATTGCTAGAGACTTCTATTGATGGAGCACATGGCGTTCTTATGAACATCTCCGGTGGTACGAACTTGAGCCTGTACGAAGTACAGGAAGCGGCTGATATTGTAACGAGTGCGGCTGACCAGGAAGTGAATGTAATCTTCGGTTCCGTTATCAATGAAGATTTGAAAGATGAAATCGTAGTTACTGTCATTGCGACAGGGTTCGATGAAGCTCAAATCCAGCAAGCTATGAATGCTCCCCGCCCGAAAGCACGTCCGGCAGAGAAGGAAGCTCGGGAGACGCAGCAGCCGGCAACTTCTGAAAGAAGAAGAGAGCGGGAAGAACTGCGCCGGGAAACACCATCTCCACAACAGCAGCCGCGCAAGCAGGAAGAGGATACATTGGATATCCCGACATTCCTACGTAATCGCAACCGCAGAAAATAAGTAAAAGGATAGCATCCTATGATGCTATCCTTTTTTTTATGCCAAGAAATGTTAGACAAATTAGGCGGAAAATACATAAAAATAGTGCGCTGCTGCGTGCATAAACTGACAGTATTTGAATCGGTGCTCCGTTATACTAGCTTCATCTATTAAAGAAGAAGGGGATAGCTGACGTGACAATCTATCTGGATGCAGTCTGGACACTTAATCTTTTTTTGGACTGGCTGCTGCTATTATGTACGCAAGCCATTGCAAGACTGCAAGTACCTAAGCTTCGTATATTTGCAGGCGCCATTGTAGCTTCACTCATTGTTCCAGTAACAGTCTATTTTCCGGAGAGCTTTCTTGCCCATCCAGCGGGTAAAGTACTCTTCTCCATGCTGATCATCTGGACAGCTTTCGGATTCCGCTCTGTCACCCGCTTTCTTAAGATGCTGCTGCTTTTTTATTTTATAACGTTCGCTGCAGGCGGCAGTCTATTCGCCATCCATTATATGCTGCAGACACAAGCTGCATTCACTCCTGCTTCGTTCTTGACTGTAAGCACAGGATATGGTGATCACGTCAGCTGGCTCTTCGTAGCCATTATGTTTCCAATTTCTTTGTATTTTACTAAGAGCAGAATGGACAAGCAGCGTTTTGAACAATTTCGCTATGATCAGCTGTACACCGTTCAAGTGAGCATCAATGGCATTTCACATAAAACAGACGGATTTATCGATAGCGGGAATCACCTATCCGACCCGTTAACGAAACGACCTGTCGTAATCTGTGATCAACACTTTTTGCGGAATTGGTTCACGGAAGAAGATTGGCAGCTGCTTACTCATGCTAACACTGATTTAGACTTGGATTTGCTGCCGCAGAATTGGCCTTATGATTTTTCTGTTGTTCCATATCAGGGCGTGAATGGGGAAGGAGCTCTTATGCTGGTATTAAAGCCAGATAGTATTTTGATTGAAATGGGCCAAAACCCTATCGAAACAGACCGGGTCTGGATTGGGATTCAATTCGGCAATCTTACTGCAGATCATCGCTATCACTGTCTGCTTCATCCGTCACTTGTACATGATGCCAGCACACAAGCAGGCTAAGGAGAAGGGAGATAAACAGAATAATGAAAGCATGGAAGCTGAAATTATGGTGGTATAAGATTCTCGTCAAGCTAAAGATCAAGCGGAAAGAAATCTACTATATCGGCGGCAGCGAGGCCCTGCCTCCTCCCCTATCAAAGGAAGAGGAGTTCAAGCTGTTACAGCTCCTGCCAACAGGCGACAAATCGGCAAGAGCGATGCTTATCGAGCGCAATCTTCGCCTGGTAGTGTATATCGCAAGGAAGTTTGAAAACACGGGCATCAATATAGAAGATTTAATCAGTATTGGAACAATAGGTCTAATCAAGGCAGTAAACACTTTCAATCCAGAGAAGAAAATCAAGCTTGCAACATACGCTTCCCGCTGTATTGAAAATGAAATCCTCATGTATTTGCGCCGGAATAGCAAACTGAAGTCCGAAATAAGTTTTGATGAACCGCTCAATATTGATTGGGACGGCAATGAACTGCTCTTGTCAGATGTTCTAGGAACAGATGATGATATCATAACGAAGGATATCGAGAAAAATGTAGATAAGAACCTATTAAAAAAAGCCTTGGAACAGCTTAACGATAGAGAAAAACAAATCATGGAACTGCGCTTTGGACTTATCGGTCAGGAAGAGAAAACGCAAAAAGATGTGGCTGATATGCTTGGCATCTCTCAATCCTACATTTCCCGTCTGGAAAAGAAAATTATACGCAGATTGCAAAAAGAATTTAATAAAATGCTTTAAGCCTTACTGGTGCCTGTATTTGTCCTCTATTGGACAAGGTCAGGCACTTTTTGTCTTTGCATAAAAAATTTCCCGCGGGGAGATACTGTGCTTGCATCGTATCTTCATTCGGGAGGTCAAGTAACATGTCGAGACAGAAAGTTGAAATATGTGGAGTAGATACTTCAAAACTGCCAGTACTCAAAAATGAGGAAATGAAAAAGCTATTCATCCGCATGCAGCAAGAAGACGACATTTCAGCCCGGGAAGAACTCGTCAATGGCAATCTCCGACTCGTGCTCAGTGTTATTCAGCGCTTCAATAACAGAGGAGAATATGTCGACGATCTTTTTCAAGTAGGCTGTATCGGACTAATGAAATCCATTGATAATTTCGATTTGAAGCATAATGTGCGTTTTTCTACATACGCAGTGCCGATGATCATTGGCGAAATCCGCCGCTATTTAAGAGACAATAATCCGATTCGTGTATCTCGTTCCTTGCGTGATACGGCATACAAAGCTTTGCAAGTACGAGAACAATTGATTGCGAAGACATCCAAGGATCCGACAACAGCAGAGATTGCTGCCGAGCTTGGCGTCCAGCCTTCTGATATAACTTTTGCAATGGATGCCATCCAAGATCCGGTTTCGTTGTTCGAACCGATTTACAATGATGGTGGTGATCCGATATTCGTTTTGGATCAGCTTCGCAGTGAGTCAGAGAATGATGCTAACTGGCTGGATAACCTTTCCCTGAAAGAGGGCATGCATCGTTTAAATGAACGGGAGAAAATGATACTGAATAAACGTTTCTTCCAAGGTAAGACACAGATGGAAGTCGCAGACGAAATCGGTATCTCCCAAGCGCAAGTATCGCGGTTGGAAAAAGCAGCGATAGAAGAAATGAATAAACAAATGTTCGAGTAAAGACACCTGACCCAGGTGTCTTTTTTTTGTTTGCATACTAATTCCTGAGCTTGGCCGCATAGACTAGAAGAAAACAGCAAAGGGGACAGGTATTGATGACGCTAACCGAATTGCAAATGAAGGATATTGTTCTGATGGAGAATGGGAAAAAAGTAGGAAATGTGTCCGATTTGGAAATCAATGAACAAAATGGGCATATATCAGCAATTATCGTGACACTTCGGGGAAAAATGATGGGTCTGTTTGGGAAGGAAGAGGAATTAGTCGTTCCATGGAATCAGATCATCACGATCGGAACAGATGTCATCTTGATCAAAAGCCCTGAACAAGCTCCTGTTACAGAAGAAGCAAGCAAGTAATCTTGTTCAGAAACAAGCAGAAATATGGTACTATAAAAGCAATTAGAGGAGTGGGTACCATATGAGAGCAACAGCTTCCAACCTAAAGGGGATGTATATGGAGCTTGGCGGATGGTCAGCTCCTGAGGGCATCATCAGCGGGATTACAACAAAATACAATGGTGTGAGCAAGGCACCTTTTGATAGTCTGAATATGGGGCTGCATGTTGGCGATGTGCCAGAGGATGTCGTCCGGAACCGTGAGCTTCTTGCCGATGCTATCGAGTTCCCTTTGGAAAGATGGGTTCTAGGAGAGCAAGTCCACGGAACAGAAATTGCAGTCGTCACAAAAAATGAAGCTGGTCGCGGAAGCCGGGTACTAGCTGACAGCCTCCCGTCGGTCGATGGTCTGATTACCAATGAAAAAGGCATGCTCCTGGCTGCTTTTTTTGCAGACTGCGTGCCTCTTTATTTTTACGACAGCACTAGTGAGTGGGTAGGGATGGCACACGCTGGCTGGCGTGGAACTGTCGCTAATATGGCAGGGAAAATGATTGAAGCTCTTTGTGCAAATGGAGCAAATAAGAACAGTATGCAAGCGATTATCGGACCATGTATATCAAAAAAAAGGTACGAAGTGGACGATTATATTGTACAGCAGATACCTGAGGAATTCCGGGATAAAGTGCTGCAACCAAGCGGATCAGACCGATACCATCTTGATTTGCAGGAGCTTAATCGACTGTATATGCTGCAAGCAGGAATTCAGGATGAAAACATATTTACTGTAGCATATTGTACATACGATTCCCCTGAATTCTATTCGCATAGGGAAGATCAAGGAAAAACCGGCAGGATGATCGGTTTTATCGGGATGAAAGAGGAGTAAGCATGAATACAGTACAAGAGAACCTGGCACAGATCAAGGAGGATATTAGCTCGGCAGCGTCTAAATCAGGCCGAAATTCCGAGGATATAACACTCCTTGCCGTTACGAAATATGTTACAATTGAACGAACAGAAGAAGCTGTCGATGCCGGTATTGTCGATTTAGGAGAGAATCGGATCGAGGGTTTCCTTGAGAAGCAGGCAATAATCGGTGAAAAAGCTGTATGGCATTTCATCGGAAGTCTGCAAACAAGAAAAGTAAAAGATGTCATAAATCAGGTGGACTATCTGCATGCATTAGACAGGCTGTCGCTTGCAAAGGAAATTCAAAAGCGGGCAGCAAAGAAGGTTAAATGCTTTGTTCAGGTTAATGTGAGCGGAGAAGCTACTAAATCAGGTCTATCACCTGATGAAACGCTTAACTTTATCAAGCAGCTTGCGGAATATCCGGCAATTGAAGTTGTCGGCCTGATGACAATGGCACCACATACAGAGAAGGAAGATGTACTCCGCAGTGTGTTCAGCGGATTGAGGCAGCTTCGGGATGAAGTGGCAGCTGCAGGTATGCTGCATGCACCTTGTACATTCTTATCCATGGGAATGAGTAATGACTACACAATCGCGATAGAAGAAGGAGCGACCCATATCCGGGTCGGCTCTGCACTTGTAGGTCCATATAAATGAGCGAGGTGAAGAAAATGAGTTTCAAAAATAAGATGAGAAATTTCTTTACTGTAGATGATGAAGAATATGAATACGTCGAAGAACAGCCGAACGAGCAAGAAGAAATCGAACCGTATCAGCCTAGCGGGCGGGAGCGGAACCAAAATCAGAATGTTGTCAGCTTGAAAAGCGTCCAATCCTCTTCCAAAGTCGTGCTTTGTGAACCAAGGACATACAACGAAGCACAGGAAATTGCTGATCATGTGGTGAACAGAAGAGCAGTAGTGCTGAATTTGCAGCGGGTTGATCATCATCAAGCTAAGCGCATCGTTGATTTTCTTAGTGGTACCGTCTACGCGGTCAATGGCGATATCCAGAAGCTGGGCAGCCAGACCTTCCTGTGTGCGCCGGATAATATTGAATTAACCGGCAGTATATCCGATATGATAGAAGAGCAGGATGATTATAATAAGAGGTGGTAGAGGCAGATGCTTTTGAGCATAATTAGTACAGCTTTCACAGTATATTCCTTTGCGCTGATCATTTATATCCTTATGTCTTGGTTCCCTGGAGCCAGGCAGTCAGCGTTCGGCGAAATGCTAGGCAGGATTTGTGAACCATATTTAGAAGTATTTCGACGCTTTATTCCGCCGCTTGGAATGATCGACTTGTCCCCAATCGTCGGGATTATTGTTTTGCGCTTGGCGGAGAGTGGCGTAAGAACGATTTACTTTATGATTTTTTAATGATGAGGTGTACAACGCAGCGTGAGTATCTATCAGCATTACCGGGAAGAAGAACGTCCTTTCATTGACCAGATCCTTTCCTGGATGGAACAAGTAGAGCGTCAATACCAGCCCCGGGTGACCGATTTCCTGGACCCCCGGGAACAGCTTATCTTCCAGCAGCTATTGGGCGGGCAGACGGAGCTGCAATGGGCTTTTTCAGGCGGAACAGAGAAAGCAGAAAGAAAGCGGGGGATCATCGCTCCGTTTTATGATTCGATAACACCTGAGGACTTTAGTATCGAGCTTCTAGAAGCAGCTTATCCTGATAAGTTTGTTACACTTGAGCATCGTGATGTAATGGGATCTTTTCTTTCCCTTGGGATCGACCGTAAAAAGTTGGGAGATATCAGTGTGGGAGAAGGCGTGATTCAGCTTTTTACTACATCAGACATCGCTGCATACATACGTGCGAATTTAGTCGAAGTCAAAAGAGCCAAAGTATCGTGGGAATCAGTAGATCCTGATCGGTTCAGCCCTGAAGAGGTGGAATGGGTCACGAGTGAAACTACTGTTTCCTCGCTTAGACTGGATGCAATCATAAAGGAGCTCTACCGTATGTCACGACAGCAAGCGGCTGAGCGTATCCAAAAAGGGCTTGTCAAAGTGAATTTCAAGACAGTCGAGGATGTCAGCTTCCAACTGGCTGAGGGAGATCTCCTGTCCCTGCGAGGCAAGGGCAGGGGCAAGCTTGCAGAAGTAAAGGGTACAACAAAGAAGGACAAGCTGCGCATTACATTGAAAAAATTAAAGTAGCCGTAACGGTTATTTTATGCTATCTTTGTCGAATAACAGCTATTATAGATTCTTTAACAGGAGGTGGCCGTCGTGCCATTAACACCTTTGGATATTCACAATAAGGAGTTCGCCCGCGGATTCCGCGGTTATGATGAAGATGATGTGAACGACTTCCTCGACAGGGTGATCAAGGATTATGAGATCATCATCCGTGAGAAGAAGGATTTAGAAGAGCGTGTGCAGCAGCTCGAAGAACGACTTGGTCATTTCAACAATATTGAAACGACACTGAATAAGTCGATCCTAGTTGCGCAGGAGACAGCTGAAGAAGTGAAAGGCAATGCTTTGAAGGAGTCCAAGCTGATCATCAAGGAAGCGGAGAAGAATGCTGACCGTATCATCAACGAGTCCCTCACGAAGTCCCGCCAGATCGCTTTGGAAGTCGAGGACCTTAAAAAACAGGCAAAAGTATTCCGTACCCGTCTGAAGATGCTTGTAGAAGCACAGCTTGAGATGATTGATACGGATGATTGGGATGGTTTATTCGCCACAGAGGTAGCGTATGAGCCTGAGGAAGAGAAGGCGGAATAAAGTCCGCTTGACGTTTTTCGTAAACTTACATATAATTTTACTATTATTAGCAAACAACATGACCATGATATAAAGACTGTGATCGGGACAGTAGGAAGTCCATACCGCTTTCAAAGCGAGCCAGGGAAGGTGAGAGCCTGGTACGGTATTTCTTTCGAACATCACCCGCTAGTTTCCATTCGAACCGCAAGCAGTAGAAATGGACGTCTCATTCACGTTACGAATTTGAGTGGATAGATGTTACTAGTCTGTCTATAAGGGTGGTACCGCGAGTCTCTCTCGTCCCTTCTGGGATGATGAGGGACTCCTTTTTTTGCCCAATTTTATCGGTCATCATAAGGAGGAAAAAACATTGGATTACAAAGAAACACTGCTGATGCCGGAAACGGCTTTCCCGATGCGCGGCAACCTGCCGAACAAAGAACCAAAGATGCAGCAGGAATGGGAAGAACAAAATATCTACAAAAAAGTGCAGGAAAGAACGGAAGGGCGTCCGCTCTTCGTATTGCATGACGGACCTCCATACGCCAATGGTGACCTTCATATGGGCCATGCGCTTAACAAAGTATTAAAGGACTTTATCGTTCGCTATAAATCAATGTCCGGCTTCCATGCACCATATGTTCCAGGCTGGGATACACACGGACTGCCGATTGAGCAGGCGCTTACGAAGAAAAAGGTTGACCGCAAGAAAATGACAGTTGCGGAATTCCGCCGTCTTTGTGCAGAATACGCAATGCAGCAGATCAATAATCAGCGTACGCAGTTCAAGCAGCTAGGTGTTCGCGGTGATTGGGATAATCCTTATATCACCCTGACAAAAGATTATGAAGCAGCACAGATCAAAGTTTTCGGCGAAATGGCAGAACGCGGCTATATCTATAAAGGCATGAAGCCAGTATACTGGTCTCCATCTTCTGAATCTGCTTTGGCAGAGGCAGAAATCGAGTATCAAGACAAACGCTCTGCATCTATCTATGTGGCTTTCCAAGTTAAAGACGGTAAAGACCTGTTCCAAGGTGACGAGAAATTCATCATTTGGACGACTACTCCTTGGACATTGCCTGCTAACGTCGCAATCTCTCTTCATCCAGAAGTGACATACGTGGTGGCGCAAGTCGGCAGCGAGAAATATGTCGTGGCAGAAGATCTGCTGAGCAATGTTACAGAAACGCTTGAATGGAGCAATCCTGAAGTTCTGAAAACATTCAAAGGGAAAGAAGCGGAGTATGTTACAACACAGCATCCTTTTTATGACCGTGATTCTTTAATCATCCTTGGCGAACATGTTACAACAGACAGCGGTACAGGCTGCGTACACACAGCACCTGGACACGGGGAAGAAGATTTCTTTGCCAGCCAAAAATACAAATTGCCAATCATCAGCCCATTAGATGACAAAGGTGTATTCACAAGCGAAGCTCCTGGCTTTGAAGGTGTATTCTAT
Organism: Terribacillus saccharophilus; assembly: GCF_046592595.1. Lineage (GTDB taxonomy): Bacteria > Bacillota > Bacilli > Bacillales > Amphibacillaceae > Terribacillus > Terribacillus saccharophilus_C. The sequence goes on along the minus strand of NZ_JAWVPF010000002.1, from coordinate 481,839 downwards.
GATACGGCAAACAAAGAAATCACAGAACTGCTTGAAGAAAAAGGTGCGTTGATGAAGCTTGAATTCTTCACGCATTCTTACCCGCATGACTGGCGTACAAAGAAACCGGTCATCTATCGTGCAACAGCTCAGTGGTTCGCTTCCATAAAAGCATTCCGTGAGCAAATCATCGAACAGATCAAGGAAGTGGAATGGTTCCCGAAATGGGGCGAAACGCGTCTTTATAACATGTTCCGTGATCGTGAAGACTGGTGTATTTCCCGTCAGCGTGCATGGGGTGTTCCGATTCCTGTATTCTATGGGGAAAATGGAGAGCCGATCATCACGGAAGAAACAATCCAGCATGTTTCCGACCTGTTCCTGGAGCACGGCTCAAACATCTGGTTCGAAAGAGAAGCAAAAGATCTATTGCCTGAAGGCTTCACTTCTGAGCATAGCCCAAATGGTATCTTCACGAAGGAAACAGATATCATGGACGTATGGTTCGATTCTGGTTCTTCCCACCAAGGTGTGCTGGTGAATCGTCCGGAACTGCAGCGCCCAGCTGACCTTTACCTGGAAGGCTCCGACCAATATCGCGGCTGGTTCAACTCATCTTTGACGACTGCTGTTGCTGTAACAGGCAAAGCACCGTACAAAGCAGTCCTTAGTCACGGATTCGCATTGGACGGTAAAGGCAAGAAAATGAGTAAATCGCTTGGAAACATTGTTGTACCGGCGAAAATCATGAAGCAGTACGGTGCGGATATCCTCCGTCTATGGGTTGCTTCCGTTGATTATCAATCTGATGTCCGCATCTCTGATGAAATCATCAAGCAGACATCCGAGGGTTACCGTAAGATCCGGAACACATTCCGCTTCCTGCTAGCTAACTTGCATGATTTCGATCCTGCTAAGGATAGCGTGGCGCATGCTGATATGGTGGAAGTAGATCGTTACATGCTTGCAAAACTTTCAGATTTGGTTAAGCACGTACGCGCGAGCTATGACAAATACGAATTTGCGGATGTATATACTGCAATCCTAAGCTTCTGTTCTGTAGAACTAAGTTCGTTCTATCTTGATTTCGGTAAAGATATCCTTTATATCGAGGCAGCTGATCATCCAGCACGCCGCAGCATCCAGACTGCTTATTACGAAATCGTAAAATCGCTTCTGCAAATGCTTGCACCGATTCTTGCACATACAACAGAGGAAGCTTGGAGCTATGTTCCAGGTGAAAAAGCAGAAAGCGTACAGCTGACTGATTTCCCAGAAGCTGCAGCAATTGCAGATGATGATGCGCTTTTGACAAAATGGGATCATTTCATGAAAGTGCGCGATGACGTTCTGAAAGCATTGGAAATTGCCCGCAGTGAGAAAGTCATTGGTAAATCATTGGAATCCAAACTAACTATCGTTGCGAAAGATGATGAAACAAAACAGTTGCTTCAAGGCATCGATAATTTGCATCAATTGCTTATTGTATCTGAGGCAAATGTAGTGGATGCAGATGCAGAGGCTGCTGATTATGAGCACGTGGCTGTCCGTGTTGAGAAACATCCGGCTGACCGTTGCGAACGCTGCTGGGTTGCTTCCGACACAGTAGGGCAGGATGAGAAGCATCCTGAGCTATGTTCACGTTGTGCAAGCATCGTGGAAGCACACTATCACGCGTAAGAAGAGAAAGCTTCGCTTTAAAGCGAAGCTTTCTTTTTATCTGGACAATCTTTTTCATCGCAATTATGGTAAAATGCAAGATAGATTGTATGGAACGGGGGAAATGGAGTCCATGTATTTTGTCATCGCGATTATTCTGATCATCATCGATCAGCTAACGAAATTGGCAGTAGTGAAAAATATGACAGAAGGAGAGTCAATTCCAGTCATCGATAATTTCCTTTACTTGTCTTCTCATCGTAACCGAGGAGCAGCCTGGGGGATTTTAGAAGGCCATTTTTGGTTCTTCTATCTTATAACAGCGATTGTTATTGTCATAGTCAGCTATTATATTGTGAAATATAGCAAGGAAAGCAAATTGATGGGCACCGGACTTTCGCTGGTACTTGGCGGAGCCATCGGCAACTTCATCGATCGTCTATTCCGCAAGGAGGTCGTCGATTTCGTTGATACACGTTTCGGTGACTATCATTATCCAATCTTCAACGTGGCGGATTCCTGTCTGGTTGTAGGTGTAATCCTCATCATTATTGCTATGCTGCTTGATGAGCGAAAGAAAGGAAGAAAAGAAGCATGAGTCAGTTGGAACATACTGTCGCAGCCGAGCAAGCGGGCTTGCGCATTGATAAGCTGTTATCTGATATCCAGGAGGATGTTTCCCGGAGTCAGGCACAGAGCTGGGTCAAAGAAGATCTGGTAACAGTGAACGGTACAAAAGTAAAGAATAAATATACCGTGCAAGAAGGGGACGTAATCGAGTGGTCGATTCCGGAACCCGAAGAATTGAAAATCGAAGCAGAAAATATTCCGCTTGAAATTGTTTATGAAGATGCTGATATAGCAGTAGTAAACAAGCCGCGCGGAATGGTCGTACATCCTTCCAACGGCCATCAGTCTGGCACGATGGTTCACGCACTGCTTTACCATCTAAAAGATCTTTCCGGTATTAACGGAACAATGCGTCCTGGAATTGTACACCGTATCGATAAGGATACAAGCGGTCTATTAGTAGTCGCTAAGCATGATAAAGCACACCAAAAATTGACGGATATGCTGAAGGACCATGACATTGAACGGAAGTACCGTGCCATTGTCCATGGTGTGATCGATCATGAGTTCGGCACAATTGAAGCGCCAATTGGACGTGACCCCAATGATCGTCAAAAAATGGCTGTCGTTGAAAATGGTAAAGCTGCAGTAACGCATTTTGAGGTGTTGGAACGCTTTGAAGAATTCACCTATATAGAATGTAAGCTGGAGACAGGCAGAACACATCAAATTCGCGTGCATATGCAATATATCGGCTATCCGCTTGCTGGAGATCCGAAATACGGTCCGCGCAGAACATTGGATATCGATGGTCAGGCACTGCATGCTGCGGTTCTTGGCTTCAATCATCCGATTTCTGGTGATTGGATGCATTTCGAAGCACCTGTACCAGCAGTATTTCAAGAGGAATTGGACAAGTTAAAGTTCAACGCTTGACAGCCGTTCTCTGACATGCGATACTGAATGCAGTTGAATAAGACCTTTAAGACAGTCCAGAGAGGCTGATAAGGAAGCGGAGAAGAACGGGATACGTATGTATCCAAGCCCCTTATTGCCTCATGGTGATAAGGGGTTTTTTCATAGCTTCAAAGGAAGGTGGGAAGAAAATGAATAAAAAAGCAACCCTGCTGGATCAGGCTGCAATTGGTCGTGCACTTACACGAATCGCACATGAAATCCTGGAGCGCAATAAAGGGCCAGAAGACTTGGTGCTTGTCGGTATCCAGACCAGAGGTGTTCCCATCGCGAAACGCCTGCAGCAGAAGATAGAAGGAATCGAACAAGTGACGGTACCGCTCGAAGAAGTGGACATCACCTTATACCGAGACGATTTGGCACATGCTTCTGACAATCAGGAGCCGATGGTGCAGCCAGTAAAACTCGGCACAGACTTAACGAATAAGAATGTCATCTTAATTGATGATGTATTATACACAGGCAGAACGGTAAGAGCTGCAATGGATGCGATCATGGACGCGGGACGTCCGGCGCAGATCCAATTAGCAGTATTGATCGACCGGGGTCATCGGGAATTGCCGATTCGGGCCGACTATATCGGGAAGAACATCCCTACTTCGCAATCTGAAGTCATCGTCGTCGAGTTGGAAGAGACCGATGATCACGAGAGCGTCGATATTTACGAAAATGAATAAAGACCTTTAACGGAAGTCCAGAGAGGCTTACAAGGTCGCAAACAACGTCACCACAGAAGTGGCAGACGTATGCCTCTTTGCGACCAAAATCGCAAAGAGGCATTTTTTTTAGGGGAAAAGAGGAGCGAAACAGATGAAGCCAGCACTAAACATACACGACATACCAAAATGGAATCAATGGATCATATTCAGCCTACAGCATTTATTCGCAATGTTCGGTGCCACTATCCTGGTGCCGGCGCTGACCGGACTTGATCCGGCTGTAGCGCTTGTATCAAGCGGCGTCGGCACACTCGCATTCATCTTGATCACAAGAGGAACGGTGCCAGCTTATCTAGGCTCGAGTTTTGCCTTTATCTATCCGATAACGCAAGCGATTGAAACTGCCGGCATCGGCGGTGCCATGATCGGCAGCTTTTTCGCAGGGCTTGCTTACGGCGTAGTTGCGATTGCCATCCGTCTCGGCGGACTGAAAAGTATCATCAAACTGCTTCCGCCAATTGTGGTTGGACCAGTTATCATCGTTATAGGTCTTGCACTGGCACCTACTGCGGTGGATATGGCAATGAATGCACCAGATACAGGGGAATACAGCACAAAATACTTCACCATCGCACTTGTCACGTTAGCAATCACAGTAGCAGCGTCCATCTTCCTGAAAGGATTCCTTGGACTGATTCCGGTCTTGATAGGGATTATCGGCGGGTACATCTTCGCTCTCACACAGGGAATCGTGGATACAAGCGGCGTACAGGCAGCTTGGAACCAGATTGTTACAGCAGATAGCATCGGTGCATTCTTCAGCGGAATCTTCACGGTACCGAACTTTACCATACCGTTTGTAGATTACAACGTCGCCGACGTATTCAGCTGGCAGCTTTTCTTCACGATGGTGCCTATCGCGGTCGTAACGGTTTCCGAACATATCGGCCACCAGCTGGCACTATCCAAAATTGTCGATCAAAACATGCTTGTCAAGCCAGGTTTGCATACTTCCCTGGCAGGTGATGGAGTTGCAACGATGATCGCTTCCTTGCTTGGCGGTCCGCCAAACACGACGTACGGGGAAAACATCGGGGTGCTGGCGATCACGAGAGTGTTCAGTGTTTTCGTCATCGGCGGTACAGCAGTACTTGCTATATTGTTCGGATTCACAGGCTTGATCACAGCTCTTATAAGCTCCGTACCATCGGCAGTCATGGGCGGTGTGAGCATCATGCTCTTTGGAATCATTGCTGCAAGCGGTCTGCGGACAATGATTGACAGCCAGCTTGATTTAGGGGATAAACGCAACCTGATCATCAGCTCCATCATCTTGGTCATCGGAATCGGCGGAGCTTTCCTTCGCTTCCAGATTGCAGATTTAGATTTAGAAATCAACAGCATGGCATTAGCAGCACTAGTTGGTGTCGTCTTGAACCTTGTATTGCCGGGCAAAGAATCCGGTCTTGGAAATGGCAGTCTGTTCACAGTCGAGGACAAATAAGGAGGAGAAGGACATGAAGCATTTCGTATCGATGAAGCATCTTACTGCAGGGGAACTGCTGCAGCTTGTACAGCTCGCTACAGACATACAGGTACTGGGGGTATCAGGATACAGGGAGCAGCTGTACGCAGCCAATCTATTCTTTGAGCCGAGCACACGGACGAAGATGAGCTTTACCGTAGCAGAACGGAAACTCGGTTTGGAAGTGCTGGACTTCGCCGCAGAGGCATCCAGCGTGACCAAAGGCGAGACCGTCTATGACACCGCGAAGACCCTTCAATCGATCGGTGCTTCGGTCCTTGTCATCCGTCATCCAGAGGAACATACAGCTGCAATGCTTGCTGAAAAGCTGGATATCCCGGTGATCAATGCCGGTGATGGAAAAGGGGAGCACCCGACACAATGCTTGCTTGATCTGATGACAATATATCAGGAGTATGGAAGCTTCAAGGACTTGAAAATCGTCATTGCTGGTGACATCCGTCACAGCCGAGTTGCCAGAAGCAATGCAATGGCACTGCGCAAATTGGGGGCGCACGTCTTTGCAGCAGGCAAGCCGGAATGGATGGATGAAACACTTGGGATACCCGTATTAGATATGGATGATGCAGTGGAACAATGCGATGTCATGATGCTGCTTCGGATCCAGTTTGAGCGCCATGAAACAAAAGGCGGGTCTACTGGTTACCTGGAACAATTTGGACTGACAAAAGCTAGGGAACAAAGGATGCAGCAGCATGCGATCATCATGCACCCGGCACCAGTCAACAGAGGCATCGAAATTGACGACAGTCTTGTTGAAGCGCCACGCTCCAGGATATTCCGTCAGATGGAAAACGGCGTAGCAGCACGAATGGCAGTTATCATTACATTATTGGAAGGATGGGGAATCAAGCATGGCTACAATCTTAACAAACGCGAAACAGTTAACAGCTGATCAACAACTAGAAGAAGTAATGGTGAAAATCGAGGATGGCATTATCAAAGAGATTGCTAATCACATCGAGATTGCAGCAGACGATCATGTAGAAGACCTTGAAGGCCAGTTAGTAACAGCAGGTTTTGTGGATGTGCATGTGCATTTGCGCGAACCTGGTGCAGAAAAGAAAGAAACGATTGAAACAGGAACAAAAGCTGCTGCGCGGGGCGGGTTCACGACAGTAGCTGCCATGCCTAACCTCAGACCGGCACCGGACTGCCCAGAAACACTCCAATCCATCATGGCTCGAAATGAAGAAAGCGGCGTTATACGCGTCTTGCAATATGCTGCTATCACAAAACAGCAGCTGGGACGAGAAATTGTAGACATGGAAAACATGAAAGAAGCATTTGCCTTTACAGATGATGGTCTTGGGATCCAGTCTGCCGGCATGATGCTGGAGACGATGCAGCGAGCAGCAAAGCTCGGAATTCCAGTTGTAGCACATTGCGAAGATGACAGTCTCGTTCCAGGTGGCGTCATGCATGAAGGTACAGCTAGCGAGAGACTTGGATTGCCAGGTATCAACAGTGTTTCCGAGTCAGTACATATTGCCCGTGATGTTCTTCTTGCTGAAGCTGCGGGCTGTCATTACCATATCTGCCATGTGAGCACAAAAGAATCTGTCCGGGTCATCCGCGATGCGAAACGTGCTGGAATCCAGGTGACTGCAGAAGTGACACCGCATCACTTGCTTCTTATTGATGAAGATATCAAAACAGATGATGGAAACTTCAAGATGAATCCGCCGCTTAGATCTGATGCTGATCGCAAAGCGCTGATCGAAGGTCTGCTTGATGGAACGATTGATATGATCGCGACAGATCATGCACCGCACACAGCGGAAGAGAAGAATGTCAGCATGCTGGATGCATCATTCGGTATCGTTGGGTCAGAAACTGCGTTTAGCTTGCTTTATACACACTTTGTTGAGACAGGTATCTTTACGCTGAATCAGCTGATTAACTGGCTGACGATCAAGCCATCACAGGCATTCGGGCTTCCATTCGGCCGCTTCGAAGTCGGTGCAGCAGCAGATATAGCTGTTTTGGATCTTGATGCTGAGAGTGAAGTAGATCCAGCTTTATTCCAATCAAAAGGAACAAATACACCATTTATCGGCTGGCGCTATAAAGGAGAGCCAACGATGACAATTTTTGGCGGAGAAATTGTATACAGAAAGGAAGCGGTAAAATGAAGAAGCGACAACTTATCCTTGAAGACGGTACAGTATTTACCGGCACAGCATTCGGCAGCGATAGCGCAACAACTGGAGAAATCGTCTTCAACACTGGAATGACAGGCTACCAAGAAATTATCTCTGACCCTTCCTACTGCGGTCAGATCGTCACACTGACGTATCCGCTGATCGGAAACTATGGCATCAACAGCGATGACTTCGAGAGCATCCAGCCATCGATTCAGGCGCTTGTTGTGAAAGAAGCGAGTACAGCACCGTCCAACTTCCGGAAACAGCACTCTATTGACGCTTTTCTCAAGTTCCACCAAATTCCCGGAATCGCAGGTATCGATACTCGTAAACTGACAAAAATCATCCGGAAACAAGGTGCAATGAAAGCTAGATTGACAGAAGCAGTCGATACACTTGAAAATCAAGTTTCTTGGGAATCAATCACTCTTCCAAACGATCAAGTACAGCGTATGAGTACAGCTAAACCTTATGTCGTACCAGGGCGAGGAAAACGCATCGTCGTCATGGATTTTGGCATGAAGCACGGCATTCTCCGTGAATTGGCAGCCCGAGATTGTCATATCACAGTTGTACCTTGGCATTACACAGCCGAACAAATCCTCCATTTAAACCCTGATGGTATCATGCTGACGAATGGACCTGGCGATCCGAAAGACGTGGAACCTGCCATACAAACTATTCGTGAGCTGATCGGCCAAGTACCTATTTTCGGTATCTGTCTCGGTCACCAGCTGATTGCATTGGCAGCCGGTGCGAATACAGAAAAACTGAAGTTCGGTCATCGGGGCTCCAACCACCCTGTCAAAGATTTGGAGACGGGGAAAACCTACCTCACCTCACAAAATCATGGCTATACAGTCACAAAGGAATCATTGGCTGCGACGGAACTCATCCTGACACAAGTAGCTTTGAATGACGGCACCGTAGAAGGGCTCAAACACAGCAAATACCCTGTCATGTGTGTACAATACCATCCGGAAGCAGCACCTGGTCCAGAGGATACCCGCCATTTATTCGATAACTTCCTTACAATGACAGCACAAACCAACCAAACATCCAAGGGGGAAGCAACTTATGCCTAAACGCACGGATATCCAGAAAATACTTGTCATCGGTTCAGGACCGATCGTAATTGGTCAAGCAGCAGAATTCGATTATTCCGGCACACAGGCATGCCAAGCGCTGCGTGAAGAAGGGTATACCGTCATTCTTGCTAACTCCAACCCTGCAACCATCATGACGGATCATACTGTTGCGGATACTGTGTACATGGAGCCGCTGACAGTGGAATTCCTAAGCAAGATTATCCGTAAGGAGCAGCCGGATGCCTTGCTTCCGACACTTGGCGGACAGACTGGTTTGAACTTGGCTGTTGCACTTGATAACTCAGGTATCTTAAAGGAATATGGTGTGGAACTGCTAGGAACATCCTTGGAAGCAATCCAGCAGGCAGAAGACCGGGAGCTATTCCGTGATCTGATGCATCAACTTGGAGAACCAGTTCCAGAGAGTCAGATCGTCACAACAGTAGAGGGTGCTGTGGCATTTTCAGAAGAAATCGGCTTTCCGCTCATCGTCCGCCCTGCTTATACACTTGGCGGTACAGGAGGCGGCATGTGCTATAACCTGGAAGAGCTGAAACAAATCACAAAAAATGGATTAGCACTCTCCCCAGTAACACAATGTTTGATCGAACGGAATATTGCCGGCTTCAAGGAAATCGAATATGAAGTAATGCGCGACAAAAATGATCAGGCAATCGTCGTCTGTAATATGGAGAACGTAGATCCAGTCGGTATCCATACTGGTGACAGCATCGTCGTAGCACCTTCCCAGACACTGAGTGATCGGGAATATCAGCTGCTGCGTAACGCTTCCATAAAAATCATCAAGGCTTTGCAAATTGAGGGAGGCTGTAATGTACAGCTGGCGTTGGATCCGCACAGCTTCAATTACTACATCATCGAAGTGAATCCGCGTGTAAGCCGATCAAGCGCACTTGCTTCCAAGGCGACAGGTTATCCGATCGCCAAAATGGCAGCGAAGATTGCAGTCGGTTTGACACTGGATGAAATCAAGAATCCTGTAACAGGTACGACATACGCATACTTTGAACCAGCACTAGACTATGTTGTTGCCAAACTGCCGCGTTTCCCATTTGATAAATTCGTCAGCGGAAACCGTAAACTAGGTACACAGATGAAGGCGACAGGAGAAGTAATGGCAATTGGCCGAAATGTCGAAGAGGCTTTGCTGAAAGGAGTCCGCTCCCTTGATAACAAAGCGAACGGTCTTGCATCCATCAGCCTGGATAGAATGAGTTATGAAGAGATGGAGCATCGTCTAGTCAAAGCAGATGATGAACGACTGTTTGTCCTTGCCGAAGCTTTCCGCCGAGGATACACTGTTGAACAGCTGCATGAGCTAACTAGGATCGACCGCTTCTTCCTATGGAAAATTGAAGCATTGATTGAAATGGAATCAAGTTTGCAAGAACAGCCTTGGGAACTGGATTTGTTGAAGGAAGTAAAACAAAAAGGATTTTCTGACCGGGAAATAGCACACTGGTGGAACACGACGGAAGACAAGGTATACGAATTCCGGACTGAAAATGATCTCCAGCCTGTATACAAAATGGTAGATACGTGTGCCGCGGAATTCGAATCGCAAACACCTTATTTTTACAGTACCTATGAAGAAGAGAATGAATCTGTCGCTTCAGATAAAGAGAAAGTAATCGTGCTTGGTTCCGGACCAATCCGCATCGGCCAGGGGATCGAATTCGACTATGCAACAGTCCATAGCGTCCTGGCTATCCGGGAAGCGGGATATGAAGCGATCATCATCAACAGCAACCCCGAAACCGTTTCGACGGATTTCAGTGTTTCCGATAAGCTCTATTTCGAGCCACTTACACTGGAAGACGTCATGCATGTCGTCAACCTTGAAAACCCGCTCGGCGTCATCGTGCAATTCGGCGGTCAGACTGCTATCAACCTGGCAGAAGGATTGGAGCGCCGTGGTGTGAAAGTGCTTGGAACTTCCTTGAAAGCAATCGATGCGGCAGAAGACCGGGATAAATTTGAGAAACTGCTGGATGAACTGAAGATCGCCAAACCAGATGGCGCTTCTATCACAAAGCTTGAGGATGCTGCAGCTGCAGCAGAAAAGATTGGTTATCCCGTACTTGTACGCCCTTCTTATGTGATTGGCGGAAGCAATATGGAGATTGTCTACAATGACGAAGAATTGCAGAATTATATGGAAAAACGTGTACATGTCAGACATGATCATCCTGTACTGATTGACCAATACTTGACCGGTATCGAGGTAGAAGTCGATGCTATCAGCGATGGCGAAACAACTATCATTCCAGGGATCATGGAGCATATTGAACGTGCCGGTGTCCATTCAGGTGATTCGATTGCTGTTTATCCGACACAGACGATAACCGAGGAATGCCGCCAGCAATGCATCGATGCGACGATGCAGATTGCAAAGGCTCTTGGCGTAAAAGGCTTGATCAACATCCAGTTCGTTATCCATCGAAACAAAGCGTATGTTTTGGAAGTGAATCCGCGTGCCAGCCGCACGATTCCGTTCTTGTCCAAAATTACACATGTAACGATGGCAAATATCGCTACACGCACAATTTTGGGTGAAAAGCTAGCTGACATGGGATATGTTTCCGGGCTATTGCCGGAACCAGAGGATGTTTATGTGAAAGTGCCTGTGTTCAGCTTTGAGAAGCTTCGCAGTGTCGATACGCTGCTCGGCCCGGAGATGAAATCGACAGGTGAAGCAATCGGGCATGATCGTACACTTGAAAAAGCACTTTATAAAGGTTTGCTTGCTTCGGGGCTGTCTGTACCCCAAGAAGGAGCTATCTTACTGACTGTAGCGGATAAAGACAAAGAAGAAGCGATGGAGATCGCCAAACTATTTTATGCACTCGGCTTCCAGCTGTACGCTACCGAAGGAACGAGTGCAACAGTCGAAGATGCAGGACTTCCGGTTACAACAGTTGGAAAGGTCGGTGCCTCTGAGCAGAACGTGATCAGCATCATTGAAAATGGCGAAGTACAATTCGTCGTCAACACGTTAACTTCTGGTAAACAGCCAAGATCAGACGGATTCCTGATCCGCCGTGAAGCGGTCGAACACGGAATCGCTTGTCTGACTAGTCTTGATACAGCAAAAGCGATCGCGACTATCATCGAATCGATGACGTTCACTGCCAAGCCTGTCGTAGCAGGAGGTATATCATCTTGATTCATGAGCATCTTGAGATTATCAGCAGAGAGTCGATTGCGAAAGATACAGTGGAAATGACTTTCAGGGGAAAAATGGCGCAGGAGAACATCCTGCCCGGTCAATTCCTGCATTTGCTAGTAGGAGAAGGCAGCAATCATATGCTGCGCCGCCCGATCAGCATCGCCGGTGTTGATAAACAGGAGTCTACTATTACGATCATTTTCAAACTACTAGGCGAAGGAACGAACACACTGGCTAAAGCACAGCCGGGAGATCAGCTGGATGCGCTTGGACCATGCGGACAAGGTTATCCAGTCGATGAACTCCAAATGAAACATGCACTGCTCGTAGGCGGCGGAATTGGCGTACCTCCGCTTTATTATCTGGCACAGCGTCTGCATGAAAAAGGCATCCAGGTAACGATGGTAGCAGGTTTCCAAAGCAAAGAGCAAGTTTTCTATGAAGAAGCATTCCGTAAACTTGGAGACTATTATCTTGCAACTGATGACGGAAGCGCAGGGGAAAAAGGGTTTGTGACGGATATAATCACGAAAGAAGCATTATCTTTCGATCAGTTTTTCACCTGCGGTCCTACCGGCATGCTCAAAGCTGTATCCACTCAGCTTGAGGAGGAAGAAGGTTTCATCTCGATTGAGCAGCGGATGGGATGCGGCATCGGCGCGTGCTTCGCGTGTGTAGTGCCGTCACCAGACAGTGAAAGCGGCTATAAGAAAATATGCAAAGACGGTCCTGTCTTTCGTGCGAAGGAGGTTGTGCTGGCATGAACTTAAACGTCAATCTTCCAGGCCTGGATATGAAGAATCCTATTTTACCAGCTTCCGGCTGTTTCGGTTTTGGCAAGGAGTATGCCGAGCTTTATGACTTAAACCTGCTTGGCGGGATCACGATCAAAGCAGCAACCGGTTCTGCGCGTTATGGCAATAGCACGCCGCGTGTTGCCGAAACTACGGCGGGTATGCTCAATGCGATTGGCTTACAAAACCCAGGAGTGGATCAGATAGTAGAGAAGGAGCTTCCGTTTTTAGCAGATTTCGATACGCCGATTATTGCCAATGTAGCAGGCAGCACTGTCGAAGAGTATGTAGAAGTAGCACGGAAAATCAGCAAGCACCCGGTAATTAAAGCGATAGAGCTCAACATCTCTTGTCCGAATGTGAAAGAAGGAGGCGTCCAGTTCGGCACTGATCCGGAGCTTGCCAAAATGGTAACAGCTGCTGTGAAAGAAGTAAGCGATGTACCAGTCTACGTGAAGCTTTCACCGAACGTCACCGACATTACGGTCATTGCCCGTGCAGTTGAAGAAGCTGGTGCAGATGGCTTGTCCTTAATCAATACTTTGACAGGCATGCAAATAAATTTAGCAGGCAGAAAACCATTGCTGGCTAACAAGATAGGCGGTTTATCCGGCCCTGCCGTAAAACCAGTAGCGATACGCATGGTTTATCAAATTCGCCAAATGACAAACCTTCCGATTATCGGCATGGGAGGAGTAACAACAGCTGAGGATGTGCTGGAATTCCTGCTGGCTGGGGCATCTGCTGTGGCAGTAGGAACTGCTAATTTCCAGCATCCATTCGTGTGCCCTGAAATCATTCAGAACTTGCCTGATGTCCTGCGAAAGTATGGATTCACAAGTGTTGAGGACGCAATCGGAAAGGGGCATGAATATGCAGAGACCAATCTATCTCGCGCTTGATTTCCCTACAGGGGAAGAAGCGCTGCATTTCCTCAATCAGCAGGAGCTGGCCGAGGTACCGGTAAAAGTAGGGATGGAGCTTTATTACCGGGAAGGTCCATCCATCGTTCACCAGCTGAAAGAGAATAACCATCCAATCTTTCTCGATCTTAAACTGCATGACATTCCGAATACTGTTAAAAGCGCTATGCGTAATCTAGCAGGACTTGATGTAGATATAGTTAATGTTCACGCGTTAGGCGGAGCGAAGATGATGGAAGCGGCTAAAGAAGGTCTGTTGCAGGGAGCAAAAAAATCTATTCCTAAACTGATAGCTGTCACCATGCTGACATCAATGAATGAAGAGACGGTCCGCACTGATCTAAAACAGCCAATGGAGCTTGCTGCTTATGCTCTGCATCTGGCCGAATTGTCCAAGACAGCAGGGGCTGATGGGGTAGTTTGTTCTCCTCATGAAGCAGCAAGTATCAAAGCAGCTTGCGGAGCCGACTTCCTTACCGTCACTCCAGGAATACGGCTTGCGGGATCCAATCAAAACGATCAGCATCGTATTGCAACACCTGCTGGTGCTAGGAGAATGCAGGCAGATTACCTTGTGATTGGGAGAAGCGTTACAGAAGCATCCGATCCTAAACAAGCTTACGAACAAGTAATTGAGGAGTGGAATAACTATGACAACAACAATTAATATAGCCGAAGCACTGCTTTCAATCGACGCGATACAAATTGATCCAGCCAAAAGTTTTGTATGGGCTTCTGGCATTCACTCTCCGATTTACTGTGATAATCGACTGACACTCGGTCACCCGGAAGTGCGGACAGCGATAGCACGACAGTTTCAGGAGAAGTTAGCAGATTTACCGGATACTGATATCATCGCAGGATGTGCTACTGGAGGGATCCCGCATGCTGCATGGCTTGCTGATAAAGCAAATCTGCCAATGATCTATGTCAGATCCAGTAAAAAAGGTCATGGAAAGGGCAATCAAATCGAAGGGTCAGACGTTGCGGGTAAACATGTCGTCGTCATTGAGGATCTCATTTCAACAGGCGGCTCTGTTATCAACACGGTCCAAGCACTGCAGGAAGCAGGGGCGATTGTGACAAAAGTCTTGGCCATCTTCAGCTATAATCTGAAGAAAGCCGATGATAATTTTGCTGCTATTGATGTACCATTTGAGACGCTGACTAATTTCGATGAACTTGCTGATATACTTGTGGAGAATCAGACGATAACTTCTCAGGAGAAACAAGAACTCTTGGAATGGCGTGATACATTATAAAAAAGGATGCAGAGATGCATCCTTTTTTATTGGAAGGTTTTACTCAAAAGTAAGCTTTGTTTCTTCGTTTTCGATTTGTTTGACAGAGTCTTTAAGCGTGATTTGCTGCTGATTTGATTTTGCGTTATCTGCATCATCATTTGATTTTGGCATGCTGATTTTTTGCAAGAATCCTTCTAAATCGAAACCTGTCATCTGGCCAAGGCTCTCTTGCAGGTTTGCCATTGTGTTTGTCACGGTGTTAGGAAGGGAGTTGATACCGCCGCCTGAACCATTATCCAGGATACGGATAGACTCGACATTACTGAATGACTGACTGATGGCTCTCGCATAATCCGGCATGATGTCGATCAGTTTCTCTCTTAGGATGACATCCTGGTGCTTCGCCATTGCTTGAGCGCGTTTCTCAATAGCTTCGATTTCTGCTATGCTCTTTTGTCTGATAACGGCCGCTTCCGCTTCACCTTCGACTCTTCTTGCTTCGGCACGTGCTTGTGCTTCTTTTGTTTTGGTGAGATATTCTGCTTCGGCCTTTTGTTTTTGTACTTCTACTTGCTGCTGTTCTAGTTTAACGTCATTTTCACGTTCTTTCTGACGCAGTCGCAGTTCACTTTCTTGTTCCTGTTCTTTGATTTCAAGGCGCTGCTTTTCGATACCCAATCGTTTTTCTTCTTTTTCCAGTTCGTATGCTGCTTCAGCGATGGCTCTTTCACGCTCTGTTTCTGCTTTGATCTGTGCATCTTTGATGTCTTTTGTTTTACGGACCTCTGCGATGTTCATTTCACGCTGATATTTCTCACGGGATACTTCTTCGTTTACTTCAGCTTGTTTTAGCTCCGTTTCCCGTTTGTTGTTCGCCTCTGCTATTTCAGCCTGTTTTTCGATTTCGGCAATTTGCGGACGACCTAAGTTTTCCAAGTAACCGTCGTCATCGCTGATGTCTGTTAGTCCTAATGATGTAATGCGGAAGCCCATGTCATTTAGTTCTTTTTGTGCGATTTTACGCACGTCTTCATTGAAACGTTCCCGGTCGCCGTTGATTTGCTCAACAGTCATACTGGACAAAATTGCCCGCAAACTGGAATTCAACACTTCACCAATTTCCTGCTCGATCTCTCCTTGTGCTTTCCCCAGGAACTGCTCGGCATATCGCACGATGCCTTCCAAAGTGTCTGCTACTTTGACAGTTGCGACAGCTTCTCCGTATACTCCAACATGCTGTGCTGTATATACTTTCGGTGTCTTGATCTGTAATTGGAATGATTTCAGGGATACTTTTGTGCCAGTTTGAAACATTCTTAGCCTATGACCGCCGCCGCGGATAACCTTCATATAGCGTCCTTGATCATCTTTATAGATATTTTTTTCCTTTTCCTCATCCCCAAGTTTCGGTCCGGTAACGATGAGTGCTTCGTTGGATGGTACGGTGCGGAACCTGATTTTCATGTAAATGAACCATGCTGTTCCTCCGATAGCTGCCAATACGATAAGTGTAATAATGATAGCGATAATACTTAGTCCTTCTAACATAAATGCATTCTCCTTTGTGTGTATTTATAATATATTTCTGTATGGAAGCGGGGAACAGAACCTATAATGCAAAGTCCCATGGAATAGTGCACATTAGAGATATAAAGGGGTCTCTAGATAGTACCCTTAAATCTGATAAAGCCTGTAGAGCATATCTTCATTTCTTCATTTCTTCAGCGCCTTGCCTATATGTACGTAGAAGCTTTGTGAAAAGTTTCAAAATAATTCAAATAAAAGCAATCATAACCAATTCATCTGACTTTACTTTTAAATTTCTACTGCTGGTGTTTCCACCCCAAAACCTCTAACCACAGAAGTAATACTCAAGTAAGCAAGTATAACCGAGTCACAATCCAAAGCTTTATCATTTTATTAAGACTAATCGACATTTATCTTCGCATATCCCTTTTGGTTTACATACCTCCGCACCTTCTTTTTAAAAGTTACTAACGGGAAATATGTATTTTAAGTTAGGCATAATTGTAGAGGTCATACTAAAGGAAGAAGGAGAAGTGTTGCAACTTAATTTATAAGATTGCACTGATTATTCTAAATGTTCCAAAAACGGGTTTCAATCCCGTCCTTTAGTGCAGGGGTTTTAATATCGCTGAATCTCCTATATGATTACAATAATGTATATTGTTTTATGTTATTCCAGTAAAGCTAGCTTGGTAGGGAGGTGTCCATGTTGGGAGTATTAATGTTCTATCTAGGTCTCTTAACATTTTTGGTAGGTATACCATTGTTTATTGTGTTCTTAGCTCTAAGAAATAAAAAGTGGAGTTGGATATCCGGTTTCATTCTTGTCTTGGGCTTTATTGTATTCATTTCGGGTGTATTTTCTGTCTGGACTAAATCGGTATCTCTAGTAGATTCAGCAGATTATTTAAATCCAAGTAACTTAACTGAGATTGAGAAAATATTAGTAGCTACAAAAGCACAAGAAATAACAGAAATAGAGCAGCTTGTAGAGCATAATATAGAGCTGAGGCAGAATATAGAGGAGAATACCAGCGCTTTAGAAACACTTCAGAATAAAGTAAATGATGCAGAAGAAAACTTATTAACTCTTAGAGGCGAGATGAAAAAGGCAGAAGATGAACCAATTGGGTTAGAAGGTGGAGTTGATTATAGAGCTGGTCAGGATTTGCCGGCGAATAGTTATCAAGTTGTTCCAAAAGAAGGTGCTAAAAGCAGAGTTATAGTGAAGGCTTACTCAGGCAACGTGAAAGTTGATATAGTTATTGAGGCCGAAGGTGACGTACCTAGCTTTGTCCTGAAATTGGAAAGTATGGACACAATTGAAGTTGATGCGTCGGTCGATTTAATCCCATTACAGACTGAATAGCGAATAATACACGTTATTTGGAAAGTTTGTATAGATACAAAGAAGTAAAAACAAAATCCCCTTCTTCATCTTCAAGGAGGGGATTTTCTATAGAAATATTACTTAATTGCCATGCTAACTTTCAGTTTCTTCCCCTTAACAGTCATATTCTCCAAAGCTAGCAATACAATGGGTTCTTTTCCATTCAGGATATTAACGTAAGACATTTGATCCTGAATAATCAACAGTACGAATTTTCTTCTTTTTACCGCCGTTTTATGGAAGCTTCATAATATCTTGATTGAAACGGCTGTTTTTAAGTTTTCTTACAACGTGTTTGCTGTTCAGTTTTTCTTACAAAGCATCTTTTCCAGCTGCTACTTCTTGCTAAGAAATGTTCGATAGTACCGACGGTTACTCCAGGTGACGAAATCTCTATATGATTAATATTTTACATATATTCATAGATAGATATTCAACGTCTTTAGGCAGAGTAGCGGAGAAAGATTGTATGTTAGGATATATAACATTTCATTCGTTTTCGTAAGGCATATACGTTATCTTTAAAAGGGTAGAAGCTCAATTAGAGGAACACTTATAAATAAACTATTTGTCGGGTATGGGGGAGTAAGCGTGGAAATTAAGGAAGTTACAGATATTGAATCGTATAAAGAAGAACTAGCAAGTTTATTTCAAACAGTAGTCGCTGATGGCGCATCGATGAACTATTTACATCCGATGAGCGATGAGACTGCAATGAGTTACTGGAATTCTGTACTCTCTGAACATGTTCGGCTTTTCATTGGGTTGATTGATGGTCAAATTGCTGGGACTGTTCAGCTGCACTACAGCGATAAGGAAAATGGCCGTCATCGTGCAGAACTAGCCAAACTGATGACCAGCACAATAGCCAGAAGGAAAGGCGTCGCCAGAAAACTGCTTCAGCATGCTGAGCAAGCAGCGAAGCAAGACGGCAAAACTTTACTTTTACTTGATACCGAAAAAGAAGGACCAGCCAATCGGCTTTATCAGTCCGAAGGTTATGTACTATTCGGAGAAGTGCCGGATTTCGCCCAGGATGCATATGGTACATATCTTGCAGGCAATTTTTATTATAAGATACTAAAATAAGGAAGTGCGCTGAGATAGCGCACTTCCTTATTTCTTCCCCAAACGTTTCACAAACTGCTCATCTGGCGTCACATACAATGTTTTCTGCTGATCATACGTCACAAACCCAGGCTTCGCACCATTTGGCTTCTTCACGTGACGAATCTTTGTATAATCGACGGGTACTGAAGATGAAAGTCTGGATTTACTGAACCAGGCCGCGAGTTTAGCTGCTTCTTCCAAAGTTTCTTCGGATGGCTCGGTCGTACGGATAACGACATGGGATCCTGGAATATCCTTTGTATGAAGCCAAGTATCCTGCTTGTGGGCAAGCTTCATCGTCAAATACTCGTTTTGCTTATTATTATGTCCGACGAGGATCGTTGTGCCATCTGTGGCAGTGTATGTTTCCGGCTCAGGCAGATTTGGTTTTTTGTTCTTTTTCTGCTGTGCTTTTGCTTTTAGATAGCCTTGCTCCCGCAGTTCTTCACGAATTTCCTCGACATCCTGCTCCCGGGCGCCTTCCACTTGCTGGATGAGCTGATCAAGATAGTCGATTTCTGCATTCGTTTTTTCAAGCTCCAATTCCACCATCGTGCGCGATTTCTTAAGCTTATTGTATTGCTTGAAATAGCTTTGGGCATTTTCACTCGGTGTTTTATGCGGGTTGAGTGTAATGGTGATCTGCTGCTGATCGGGATCATAGTAGTCTATGACGACAGCTTCTGTATCACCTTGCTTGATTTGATGCATATGTGCAGTAAGGAGCTCGCCGCGTCGCTGATAGCTGTCGGCTTTTTCGGCTTTTTTAAGTGTGTTTTCATGGATGGATAGCTTCCGGATATTCTTTTCCCGCTCATTTTTCAGGAAGCGAATCAAGTCGCCGGCCTGCTGCTTGACGCGGTCGCGTTCTGCTTTTCCGGAGTAGAAGCTATCGATTAGTTCACTCATCGAATTATACTGTTCCCGCGTGCCTTCAATAGAAGCGATGTCCATGACATAAAAGTCTTCTTTCTTTCCTTTAAAGTAAGTAGGCTCATAGTCATCGCGCTTCAGCTTATCAATGAAATGCGTGAAAACCTCGGCGTATTTCTCTTTATCACCCATATAGGCCTGCTCAGCTATTTCATTAGCCAAAACAGGTGATACACCCTGCAGCATATTCAAGATTTGTTTACTCATCCGGCCGGTATTGAAGTCAAGCTTCCGAGCAAACTCTGCAGCTTCCAAAGTAAACGGGTTGAGCTTCTCCTGACTTGGAGGAAGTTTGTACGTTTGACCCGGAAGGATTGTCCGATGCCGGTTCACACTGGATGAAATATGTTTGATGCTGTCAATGATCATATCCGTTTCATTATCGACTAGCATGATGTTGCTGTGTTTTCCCATCACTTCCATGATGATTCGTTTGGATGTCTGGTCACCGAGCTCGTCTTTGCTTACGAAACTAAGCTGGATGATCCGTTCATTTTCAAATTGTTCCACTTTTTCTAAGAAACCGCCGGCCAGATGCTTGCGAAGAAGCATACAGAACATCGGAGGATTCTGCGGATTTTGATACGTATCGTTTGTAATATGCACACGTGCATAGCTTGGATGCGCCGACAATAATAAAGCGTGATTCTTCCCCTGACTGCGGAAGGTGAGCACGATTTCTGTTTCGGTTGGCTGATATATTTTTGATAAACGGCCTGTTGCCAATGTGTCATGCAGCTCCTTGGCCATAGCTCTCGTTACTATTCCGTCAAATGCCATATGATTCACCTCATTCTCTGCTAGTATAGCATTTTATCGGACAAGCACGCATATATTTACTCTAGAAATAAGGGTGGAGGTATGCAATGTGCGATGGTATCAAATCTCAGCAGAGGAAACAGCTAAACAAACAAACTCCGACACACATAAAGGACTTAGCACAAAGGATGTACAGCAACGGCTGAAGCGGGATGGAAGGAATGAATGGAAGGAAGAGAAAGGCGTCTCCCAGCTTGCCTTGTTCTTCGGCCAATTCAAAGACTTCATGGTACTGGTACTGCTTGCAGCGACGGTCATCTCAGGATTGCTGGGCGAGTATATTGATAGCATTGCCATACTGCTGATCGTTCTGTTAAATGCGCTGATCGGCTTCTTTCAGGAAAGGAATGCGGAAAAATCTCTCAGCAAACTGAAGGAATTGAATGCCCCGATGGCGCGTGTGCTGCGGGATGGGCAATGGACGAGGATTTCATCAGCCGAACTGGTCGTTGGCGATATCGTATCATTGACTGCGGGTGACCGGGTGCCTGCCGATCTGCGATTGGTTAATGTCACGAGTCTGGAAACAGAGGAATCGGCACTTACTGGGGAATCACTGCCGGTTGCCAAAGTGACCGAAAAATTGAATGCAGATCAGCTAGGGCCCCAGGATCAGCAAAATATCGCATTCATGAGTTCTCTTGTGACACGAGGCAGCGGGACCGGAATCGTCATCGGAACCGGTATGAATACAGCAGTCGGGCAAATCGCTGAGCTACTTGTAGATACAAAACGGAAACAGACGCCGCTTGAACGAAGGCTGGAGAAGCTCGGAAAAGTACTTATCGTCATAGCCCTGCTTCTCACCGCCTTAACAGTACTAGCAGGGGTTTATAGGGGCAATCCGTTGTATGAGATGCTGCTTGCAGGTGTATCACTGGCGGTAGCTGTCATACCGGAAGGACTTCCTGCCATCGTGACAGTCGCTCTTTCGCTTGGTGTGCAGCGTATGATCAAACAGAAGGCTATCGTCAGACGATTGTCTGCTGTAGAGACACTTGGCTCAGCTACAGTCATCTGTTCAGATAAAACAGGGACGCTTACAGAAAATCAAATGACGGTCAAAGAGATTTTCCTCGAAGGTAACACGTATACAGTAACGGGCGATGGGTACGATCCATCGGGTGGATTTTACCGGGACGGAAAAGAAACAAAAGAAGAAGCACTGCATCAGTTTCTTCGTTATGGTGTGCTGTCCAGCCATGCAAAGGCATTCCGAAAAAAGAAGCGCTGGATGATTGATGGTGATCCGACGGAGGGCGCGCTTGTTGTCGCTGGTAAAAAAGCGGGAATTGAAGCGGATGATCTAAATAGCTACAGTATCGTGCATGAAATACCTTTTGACAGCAAACGGAAACGGATGACGGTATTGGTCAAAACACCTGACGGAAAACTGGTTGCGATCACAAAGGGAGCACCAGACGTTTTAATAGAAAAAGCTGCGTATCATGGAGCAGAGAAAAACCTGCTTTCCGGCAAAGATAAGCAAGCATTATATGAAGCAGTAGATCAAATGGCTGCAAAAGCGCTGCGGACGATTGCTGTTTGCGTCCGTCATTTCCCAGCTGGATATCAGCCGAAAGAAGAAGAGCTGGAGAAAGAAATGGTATTCATCGGCTTGAACGGATTGATCGACCCGCCGCGTAAAGAAGCGAGAGATGCAATTATCGACTGCCGTAAAGCTGGCATCAAGACGGTCATGATTACAGGTGATCATGTGAAAACGGCCGCTGCCATTGCGAATATGCTGCATATTCTGCCCCCAGCCGGCAGAGTGGTGGAAGGCAAGGAATTGGATCATATGTCAGATGAAGAACTGCAGGCAGAAGTGGATAGTATGTATGTGTTTGCGCGTGTGACTCCCGAGCACAAACTCAGAATTGTCCAAGCTCTGCAGCATGTCGGCCATATCGTGGCAATGACCGGTGATGGCGTCAATGATGCCCCGGCAATCAAAGCGAGCGATATAGGCATCAGCATGGGTGTCACAGGGACGGATGTTGCCAAGGAAGCAAGTGCGCTTGTCTTAATGGACGATAACTTTGCTACTATCAAAGCTGCCATCAAGGAAGGGCGGACGATTTACTCCAACATAAGAAAGTTTGTGCGCTACTTGCTTGCTTCCAATGTAGGGGAAATCCTGGTGATGCTGTTTGCCATGATTCTGGCATTGCCGATGCCGCTAGTACCTATCCAAATATTATGGGTGAACTTAGTGACGGATGGTCTGCCAGCCATTGCCCTCGGGATGGACAAGGCAGAGGATGAAGTAATGAAGCAGAAACCGCGTCATCCGGATGAAGGAATTTTTGCCAGAGGACTTGGAACGAAAATCGTAACACGTGGTATTTTGATTGGATCTGTGACGATCATTGCTTTCATGCTGATGTACCAAGGAGATCCGGAAAGACTTGTTTATGCGCAGACAACAGCGTTTGCTACATTGGTCATGGCACAGCTGATCCATGTATTTGACTGCCGCAGTGAAAAATCGGTATTTGCCCGCAATCCTTTCGGGAACGGCTGGCTTATCGGAGCTGTCGTCTCCTCTGTGGTTCTATTGCTTGCTGTTATCTACGTGAGTCCGCTGCAGCCGATCTTCCACACAACAGATTTGATTATGCGGGACTGGTTGCTGATTTTGGCACTTAGTGCGGTTCCTACCGTCTTGTTCGGTTTTATAAAGAAATAGAGGAGAAGCATGCTGACTAGCAACACAGGCAGCATGCTTCTTCTGTTCCTGCGTTCTTATGACAGGACAAACAGCCTTTATTCTGATACACTGTGACTACTAAAAAGCCGGAGGGATTAGCTTGGCGAAAAGCATGACAGGGTATGGCAGAGATGCAGCATCCGGTAACAGTCTTACGGTCACAGCGGAATTGAAGGGTGTCAATTCCAGGTACTTGGATATCAAATGCAAGCTGCCCAAAGCGGCTTCCTTTCTTGAATCGGCTGTGAAGGAGCAGCTGCAGCACTCTGTAAGCCGGGGTAAGCTGGAACTGACAGTGGATATTGATGGCAGTGCTTTGCGAAAACGCGAATTATCCATTGATTGGGAATTAGCTGAGGAATATATGGTTAAGCTGAAAGCTATACGCACCGCCTTTGATCTTCGCGGGGATATAACGATTGATACATTACTCTCCCAATCTGCCGATATACTCATGGAAGAAGCACAGCCAGAGCTGACAGAGCTGCCAGGCTTGGTGGAAAAGGCAGTGCAAGGCGCATTAGCAGCATTCATACAAATGCGAGTTGCGGAAGGAAGTGCTTTGACCAGGGATATTCAAAACAGGATGACTGACATCCAAGCGATGCTGGAGCAATTGACGGAGCTCAGGCCTCAGGTGATGGAAGCATACAAGCGGCGCATCGAGGATAGGATAAACAGCTATGTTGCCGGCAGTTTGCCGGAAAACAGCCGTCTGTACCAGGAAATAGCGCTGCTGGCTGAAAAAGGTGATATAACAGAAGAACTCATCCGATTGGAGAGTCACTTGGATCAGCTTGCTATGAACCTGAAAAAGGAAGGACCTGTCGGCAGAACTTGTGATTTCATATTGCAGGAGATGCAGCGGGAAGTGAATACGATCGGTTCCAAATCCACAGCTTCCTCTATCAGTATAATCGTAGTCAGTCTGAAATCGGAGCTGGAGAAGATAAAAGAGCAAGTGCAAAATATAGAATAGTGTTGAGTTTGGAATAAGATATATTTATAATGAATAAGATATGGTTTATTTGATGATAAAGGTATAATGAGTAAAAGACCCTTCTATGAAGCAGAGCGGTAGAGGGAATCCTAATGACATTATAAGAGTTTGGAACGCCAGTCAAAAGAGCAGTACAGCAAGAAGGGAGAAGCAAGATGAGTTTAAGATTGATTAATATCGGGTTCGGAAATGTCGTTTCCGCAACCAGGATAATCTCGATAGTTTCTCCTGAATCGGCTCCCATCAAGCGCATCATCACGGTTGCCCGTGACGCGAATAAGCTGGTGGATGCTACATATGGTCGGCGAACAAGAGCTGTCATCATCACAGATAGTGACCACGTCATCCTTTCGGCCGTACAGCCTGAAACGGTGGGACAGCGTGTCCTGCGTGACGATGAACTATCTGAGGAATAGCTAGGAGGAAGCACATGATTGAACAGAAAGGGATCCTTTTCATCCTGTCCGGACCTTCCGGTGTTGGAAAAGGGACGGTAAGGAAGGCATTATTCGAACAGGACACACATTTGCGTTACTCAATCAGCATGACAACCAGAAACATGCGGCCGGGAGAACAGGATGGCGTGGACTATTTCTATAAATCGAAGGAAGAATTCGAGCATTTGATTGGTCAGAACAAGCTCCTTGAATATGCGAGCTATGTAGACAATTATTATGGCACTCCTCGTGATTATGTAGAAGAGACGTTGGAAGCAGGTCATGACGTCTTTCTTGAAATCGAGGTGCAAGGTGCACTTCAGGTGAAAGAGAACTTCCCGCAAGGTGTATTCATCTTCCTTATTCCGCCTAGTCTGGAGGAATTGAAGAATCGAATCGTCGGACGCGGTACTGAGACGCCGGATCTTGTGAAGAACCGCCTGAATGCTGCCCGGGACGAAATCGAAATGATGGATGCTTACGACTATGTAGTCGTCAATGATCAGCTGGATCACGCTGTGTCGAAGATTCAATCCATTGTACAAAGTGAGCACTGCAAACGCGAACGCGTTGCAAAAGAATACAAGAAAGCATTGGAGGTTAATTGATATGATGCTAGAACCGTCTATTGATAAACTACAGGAAAAAATCAATTCTAAATACACATTGGTTACGTTGTCTTCCCAGCGTGCACGTCAGCTTCAGGAAACAAAGACAACGAAGATTGCAAACCCGAAATCGCATAAATATGTTGGTATCGCGCTGGAAGAAATTCAAGCTGACCAATTGGAATACACAGAAGAATAAACGGTGAGGATGCCAGGTGCATCCGATGGAGATGCCCTCGCGATGGTGAACACCAAGCGGGGGTTTCTTTCTTATTGTGCATCAGGAGGGGGAAGTGAAATGAATTTAGCTGGAAAGACTATTTGTCTGGGAGTTTCCGGAGGCATCGCTGCATACAAGGC
This sequence comes from Terribacillus saccharophilus, assembly GCF_046592595.1. GTDB lineage: Bacteria > Bacillota > Bacilli > Bacillales > Amphibacillaceae > Terribacillus > Terribacillus saccharophilus_C. The sequence continues at coordinate 456,168 of NZ_JAWVPF010000002.1, read as the reverse complement.
ATGTGCATTGACAAGCAAACTGACACAGAAGGGTGCAGATGTGCATGTGATCATGACCAAGCATGCAGCAGAATTCGTGACACCGCTCACGTTCCAGGCTTTATCCCGCAACCCGGTATATACCGATACCTTTGACGAAAAACACCCGGAGAAAATTGCTCATATAGATTTAGCGGACAAAGCAGACTTATTTCTGCTTGCGCCGGCAACAGCTAACCTGATAGGAAAACTTGCAGCTGGTATGGCAGACGATATGCTGACAACGACATTGCTTGCAACAGAGGCACCAGTTTACATTGCGCCGGCTATGAACGTTCATATGTACGCGCATCCTGCAGTGATCCGAAATATGCAGCAGCTTGATGACTGGGGCTACAACTTTATCGAACCAGAAGCAGGGTATCTTGCTTGTGGATATGTCGGAAAGGGCAGACTGGAGGAACCGGAATCCATTATCCGAATCCTGGAAGAAAGAACAGAGCCCAAGCGTGATCTGGAAGGTAAAAAGGTGCTAGTGACAGCTGGACCGACACAGGAAACGATTGATCCGGTCCGCTTCTTTACAAATCATTCCTCGGGTAAGATGGGTTACGCTCTTGCGGAAGCTGCTGCTAAACGCGGCGCTGATGTGACGCTTGTGAGCGGACCGACACAGTTACCTGCACCTGCTGGCGTAAAACGGATGGATATTACAAGCGCCCATGAAATGCTCGAAGAGGTACTGGCAGTATACGATGAACAGGATATCGTCATCAAAGCTGCAGCTGTGGCTGATTACCGGCCGGTACAAACATTCGATTCCAAGGTGAAAAAACAGGATGGGAATATGTCCATTGAAATGGAACGGACAACGGATATCCTCCTGACGCTCGGACAGCGCAAGCAGCATCAATTCCTTGTCGGCTTTGCTGCCGAGACTAATGATGCCGTCATGTATGGTAAAGGAAAGCTCGAGCGCAAGCATTTAGATGCCATTTGCGTGAATACAGTCGGGAAAGAGGGCACAGGCTTTCAATCTGACAGCAATGAAGTGATTTATTTAAATAGAGAAGGTAAGGAACAGCATCTGCCTACTGATACGAAGAAACACATTGCCTGCCGGATTCTAAATGAGATCGCAGAAGATATGGAGGCTCGCAGAAAATGAACATCGCGAAGGTTGTTGTCGACGTCCCGGCCAGTCAGACCGACCGCGTGTATGATTATCTGATTCCTGAACACCTGATCAACGTGCTCCAGCCGGGGATGCGTGTCATCGTCCCATTCGGAAATCGCCGCATCATGGGTTTCGTCCTGGAGATTGGCAATTCGGCTGAAGTGGACAAGCTGAAGGAAATACAGGAAACGATGGATTTGCTTCCGGCACTGACTCCTGAATTGCTTGATTTAGGAGTGTGGATGGGAGAGCAGACATTAAGCTTCCATATCACCGCCCTCCAGGCGATGCTGCCGCAAGCGATGAAGGCGACATACAAGAAACTGCTTGTCCGAACTGGAAACATACCAGAAGCCTTGCGACCATTATTTCTGGAAGACGACACGAGCATATATGAGCAATTCGAACAGAGCGGTATACCGCTGACAGTACTGCAGCAGGCGATCAAAGCAGGTCAAGTCGAACTGCGCTACCAAGTAAACTCCAAGGAAACGAAGAAAACAATTCGTATGATAGATGCAGACAAGCCTGTTGAAGAACTTCAAGAGGCGTTAGCTAATGTCAACGCCCGTGCTATGAAACAAAAAGCACTGCTTGAGCATTTCATTGAAGAGCCGGGTCAGATTGCTCAGAAACAATTGCTGGAAATGTATCAGACAACCGCTTCTACTCTTAAGCCCCTGTTGGATGCAGGCTTGCTGCATTCCTATGACAAAGAAGTATTGCGGGATCCTTATGAAAATAAACAAATTGAGCGTACACAACCACTGCAGCTATCTGATTCACAGGCGAATGCACTCGAACCGGTATTGGAGAGCATCCATTCTGACACACATGAAGTATTCCTTCTTCATGGGGTCACAGGAAGCGGAAAGACGGAAGTGTATTTGCAAGCAATCCAGCAGGTGCTGGAAAAAGGGCAGGAAGCAATTGTATTGGTTCCTGAAATCGCACTTACTCCGCAGACAGTCAACCGATTCAAAGGAAGATTCGGCTCTGATGTTGCTGTGCTGCACAGTGCTTTATCTGCAGGTGAGAAGTACGATGAATGGCGAAAGATACAGCGCAAGCAAGTGAAGGTGGCCGTGGGCGCCAGATCTGCGATTTTTGCCCCTTTTGAAAATTTAGGAATCATCATCATCGACGAAGAGCATGAAACAAGTTACAAACAGGAAGATCATCCAAAATATCATGCCCGGGATATTGCTGTTTTCCGTGGTAAATATCATCATGCTCCAGTGGTGCTTGGCAGTGCTACCCCTTCGCTCGAATCGTATGCGAGAGCGGAAAAAGGCGTTTACCATATGCTGGAGCTGCCGGAGCGTGTGAATCAGGCATCAATGCCAGATTATCAAATCATCGATATGCGGGATGAGCTGCATGCCGGCAATCGGTCGATCTTTGCCCGCGAATTGCTCGAACAGATGAAAGAACGCATACGCCGGAAGGAACAGATCGTCCTCTTCCTTAACCGTCGCGGCTACAGCACATTTGTAATGTGCCGCGACTGCGGTCATACAGTGGAATGTCCGCATTGCGATATCACACTCACATACCATAGAAGCAGTGAACAGCTCAAATGCCATTATTGCGGCTATGAAGAGCAGATGCCTTCCATCTGCCCTGCATGTGAAAGTGATACAATACGCTACTTTGGTACAGGTACGCAAAAAGTGGAAGAAGCACTCACGCAGCTGCTGCCTGAGGCCCGTGTGATTCGAATGGATGTCGACACAACCAGGCGCAAGGGTTCGCATGAAAAGCTGCTTGGCGCATTTGGCAGAGGCGAAGCTGACATTCTGCTCGGTACCCAGATGATTGCCAAAGGTCTGGATTTTGAAAGAGTGACGCTTGTCGGTGTCCTGGCGGCAGACTCGATGCTGCACTTGCCGGATTTCCGTGCAGCAGAGAAGACATTCCAGCTGCTCACACAGGTGAGCGGACGAGCTGGGCGGCATAGTCTGCCTGGTGAGGTCATCATCCAGACGTACTCACCGGAGCATTATAGTGTTGAACTTGCAGCGTCAGGGGATTACCGGCCATTTTTCCAGACGGAAATGCAAACACGCAGAGCCTTTCAATATCCGCCGTATTATTATCTCGCGCTATTGACAATCAGTCACCAGAACCAGGTAAAAGCGATGCAAACAACCCAGACGATTGTACAGCTGCTCCAGAAGCACCTGTCCGATCAGGTCCGGATTCTAGGACCTACCCCATCACCACTGGCGCGGATCAAAGATAGATATCGCTTCCAGTGCATGGTAAAATACAAAAACGAACCGAACCTTCGGGATGTGATCAGGAGAATCCTCCATCACTACGAAGATGCCCGGAAAAAAGAAGATTTGCAAATACACGTTGATTTACAGCCGTATTCGCTCATGTAGGAAAGGAGCTTTTTTTGAATGAAACGAATCGTATTCATGGGTACACCAGATTTTGCAGTACCCGTACTAAAACAGCTGACAGAGGAAGATTGCGAGGTGGTGCTCGTTGTCACCCAGCCTGACCGCCCGAAAGGCCGCAAGCGCATCCTCACCAGTTCACCTGTGAAGGAGGAAGCTCTCAAGCACGGGATCCCGGTTTATCAGCCGGAGAAAATCAAGCAAAGTTACGAAGAAATCTTTTCCTATGAGCCGGATTTGATCGTGACTGCTGCGTTTGGACAGATATTGCCAAAAGAATTGCTTGATTATCCGCAATATGGCTGTATCAATGTACATGCCAGCTTGCTGCCGGAACTTCGCGGCGGTGCACCTATCCATTATGCCATCCAGCAAGGAAAGGCTGAGACGGGCGTTACAATCATGTATATGGTCGAAAAGCTGGATGCCGGCGATATGCTCCTGCAGCGTTCGGTACCAATTACAATGAAGGATCATGTAGGTACGATGCATGATAAATTGGCAACACTTGGTGCGGAAATGGTTCACGATATCCTTCCTGATATTTTTGCTCGTTCCGTGAATCCAGTCAAACAGGACGAAGAGAAAGTAACCTTTGCCCCAACAATAAAACGGGAGCAAGAAGTGATTGATTGGAACCGATCAAACTGGGAAGTGTTCAATCATATCCGAGGCATGCATCCATGGCCTGTAGCTTTTACAATGTACAGGGACAAGCCTTTCAAGATATGGTGGAGTGAACTTCTGGATCGTGAATATGAAGGAGCACCTGGAGAGATTGTAAGCGTTGAAGCCGATGGCATTATCGTTGCATGCGGTAATAACACGGCAATTAAATTGACTCAGGTGCAGCCAGCAGGCAAAAAGCAAATGACTGCAGCAGATTATCTGCGCGGTGTAGGCAAAGACATGCAAGCTGGAGAAAGGTTGGGCCAGCATGAAGAAGTATGAACTGCGTGACACAGCTGTCACTTTGTTATCCCGTATTGGAGACCAGGGAGGCTACAGTCATTTACTGCTGGATCAGACAATCCGCAATAAAGGTTTTGACAGCAGAGACACAGGTCTGCTAACCGAAATCGTCTATGGAACATTATCTTATAAACTGACGTTGGAGTATTTCCTTCGTCACTTTGTAACAAAGAAATTGGAACCATGGGCGAAATGGCTTTTATTATCTGCCTTTTATCAAATGTACAAATTGGACCGGGTGCCCGATCATGCTGTCATCCATGAATCCGTCGAAATAGCCAAGCAGCGGGGCCATAAAGGTATCGCATCGCTTGTGAATGCAGTCCTGCGTAATGCCCAGCGAAAAGGATTCCCTAAATTGGATGACATCCAAGATTCTGCTGAGCGCATCTCACTGGAAACAAGTCACCCGCAGTGGCTTGTCGAACGCTGGATTTCACAATATGGAGAGAAGACAGCACGCGAAATGTGTGCCGTTAACCAAGTGGAAAAGCCGATAAGTGTGCGCGTGCAGCCAATGCTGATCTCGCGCGAGGAAGCGATGGAAGAGCTGGAGTCCCAAGGATTCAAGATTCGTCCATCAAGTATCAATCCGCAAGGCATCATCGTGGAAGAAGGGAACATCCTGAAAAGTGATTTATTCCTTTCCAATCAGGTGACTGTCCAAGATCAGACGAGTATGCTGGCTGGTCAGATGGTTGATGCGGCAGCAGGTATGACAGTTTTGGATGCGTGCAGTGCACCGGGCGGAAAAACGACTCATATTGCCGAAACTATGGAAAATAAAGGGAAACTTTTCGCCTATGATCTGCATGCCAAGAAAGCAAAGCAGGTACAGCAAAAAGCGGAGAAGCTGAAGCTGACTATTATCGAAGCCAATCAAGCAGATGCACGGAACTTGCAGGAGCAGCATAAACCGGAGAGTTTCGATCGTATTTTACTTGATGCACCATGCTCCGGACTAGGTGTGCTTAGAGGGAAGCCGGATATCAAGTATCATAAATCGGAACAAGATGTTTTGTCACTTGCTTCCATTCAGGCTGACTTGCTGGAAGAGGTGGCACCGCTTTTGAAGAAGGACGGAAAATTAGTTTACAGTACGTGTACAGTGGATCAAGCCGAGAATGAACAAGTTGTCCGAGCTTTTCTGGAGCAGCATCCAGAATTTCAAGTCGATCCGGAATTCCAGGCTGATTTACCGCAAGCTGTCAAGGATGCCCCTGGTCTAACGGATGCAGGTTTGCAAGTATTCCCTCAGGATTTTGATACGGATGGCTTTTTCCTTGTCCGGCTTGTTAGAAAAGGGTAAAAAATGTGGTAGGATGAATTTGGAGCAACAACAGACTGCATATAGATGAGGTGAAAAGCGTGAGAGGTTTTTTCATTACCGATCGTGGTCAGATCAGAAGTCATAACGAAGACGCAGGCGGGGTATTTTCCAATTCCAATGAACAATACCTTGCTGTCATTGCTGATGGTATGGGCGGACATAAAGCAGGTGATGTTGCCAGTCAGCTAGCCATTTCCCATTTACGCACATGGTGGGAGTCTGCTGCCAGCTTCGATTCTCCGCAAAAGACAGAAGAGGCAATCAAGCAAGCAATTAAAGCTGTCAATTTACGCGTGTATGAAGAATCACGTCAGAGCGCAGAATTGACAGGCATGGGAACGACAGTTGTCGCTGCTGTTTGCACAGACGATTTCGTTACCATCGCCCATATTGGGGATAGCCGCTGCTACTTGCTGAATGAAGAAGGGTTCAAACAAGTGACAGAGGACCATTCCCTCGTAAATGAACTGGTCCGATCTGGTGAGATAACAGAACAGGACGCCGAGCACCATCCGCGGAAGAATGTCTTGCTGCGTGCACTCGGAACGGATCAGGATGTAGAGATGGATTTGGTGTCGATCACTTGGGAAGCCGGAGATCGCCTTCTGTTGTGCTCGGATGGATTGTCAAATAAATTCGACAAGCAGGAGCTTTTGGAGCACCTCACTTCTGGAGAAGAGATTGAACATATTGCTTCGCAGCTCGTGACGGTTGCCAATGAGCGAGGCGGGGAAGATAATATTTCCCTGATCATTGCCGATTTGGCTGATACACCTGTCCGGGAGGGTGCATAGCATGCTCGAAGGACGTACGCTGAATGAACGGTACGAAATTCACCGTCTGATCGGCGGAGGCGGTATGGCAAATGTTTATCTTGGCCAGGATATCATCCTCGATCGCGAAGTCGCCATCAAAGTCCTGAAGCTGGAATATGCGAATGATGATGAATTCATTGCAAGGTTTCACCGGGAAGCCCACGCGGCAACCAGTCTTTCACATCCGAATATCGTTACGATATATGATGTGGGGGATGAGGAAGGCATCTACTATATGATCATGGAATATGTCAGCGGAATGACATTGAAGCAGTACATACAGACGCATGGTCCAATTGTGGTACCTGATACAGTCGATATAATGAAACAAGTCACTTCCGCGATTTCACACGCACACGCGAATGGAATCGTTCATCGTGACATCAAACCGCAGAATATCCTGATAGATGACTATGGAAAAGTAAAAGTAACCGATTTTGGCATCGCCACAGCGTTGAGTGCGACATCATTGACACAGACGAATGCCATGTTGGGTTCTGTGCACTATTTGTCACCCGAACAAGCCAGGGGAGGCATAGCTACCAAGAAGTCAGATGTTTATTCCCTAGGTATTGTCATGTTCGAATTGCTAACTGGTCGTTTGCCATTCTCCGGTGAATCAGCCGTCAGTATTGCTTTGAAGCATCTTCAGACGGACACACCATCCGTCAGAAGATGGGCTGGCGATATTCCGCAAAGTGTCGAAAATATCGTATTAAAAGCTACTACCAAAGACCCTTTTTACCGTTATATGAGCACATACGATATGGAGACGGACTTGGAAACATGTCTGAATCCGTCCCGGGCGGATGAACCGCGTTACGCGCCGCCGAAGGATGATGGAGAAACTACGAAAGCTATTCCGATCATTTCGGAGAAGGATCTGAATAAAGCGTCGTTAGCTGATACGATCGTACATAACGGTCATACGAATCCACCGAAACAAGAAGAGCAGAAAAAACCGAAAAAGAAGAAAAAACGATGGAAAGTGCTTATATGGATTACTGTCATACTCTTATTGCTTGCGGGTGCAGGCGTAGGTATCGTACTTGCTACAGCACCAAAAGAAGTTACGATGATCGATGTAAGAGGGGATTCTTACGCAGATGCTGTCGATAAGCTATCTGACCTTGATTTGCACGTAAAACGGGAAGCGACCGCTTCTGATACGGTAGAAGAAGGAAGTGTCGTCAAGACAGATCCCTCAGCTGGCAGTAAGATCAAAGAAGGTACCAGTGTGACAGTCTATACAAGTATCGGCAAGGAAAAAGAAGAATTTGATGATTACGAGGGAAAAACATTTTCCCAAGTGGAAAAACTATTGGATGATAAGGGTTATAAAAATGTACGCTCTTATGAGGAGTTCTCTGATGAGCCAGTAGGTACGATTATCTCTCAAATACAGCCGCAAGCGGGATCAAAGGTGGTCCCAGAGGATACAACAGTCATTTTTGAAGTAAGCAAAGGACCGGAAGCAGTGACGTTGACAGATTTGATTGGGATGACGGAAGAGGAAGCGCAATCCTATTTAGATAAAAATGATTTGGATGGCAACTTTATCGAACAACCGTCAGATGAAATCGAAGAAGGTGTCGTGATTCGGCATGATCCAGGATCAGGACAATCAATTGAAGAAAATGGCAGCGTTGATTTGTATGTTTCAACTGGTCCGGAGAATCTGCCTCCTGCGACGCATACGGTAACATTTACTGTTCCTTATGAGCCAGCTGATACTCAAGAGGGTGAAGAAGGACAAGATGGAGAGACACAAGATGATCCTGTCCCGCAGACAGTCCAGCTTTATGTAGGAGATGCAGATCATGATGTAACGGAGCTCTATGATGAACGTACGATCACAGAAGATGAGGAAATTACGCTTACGCTCAGCATACCTGCTGGCGGAGAAGCTGAATATCGTGTTTTGCGTGATGATGAAGTAGTTTTGGAAAAAACGGTTCCGTATGAAGACAGGGAAGGTGAATAAATGCCATCAGGTAAGATTATGAAAGCACTGAGCGGATTTTATTACGTGCTTACAGAAGACGGAGAGACCTATCAATGCCGTGGCAGAGGTGTATTCCGAAAACAGAAGATAACACCGTTGGTCGGTGACCAAGTAGAATTCGAAGCTGAGACGAAGCAAGAAGGCTATGTACTGGATGTACGCCCGCGGAAGAATGAGCTTGTCAGGCCGCCGATTGCCAATATCGATCAGGCAATCATCGTAACATCTGCAGCACAGCCGGATTTCAGCACAGCATTGCTTGACCGATTCCTTGTATTGGTGGAATCAAAAGCTATCGAGCCAATCATCCTCATTACGAAAATGGACATGCTGTCAGACGATCAATTGGATAGAATTGAAGCTTTTAAAAAGGACTATCAAGAGATTGGATATTCGGTTGAGATGCTTTCCTCCAAAGAAGAAACCAATTTGGAGCAAGTGCAGCTCCATATGAAAGATAAGATTTCAGTCATAGCAGGTCAGTCAGGTGTCGGCAAGTCTTCGATGCTGAATGCTATTGATCCGCATCTGGAATTGGAAACAAATGAGATATCCGAAAGTCTGGGTCGCGGACGCCATACGACAAGGCATGTGGAACTTATACCAATCGGCGGCGGCCTTGTAGCGGACACACCCGGATTCAGCTCATTGGAGTTCACTGAACTGGAAGCTGAGGAGCTGCCATCTTGTTTCCCTGAATTCAGGGCAAGAGAAGACGACTGTAAATTCAGGGGCTGCATGCATCACAAGGAACCGAAATGTGCGGTAAAACTAGCGGTCGAATCAGGAGAGGTCCCTGAATACCGCTACACGCATTATCTGCAGTTCCTAGAGGAAATCAAATCGAGAAAGCCGAGGTATTAATGATGACGAAAATCGCACCATCTATTCTTTCAGCTGACTTCGCCAATTTGGCAAATGAAATTCGGGATGTGGAACAGGGCGGAGCCGACTACATCCATGTTGATGTCATGGACGGTCATTTTGTCCCGAATATAACGATCGGCCCCCTTATCGTAGAGGCAATCCGTCCTGTGACGAAGCTGCCCCTTGATGTGCATTTGATGATCGAAAATCCGGATCAATACATTGAGGCTTTCGTCAAGGCTGGAGCCGATATCATTACAGTGCACCAAGAAGCTTGTGTCCATTTGCACCGTACAATCATGATGATCAAAGAACAAGGAGTAAAAGCTGGCGTAGTATTGAATCCTGCCACTCCGGTCAGCTTGATTGAAGAGATCTTGCCAGAGTTGGACATGGTGTTATTGATGACGGTGAATCCGGGCTTTGGCGGCCAGCGATTTATTCCTTCCGTGCTGAAGAAAGTAGAAGAGCTGTCCAAGCTTCGCGAAGCACTCGAGCTTGATTTTGAAATCGAGATAGATGGCGGTGTGAATATCGAAACAGCAGGTCTATGTACGGATGCAGGGGCGGATGTGTTAGTTGCCGGAAGTGCTGTCTATAATCAGGAAGACCGGGCTGAAGCAATTGCGGCAATCCGGAAAGCAGCTGAATGAAGTATGAGTACCAAGCTTAGTATCGGGCTTGTCGGCGGTGCAGGTAGACTGCCGGACTTACACTCTGAACATCATCACGTTTGGATCGGAGCAGACGCAGGTGCATTGGCACTTGCATCTGCCGGCATCCGGATGAAAGTGGCAATCGGTGATTTTGATTCTGTATCAGAAGAAGAATTGCTTACGATCCGTCAGTATGCAGATCAGGTGCTGGTTTATCCGCCCGAAAAAGATGAAACGGATTTTGAACTCGCGATTCGGCAAGCGGAAGAAATGGGCGCCGCTTATGTAGCAGTATATGGAGTGACTGGCGGAAGGCTTGATCATGAACTGATCAACATCCAGATGCTTTACCGGCTGCTTGACAGTTTCGAGCAAGCAGTGATCATTGATTCGCAAAACAATATCCGGATGCACCGACCGGGCTCATACCGGACAGAACAAGATGATACATACCGATATATATCATTTCTTTCCTTCTCCGAGCAAGTTACTGGTCTAACATTGACTGGCTTTAAATATCCTTTAACAGATGCTTCAATCCATTGGGGAGAAACATTGTCCATCTCCAATGAGCTTGTTGCACAAACTGGTACTTATTCATTCGCTTCAGGCATAGTAATAATGATAAAGAGCAAGGATGTTTAAAAGCTACAGCGTTAGGCTGCTCAGGAAAAAGGAGGAAGGGGATCTTATGAAATTTTATACCTTTAAACTCCCGAGGTTCATCGGTGGCTTTGTCCGCGTCATTATCGGAACGTTTAAAAAAGATTAGCACAAAAAAAGCACTCCTTTTGAAAAAGGGTGCTTTTTTTGTCGCATGCGAATGCTACCATAAAAGTATTTTAGAAATGCTATTTATACGCGTTCGATGTTACCTTTTTTAAGCGCACGAGCTGAAACGTAAACTTTTTTCGGTTTACCGTCAACAAGAATGCGAACTTTTTGAACGTTTGCTTTCCAAGTACGTTTATTAGCGTTCATGGCATGAGAACGAGCATTACCAGAACGAGTAGTACGTCCTGTGATTACACATTTGCGTCCCATGTTATCCCTCCTAATATTACGAGTAGTTTGTAACACTAAACAAATTTATCACAACTCGGCACGTAATGCAATAATCTAACAAAAATATATCAAGAAAAATTACTTGACAGTAATCTGTTTAGCTGGCATTGTAAAAAGGGCTAATTTTAATCCGCTTTCAAATGGAGCTTCCATATAGTATAGTAGGGATAGATTTGAGAAGCGTTAGGAGGAGCCGTATGACCCTTCATCTGAATACAGAAGATGGAAGTATTACGATCGCCACGGATGTGATCGCAACATTGGCAGGAAGTGCCGCGGTAAAATGCTACGGCATCGTGGGTATGGCTTCCAAACATCAATTACGTGACGGCATAGCAGAAATTCTCCGCAGGGAGAACTACTCGAAAGGGATAGTTGTTACCCAGGCGGATAACAAAGTCCAGATCGACTTGCATATTATTGTAAGTTATGGAACGAAGATATCCGAGGTTGCACATAATGTGCAGTCCCAAGTGAAATATACATTGGATCGGGCATTGGGCGTACTGACGAGCTCTGTGAACATTTATATACAAGGCGTCAGTGTTTCTGCAGACTAGGATAGCCGGCAGATTTAAGGAGGAAACAGTTTGAGTGTTGGAAATGTGGATGGAAAGACATTTGCGGGAATGCTGCTGACTGGTGCACATCATCTGGCGAATAACGCTGAGACGATTGATGCGCTTAATGTATTTCCTGTGCCAGATGGCGATACGGGGACAAACATGAATTTGACGATGACGTCTGGGGCAAAAGCTGTGCAAGAGTCCGATAGTGAAGAAGTCGGCGTGCTTGCTGCTGCTTTTGCCAAAGGTCTGCTGATGGGAGCAAGGGGTAACTCTGGAGTCATCCTCTCTCAGCTTTTCCGTGGCTTTGCCAAAGCATTGGAAGGGCAAAAGGATCTGACAGCCGGTCAGCTGGCCAATGCATTGGATGCAGGAGTCAAAACGGCTTATAAAGCTGTGATGAAGCCTGTTGAAGGAACAATCCTTACAGTAGCAAAGGATGCTGCAGCAGCTGCAGTCGAAAAATCCAAGTCTGAGGCGGATCCAATCCAGCTGTTCAGATATGTGGTGGAATCTGCAAAAGAAAGTTTAAGCCGTACACCTGATTTGCTTCCAGTTTTGAAGGAAGTCGGTGTTGTGGACAGCGGAGGTCAAGGTCTGGTCACTGTTTATGAAGGATTCCTTGCAGCATTGACAGGAGAAGAACTGCCTGCGGAGGTACAGCATGGCAAGATGGAGAATCTCGTCAGTGCGGAGCATCATAAGCAGGCGCAGGACTTTTTGGATACAGCTGATATCACATATGGCTATTGCACAGAATTTATGGTCAAATTCGAAGCGGACAAGCTGAAGGAACATCCTTTCGATGAGCAGGCGTATCGTGAGGAATTGAACGGCAGAGGCGATTCCTTGCTTGTTGTAGCTGATGAAGATGTTGTGAAGGTGCATATTCACACAGAGTATCCTGGTGAAGTGATGACATATAGCCAGGCATTCGGCAGTTTGATCAATATGAAAATAGAAAATATGCGGGAACAGCATGCAGCGATTGTCGGTACGAAAGAAAAGAAGGAACGCAATCAGCATGCCATTGTAACGGTAGCAATGGGAGATGGTGTGAAAGCATTGTTTGAGAGTCTTGGAGCAAATGTAGTCATCTCAGGCGGACAGACCATGAATCCAAGCACACAGGACATTGCGGATGCCATTAAAGCAGCCAATGCAGATTCTGTCTATATCCTTCCTAATAATAAGAATATCATCATGGCTGCTGAGCAGGCAGCTGAAATGGCCGAGGTGCAAGCATTTGTCGTTCCGACGAAGACGGTGCCGCAGGGGATGCGTTCATTGCTAGCTTTCGATGCTTCCCAGCAAGCAGAAAGCAATGCTGAGGCTATGACAGAAGCAATCTCTCAAGTGAAGTCCGGACAAGTGACACATGCTGTTCGTGATACGACAATCGAGGGAGTAGCAATAAAAGAAGGTCAATTTATCGCAATCCATGAAAGCAAGATCATAGCAGCTGCTTCCAGCGCGGAAGAAGCGCTTGAGCTGCTTCTTGAGCAAATGGTCAGTGAAGAGGATGAATTGATTACAGTTATTCGCGGAGAAGACGCGGCCGACGCTGAAGATCGCTTGGAGGATTTCGTAGAAGGAAAATTCCCTGAAGCGGAATTGGAGATCCACGAAGGAAATCAGCCTGTATACACGTACTTGGTCGCAGTTGAATAATTACGGGGAAAGCTCCTTGACGGGAGCTTTTTTCAATGGTTGCAGTAGGAACATATGTGTGATGCATGCTAAAATAGAAGAAGAAGGAGTGATCCTATGAAATATCAATCCGTATTCGATATTATCGGGCCGGTCATGGTCGGTCCATCCAGTTCGCATACTGCCGGAGCGGCTCGTATCGGCCGCGCAGCAAGATTGATCTTTGGAATAGAACCGACTTGGGCAACGGTACATTTATATGGCTCGTTTGCGAAAACGTATCGCGGTCATGGCACGGACTTGGCGATTGCCGGCGGCCTGCTCGGCTATGATACAGATGATGATCGAATCAGGTTCGCATTGGAGACAGCAAAAAAACAAAATATGAAAATTGAATTCATTGAAGATACAGCTGCTACGGAACATCCAAACACAGCAAGAATCAAGCTGGGTACAGAAGAAAGCAGCATGGAGCTGGTAGGAGTATCTATCGGCGGCGGAAAAGTGGAAATCACAGAGCTGAACGGCTTTGAACTGCGTATGTCGGGCAATAAGCCGGCTATTTTGATAATGCATAATGATCGTTTTGGTGCGATAGCTTCCGTGACGCAGATATTGGCACAGCACGAGATAAATATAGCGCATATGGAAGTTTCCCGGAAGGATGTCGGGAAGGACGCGCTCATGGTGATCGAGACGGATCAAAACGTGGAAGATGATGTGATGCATATATTGGAAAAAGCTTCTCACATCAACCGTGTTTCCCGCTTGATCAATTAAACAGGAGGAATGAATATGTTTCGCAACGTAGCGGAATTGCTTGAACAAGCAAAGGCGGACAGTATTTCCATATCAGAGGTGATGATTCGCCAGGAGATGGATGTGCATCAACGTTCCCGCGAGGAAGTAATGGGACAGATGGAGCGGAATCTGGTAATCATGGAGGAAGCAGTGGAACGGGGGTTGCAAGGTGTAACATCCCACTCTGGTCTGACGGGAAATGATGCAGTTTTGCTTCAGCAATATATGGCTAAAGGCAACACACTTTCTGGCAATCTGCTTTTGGATGCCGTAAGCAAGGCTGTTGCAACCAACGAAGTAAATGCAGCGATGGGCATGATTTGCGCCACACCGACAGCAGGTAGTGCCGGCTGTGTGCCGGGAGCTTTATTTGCTGTGAAAGAAAGATTAAATCCGACTCGGGAAGAAATGATCCGTTTCTTGTTCACAGCAGGTGCATTTGGATTCGTGGTAGCCAACAATGCATCCATCAGCGGTGCTGAAGGCGGCTGTCAGGCTGAAGTAGGTTCTGCAGCCGCGATGGCTAGTGCAGCTGTCGTGGAAATGGCCGGTGGATCACCAGAACAAAGTGCCGAAGCATTTGCGATTACATTAAAGAATATGCTGGGTCTTGTATGCGATCCAGTCGCTGGTTTGGTGGAAGTACCGTGTATCAAACGAAACGCAGCTGGTGCTTCTAATGCAATCGTATCAGCTGATATGGCGCTGGCAGGTGTGACAAGCAGAATACCTTGTGATGAAGTGATCGGAGCAATGTACCGGATTGGCAAGAGTATGCCATCAGCGCTTCGGGAAACAGCCGAAGGAGGTTTGGCTGCCACGCCGACAGGGCGCCGACTGGCAGATATGATTTATGGGATAAACAAAGGGAAAGAGTGAGGAATGTGCTGAAGCAACCGGTTGATCAAGTCAAGGGGATCGGTGCGAAGCTTGCGGAAGGATTGGCGAATATGGGGATCTTCACAGTCGAAGATCTCCTTTTTCATCTGCCGTATCGGTATGACGTTTTCGATGTCCAGCCGTTAGCTGAACTGATTCATGATGATAAAGTGACGATTGAAGGTGAGATCGCCTCACCGGCCCAAGTGCAATATTACGGGCGGAAAAAGAACAAACTAACTGTAACCCTGTTGGTTGAGAATGTTGCAGTGAAGGCGATCATGTTCAATCGTGCATTTGCCCAAAAGCAGCTGATGCCTGGCAAGAAGGTGACGATGACAGGGAAATGGGACCAGCATCGTCTGCAGCTTACTGTCAGTAACTTCAAAGTCGGCGGAGCAGACGAGCTGACACCAGTGCAGCCTGTCTACGGTGTGAAAGGTACAGTGACAGTACGACAGCTGCAAAAAAGTGTAAAACAGGCGCTGGAACAGTATGATGAGGACATTGAGGAAATTCTGCCCGAATCATTTTTAGCTTCGTATAAATTGCCAGATAGAAAAACAGCATTGCATTATATGCACTTTCCTCCTGACAGAAAGGCGCTGGCTCATGCTCGGAGACGATTCACATACGAAGAATTTTTGCTGTTCCAGCTGAAAATGCAGTTTATTCGAAAACAAAAAAGGGAAGCGTCCGCTGGTGGAAGCTTAGCTTATGATAAAGAAAAGGTACAAGGTTTTGTAGCAACGCTTCCTTTTACATTGACGAATGCACAGCAGCGTGTGCTGAAGGATATTATGCGTGATCTCCATTCTCCTTACCGGATGAACCGTCTGTTACAAGGGGACGTTGGCTCCGGTAAAACGGCTGTTGCAGCCGTTGCGCTTTATGCGGCTGTTACAGCAGGTAAACAGGGTGCCATCATGGTTCCGACCGAGATTTTAGCAGAACAGCATGCACAGTCCTTATCCAGTATGCTGGATGGTTTTGCAACAGTTGCGCTGCTCACTGGCAGTGTCAAAGGCAAGCGCCGGAAAGCTGTCCTGGAACAGATAGTAAATGGCGAGGTGGACATTGTTGTTGGAACACATGCGCTGATTCAGGATGAAGTACACTATAAAAATCTTGCACTTGCTATAGTCGATGAACAGCATCGATTTGGCGTTGCGCAGCGACGAACACTTCGGGATAAAGGGCTTCATCCGGATGTTTTGTTCATGACTGCTACTCCGATTCCGCGGACACTGGCCATCACAGCATTCGGTGATATGGATGTATCGGCTATCGATGAGATGCCAGCTGGACGTAAAGAAATAGAAACATATTGGGTAAAAGAAAATACGATAGATCGGGTACTGGATTTCATTCGGAAGGAAGTGGCAGCTGGACATCAGGCATACGTCATAAGTCCGCTGATAGAGGAGTCGGACAAGCTGGACATCCAGAATGCAGTCGATCTGCATCAAATGCTATCAGCTGTCTTTGAGCCTGATATTCGTGTTGGCCTCATGCATGGACGCTTGCCTTCTGATGAAAAAGATGCGGTTATGAAGCAATTCGCAGAGAATGAAACCCAAGTTCTTGTTTCCACCACAGTAGTGGAAGTCGGGGTGAATGTTCCGAATGCTACGCTTATGATCATCTATGATGCTGAGCGTTTCGGGTTATCCCAGCTGCATCAGCTCCGGGGGCGTGTAGGTCGTGGAGATGCACAAAGTTACTGTATATTGATTGCTGAGCCAAAAGGTGAAATAGGAAAAGAGCGTATGCGTATCATGACGGAAACCACGAATGGATTCGAGCTGTCCGAACAGGATTTGCAGCTGCGGGGTCCAGGTGATTTCTTCGGTAAAAAGCAGAGCGGTATTCCAGAATTCAAGGTTGGCGATATGGTGCATGATTACCGGGCACTTGAAACTGCGCGTAAGGATGCAGAAGAAATCATTGCAGAAGAAAGACTGGAAAATGACCCTGCTTATCGCAATTTATTACAAGCGCTGGATACAGAGTTTGCGCTGAATGGGAATGTGCTTGACTAAAAACGGCTGTTGCAAATTCTGGTCTGCTATTATATATTACTTTTAGTACCTAGTCTTAATTTTGGCGGTGGAGAAATGAGAAGAAGCAAAAAAGACAGACAGGACTTACTGCGTGAAACGATTGAAAAAACACCGTTCATAACAGATGAGGAATTGGCGAAGAAATTCGCAGTCAGCATACAGACAATCCGCTTGGATCGTATGGAGCTGACGATTCCGGAGCTGCGGGAACGAATTAAGCACGTCGCTAATTCTCAGTGGGATGAAACCGTGAAATCTATGAATATTGATGAGGTAATCGGAGAAATCATCGATTTGGAGCTGGATGAACGGGCGATCAGTATATTGGATATAAAACCAGAGCATGTTTTCACACGGAACCAGATTGCCAGAGGGCATCATCTGTTTGCGCAGGCCAATTCCTTGGCTGTTGCGCTGATCGATGACCCGTTCGCACTCACCTTCCATTCAGAAATCACCTTCACCAGACAAGTGAAACTCCATGAGCGGGTAGTAGCCAAAGCTAAGGTAATTAGACAGGATAGGAAGCGGACGGTCATCCAAGTGGATAGTGCTGTTGATCAAGAAGAAGTATTCAAAGGAACGTTCGAGATGTTCCGCTCGAGCGTCAAAGAAGGGAAATAAGTTATGCGAATTGCAATTGACGCAATGGGCGGCGACAATGCACCGGAAGAGATTGTCAAAGGTGCCGTGCTCGCAGCCAAAGAGGATTCATCCTTGGAGCTGACACTGGTTGGGGATCAAAGCAAGATTGAGCCTCATTTAGGTGAAATCCGTCCGGCTAATATCCGGATCATACATACAGAGGAGTACATTACTGCTGACGACGAACCTGTCCGGGCTATCCGGCGCAAAAAGCAATCGTCACTTGTACTTACTGCTCAGGAAGTGAAAGAAGGCCGTGCCGATGCTTGTGTTTCTGCGGGAAATACAGGTGCACTGATGACAGCCGGTCTGATGATCGTCGGCCGTATTAAAGGCATTGAGCGTCCGGCACTATCTCCAACTCTTCCGACAGTGGATGGAAAAGGATTTGTCCTGCTTGATGTTGGCGCCAATATTGATGCTAAAGCAAACCATCTATTGCAATACGGCGTGATGGGCTCCATCTATGCGGAAAAAGTTCGCGGGATAGAAAATCCTCGCGTAGGATTGCTCAACGTAGGTACGGAAGAAGGGAAGGGCAATGATCTTACGAAGAAAGCTTTCGAGCTTTTAAGTAAGGCACCAATAAACTTTATTGGTAATGTAGAAGGACGGGATTTTCTTTCCGGGGATTTTGATGTTGTCGTGACGGACGGCTTTAGCGGCAATATTGCGCTGAAAACAACTGAAGGAGCAGCAACCATGTTCTTCTCGATCATTAAGAAGGCATTCTTGAAGAATATGAAAACAAAGCTTGCTGCTGGCATGATGAAACCAGAATTGAAGGAACTTAAAGCAAGCACAGAATATGCGGAGTATGGCGGCGCTGCATTGTTTGGTCTTGCTGCACCAGTTGTGAAGGCGCATGGTTCCTCCAATGCGCGTGCCATCCAAGTTGCAATCCATCAGACCAAACAAATGGCAGAAAATAATGTAACAGGAATCATCAAAGATACGATACAGAGCATGAAACAGGACGAGGAGGACGTTAAGTGAAACGAGTAGCTTTTGTATTCCCTGGACAAGGTTCACAAGCAGTGGGCATGGCTCAGGAGATGTACAACGAATATAACGAGGTAAAAAGTCTTTTCCAGGCAGCGGACGAATTATTGCCGCAGCCTATTACACCTTTGATGTTCGAGGGTCCGGCAGAAGAGCTGACGAAAACAGAAAATGCTCAGCCGGCATTGCTTTTGACAAGTGCTGCTATTTACCAAGTATTGCAGAATGAGGGTGTCAAACCAGTCGTTACGGCCGGACACAGCTTAGGAGAATACAGTGCACTTGTTGCGGCGGGCGTATTCCGTGCAGAAGAAGCTGCTGTGCTCGTTAACAAGCGCGGCCAGCTGATGGAAAAAGCCTATCCGGCAGGAGAAGGATCAATGGCTGCAGTATTAGGCTTGAGTTTGGACGACATCAAGGCCGTTCTTGAGACTGTTGATAAGGAGCATAGCGAAATTGTCGATGCTGCGAATATCAACTGCCCTGGTCAGATCGTTATCTCCGGTACGAAAAAAGGTATCGAACTTGCCGAGCCTCTTTTGAAAGAAGCTGGAGCTAAACGTGTGCTTCCGCTAAACGTGAGCGGTCCGTTCCATTCCAGATTGATGAAGCCGGCTGCAGAAGAATTCGCATCTGTACTGGCAGACGTGGAGAAAGCTGATGCATCCATACCGGTTTATGCAAACGTAACAGCAGAAAAAGTACTGGATCAAAAAGAAATCGAGCAGCTGCTCGTACAGCAGTTATACTCTCCGGTCCGTTTCGAAGAGATTGTTGTCAATATGCTTCAAAATGATGAACTGGATGCCATTGTAGAAGTGGGGTCAGGAAAAGTGCTTAGCGGATTAGTGAAGAAAATCAACCGCCGTACAACAACTTTCAACGTACAAGATCCGGAATCATTGCAAGCATTCTTGACGTGGTACAAGGAGGAAGCATAATGCTATCAGGTAAAGCAGCACTCGTTACTGGTGCATCCCGCGGGATTGGCAGAGAAATCGCGCTGGAACTTGCGCGCAATGGAGTGAATGTAGCGGTAAATTATTCCGGAAGCAAAGAAAAGGCAGAGGCCGTTGCTGAGGAAATCCGTGCCCTTGGGCAGGAATCGATCGTAATCCAGGCGAATGTAGCAGAAGAAGAAAGCGTAAAAGATATGGTCAAGCAGACTATTGAAGCATTCGGAAGTTTGGACATACTAGTGAATAACGCTGGTATTACGCGGGACAACCTGCTGATGCGTATGAAGGAAGCAGATTTCGATGCAGTCATCCAGACGAATTTGAAAGGTGTATTCCTTTGCACGAAAGCAGTAACTCGTCAAATGATGAAACAAAAGGCTGGCCGTATCATCAACGTAGCGAGCATTGTTGGGGTCAGCGGTAACCCTGGACAAGCCAACTATGTCGCTGCAAAAGCAGGAGTCATCGGTTTGACGAAAACGGCTGCCAAAGAGCTTGCTGCGAGAAACGTTCTAGTGAACGCAGTTGCTCCAGGATTCATCACGACTGATATGACGGATGAGATGACAGATGAGCAGAAGCAGGCAATGCAAAGCATGATTCCGCTGGGTAAACCAGGCAAGCCGGAAGACGTTGCCCGTGTCGTTCGTTTCCTTGCATCCGAGGATAGTAACTACATGACAGGCCAAACGCTGCACATCGATGGCGGCATGGTGATGTAAGACAATGAAAAAATTGTAGTTTTCCGGGACAATATGTCCTATAATACTGAAGGGAGGTGAATTTCCTATGGCAGATGTATTCGAGCAAGTAAAACAAATCGTTATTGATCGTCTTGATGTAGACGAATCCAAAGTAACACTAGAGGCTTCTTTCAAAGAAGATCTAGAAGCAGATTCCCTTGATGTTGTGGAATTGGTTATGGAATTGGAAGATCAATTCGACATGGAAATTTCTGATGAAGATGCGGAAAAAATCGCTACTGTTGGCGACGCTGTAAACTACATAAACAGCAAACAGTAAGATTTAAATAAGATGCATAGGAGAAAGTCCCGTCACTTTGTAGGCGGGACTTTCTCCGCATCATCACAACAATTGGAAAGTGGGGACAGCAGAATGAGCTTATATACACTGCAGGAGAAGCTTGGGATTCATTTCCACGATGAAGCTTTATTGCAGAATGCCTTGACCCATTCATCTTATGTGAATGAACATCGTCACCTGAAGAAGACGGATAACGAACGTTTGGAATTCCTCGGCGATGCTGTATTGGAGCTTGGTGTATCACAATTTCTGTACAAGCATTATCCTGACATGCCGGAAGGGAATATGACGAAGTTACGCGCTGCTATCGTCAGAGAGGAATCCCTCGTACTGTTCGCCAAAGAAATGGATCTTGGTACATATGTGCTGCTTGGAAAAGGCGAAGAGCGCACAGGAGGCAGAACACGTCCTGCATTGCTGGCAGATGTGTTCGAAGCATTTGTCGGTGCTTTGTATCTTGATCAGGATTTCGATGTGGTACTCGGATTTTTTGAAAAAATCGTCTTCCCAAAAATCAGTCAAGGTGCTTTTTCACATGCGATGGATTATAAGAGCAGGCTGCAGGAGGTTATCCAGCAGGACAAAGATAAAGTGATCACGTATACGATCGTTGATGAAAGAGGTCCTGCCCACAGTCGTGAATTCGTTGCAGAGCTGAAGGTTCAGGGAGAGCTTGTCGGAACTGGAACAGGACGGACAAAAAAGGAAGCAGAGCAGCAGGCTGCCCGGATTGCGTTGGAATCTTTAACAAAATAGAAAAAACGGCGGAGAACAAGTCAGTCTCCGCCGTTTTTTCTATTTTCGGTAGTTCGCCAGCTCCTGGATGAATGCTTCTGTCTCCGAGACACTTAGCTGTCCTTTTGATTCGATATGATCATATAAGAACTTAATATCATGGTACTTCTCAAGCTTGTAGTCCTCTGGCTGCATGATGGCACGGTTGACGACAACGAGCCGGTCGGCAATGCCATTAATCAGGATGGACAGGTTCTCCTCTGATGCTTGTTCGAGCTTCATAGGCGAGCCTCCTTTGACGTAATTGATACCTATTATGTACCCTTACTTTATGATAAAATAAATAAGTTAAAAACAAAAGAAAAACCAATAACAATGCAGAAATAAGCGATAAGCTTTCAATATAGGAGAATGAGTATGTTCCTGAAACGATTAGAAACCGTCGGATTCAAATCATTTGCCGAAAAAGTGACACTTGACTTTGTACCAGGTGTAACGGCAGTGGTGGGTCCGAATGGAAGCGGGAAAAGTAATATAACCGATGCCATCCGCTGGGTATTAGGCGAGCAGTCGGCAAAAAGTCTGCGAGGATCCAAGATGGAAGATATCATCTTCCAGGGCAGCGATACGAGAAAAGCGCTAAATGTGGCGGAAGTGACACTTGTATTGGACAATGCCGATCAGACGTTACCGCTGGAGTATCAGGAAGTGAGTGTGACCAGACGGGTATTCCGTTCGGGAGAAAGCCAATTTTTGATCAATAACCAAAGCTGCCGTCTGAAGGACATCATTGACTTGTTCATGGATTCCGGTTTAGGAAGGGAAGCCTTCTCCATCATCAGTCAAGGAAAGGTAGAGGAGATCCTGAGCTCCAAACCGGAAGAAAGGCGATCTATCTTCGAAGAAGCTGCTGGTGTACTGAAATACAAGCAGCGGAAGAAGAAGGCTGAATATAAGCTGGCAGAAACACAGGAGAATCTAAACCGAGTTGAAGATATCACGTATGAAATTGAAGGGCAGCTGGAACCATTACGTGAGCAAGCTGCAATTGCGAAAGACTTTCTGGAGAAAAAAGCACAGCTGAAAGATGTCGAAATCGGATTGCTTGTTGCTGAAATCGAGCAATTACATAAGGAGTGGCAAGCGGTACTTCAGGAGCTTGAAGTGAACAAACGTGAGCTTGAAATCCAGAAGCAGGCGATAGGAGAAAAAGAACAGCTGCTGGTGTCGGAGAAGACAGAATTGCATGCGCTGGATGCTTCTATTGACGAACTGCAAGCCTCCTTACTGATCGTGACACAAGAGCTTGAGAATTTGGAAGGCAAGAAACAGCTGTTGAATGAGCGCTCCAAGCATCTGGCAGAAAACAAAGAAAAGCTGGAAAAAGACACAGAACAGCTTGGAATTACGCTGGGTCAGCAGCTGAAACAGCTCGGGCAGGAGCAAGCAGCCCTGGATGCATTGGATACAGAGAATAAAACAATCAAATCAGATTTGCGGTCTTTGGATAAACAGTTATCCAGAACACAGGAAGATCTGAGTGAACAAATCGAAGAAAAGAAAAGTGATTACATCGATTTGCTGAATGAACAAGCTGCCAAACGCAATGAAACAAACTCACTCAAACAGCAGCTCACTGGCATCGACGCAAAAAAAGAACGGCAGCGAACCAAATATAAAGATGTCGTTTTGAATCGTGATGAAATCAGTGAAAAACGAGAACAATTGGCTGCAAGTTTGAAAGATGCAACCGTAAGCCGCGAACAGGCTGAGGAAAAAGCAGATTCACTGCGGATGGAAGCTGCGCAGAAACGGGAGCAGTATCAGGAAGCACAGAGCAAATTGTACACTGGCTACCAGCATATTGAGAAGCTTCGTTCCAAGCAGGAGATGCTGCAGGAAATGAAAGAGGAGTTTCAAGGATTTTTCCAAGGGGTAAAAGCAGTCCTCAAAGCGCGCCAGGATCAAAAGCTTGAAGGTATCGAGGGTGCTGTCATCGAGCTGATCGATGTACCGTCTGCGTACGTCACTGCGATGGAAACCGCCCTGGGAGGACAAGCACAGCATATCGTGGTTGATACAGAGGCGAGTGCCCGTCAGGCAATCAATTGGCTGAAACAAACGCATAATGGCCGGGCGACATTCTTGCCGCTATCATCGATTCAGCCGAAACAGATTCCGGTGAATGTGCTTGGGAATGCTTCTAATAGGGAAGGATTCATCGGTATTGCGGCAGATCTCATTCAGGTTGATCCGCAGTACAAGCGGGCAGTCGATTTCCTTTTAGGAAATGTGGTCATTGCAGAAGACCTGCAGCATGCCAATGCGATTGCTGCCGCTCTTGGCAGAAGATACCGCGTCGTTACGCTGACAGGTGATGTCGTAAATCCAGGTGGATCTATGACAGGGGGAGCGCAAAAGCGCAACAGTCAATCTCTGTTTACGAGAGAAAAGGAAATGCAGGAAGTAACAGAGAAATTATCTGATTTCCAGGCGCGAACAGAAGTATTTGAACGTAAGGTTGCCCAGCTGAAAGAGGAACTTCAGCAATTGGAGACGTCAGCTGAGGAAACCCGGCATACCTTGAAGCAGCTGCAGGAAGCAGAACAGGAGCTCCAGGCAGCATTTACCGAGACGAGTATCCGCTTTATGCATGCCAATGACAACCTCACCATGTATGACCAGGACAATGCGCAGTATGACGCAGAACGGGAAGAAGTGGAAAAGCGCATCGAGCAGCTGCAGGCTGAACTTGCCGGTTTGGATCTCAAGCTCCAGGATATACAGCAGGAGATCAGTGAGCTGACAGAAGCCCACCAGGCATGGCAGCAAACAAAGGAAATTAAACGGGAAGAACACCAGGCTCTGCAGATACGTTCGGCAGAAAGCCTTGCGAAGCTTGAAAATCAGCGTCAGCGTCTCCGTGAGTTCACCGAGCAGCTGGATCTGACGAAACAGAAGTATGAGGAGCAGCAGCGAGTGCTGCAGCAAATGGCCGAAGTTGGCGAGAAAGGCCAGACAGAGGAAGAAATCGCTGAGCTGATCACAGTGAAGCAGCAGCACAAACAACAGACGACAACCTTGATCGAGGAGCGTAAAGCTGAACGGCAGGAGCGCTATGACTGGGTGCAGGAAGAAGAGGTGTCTGTCAAAGAAGCGAATCGTCTCCATCAGAATCTGGTACAGCAAGTACAAGATCAGGAAGTCCGCTCCAACCGTTTGGATGTGGAGCTGGAGAACCGCCTGATGAATTTGCAGCAAAGCTACTCCCTGTCCTTCGAAAAAGCATTGGCGACATTTGGAAGAGCAGAAGATATCGAAACTGCCCGGACAGAAGTGAAGCTGATCAAACGTGCCATTTCGGAACTTGGCAGCGTCAATGTAGGTGCAATCGAGGAATTTGACCGGATTAATGAAAGATACAGCTTCCTTACCGAACAAAAGGATGACCTTTATCAGGCGAAATCGACATTGCTTGCTGTAATTGACGAAATGGATGAAGAAATGAAGCGTCTGTTCGAAGATGTGTTCAATAAGATTAAAACAGAATTCACGGAAGTGTTCCGTTCGCTCTTTGGCGGGGGTCACGCGGAGCTGAAGCTGACTGATTCCAATAATCTGCTGGAAACCGGAGTAGATATTATCGCACAGCCGCCAGGCAAGAAGCTGCAGAATCTAGGATTGCTCTCAGGCGGAGAACGCGCCTTGACTGCAATTGCCTTGCTGTTTGCTATTTTGCGAGTAAGGCCTGTACCATTCTGTATTCTCGATGAAGTAGAAGCAGCATTGGATGATGCAAACGTCAGCCGTTTTGCGCAATACATGAAGCAATTCAGCGAAAAGACACAGTTCATTGCCATTACCCACAGAAAGGGTACAATGGAGGAAGCGGACGTTCTGTATGGCGTAACGATGCAAGAATCGGGTGTATCCAGATTGGTATCTGTACGGCTGGAAGATGCACCTGAACTAGTGAATGTATAAGAAAGGAAGAACAAAATGAGCTTTTTTCAGAAACTGAAAAACAAATTCTCCAATACAAACAATGAAACAGAGCAGCAAGCACCTGAAAAGTACAAAGAAGGTCTGAAAAAGACACGTACTTCCTTCTCTGATCGGATGAATAACCTAATGGCGCGCTATCGAAAAGTGGATGAGGACTTCTTTGAGGAATTGGAAGAAGTACTGATTGCTTCAGACGTAGGCGTGAATACAGTGATGGATCTGGTGGATGAGCTCCGAATGGAAGCAAAGCGTCAGAATATCAAAGACAGCATCCAGCTGAAGGATGTTATCTCAGAAAAACTGGTTGAAATTTACCAAGGCGATGAGGATGAGCAGCCGCAGAAGCTCAAAGTAAATGAAGAAGGACTTACGATTTACTTGTTTGTCGGCGTCAACGGTGTCGGTAAAACGACAAGTATCGGTAAGCTGGCATATAAGCTGAAGCAGGAAGGCAAAAAAGTCGTCATGGCAGCCGGGGATACATTCCGGGCTGGAGCGATCGAACAGCTGCAAGTATGGGGAGAGCGGACTGGTGTAGAAGTGATTCGCCATAATGCCGGCAGTGATCCAGCAGCTGTCATCTATGACGGTATCAAAGCAGCGCAGGCCCGCGGTGCAGATGTTTTGCTTTGTGATACGGCAGGACGTCTGCAAAATAAAGTGAACCTGATGAATGAATTGAACAAAGTACATCGCGTCATCGAACGTGAAGTTCCTGGAGCTCCGCATGAAGTGCTGCTCGTCTTGGATGCAACGACAGGGCAGAATGCTCTTGCACAGGCAAAGACATTCCAAGAAACAGCCAATGTTTCAGGCATCGTTTTATCCAAGCTCGATGGAACAGCCAAAGGTGGTATTGTACTGGCAATCCGGAACGAAATGAAGATCCCAGTTAAGTTTGTCGGGCTCGGCGAACAAATGGAGGATTTGCAGGAATTCGATCCAAATGCGTTTGTATATGGTCTGTTTGCTGATTTGATGCAGGATGAAGAAAAGGCAGAATAGCAGATTCTTGACAGCTGCGCACTAGGTTGGCTACAATTTTGTAAAGGCATTTCACTTAACAAGGGGTGCGGCGCATGTTAGAGAAAACAACTCGGATGAATTATCTATTCGATTTTTATCAGGCACTGCTAACGCCGAAGCAGCGCAGTTATATGGAAATGTATTATCTGGAAGATCTGTCACTCGGGGAAATTGCGGAATCATTTGATGTTTCCCGTCAGGCAGTCTATGATAATATCCGGCGTACCGAAGCGATGATTGAGAGCTATGAGAAAAAGCTGCATCTTTATGATCGTTTCAAGGAGAGGAGTGCTTTGCTGGATGAGCTGGAGGAAATAACAGATTCCAGCAGCCAGCCCGGTGCTAAAGAATTAATCCAAAAGATAAAAGAATTAGATTAGGAGGTCGATTCCATGGCATTTGAAGGATTAGCCGACCGACTGCAGAGTACGATACAGAAAATTCGCGGGCGCGGTAAAGTTACAGAACAAGATGTAAAAGAAATGACACGCGAAGTACGACTTGCTCTTTTGGAAGCAGACGTTAACTTCAAAGTTGTAAAGCAGCTGATCAACAAAATCAAAGAGCGGGCCATTGGACAGGAAGTAATGGAGAGCCTGACACCCGGCCAGCAGGTCATCAAGGTTGTTCAGGAAGAACTGACACAGCTCATGGGCGGCGAGCAGAGCAAGATTGCTGTCGCAGACAGACCGCCGACTGTCATTATGATGGTTGGTTTGCAAGGTGCAGGTAAAACGACAACAACTGGAAAGCTTGCAAACCTTCTGCGCAAGAAGCATAACCGCAATCCATTGCTCGTAGCAGCTGACGTCTATCGTCCAGCAGCCATCGACCAGCTGGAGACGCTCGGCAAGCAGCTTAGCCTGCCGGTATTTTCAATGGGGACAGAAGCTAACCCTGTCGATATTGCGAATGAAGCGATCAAGAAAGCAAAAGAAGAGCATCATGATTATGTCATCATTGATACTGCGGGCCGTCTGCATGTAGATGAGAAGCTGATGGATGAACTGACACAAATCAAAACGAACGTCAAACCTGCTGAAATCTTCCTGGTGGTGGATGCCATGACAGGTCAAGACGCTGTAAACGTAGCGGAGAGCTTTGACAGCCAGCTCGATATTTCCGGTGTCGTATTGACAAAGCTCGATGGTGACACACGAGGCGGGGCTGCATTATCCATCCGGGCTGTTACTGGAAAGCCAATTAAATTCGTCGGTATGGGGGAACGCACGGACCAGCTGGAAGCCTTCCACCCGGAACGTATGGCTTCCCGTATCCTCGGCATGGGAGATGTGCTTTCCCTGATTGAGAAAGCGCAGGAAAATGTCGATGAGAAGCAAGCGCGTGACTTGGAAGAGAAAATGCGCAGCATGAGCTTCACCTTTGACGATTTCCTGGAGCAGATGAGCCAGGTGAAGAAAATGGGTCCTCTTGGTGACCTTCTTGATATGCTTCCTGGAGCAGGCAAGATGAAGAACATGAAGAACGTCCAGCTGGATGAGAAGCAGCTTGTGTACGTCGAAGCGATCATCCAATCGATGACGCGCAAGGAACGGCAGGAGCCTTCTTTAATCAATGCCAGCCGGAAGAAACGGATCGCAAAAGGCTCTGGCCGCAGCGTCTCCGAGGTCAATCGTCTTCTGAAACAATTCGAAGATATGAAGAAGATGATGAAGCAAATGACGAACATGCAAAAGGGCAAAAAAGGGCGCGGAATGAAATTTCCTTTTATGTAATGTAAAAACCCTTTACAGTGATTATTTAATCTGATACAATCATATCTTGTGAGAAACATTATTTTGGAGGTGCAACAACATGGCAGTTAAAATTCGTCTAAAACGTATGGGTTCTAAAAGAAACCCTTTCTATCGTGTCGTAGTTGCTGATTCTCGTTCTCCTCGTGACGGACGTATTATCGAGCAAATCGGAACATATAACCCAACAGTTAACCCAGCTGAGGTTAAATTGGATGAAGTAAAAGCGATGGACTGGATGGCTAAAGGCGCTAAGCCAAGCGACACAGTTCGTAACCTTTTCTCTAACGAAGGAATCTTGAAAAAGTTCCACGACTCAAAAAACCAGAAGTAAAGGGCTGATCGATTCTGAAAGCACTCATTGAAGCGATGGTTGCTCCGCTTGTTGATTTTCCCGAGCATATCGTCGTGCGTCAAAGGGAAGAGCAGCATAAGGTCATCTATCAGCTTCAGGTGCATGAATCTGATATTGGCAAAGTGATCGGCAAGGACGGCCGTAATGCTCGTGCCTTTCGCACAGTGCTGCGGGCTGCATCCGCTGATCATAAAAAACGCATTTATCTGGACATAATGTAAAAGGGAGAGGGAAACCTTTCCCTTTTTTACAATGTAAAAAAAAGCTTTTCCAGCAGAAAGCCGGGGTGTCCGATGAAGATTATCCGAAGCTTGCGCGTCGATGAAGTGATCACTGAATCCAGCAAAAAAGCCATCAGAGAACGTCTTCAAAAGACAGCGCGTCAACTTGACCAAGAGTGTCAACAGCTGTTGTTCGAGAAACGGAAACTCGAAAAGAAACAAGGTGTATCCAAACAGGATGTGCACAAGCGTTTCCAGGCAGAGATCCGGAAACGAGAGGAAAAAGCGGCTACGATCGCATTCCAGCTAACGCAGCTGGACGTACTGCCGATTGGCAGTGAGATCATGATCCAAGAGGTTGAAGCTCTTGTTGAAGTTGAAGTAGGCATGAAATGGGACGAGCTTACCACGAAAAAAATCGTCATCCAAGATGGCATTGTCATCCGGATAGAATAATGAAGGTGATACTATGGATATAAAAATGTTTAATGTAGGAAAAGTCGTCAATACACATGGGATAGCTGGAGAAGTCCGTGTTGTTCGAATTACGGATTTCGATGAACGCTTTGAGCCAGGAGAAGAACTATATTGGTTCCAAGATGAAAACAGCAAGCCGCAAAAACTAATTGTAAACACGCACCGGAAGCACAAAACTTTCGATTTGCTTACATTCCAGGGGTATACATCGATTAATCAAGTGGAAGAATTGAAGGGCGGTATCCTGAAAGTCCGTGAAGATCAGCTCAGCGATTTGGAAGAAGATGAGTTCTATTACCATGAAATCATCGGTTGTACAGTGGAGACAGCCGAGGGAGAGATGCTTGGCAAAGTAAAAGAGATCCTATCCCCTGGTGCAAATGATGTTTGGGTCGTACAGAGACCAAAACAGAAAGACCTGCTGATACCGTATATCGAACCAGTCGTCAAACAGATTGATGTTGATGCCAAGCGTATCGTCATCGAACCAATGGAAGGATTGCTAGATCTATGAAAATCGACATCCTGACACTTTTCCCGGAAATGTTCGAAGGTGTGCTGCAGCATTCCATACTGAAAAGAGCGCAAGAGCTTGGAGCCTTTCAGCCCAATCTGGTGAACTTCAGGGAATTCACAACCAATAAACATAAAAAAGTAGATGACTATCCATATGGCGGCGGAGCAGGTATGGTATTGGCGCCGCAGCCAATCTTCGATGCAATCGAACATGTGACAGAGGGATCTGCCAAACCTCGTGTCATTCTCATGTGCCCGCAGGGTGAGCCGTATAACCAGAAGAAAGCGGAGGAATTGGCGAAAGAAGAGCATTTGATCTTTATTTGCGGTCATTATGAAGGATATGATGAACGTATTCGCGAGAACCTTGTAACGGATGAGATCTCTATCGGGGATTATGTACTGACTGGAGGAGAAATCGGTGCGATGGCGGTTATGGACAGTGTTGTCCGTCTTCTGCCAGATGTATTGGGCAATGCTGCATCTGCACCTGAGGATTCATTCTCGACCGGACTGCTGGAACATCCCCACTATACACGCCCTGCTGACTTCCGGGGTATGCAGGTGCCGGAAGTGCTTACTTCCGGCGATCATGGCAGAATCGAGGCTTGGCGGCGTGAGCAGTCGCTTTATCGGACAGCCACAAGACGGCCAGATCTGCTTTCGGATGCAGAGCTGTCCGACAAAGAACGCGATCAAGTGAAAAAGTGGCAAAAAGATTGAATAATGCTTTGAATTCATAGGCCAAGTATGGTATATTAAATGCTGTGCTTACAACGGTAAGCGCCATATTACAATGTTCCGCTGTCGTAAATTTGCGAGAATGAGCATTGGTGAGAAGGAGTTGAACAGAATGCAGGAACTAATTCATGACATTACAAAAGAACAGCTTCGCGCTGATCATCCTGAATTCCGTCCCGGAGATACTGTTAAGGTTCACGTTAAAGTAGTAGAGGGAACACGTGAGCGTATCCAGTTATTCGAAGGTGTCGTTATCAAACGTCAAAACGGTGGAATTTCTGAGACTTTCACAGTACGTAAGATTTCTTCAGGCGTTGGTGTGGAACGTACTTTCCCAGTACACAGCCCGCGTTTGGAAAAAATCGAAGTTAGCCGTCGTGGTAAAGTACGTCGTGCGAAACTTTATTACCTACGTAAACTTCGCGGAAAAGCTGCTCGTATCAAAGAAATCCGCTAAGTACCAGAAAAGAGAGCTTGCTTCGTCAAGCTCTTTTTTTGCTATATAGACCAAATAGATCTAGTAGACAATTGGAGGCTTATAGATGGCCAAACAGAAAAATGAATGGCTAGATTGGCTGAAGGCTTTGATCATCGCTGTCATCATTGCGGTGGTCGTTCGGATGTTCCTGTTTGCTCCGATTGTAGTTGACGGACCTTCCATGCAGCCAACCTTGCATGATAATGATTTCATGATCGTGAATAAGATAAGCTACCGGTTCGGCGAGCCTGATCGGAAGGATATCATAGTCTTCCACGCTACTGAATCAAAGGATTACATCAAACGGGTTATTGGTGTGCCGGGAGATCATGTCGAGATGGTCGATGATACATTGTATATAAATGGTGAAGTCGTGGATGAACCTTATCTGGAAAGTGAGAAAGCGGCGCTTGAAGATGGCGGTAACCTGACAAATGACTTCACTCTTGAAGATCTGCCGGGCAATTACGAGGAGATTCCAGAGGGCTATGTGCTTGTACTCGGGGATAATCGCAGAAATTCAACCGATAGCAGATACATCGGCTTAATACCGGAAGATCAAATTGTCGGTAAAGTACAGCTAACGTTCTGGCCGCTGGATCGCATCGGTCTGACAAAATAGGAGGAACATATTCTCGTGACGATTCAATGGTTTCCCGGCCATATGGCCAAAGCTAGAAGAGAAGTAGAAGAAAAACTGAAGCTCGTAGACTTTGTCATCGAGCTGGTGGATGCAAGGGCACCGGAAGCATCACAGAACCCGATGCTTCGCAAAGTGCTGGGCGACAAGCCGAAGATGGTCGTGCTTATGAAGAAGGACTTGGCTGACAAATCGGTTACGGATGCTTGGATCCGGCATTATGAGGAACAAGGTACACCGGCTCTTTCGGTCAATGCTGATGAGAAAAACGATATTCAGCGTGTTGTCCAGCGCGCTCATGATATGCATGCTGCAAAACGTGAAAAATGGAAGCGCAGAGGCGTGCAGAATCCGCCGCCTGGTCGTGCGATGATCATTGGTATTCCGAATGTGGGTAAATCCACACTCATTAATCGACTGGCAAGTAAAAAAATAGCTAAGACAGGCGACCGTCCAGGTGTTACGACACAGCAGCAGTGGATCAAAGTGAAAAAGGATTTCGAACTGCTGGATACACCGGGGATACTTTGGCCGAAATTCGAGGATCCGCAGGTTGGGTTGGTATTAGCTGCAATTGGTACGATTAAAGATCAGATTTTGCCGATGGAAGAAGTAGCAACGTTCATCCTTAACTATCTGAAAGAGCATTATCCAAAGCAGCTTGCAGAAAGATATGCGATTGAAGATATTGCCATGGATACAGTTGAAATGTTCACCCATATCGGTAAATTCAGAGGTGCGCTTGAAGCTGGCGGTGCAATCAATTATGAAAAAACGTACGAAATCATCATTCGAGATCTTCGCAGTAAGCGAATTACGAATGTGACGTTCGAAAAACCAACAGTGTAAGAAAGGGACATACATATTTCTTTTATGTATGTCTTTATTTTTTGTCTACATAACCGATAAACAGAGAAAAGGGAGATTGTTCATGAAAGATGTGTTGACGATCCAGCAGATACGGACTCATTTACAGGAAGGCACATACTCGGATGAGATGCTTTCATCCTGGGGAGAAGATCATCGTACAGGTGTCCAGAAGCTGATGGATGCACATAAAAAGAAACTAATGAAAGAACAGGAGCTTCGCGAGCAATACGATCGAATGTGCAGCTTTGAAAATACCTGTTATGCCAAAGGAAAGCAGTACATTGCAGGTATAGATGAAGCAGGCAGAGGTCCGCTTGCAGGGCCGGTTGTTGCAGCAGCAGTGATTTTGCCAAGAGATGCCTATATAGCAGGCTTGAATGATTCAAAACAGCTCAGCGAGGCGAAAAGAGAGGCTTTATATGATCAAATCCTAGACATTTGTATCGCTTATGGAGTCGGTATCGTTTCAAGCCAAAGAATTGATGAGGTCAATATCTATCAAGCTGCCAAACTGGCAATGCTGGAAGCGGTCGATAAGCTGGAATGCCAGCCGGATCATGTGCTGGTCGATGCTATGCCGCTCTCTGAATTGTCTTGTACGCATGAATCTTTGATTAAGGGAGATCAGCGCAGTGTCTCAATTGCAGCAGCAAGTATCATTGCGAAAGTCACGCGAGACCGAATGATGAAAGAAGCTGATTCAGCTTATCCTGGTTATGGTTTTAAAGATAATATGGGTTATGGGACTAAACAGCATCTGGAAGCACTGCGTGAGCAGGGGATCACGCCGTTACATCGACTGAGCTTTGCTCCAGTGAAGGATCTTTCCCGCGTTTAAGAAGGAAGTGACGTCTTGTATCATCTTAGTATTCAAAGCGCTCAATCTATCAAACAAGCGCAGCAGTCACAACAGGAAAGAAACTTTCAGCCTGGTGAGGTAGTGACCGGGAAGATTACAAAGTTTTTCCCTGATAATAAAGCATTGCTGCAAATCGGTGCCAAGCAAGTTATCGCACAATTGCAGGCATCATTGACTGCAGGAAATACGTATTGGTTTGAAGTAAAAGAAGGCGGCGAGCGTCCTCTATTGCAGGTGCTGCCTCAACCAGGAGGAAAACAAGCTGATGTTTCCCAATTGATTGAGCTTGCCGGCATAAAACCGAATAAAACGAATATCAGCCTGTTGGAAGGTTTGCTGAAACAGCAGACTGCTTTTACGATGCCGCAGCTGAAACAAGCATTGAATCTTTTGCAGCAGAAAGAAGTACAGCCTGTAGAAGTCAGGAAAGAATCTCTACAGCTTATGCTTCAGCGGCAGCTGCCCTTGACAGAAAATGTCCTACAGGCAATCACAGCTCGTCAAACACAAGACATGACAGCTTCCCTTCATGAGCTTAAGCATACGATAGCTGTAGGAAGTGATAAAGCAGCTCCGCTTCAACAGATGCTAGGAAAATTGGCACCAGCTGGGCCAGCAGTACAGGAACAGCAGCTTGTACAGCAGATTGTACAAGAAGCAAAAGCAGGAAAACAGGATATATTTCTAGCTATACGCCCATCTTTTCCTGCTTCGGTACCATCCTTTGCAGCTTGGCAAGACGAATGGCTGGCATATGATAACGAATTGGTTGTAAGCAAGAGTAGTGCTCCGCAGCAGGTAACCCAGGAATCAGGGAGTTCGTCCAATAAACCAACGGCTGCACTTCCATTTTCACAAGTACTTGAGCGTTTCATGTCTGATATACAACTAGTCGGCAAGCAAGCTCCAGCTATCCAAGAAAGCCTCCAGACGACACTGAAGACTGCCCAGCAGCTGCTGGGCATGTTTCCGGATCGTACATTGCCCGCTGACATAACCAGCAGTCTGCGTACAGCCTTGGAATCTTTCCGTTCCATTCCAATGGCCCAAGATGTATACAGCCAGCTGGCAAAAGGGAATGCGGATAATGGCCAACTGCTGGCGAAGAGTACGGAACTAGTGCACCTGCTCCAAGTGGCTCAGACGAATGAGCAAAGCAAAGATGGTGATTTTTTTAAAAATCTCATGCAGGATATTCTCCGCCAGACTGGTTTTTCATATGAACGTGAATTGAACGACACGGATCTTGCGGATTTGCCTTTGAAAGGTCTGCTGATGCAGCAAGCAGCACAAGGTAATGAAACAGCGGAGCTTTCTTTCCAGCTTCTGCAGCAAATCACCGGAAGCCAGCTGCTGCAGATTCAGGATGATAAACAAATGGCTTACATCCAGCTTCAGCTCCCCGGAGCTCCATTTGGATTTGATAAGGATATCCTGATGGAAATGGAAGGCAGAAAAGAAGCGGATGGACAGTTATCTTCTGAGCACTGCCGTATTTTATTTTATTTGCATCTGCCCTTTCTTGATGACATGGTGGTGGATATGTATGTGCAGAAAAAGGCTGTCAATCTGCATATTTATACAAATGAACAAAAAGCTGAACAAGTCATGCGTCCGCTTCAGCATAAACTGAAAACAGCACTCGATACGAACGGCTATCATCTATCTTCAGTAAAATACACGGTTAGCAAAAACACGAGAGAAGCAGATCGTATGGATACAAATTTCCATGCTGCACATGTCGAACAGAAAGGTGTCGACTTTCGCATATGACAGAGAAAAGAAACATAATCCAAGCTGCGGCCTTGAAATATGACGCTGCTAAAAAACAGGCGCCAGTGCTTACAGCTAGCGGGAAGGGCCTGACTGCCGAGGCAATCATAAAACGTGCGAAGGATAATGGGGTGCCCATACAGCAGGATCCTGCCTTAGTAGGTCTTTTGACAGAGCTGAAAGTAAATGAGACAATTCCAGCAGATCTCTATGAGGCAGTTGCAGAGGTCTTTGCATTTATCTATCAGGCGGACAAGCTTGCAGGAAAATAAGCGTCTCTTTGCCAGGAGGCTTTTTCCATAAATTCTCTTATGAAAGCATTTTCATAATTCTGCAGCAAAAGGGCACCTTCTTCTTTGTCCGCCCTTATAAGTTTTATGTAGATTCTGTCTTTTCCATAGTTTTTGGTAGACTTTTGCAGAAGAAATCGTTTACAATAGTCTTGCACGGAATCTGACGGGGAGGGTACAGAATGAATATTCATGAGTATCAAGGCAAAGAGGTTTTACGTGAATTTGGTGTGTCTGTTCCTGCTGGTAGAGTGGCATTCAGTGTCGAGGAAGCTGTGGAAGCAGCCGAAAGCCTGGGCACAAATGTATGCGTTGTCAAAGCGCAGATCCACGCTGGCGGACGCGGAAAAGCAGGCGGTGTGAAAGTAGCGAAAAGCTTGGATGAAGTTCGTACATACGCCGAGGAAATCTTAGGCAAGACGCTTGTAACGCATCAGACAGGCCCGGAAGGAAAAGAAGTGAAACGGCTTCTTATCGAAGAGGGCTGTGATATCCAGAAAGAATATTATATCGGTCTTGTTCTTGACCGCAGCACATCCCGAATCGTAATGATGGCGTCTGAAGAAGGCGGTACAGAGATCGAGGAAGTTGCAGCAGAGACACCGGAGAAAATCTTCCGGGAAGCGATTGACCCTGTTGTCGGTTTGACTGGCTACCAAGCTAGAAGATTGGCATTTGCTATTAATATTCCGCCAGAGTCTTTGAACAAAGCTGTAGGGTTCATGATGAGCTTATATCAGGCTTTCGTTGAGAAGGATTGCTCTATTGCTGAGATCAATCCGCTTGTTACGACTGGCGACGGTCAGGTACTGGCACTCGATGCTAAACTGAATTTTGATGAAAATGCACTATACAGACATAAAGATATTGTCGCGCTTCGCGACTTGGATGAAGAAGATGAAAAAGAAATCGAAGCCTCCAAGCACGATTTAAGCTACATTTCCCTTGATGGGAATATCGGCTGCATGGTAAATGGTGCAGGCCTGGCAATGGCAACGATGGATATTATCAAACACTACGGCGGAGATCCCGCTAACTTCCTCGATGTTGGGGGCGGTGCTACGACTGAGAAAGTGACCGAGGCTTTCAAGATCATCCTGGCTGATCAAAATGTTAAAGGTATCTTAGTCAATATTTTCGGAGGCATTATGAAATGTGACGTTATTGCCGAAGGTGTAATCAGTGCATCCCGTCAAGTCGGATTGGATATTCCGCTTGTCGTGCGTTTGGAAGGAACAAACGTTGAGCAGGGCAAGAAGCTGCTCGAGGAATCCGGATTGAACATCACATCGGCAGCGTCCATGGCAGATGCAGCAGAGAAAATCGTCGCACTTGTAAACTAACGGGGAGGTACTAATTCATGAGTGTTTTTATTAATAAGGAAACAAGAGTACTCGTACAAGGTATTACTGGGTCTACTGCGCTTTTCCACACAAAGCAGATGATTGAATACGGCACCCGTATTGTTGCAGGTGTCACGCCGAAAAAAGGCGGCACTGAAGTGGAAGGTGTACCTGTTTATAATACTGTGAAAGAAGCAGTCCACGAGACGGGCGCTACTGCTTCTGTCATTTATGTTCCAGCAGCTTTTGCAGCTGACGCGATTTTGGAAGCTGTGGACGCAGAGCTTGATCTTGTCATCTGTATCACGGAGCATATTCCAGTCATGGACATGGTACGTGTAAAACGGGCGATGGAAGGCAAGAAAACTAGATTGATCGGACCGAACTGCCCAGGTGTCATCACGCCAGAGGAATGTAAGATTGGTATCATGCCTGGATATATCCATAAAAAGGGTCATATCGGTGTTGTATCACGGTCTGGTACATTGACATATGAAGCGGTGCATCAGCTTACACAGGCTGGCATCGGTCAGTCCACAGCGGTTGGTATCGGCGGCGACCCAGTTAACGGTACTGATTTCATCGATGTATTGAAAGCATTCAATGAAGACAGAGAGACGAAAGCGGTTATCATGATCGGAGAAATCGGTGGAACAGCGGAAGAAGAAGCTGCCGAATGGATCCGTGAAAATATGAACAAACCTGTTGTAGGCTTCATTGGCGGTGCAACAGCACCTCCGGGTAAGCGTATGGGTCATGCTGGTGCCATCATTTCAGGCGGAAAAGGCACAGCTGATGAAAAAATCAAGGTTTTGGAAGCATGCGGTGTAAAAGTAGCGGATACACCGGCAGTTATGGGAGAGACTTTGATTGAAGTGCTGAAAGAAAAGGGACTGTACGAAATCTGTCAAACGCATTAAGATGAAAGTGGGCCGATCATTCGGCCCGCTTTTCTATCTTTTCCAGAGACAGGAGTGGAATATTGGAGAAACGTAAAAGATTATTGTTGCTGCACCGAGTGCTGCGGGGACGACGCAAAGTCCTGCAGCGTATCCTTACGCTCGACCCTCAATTGGACAACCTTCTACATTCACCCTTCCATGAACTGATGATTCATTATCAGCTCCCCAAATCTTTTGCAATTACTTTGTCCCAAGAACTGCAGGACGAAACGCATCTTACTTCTTTGGAACAGGATATGAAGACCTATTGCACGCTAACTTGCTTTGATGAGGCTTATCCCGCTGCTCTAAGGCATATACCGGATCCCCCGATTGTACTTTATGCTGCCGGCAATATCGACATCCTTGACAGGATGCCGGCAATCAGCGTGGTGGGCACGCGCCAGCCGACAAAAGCTGCTGCCGAAAAAGTGGCTCATTTTTTAGATCCATTAGCTGCTGCCGGGTGGACGATAGTCAGCGGCATGGCAAAAGGAATCGACAGTATGGCACATCATTCGGCAATCCGCGGTAATGGCAATACAATCGCTGTATTGGGAGGCGGGCTGCGTCAGGTATATCCTCGGTCGAATCAGGAGTTATTTGATAAATTGGCAGTCAGACAGCTGGTTCTCAGTGAATATTTTCCTGATCAGCCGCCGCGCCAGTATCATTTCCCTGAACGAAATCGGATCATCAGCGGACTCGGATTCTGTACCCTTGTGGTCGAAGCCAAAAAACATAGCGGTACGATGCACACCGTCATGCATGCATTGGAACAGGGGAGGGATGTATTCGCTATACCGGGCGATCCCCTGGAGGACCGGACAGCGGGTTGTCACCAGATGATTTCAGAGGGAGCTGGAATCATATTTGAACCAGGTCAGCTGATTGACGAATGGGAGCATAATAAGTCGAAATGGATACACTTTATATAGTAGAAACTCGCTTTTTTATGTATGCTCTGTTACAAAAAATAGCAACTTATGTTTGACAAACGGAATATAAGTATTTAATAATAGGGAAGATTTATCGGACAATATATAGATAAAATAAACATTAAAAAGAAAACCTCTTGGGAGGAAACAATATGGCAGATTATCTTGTAATCGTGGAATCTCCAGCTAAAGCGAAAACAATAGAACGTTATCTAGGTAAGAAATATAAAGTAAAAGCGAGCATGGGACATATACGTGACTTGCCGAAAAGTCAGATGGGTATCAATGTAGAGGAAGACTTTGAACCCCGCTATATCACCATCCGCGGAAAAGGGCCTGTGCTCAAAGAACTGAAAAGTGCAGCAAAGAAAGTTAAGAAAGTATATCTCGCAGCCGACCCCGATCGTGAAGGGGAAGCTATCGCTTGGCATTTGGCACATAGCTTGAACATCGATGAAACCTCTGAGTGCCGTGTGGTCTTCAATGAAATCACGAAAGACGCGATCAAGGAATCATTCAAGCATCCGCGCAGCATTGATATGGATTTAGTTGATGCACAGCAAGCACGTCGTATCCTGGACCGACTTGTCGGCTATAATATCAGTCCGCTGCTATGGAAGAAAGTGAAAAAAGGCTTGAGTGCAGGCCGAGTCCAATCAGTAGCTGTCAAAATGATCATGGATCGGGAAAATGAAATCAAAGAGTTCGTTCCAGAAGAATACTGGTCAATCGATGCAAATTTCCAATCCGGCAAAGACAATTTTGAAGGATCATTTTATGGAGCTGATGGAGAGAAAGTTGGCCTGGCGTCCGAAGAGGAAGTCAATGAAATACTCGATAAATTGAAAGGGAAAGACTTCCAAGTTGATAAAGTGAACAAAAGAGAACGCAAACGAAATCCGGCAGCTCCGTTCACAACATCCTCCCTGCAGCAGGAAGCAGCACGCAAACTCAATTTCAGAGCCCGTAAAACAATGATGGTGGCGCAGCAGCTTTATGAAGGAATCGATCTGGGTAAAAAAGAGGGCGGTATCACAGGTTTAATCACTTATATGCGTACCGACTCGACTCGTATTTCCAACACTGCCAAAGAAGAATCATCTAATTACATCAAAGAGAAGTATGGCGATGAGTTTCTTGGCTCAGGCACCAAAACGAAACAAACCGAAGGTGCTCAGGATGCCCATGAAGGTATTCGTCCCACATCCGCATACCGCCATCCTGACAGCGTGAAAGCAATCTTGTCACGTGACCAGTTCAGACTTTATAAACTGATCTGGGAGCGTTTCATCGCAAGCCAGATGGCACAGGCTGTGCTGGATACGATGACCGTCCATCTTGTAAATGAAGGTGTGGAGTTCCGGGCAACAGGATCCAAGGTTAAGTTCAAAGGATTCATGAAGGTTTATGTAGAAGGTAACGACGATAATAAGAATGAAAAAGATCGGCTGCTTCCGAATCTGGAAGAAGGCATGACAGTGAAGGCCGAAGAAATCACACCGAATCAGCACTTCACACAGCCTCCTCCTCGCTATACGGAAGCCCGGCTTGTCCGTACGATGGAAGAGCAGGGTATCGGCCGTCCATCTACATTTGCACCGACACTGGATACGATACAGCGCCGCGGTTATGTCACGCTGGATAACAAGCGTTTTGTACCGACAGAACTGGGGGAAATCGTTATCGATATCCTGAAGGAATTCTTCCCTGAAATCATCGATTTGGAGTTCACGGTGAAGATGGAGGAAGACCTGGACCACATTGAGGACGGCAAAACGCAATGGGTCACCATTATTGATGAGTTTTACAAAGGCTTTGATACAAGACTGGAAAAAGCAGAGCAGGAAATGGAAAAAATCGAGATACGTGACGAACCAGCCGGCATCGACTGTGAGGAATGCGGTCATGAGCTGGTATACAAGATGGGACGCTATGGTAAGTTCCTCGCTTGCTCTAATTTCCCGGATTGCCGCAACACGAAGCCGATTCTGAAAAAGATCGGAGTCACTTGCCCGAAATGTAAGGAAGGCGAAGTAGTTGAGCGTAAATCGAAGAAGAACCGCGTATTTTACGGCTGTGACCGCTATCCGGACTGTGATTTCCTAAGCTGGGATAAACCAATTTCAAGACCATGTCCGAAATGTGCCAGTATGCTTGTGGAAAAGAAAGCAAAAAAAGGAACACAGATTACATGTTCCAGCTGTGACTACAAAGAAGAAATTCAGCAGTAGTACGAAAAGACTCCGGCTAAAGGGAAGCCGGAGTCTTTTGTTTGAATTGTTAAGACTTTGTGAAAACAAGAGCACGAACCGGAAATGATTTGACACAGTTTTATACGAGGTCTATAATAACGGATTGGAAAGGGATTTTGCTTGACACACTTGAGGGGGAAATACCGTATGATAAACGAATTCGTAACCGTTATCGGCGCAGGACTTGCTGGCAGTGAAGCGGCTTGGCAGCTGGCAAAGCGCGGCGTCAAAGTGCATCTTTATGAAATGCGGCCTGTAAAACAGACAGCTGCCCACCATACTGATAAGTTTGCAGAACTTGTATGCAGCAACTCCTTGCGGGCAAACAGCCTTACGAATGCAGTTGGCGTTTTAAAAGAGGAAATGCGTCAATTGGACTCCATCATCATCAAAGCTGCAGATCACTGCCAAGTTCCAGCTGGCGGGGCATTGGCAGTAGATCGTCACGAGTTCAGTGCTTATGTAACCGAACACGTAAAGAACCATCCGAATGTGACTGTTTTTAATGAAGAAATTGGTACTATTCCTGAAGGTCCTGTCATCATCGCGACTGGTCCGCTGACATCTGCGGATCTCTCCAATGCTTTAAAGGAACTTACAGGTGAAGAATATTTCTATTTCTACGACGCAGCTGCACCAATCATCGAAAAAGACAGCATCAATATGGACAAGGTTTACCTCAAATCACGCTATGATAAAGGTGAAGCTGCATATTTGAACTGTCCGATGACAAAAGAGGAATTCAATCGTTTCTATCAAGCTCTCATCTCAGCTGAAACGGTACCTTTGAAAGAGTTCGAGAAAGAAATCTATTTCGAAGGATGTATGCCGATTGAAGTAATGGCAGAACGCGGTAAAAAGACGATGCTTTTCGGCCCGTTAAAGCCGGTAGGATTGGAAGACCCGAAAACTGGGAAAAAACCATATGCAGTCGTTCAGCTTCGCCAGGATGACGCAGCTGGAACACTTTATAACCTTGTCGGATTCCAGACTCACCTTAAGTGGGGACCGCAGAAGGAAGTGCTTCGTCTTATTCCAGGTTTGGAGGAAGCGGAGATTGTCCGGTACGGCGTGATGCATCGCAACACATTCCTAAATTCTCCAGACTTGCTGCGTCCGACATATCAATATAAAGATCGAGATGATCTGTTGTTT
Source organism: Terribacillus saccharophilus (assembly GCF_046592595.1). Lineage (GTDB taxonomy): Bacteria > Bacillota > Bacilli > Bacillales > Amphibacillaceae > Terribacillus > Terribacillus saccharophilus_C. The sequence goes on along the minus strand of NZ_JAWVPF010000002.1, from coordinate 413,916 downwards.
GCCGGTCAGATGACAGGCGTGGAAGGATATGTCGAATCGGCAGCATCTGGTCTGTTGGCAGGCATCAATGCTGCTAGGATCGCTGTTGGAGAAGAACCGGTTGTTCTGCCGCAGGAAACTGTCATCGGGAGCCTTGCTCATTATATAACGCATACGAACAGTAAGAATTTCCAGCCAATGAACGCGAACTTTGGTCTGCTTAAAGAATTGAATAAGACGATCAAAAATAAGCAAGATCGCAACCAAGCTTATGCTGAGCGTGCATTGACATCAATTCAGAATTTTTCTACAATTTAATTTCTAACGTTTGCTTCATTGCTTGAAGGTATGATAAGCTTTATACGCTTGAAGTGAGGCGATTAAATTGAAAAATGCAGAACAGTTCGTTCAAGAGTTTAAATCTTATCTGCAAGTGGAGAAGCATGCTTCTCCGCATACGGTCTACTATTATCTGAATGATGTGAATTTTTTCCTTGAATTCCTTCATGTGGAATCTGTTTCGTTTGAAAAAGCAGATCCAGGTGTAGTACGTTTATTTCTGACACGATTATATGAAAAGAAGCTATCAAGAAGGACGGTATCCCGGAAGATATCCAGTCTTCGTTCTTTTTACAAATTCTTGGAGCGGGAAGATGTTGTCGCGGCGAACCCATTTCTTCGGCTAGTACAGCCGAAGTCGCCTGCTTATGTACCCAGCTTCCTTTACGAACAGGAGCTTGAGAAACTATTTGAAGCTTCTGATTTGGAAACCCCGATGGGGCAGCGGGATCAGGCTATCCTTGAGTGCCTGTACGGAACTGGTATGCGTGTCAGTGAGTGTGCTGGTATTACCTTAGATGACATAGATCTGTCTATAGGGACGGTCCTTGTCCGCGGGAAGGGACGCAAAGAGAGGTATGTTCCGTTCGGCAGTTTCATGGAAAAAGCAATTCAGAGATATGTACAGGATGGTCGCAATCGCCTGTTAGAAAAGGCGAAGGAAGATACTGACAAATTGTTCTTGAACAGCAGAGGAAAACCGATTACGGAACGGGGGATCCGTCTCATCCTGAATAAACTGGTTGAGCAGTCCGCTGTACATATGCACCTGCATCCACACAAGCTGCGCCACACATTTGCCACGCACATGCTGAATGAAGGTGCTGATTTGCGTGCTGTGCAGGAACTGCTTGGCCATGAGCATCTGTCCTCTACACAGATTTATACGCATGTGACGAAAGATCGGCTGCGTACGATATATATGAACACCCATCCGAGAGCGAATCGGGAATAAAGGAGATGGATAGCCATGAGTTCGGAATTTCATGCCACCACTATTTTCGCCGTACGTCATAAAGGTGAGTGCGCGATGTCTGGAGATGGACAGGTGACACTCGGCAACCAAGTTGTCATGAAACACAAAGCAAAAAAAGTCAGAAGATTATTCAAAGGGCAAGTGCTTGCAGGTTTTGCAGGTTCGGTAGCTGACGCTTTTACACTATTCGAAAAGTTCGAAGGCAAATTGGAAGCATATAACGGAAACCTTGCCAGGGCTGCAGTGGAATTGGCGAAGGAATGGCGCAGTGACCAAGTCCTTCGAAAGCTTGAAGCAATGCTGATCGTAATGAACAAAGAACAAATGTTTCTTGTTTCAGGTACTGGGGAAGTCATTGAACCGGATGACGATATTCTTGCAATCGGCTCTGGAGGGAATTTCGCCTTAAGCGCAGGACGCGCACTGAAAAGATACTCGGAAGAGAAGTCTGCAGCCGAAATTGCTCAGGCTGCCCTTGAGATTGCCGGAGAAATCTGTGTATTCACAAACGATCAAATCACGTTGGAGACATTGGAGGCGTAATGATGGAGGCAAATTTGACCCCGAAACAAATCGTAGCGCAGCTGGATCGTTATATCATTGGTCAGCAAAAAGCAAAGAGATCGGTAGCGGTGGCATTAAGGAACCGCTATCGCCGCATGCAGCTTGATAGTGAGTTGCGCGATGAGATAACGCCGAAGAATATCCTGATGATCGGACCGACAGGTGTTGGTAAGACAGAAATTGCCAGAAGGCTGGCGAAACTGGTCGGAGCACCGTTTATTAAAGTGGAAGCAACAAAATTCACGGAAGTCGGCTATGTTGGTCGTGATGTAGAATCGATGGTGCGGGATTTGGCTGAAGCTTCCGTACGGCTTGTACGGGAGAACAAGATGGAAGCTGTACAGGATAAAGCCGGTGAACAAGCTAAGAAACGCCTTGTCAAACTTCTTGTTCCTGAAACAAAGAAGCAGGCGAATAACTTTAAAAATCCATTCGAGATGCTCTTTAACCAGCAGCAAAGCGAAGAACAGGAAGAAAAACCATCTGATGAAATTGAATCCAAACGAGCTCGTACAGAGCGAATGCTCGAAATGGGCGAGTTGGAAGACACTATGGTGACAATTGAAATAGAAGAGCAGCAATCTTCGATGTTCGATATGCTCCAAGGTTCTGGTATGGAGCAGATGGGGATGAATATGCAGGATGCATTAGGACAATTCATGCCGAAGAAAAAGAAAAAGCGACGTTTGCCAGTGTCTGAAGCACGGCCTTTGCTCGTCCAGCAGGAAGCGCAAAAACTCATCGATATGGACGAAGTATCGCAGGAAGCGGTACAGCTGGTAGAACAAGCTGGCATTATCTTCATTGATGAAATAGATAAAGTTGCTGCAAAAGGCGACCAAGGTGCCAACGTATCCCGAGAAGGTGTCCAGCGAGATATCCTGCCGATTGTAGAAGGGTCTACTGTGACTACGAAGTACGGTCCTGTTAAAACAGATCATATTTTGTTCGTGGCAGCAGGTGCCTTTCATATGGCAAAGCCTTCTGATTTAATTCCGGAGCTTCAGGGACGTTTCCCGATCCGTGTAGAGTTGGAAAAGCTATCTGTCGAAGATTTCAAGAAGATACTTGTTGAGCCTTCCAATGCATTGCTGAAGCAATATAAGGCTTTATTGGAAACAGAAGGTATAATTGTGGAGTTTACGGACGAAGCTGTTACCAGACTAGCGGAAGTGGCTTTTGAAGTGAATCAGGAAACAGATAATATCGGTGCTCGCCGTCTTCATACCATTTTGGAGAAGCTGCTGGAGGACTTGAGCTTCGAAGCAGCAGATATCAACATGGGGACAATCCAGATCACCCCTAGTTATGTAGACGACAAATTAGCATCCATTGCAAAAAACAAAGATCTGAGCCAATACATTTTATAACCATTACAGGAGGAAATCATGAAATTATTAGATAAAGCAAGAGATATAAACTTTATGCTGCAAAAGACAGCAGGAAAGGCTGTTAACTTCAACAATATGTCAGAGACATTGCAACAGGTTATTGAAAGTAACATCTTTATCGTAAGCCGCCGCGGTAAACTGCTCGGCGTATCAATTAACCAGGCAATCGAGAATGACAGAATGAAGCAGATGCTTGAAGAAAAACAATTTCCGAAAGAATATACAGAAGGACTTTTCCAAGTGCAGCAAACAACTGCAAACATTGGAATCGACAGCCCTTACACAGCATTCCCTGTCGAAAACAAAGATCTTTTCCAGGGTGGCTTAACAACGATTGTACCGATTATCGGTGGTGGTGAACGCCTTGGTACATTGATCCTTAGCCGTCTTGCAGAAAACTTCAGTGATGACGACTTGCTGCTTGCTGAATACGGTGCTACTGTTGTAGGAATGGAAATCCTTCATCAGAAAACAGCAGAAATCGAAACAGAAGCACGCAGCAAGGCTGTTGTGCAAATGGCGATCAGCTCCCTCTCCTATAGTGAATTGGAAGCAATCGAGCATATCTTTGAGGAATTGGACGGCAGCGAAGGTTTGCTAGTGGCAAGTAAAGTGGCAGACCGCGTAGGTATCACACGTTCCGTTATCGTAAACGCATTGCGAAAGCTGGAAAGTGCAGGAGTTATCGAGTCTCGTTCTCTAGGAATGAAAGGAACTTATATCAAGGTTCTTAATAATAAATTCCTAGTTGAGTTACAAAAACATACAAGCTGATTATCAGGAAGCAGGCCAAAAAGCCTGCTTCCTTTTTTTATGTCATAACCATGACTCTTATACCATAAAAAAACCTCTTCTTAGGTACTTAAAAGGTACTTAAAAAGAAAACCCTTTCAAAACTAAACTTCTTTTACGTACTACTGTAGTAAAATGTGTTTAGTTTTTTTGATGAAGAAAGGGAAAAACCCGGGATTTAAAATCAGGGCGGTGGGCTTTAATCACGCCATCATAAAAGTTAACATCAAAAAGCAGGTCAAATATGTAAGTTAATGGCTATAAGGTAGTCTTAAAGACTTAGTATGCTTTGACCATTTTCTTATATATAAGAAAATTATCATAGAACATATAGACATGACATCCTCCTTTCAATACAATAATCGTGTACATTAGAGCTAATTCGACGGCATACATAGCACTCTGGGAGGAACTACAATGGACCTATACGGCAAAACGATACAAACTTTGGATCGCTCACTGGATTATGCCAATCTCAAGAATCAAACTATTGCTAACAATATAGCAAATGCCGATACACCTGGATATAAGTCGGAAACTGTTTCATTTAAAGATACTTTACAAGAGGCGATGGATACGTCATTTACTGCAAAACGCACAAATTTGAAGCATCTAGCTTTTGGCAGTACAGCACAAACATCTGAATTTCAAGTTACAAAGAAGGAAGATACAACTTATACCAACAGCGGAAACAATGTTGATATTGATAAGGAGATGTCTGAGCTAGCAGATAACCAGTTATACTATCAGGCACTTGTAGACCGTATGAGCGGTAAATTCAACAGCTTATCCAAAGTGATCAAAGGAGGTAATTGATTTTGACTATTTTCTCTTCCTTGAATACAAGCGCTAGTGCGCTTACAGCACAACGGCTGCGAATGGATGTAGTGTCTTCCAATATTGCGAATGCAGAAACGACACGAGCAACTATTGATGAAGATGGGAACTATGTCCCGTACAGACGTAAAATGGTCTCCTTGGAGACACAGGGAACAAATAGTTTCTCTTCTTTCTTGGAAAGAGCACAAGGAGGCTCTTCTGGTTCTAACGGTGTGAGAGTATCTGAAATCACGGAAGATGAATCGGAATTTCAAATGGTTTATAATCCGACTTCACCTGATGCGAACGAAGAAGGATATGTAGCAATGCCAAATGTTGATCCCCTAAAGGAAATGACGGATTTAATCAGTGCTACACGATCCTATGAAGCTAACGTTACAGCAATGAACGCAACAAAGGGCATGCTTCAAAAAGCTTTGGAGATCGGAAAATAAAGGAGGGTGACAGATGGCAGTTGAAGGGATCAGCGGATTGGCCGGAACGAGCAGCCTTACAAACGTAAAGCAAGCGACACCAGCCCAAGCACAATCAAGTTTCACTGAAAGCTTGAAATCTGCAATCGAAGGTTTGAATGAAACGCAGCAAGAATCGGACAAAATGACACAAGCTCTTGCTGCAGGAGAGGTTGATAACTTGCATGATGTTATGATTGCGTCTCAAAAAGCAAGTGTTGCAATGGATGCAGCTGTACAAGTACAGAAAAAAGCAATCGATGCTTATACTGAAATGATGCGCATGTCTATGTAGAGGGTTGGTAATGTATCCTCAGTCAAAGTAGATATGCTTTTATTATGAATTTGACCTATGCTTTGGGGGAACAAGATGAATCAACGAATTGCAAACTATAAAGAAAAGATAACTAGTTTCTGGCAGACAAGACCTGGTTGGCAAAAGGCACTGCTTATATGTACCCCGATTGTTCTTATTTTAATCATCGGTATCAGTTCTTTTTTTGCGACAAAAGAGACCATGGTTCCATTGTATAAGGATCTCTCAGCCCAAGAAACTGGAAAGATAAAAGAAGAACTGGATGCGCAGGGTGTCAAGTATGAGCTTGAAGGGAACGGATCAACCATTCTAGTCCCGGACACACAAGCTGAAGGGCTGCTTGTTGATTTGGCAGCAGAAGGTTTGCCGGAAACAGGAAGTATTGATTATTCCTTCTTCAGCAACAACGCTTCATGGGGTATGACAGATAACGAATTTGATGTTATTAAACTAGATGCTTTGCAGACCGAATTATCAACGCTTTTAACCAATATAGACGGAATTAAAAGTGCAGATGTACTGATTAATAAACCTACTGATCCTGTTTTCGTGACAGATGAGCAAGAAGAAGCATCAGCATCAATTGTCTTGAATACAGAAACAGGTTACGACTTTCAGCCTGAACAGGTAGAAGCGATGTACCGATTGGTATCGAAGACTGTGCCGAATCTTCCAGAAGAAAATATTGTCATCACCAACCAGGATTTTGAGTACATCAACATGGATACTGCTAAGTCTGGCGGAGATGCTTATACAAATCAGATGGGCATCAAGCAGGAAGTGGAACAAGGAATACAACAGCGCGTGCAGCAAATGCTAGCAGCGATGGTAGGCGCCGAGAATGTTCGAGTTTCGGTAACAACGGATATTGACTTTGATCAGGAGACACGTACAGAAGAACTTGTAGAACCTGTCGATGAAGAAAACAATGAAGGTCTTCCAGTTAGTGTGGAGACTATAACAGAAACGTATGAAGGCGAACCAACGGAAGGCGGGGTTGCCGGAACTGGTGAAGAAGAAGTGCCAAACGTTGCTGCGGAGGATGAGACTACCGGAGACGGTGCTTATAACAATGTAAAAGAATCTGTAAACTATGAATTTAACAAAATCAAGAAAGAAATTACAGAGAGTCCTTACAGCATTCGGGATATCGGAATTCAAGTTGCTGTGGATAGCAACAAGAACACCACTGCACAAAACGGAGAGGCAGAGCAGCTTACACAGCAAGAACAAACGCAAGTAGAAGAAAGTATCACCTCGATTCTGAATTCGATCGTATCGACTTCCGTAGATGCAGAAGTCGCACAGACGATAAATCCTGAAAATAGTGTCTCAGTTGTCTTCCAGCCATTTGCTGCGAGTCAGGCTGCGCAAGGAGATGACACAGAAGGTTCAGGAATACCAGTATGGGCTTACATTGCTGGCGGAGTTCTTTTAGCTGCTGTAGCAGTACTAGTATTCATGCTCATTCGCTCCAGAAGAAATCAAGAAGAAGAGGAAGATGTTTTACTGGAGGAAGAAATGACGGCTGCACCAGTGATGGTCGAGGAAATAGACGATACTCCAGAAACCGAATCAACACTGAAACAAAAGCAATTGGAAAAATTAGCACAAGAGTCACCAGAGGACTTCGCCAAACTGCTGCGAAGCTGGATGACTGAAGATTAAAGGAGCAATGAAGGAATGGCAGCTGTGAAAGGACGTTTGACAGGAAAACAGAAAGCGGCGGTCTTGATGATCTCTCTTGGAGCTGATACTGCTGCGAATGTGTATAAGCATTTGACAGAAGAAGAGATAGAACGTATGTCTCTTGAGATTTCTTCTGTCAAGAAAGTGGACAGTGCAGAGAAGGAATCCATTATCGATCAATTCCACCAGATTGCCATTGCTCAGGATTATATATCCCAAGGCGGCATCGCCTATGCTAAGTCAATCTTGGAAAAAGCTCTGGGAGAGGAAGAAGCAGCTGCAATCATGAACAGGCTGACTTCCACTTTGCAAGTGAGACCATTTGATTTTGCAAGAAAAGCAGATCCGACTCAGATTCTCAACTTTATCCAAAATGAGCATCCTCAGACAATTGCACTGGTGCTTTCTTATCTGGATCCAGAGCAATCCGGACAGATACTATCCGAGTTGCCACAGGACATGCAGGCAGATGTTGCAAAGCGTATCGCTACAATGAGCAGTACCTCGCCTGAAATTATCAGTCAAGTAGAACAGATACTCGAGAAGAACTTGTCTGCGACTGCGACACAGGATTATACGCAGACGGGCGGTATCCAGGCGGTTGTAGAAGTACTCAATGGGGTTGACCGCAGTACGGAAAGAACTATCCTTGATGAGCTGGAAGTACAAGACCCAGAGCTTGCAGAGGAAATCAAGAAGCGTATGTTCATCTTCGAAGATATCGTCACATTGGATAATCGCGCAATTCAACGTGTCATCCGCGAAGTAGAAAATGATGATTTGAAGCTTTCACTGAAAGTGGCAAGCGACGAAGTAAAAGATATTGTATTCCAAAACATGTCTGACCGGATGGCACAGACGTTCAGGGAAGAAATGGAATTCATGGGTCCTGTACGCTTGAAGGATGTTGAAGAAGCCCAAAGTCGTATTGTGTCTGTCATTAGACGATTGGAAGAAGTTGGCGAGATAATCATATCCCGTGGCGGAGGAGATGACATCATTGTCTAATATCTGGCAATCAGTACCTGTGAAAGAGTCGAAAGTAATTGGTATCAAACCACTCAAGCTGTCGCTTGAGTCAGCTAATGACGTTGAACTAGCCGTATCTTTCCAAGCTGAGAAAGAACGGTCAGAGCAGTACATTCAGGATGCGAAGGTGAAAGCTGACGCAATACTGGCCGCAGCACGACAGACAGTAGAAGAGCAAAAAGCACAGTGGAATGCCGAACGGCAGGAATTAACCGAGCAAGCACAGCTGGAAGGCTATCAGAAAGGTTTTGCGGCTGGTCAGCAGGATGGTCTGCAGTCTTATCAAACGAAGATCGAAGAAGCACAAAATATGATCCGGCTGGCACAGCAAGACTACAAAGCAACAGTCGAAGGCAGTGAGAATGCGCTGCTTGAACTTGGTTTAAAGCTTGCCGAAAAGATTCTTCACCAAAAGCTGGACGAAGAGCCTGAGAGCTATCTGTCACTGGTAAAAGGTGCAATTACAGACTGGAAGGAAAGATCCGACCTCCGTCTTCACGTTCATCCAGACAGCTATGAACTTGTCCTGCAGCAAAAAGAGGAATTGGCCTTGCTGACTGGGAAGGATTTTGAGCTTATGGTTATGCCGCAGCATGATTTGCCTGCTGGCGGCTGTATCCTTGAAACCAAGCATGGACGTATCGATGCAAGCATTGATTCGCAACTGACCGTTCTCCGGGAGAAGCTATTTGAAATCAGACGCGAGGAAACTGTCTGATGTTAGGTCGATACATGGATGAGTTGGTACATTTGGATACCTACAAACGGTACGGAAGGATACACAGGGTTGTCGGATTGCTGATTGAATCACATGGTCCGGTCTCAAGTGTCGGAGAAGTCTGTTATATCCATACTTCTTCCAGTACAGGAGAAAGGTTCCTGGCAGAGGTCGTCGGATTTGATGATGAAAAAGTGCTGCTCATGCCTTTTGCTCCTTTGAAGGATGTGGGACCTGGCTGCTTGGTCGAGGCGACTGGTTCGCCACTGTCAGTCAAGATAGGTCGCGGACTGATCGGCAGCATCATTGATCCGCTGGGACAGCCATTGGATGGCAGTATGCTCCCCAAAGGCTTGAAATCCTTTACGACAGATCGCAATCCGCCGAATCCAATGACCAGACCTCGTATTTTAGAACCGCTGGAGACAGGTGTGCGTGTGATCGACAGTCTTTTGACAGTCGGGAAGGGGCAGCGTGTCGGAATTTTCGCCGGAAGCGGTGTCGGTAAAAGTACGCTTCTAGGAATGATAGCCCGGGAATCCAGTGCCGATGTCAATGTTATTGCGTTGATAGGAGAACGCGGACGTGAAGTTCGTGAGTTCATCGAAAAGGACTTGGGCGAGGAAGGTATTAAAAGATCGATAATCGTAGTTGCAACATCTGATCAGCCTGCTTTAATGCGAATTAAAGGTGCTTACACTGCGACTGCCATTTGTGAGTACTTCCGTGATCAAGGCATGCATGTGAACTTGATGATGGATTCGGTCACTCGTGTCGCAATGGCGCAGCGGGAAATCGGACTAGCCTCAGGTGAGCCACCTACGACAAAAGGCTATACACCGTCTGTTTTTGCCGCGTTGCCTAAACTGCTTGAGCGAACGGGAACAAACGAACTTGGTGCTATTACAGCATTCTATACCGTGCTTGTAGATGGTGATGACATGAACGAACCAATTGCCGATACAGTACGTGGTATTTTGGACGGACACTTCGTCCTAGATCGGAAACTAGCCGAACAAGGGCAATTTCCTGCCTTGAATGTACTTAAGTCAATTAGCCGGGTAATGCCGCAAATTACGGATGCAGCAGACTACCAGGTTGCACAGCGTTTACGGACATTGCTTGCACTGTACGAAGAAAACCGTGAACTGATTCAAATTGGTGCGTACAAAAGAGGTACCAATAATGAAATTGATGAAGCGATCGGATATCAAAAGCCGATCCTGGACTTCCTTAAGCAAGGAATGCATGAGTTTACTAGTCGTCCAGATGCAATTCAGCTGATGAAGCAGCTGCTTGGAAAGGGTTGATGTAATGGCTGAAGCTAAGGTATTTGAAAAGATATTGCGCATGAAAGAACGGGAAAGAAAAACCGCACAGCAAGCCTTTGCAGAGAAACAGCAACAGTTCGAGGCTGCGGCAACAACCTTGTATGAACTCCTAAAAAAGAAAGAAGACGCCGAAGAACAACTGTCCAATGGCTTAGCAGCTTCTGTTCCTATCCAGCGGCTGTCCGAACATCATGATTTCCTGGAAACAATCAACCGGCGCATCGACCGGGCTCAAATAGCTGTTCAGTTTGCTCGTAACGCCATGCTGGAAAAACAGGAACTGCTGTCGGAAGCATACATCGAAGTGAAAAAGATCGAAAAGCTTCTGGAGAAGAAGAGGCAGGAAGCATGGCGCAAGCTGCAGGAGGAAGAAAATAAGCAGATGGATGACATATCGATCCGCCAATTCTTAGCAAATGGAGCACGATAGTATATGGTAAAACAACAAAAAGACCAACAAAAGAAAAAAGGCAAAGGAAAAGGATTTATCCTTTACTTCTTATTGCCTGTCGTACTGGCAGCAGCACTTGTAATTGCGATATTGGAGTTTTCAGGTGTATCTGTTTCAAAGCTTGCTTCTGGGATTCCGGTGATTGGGAACATGGTCAAAGAAGAATCTGCCTCTACATCAGGCAATTCTGCTGACGCAGAAAAGCTGAAGCAGCAGCTGAAAGATCAGCAGGCGACCATCGATATGATGAAAGAAACAGAGGACGCTAAAAATGCTGAGATTGATGATTTAAATCAGCAAATCGTTAAGCTGGAAAATCAGCTCAATGGCACTGAACCCGAAACTGATACTACCGCATCGCAAGCAGCCTCTGCCGGCGGGGAGACAGCTGAAGAAGAAGTGGCGACTCCATATAAGGCGGCAGCTTCATCATTCAGCAAGATGGATGATGCAAAAGCAGCAGCGATCATCAGTAAGCTTGATAACGATAAAGCTTTAGGTGTCCTGCAGGAGCTTTCCGGTAAGAAACGTGGAACCATCCTTGCTGAAATGGACGCTGAGGCAGCGGCATCCTACACAAGTGCAATGGTAGATGATGCGGAAAAGGAGGGACAGGCAGTTGAATAATGTCATTATTTCAATGCTCCCGACAAGCATCACACCTAAAGTGCAACAGAGTTCATCAGCACCTTCGGATGCGTTTCAAAACTTATTCCAGCAAGTCTGTGCCGGAACGGGTGGACAAATTGCAGATGATCAAAATGGCACTGGTACGATGTTGCTAAATGTGCAAGATCAGCAAGATATGCAGGTTATTCTAGAAGCATTATTCGACAAAGTTCCCTCTGATGGCGCCTTGGAAAAGGAAGAACAGCCGAAAGATGCATGGGAGCTGATGGAACAAGTACTTGGAGAAAGTCAGCTTGCTGCATACCTGCCGCCACAAGTAAAGGAAATGGCTGAGAATGTTTTACAAAATATTAAACCGAATGACGAAGAATCAGCGGTGAGTGACCTTTTAGCACAGCTTGGACAATTGCAAGAGCAGTTGACGACTGGCAGTCGACCTGTAACTGGCCTGGCAAGCAATAATGGAAAAGAAATAGCTTCATTACAAGCTTTGCCAATAGGTTCTAACTTATTAGGCATAAACATGAAGGAAAAACAAGCTTCCAAGACGGCATGGGATACTGCTTCTTTCCAAAAAGCAACAGGAAATGAAATAGTCTCCGACACCTTGTCTGCAAAATCGGATAGACGCGATGCGTTATCTGTTTTACCGAACAGACCAGCTACTGGAACTAACTTATCAGAAATACAGACTTCTAGAAGTCAAACAGCCTTTCCGGAGAAGTCGGATCTAGAGTTAACGGAGGCTGCTAAAGCTATACGGCAGCTTGTGGACACTGCTGCTAATAATGGAAAAGAAAAAATACCGACGAACATTGCAGCGACACAGCAGCGTGATTCTCAGATTATGGATCAAAAGCAAGTCGGCATGTTCCAGATTCCAAAGCAGGAGCAGCTAGTCTTCCATTTGCAGCAGGCTGATCAGACACCAGAGCAAGCTGGTAAGGAACTTATCCAAAAGCTCGAACAAGCAGTAAAGTTCAGCGGGATTTTATCCGACAGAAATGGCTTAAAGGAATTGTCGATTCAGCTTAAGCCGGGGAATTTAGGAGACTTGCAAGTGAAATTGGTCCGTGAGAATGGAGATATCACCATTCAGATTCTTGCAACATCCAAACAATCTAAAGATTTGCTTGAATCCAATATAGCAAGCCTTAAGCATATGTTCTCTCCTCATCAAGTAACAATCTCTGAGCGAGCAGATCAATTCCAGACTGCTTCCGCTGAAAGTAATGATCAGCAAACATTCCAGGAAAAGGATGAGGAACAGTCAAATCAGCAGCAAAGACAGCAGGATAATATAATTCTTGAAGAAAACCCATCCACCTTTGCGGATATTTTACTCGAACAAAAGGAGATAAAGATATGACGACTACAGGAGCAATTGACTCCAGCTATTATCTGGACTCACAAAAAACCAGAACGCCAAGTGCAACGTTGGATAAAGATGATTTTCTCCAAATCCTAATGGTGCAGCTGCAAAACCAGGATCCTACAAGCCCAATGGATGATTCGAAGTTTGTGGACCAGATGACTTCCTTCACTAATTTGGAGCAGGTCATGAATATCTCAGAAGCTGTTCAGTCTCTTGCCGGGAATCAGACGGTCATGTCTCCTGTCCTTCAGTACAGTCATATGATCGATAAACAAGTAACGTATAACGAATACGACCTGGATACTGGTGAGATTACAGACACAATAACAAGTAAGGTAACAGCCGTGACACAGCAAGGCGGTTATGCAGTTCTGGAGCTTGAAAATGGAAAGTCGATTTATGCAGACGCTGTTACAAAAGTAAGCAACGAATAAAAATAAGAAAAGGATGATGAAGCATGTTACGTTCTCTTTACTCTGGTATTTCTGGTATGAAAGGTTTTCAGACAAACTTGGATGTAGTTGGAAACAATATCGCTAACGTAAACACATCAGGATATAAGAAAAGCAGAATTACTTTCCAGGATCTAATGAACCAGCAAATCAAAGCATCCAATGATCCTACAGCAACTACTGGCGGTACGAATGCCAGCCAAGTCGGATTAGGTTCCAAAATTGGTTCTATTGATAATGTACATACACAAGGTAACCGTCAGACGACTGACCGTACATTGGATCTAGCCCTGGAAGGAGATGGAATGTTTGTTCTATCTTCATCACCTACAGGAAATGACGATCTGAACGCAGATACAGTTAGTTTTACAAGAGCGGGCAACTTCTATCTTGATGGTGAAGGGCGAGTTGTTAACAGCAGCGGACTTTTCCTTCTTGGTACTGATGGCCAAGCAATTACGATCGATAACGAAGCTACTAATATCAGTATCAACAGTCAAGGCCAGGTACAATATAATGCAGCTGATGGAGAATTAACAACAGCGGGAACTATCGGGGTAGCGAAGTTCTCCAATCCTGACGGCCTTGTAAAAAACGGAAACAGCACATATCGTAACTCTTTGAACGCAGGTCTGTCAGAGGCAGGTATCTCTGCACCTGGTGAAAATGGGACAGCTGATATCGTTTCAGGGGCCTTGGAGATGTCCAACGTCGACCTTTCAGAGGAATTTACAAACATGATCATCGCGCAGCGTGGCTTCCAGGCCAATACTAGAATCATCACGACATCCGATCAAATCTTAGAAGAGCTTGTCAACCTGAAACGTTAAGAAGGGGGTGAAGGGAGTTAAAGGCTCCCTTTCATAGCATGATTCAGCTTACAAGATTGAATGGAGAATCATTTACATTGAATGCACTGTTTATCGAACAGATACAATCTTTTCCTGACACAACGATCACTCTGACATCGAGCAAGAAGATCATCGTTCGGGAGTCGGAGATAGAAGTGGCAAGGAAGATACGCGAATTCTATCAATCTATCGGTTTGATCGGTGTGAAGGAGAAACAAGAAAAAAATGAACGCTAAAGTTATCATTATTATTTTATCGGTTGTCATTATCTTAGGGGCTGGCGGTTTTGCAGCATGGAATTTCTTTACGAGCCCGACGTCAGAGGCTAAGGAGCCTACGGCAACCGAGCTTGCTGAGAACTCTGTGTCAACAGATGAGATCACGACTGATTTGGAGGATGGCAGCATCGTCCGCATACAATTCCAGCTAATCACAGATGGTGAGAAAGCAAAGGAAGAAGTTACAGCAAGACAATTTCAGCTGAAGAACATCGTAATTAAAGAAATGACAGAGATGAATAAAGAGGACTTCCAAGCAGGCTTGGCAGATTTGGAAGAAAACCTTAAGAATAAATTGAATGAAGAAATGCAAGAAGGCAAGATCGAAGATGTGTATACGATCAGTAAAGTACTACAATAAACCACTGAAAAGCAGGAACGGAGGTGACGTGCATGGCAGAAGAGGTCTTATCACAGAATGAGATCGATGCACTGTTATCCGCTATATCTTCCGGTGAGATGGACGCAGATGAGCTGAAACAGGATGAGAAAGCCAAAAAAGTAAAAACGTACGATTTCAAAAGGGCACTCCGTTTCTCGAAGGATCAGATCCGGAGTCTCACACGTATTCATGAGAATTTCGCCAGATTATTAACAACTTTTTATTCCGCAAGATTACGTACATTTGTCCAAATATCTGTCGCATCTGTGGATCAAGTGCCTTATGAGGAGTTCATACGTTCTATCCCGACGATGACTATTCTAAACACATATAGTTTGTCTCCTTTAGAAGGGAAGATTCTGATTGAATATGACCCCACCATCGCTTTTGCGATGTTGGACCGGACACTTGGCGGTCGCGGCAGCAGTGTGAATAAAATCAACAATTTGACCGAGATAGAAACGACACTCATGACGCAATTGTTTGAATCCGGAATGGAAAATCTAAAGTCGGCTTGGCAATCCGTTGAGGATGTCGATCCTATAATGGAGGAGTTTGAGGTCAATCCACAATTTCTCCAGATGGTTTCGCCGAACGAAACTGTTGTAGTTGTAACACTGAATTCAACAATCGGCGAAACGTCCGGCATGATCAACATCTGTATACCGCATGTTGTGCTGGAGCCGATTGTCTCGAAGCTTTCCATTCATTATTGGATGCAGGCTCCTGTAGATAAACAAGGCAATGAATCAGAAACGCGGGATTTATCTGCAAGTATTCAAAAAGCTTCTATCGATTTAAAAACCATACTTGGGGAGACATCGATTCATGTAGAAGAGTTGATGAACCTCAGGGAAGGTGATGTCTTGATGCTGAATCAACAGATCGACCGTCCTCTTGATGTGAAAGTTGACAATCAAGTGAAATTCAAAGCACAGCCAGGTAAACAGAAAAATAGAATGGCGATTCAAATAATGGAAGAGATTGAGACAGGGGGGGAAGAAAATGAGTGACAATATGTTGTCCCAAGAAGAAATAGACGCCTTATTAAACGGAACAGCCGACAATCCGAACAGCACAGATGATGAGCAGCACCTCCCTGAGGAAGATTTGGATTCTATGGAAGTAGATGCTCTTGGCGAGATTGGCAATATCTCATTTGGCAGTTCCGCAACAACATTATCGACACTTTTGAATCAAAAAGTCGACATCACGACACCTAAAACAGCCGTAATTAAAAGATCGGAACTGTATGATAAATTCCCACAGCCGAATGTAGCGATTGAAGTCAGCTATACAGAAGGATTCTCTGGGGCAAACCTTTTTGTAATCAAACAAAGAGATGCAGCTATCATAGCAGACCTAATGCTAGGCGGAGATGGAAATGCTCCAGCAGAGGAATTCAATGAAATTCATCAGAGCGCCGTACAGGAAGCAATGAATCAAATGATGGGTGCAGCTGCAACGAGTATGAGTACCGTATTTAGCAAGAAAATCGATATTTCACCGCCATCAATTGCACTGATGGATCTTTCTGAGGGTACTGGGGCGGATAAACTGCCTGAAGATGAACAACTAGTTAGTGTGTCCTTTGACTTAAAGATTGGCAACCTGATAGATTCTTCGATCATGCAGCTTTTGTCGACTGATTTTGCCAAGGATATGGTGAATGAGCTGCTGCATCCAGCTCCTGCAGAGCCTGAAGCGGCAGCTGTCCAGCAGCAACCAGCTCAGACCAAGTCTCAGCCGGCTATTCAGGAAGCGCCAGTGCAAACGATGCAGCAAGCTGCACCACAGCAGCGTGCACCACAGCCTGCACCAAATGTGCAGCAAGCAGCATTCACAAGTTTTGATACTCCAGCAGCTCCGCCAGCAGAGCAGCCGCGTAATTTGGACTTGCTGATGGATATACCGCTGAAAGTATCGGTGGAACTGGGCAGGACAAAACGCACCATTAAGGAAATCCTTGAGCTGTCTGTCGGTTCCGTTGTGGAACTGGACAAGCTTGCGGGTGAACCTGTTGATATCCATGTAAATGATAAATTAATTGCCAAAGGCGAAGTTGTCGTCATCGAAGAGAATTTCGGTGTGCGTGTTACAGACATCTTAAGCCAGACAGATAGATTGAAATCAATTAACTAATTTGACCATTGAGAGGAAGAGAAAATATGGGGAACAGAATTTTAATCGTAGACGACGCTGCATTCATGCGCATGATGATCAAGGATATTTTGACAAAAAACGGTTTTGAAGTAGTAGGGGAAGCACAAGATGGCCAGCAGGCTGTAGAAAAATACAAAGAATTGACTCCCGATCTTGTGACGATGGATATCACAATGCCTGAAATGGACGGAATTGCTGCAATGAAAGAAATCAGAAGCCAATATCCTGATGCGAAAGTCATCATGTGCTCCGCGATGGGACAGCAAGCGATGGTTATCGATGCTATCCAAGCAGGTGCAAAAGACTTCATCGTGAAACCATTCCAAGCAGATCGTGTTGTAGAGGCAATTCAAAAAGCATTAAGCTAAAAAAGGTGAGTAGGAAATGATGAAAAGAACAGTCTGGGCATGCATGCTCGTCATATTGCTGCATCTTATTCTTTCTCCCGTATCTGCCGAAGCGGCAGCAAGCGTGGAGGATTGTTTGAAAGAAGGAGCAGCTCAATCAGATGACTGCAAAGATATGAATGATGCCGGTAACCAACAAGAAAATACACCATCCGCAGATTCGGCAGACTCAGCAGCAGGAGGCACATCGACCTTTCTTAATTTGGTCAAGCTTGCTTTGGCGTTAGTCGTCGTGCTCGGACTGATCTATGTCCTACTGAAGTTTTTGAATAAACGGAATCGGCTGTTTCAGCAGGTGCGGGCTATGGAAAACATAGGTGGAATAGCACTTGGCAACAACAAATCCGTCCAGATTGTCCGGGTCGGTGAAAAAGTATTTATGTTAGGTGTGGGTGACAACGTCGATTTGCTTACTGAAATTAAGGATGAGCAGACGATCAAGGAGCTGACTGAACAAGATCAGCAGGAAATGAAGGCAACTGCATTATTGGCAAACATATTGCCCGGCAGAAAACAACAAGAAGAGCAGCAAAATGAGAAAACTAGACAAGAAGAATCCGAAAACAAATTCCAGGATTTATTCAAAGAGGAACTAGGGAAGCTGAAGCAGTCAAGAAACAGATTGAAACAGCAGCAAAGGAAGGATACAGACGATGAATGATTTTATCAATATATTTTCTGGAACCGACCCCGAGAATGTATCTACTTCGGTCAAATTGCTGTTATTATTGACTGTTTTTTCCCTGGCACCAGGAATACTGATCCTGATGACCTGTTTTACGCGGATTGTGGTTGTTCTATCGTTTGTACGAATGAGTTTAGGTACACAACAGACACCACCAACGCAAGTATTGATCGGAATTGCATTATTCATGACCTTCTTCATCATGGCGCCGACTTTCAATGAAATCAATGATCAGGCTATTACGCCACTGATGAATGATGAAATATCACTAGATGAGGCTTATACAGAAGCGAGCGGTCCAATCAAGATGTTCATGGCGGAAGAAACACGACAAAAGGATTTATCTCTATTTATGAATTATGCCGGTATGGAAAGACCGGAGTCAGTCGAAGATATTCCGCTATCAACGCTTGTACCGGCCTTTGCGATCAGTGAGTTGAAGACAGCATTTCAAATGGGTTTCATGATCTTCATTCCATTCCTTGTCATTGATATGGCTGTGGCTAGTATCCTCATGTCGATGGGTATGATGATGCTGCCGCCGGTAATCATTTCATTACCATTCAAAATCTTGTTATTCATCCTGGTGGATGGTTGGTATCTGGTCACATCCTCGTTGCTGCGAGGGTTTTAGTGAATGAAGGAGCGTAACGTTAATGAGCAGTGAATTTGTTATTTCCATCGCAGAACGCGGAATTTATACAGTGCTGATTGTCAGCGGACCTTTGCTAATCCTGGCGCTTGCTGTCGGATTGATTGTCAGCATATTTCAGGCAACGACTCAGATACAGGAACAGACACTGGCGTTTATCCCTAAAATAGTCGCTGTGTTAGTAGGTTTGGTTTTCTTCGGTCCATGGATGCTGACAAGAATGGTGGAATTCACAGCAGGTATCCTTGAGAATCTGGATCGGTTTGTGGGCTGAGTAGATGCTGTCGCAGATTGATTATACCGTTGTACCAGCATTTGCATTGATTTTAGTACGTCTTGTGGCTTTTTTTGTTACGGTACCATTATTTTCTTACCGTAATGTACCGACAACATTCAAAATCGGATTCAGTTTCTTCCTTGCTATGATTATCTTCTTTACGATAGATCGGCCGACTGTTCCTGTCGACCACACGTATTTTTTATTACTTTTTAAGGAAGCGATGGTAGGACTGTCAATCGGACTGCTCGCTTTTATCGTGATTCAAGCAATCAATGTTGCTGGAGGATTAATCGATTTCCAGATGGGCTTTGCAATTGCCAATGTCATAGATCCTGTTACAAGAGCTCAAAGTCCTCTGACAGGACAATTTCTTTATACAATTGCTACGCTGTTTCTGCTGTCCGTCAATGGTCATTTGCTCTTGATTGATGGTATTTTTTACAGTTATCAGCTTATTCCATTGGATGAGATGGTGCCATTCGGTGATCAGTCGATTGTGGAGCTTGTACTTCGGTCATTTAGCCAAATGTTCCTTATTGCATTCCAGATGAGCATTCCGCTCGTCGGCTGTTTGTTCCTGGTCGATGTAGCTATAGGGATAGTTGCAAGAACAGTTCCGCAGCTGAACGTTTTTGTTGTAGGACCGCCGATTAAGATTTTGATAGCTTTTGTGCTTCTGTTTCTATCAATTGGCATCTATATGACAGTAGTTCGGCAGCTGTTCGACTACATGCTTGTAACAATGCGCGACCTGATGGTGCTGTTTGGAGGGGCTTAAATGAAATACCGTTTGGACCTGCAATTTTTCGCTGGTGAAAAGACAGAGAAGGCCACTCCGAAGAAACAGCAGGATACTAGAAAAAAAGGACAAGTGGCCAAGAGTCAGGATGTCAATACTGCCGTTTTGCTTCTATTTTCGTTAGGTGTCTTAGCGCTGATGGGCGGTTATTTCAAAAATCAGTTCCTCCAGCTCTTTAGACATGTATTCAGTCAATATCTCAATCAGGATATTACTGCGAATACAGTCCAGACACTTCTTGTTGAGATGAGTATATCTCTTGCGAAAATAGTCGGTCCGGTGATGGGAATTGCTATTCTGGCTGGCCTGGTCTCCAATTTTGCGCAGTTCGGTTTGCTTTTCAGCGGGGAAGCAATCAAGTTCGATTTGAAAAAAATCGATCCAATCCAAGGGGCAAAAAGGATTTTTTCGGTCCGGGCTTTGGTCGAGTTACTAAAATCACTGCTTAAGATTGGACTGGTCGGGGTAGTCGCGTTCTATGTTCTTTGGCAGAACTTGGATACTGTAATGACTATGTTCACGAAATCCCCTGAAAATGCCATGCAGTTTTTTGGAAAGATCACGTTGAACATGTGTTTTGCAGCAACGATTGCCTTGTTCTTTATAGCAGTTCTGGATTATGCCTATCAGCGATTTGATTTTGCAAAGAACATACGGATGTCCAAGCAGGACATCAAAGATGAGTATAAGAACATGGAAGGAAATCCTTTGATTCGTTCCAAGATAAAAGAAAAACAGCGGCAAATGTCCATGATGCGAATGATGAGTGAGGTTCCGAAGGCGGATGTTGTCATCACGAACCCGACGCACTTTGCTATTGCTATTCAATATGACGACAAAAAGTCTGATACACCAATTGTGATAGCAAAAGGAATGGATCATGTAGCACTGAAGATCAAGGAAATCGCGAAGGCGAACAATGTAACAATGGTAGAAAACAGACCGCTGGCCCGCGGTTTATATAAGAATGTGGAGCTGAACCAGCCGATACAGGAAGAATTCTTTCAGGCTGTTGCGGAAGTACTCGCCTTTGTGTACCGCACGGAGCGTAAAATGTAAGAGAAGAGGAATTACAACATGAAATTTAAGGATATGTCAGTACTTATAGCAGTAATCTTAGTGATCGTCATGCTGATCATCCCGTTGCCGGATTGGCTTCTCAGCATACTGATCCTGACGAATATCTCACTTGCTTTAATCGTCATCCTGGTGGCGATGAATACTGAGGAAGCATTGCAATTCTCGGTTTTCCCTACCCTCTTACTTTTGCTAACGCTTTTCAGGCTGGCACTGAATATATCGACGACGAGAGCAATCCTTTCAGAAGGACATGCTGGCGGCGTTGTAGAGACTTTCGGCAGTTTTGTAATCGGAGATAATCCTCTGGTTGGTTTTGTTGTTTTTATCATCTTGGTCATCATTCAATTCCTGGTAATCACGAAGGGTTCGGAGCGAGTATCCGAGGTAGCTGCCCGGTTCACACTTGATGCGATGCCAGGGAAGCAGATGAGTATCGATGCCGATTTGAATGCGGGTATGATATCCGATATTGAAGCGAAAAAGCGCCGTGAAAAAGTAGAAAACGAAGCAGATTTTTACGGAGCAATGGACGGTGCGAGTAAGTTCGTAAAAGGGGATGCCATTGCTGGAATCATTATCGTTTTAATCAATATCGTATTCGGATTGATTATCGGGATGATGCAAATGGGAATGAGCTTCCAAGATGCCATCAATACATTTATGCGCCTTACTATCGGTGATGGACTGGTTACGCAAATCCCAGCTATTTTGATCTCTACCGCAACAGGAATCGTGGTGACAAGGGTAGCTTCAGAAGGTAATCTGGGCAGTGATGTAACAAAGCAGCTGTTCCGATACCCGACTTTGTTATATATTGCAGCAGGGGCTATCTTCATGCTCGGTTTGACACCGATCAACTTTTTCCTGACAACTACGATTGCAGCCATTCTTGCTGGAACTGGTTATTTCTTGTCCAACATTCAGAAAAAGCAGGAGAATGTGGCAGAAGTGGCAGAGGAAGTACAAGAGGAAGCAACGATGAAGTCTTCGGATAATGTTGTGAATCTATTGAGCATGGATCCTATTGAATTTGAATTCGGTTATGCGCTTATACCGCTGGCTGATACGAATCAAGGAGGCGACTTGCTGGATCGGATTGTCATGATCCGTAAACAGCTTGCAATCGAGCTGGGTATTGTTATTCCGGTTGTGCGGATACGCGATAATATTCAGCTTGGTCCAAATGAATATCGCTTGAAGATTAAAGGAAACGAAGTTGCTGCTGGTGAAGTACTGCTGGATCACTACCTGGCAATGAGCCCAGGTGTGGAAGATGACGGACTGGATGGAATTGAAACACTTGAACCAGCTTTCGGTCTGCCGGCTAAGTGGATCAGCGAGGAGACAAAGGATGATGCCGAGCTTTCAGGCTATACGGTCGTTGATCCTCCTTCTGTCGTATCGACCCACCTTACGGAAACAATTAAGCGTCATGCACATGAATTACTTGGCAGACAAGAAACAAAGCAGCTTATCGATCATCTGAAAGAATCATACCCAATATTGGCAGAAGAAGTCACACCGGATCCGCTGTCGGTCGGAGATGTGCAAAAGGTGCTTGCCAAACTGCTGCGTGAGCATGTGTCGGTAAGAAATCTGCCAGTTATATTCGAGACTTTGGCTGATTTTGGCAGGATGACAACGGATACGGATTTGCTGGCGGAATACGTGCGGCAAGCGCTTGCTCCGCAAATTACAAAGCAATATGTACAAAACAGTCAGCCGCTGCAAGTCATTACGGTATCTGGGGCTGTGGAAAAGATCATAGCAGATCATATCCAGCAAACAGAACATGGAAATTATTTATCCCTGGATCCGGAATCCCAGCAGAAAATCGTCCAGTCAGTGATGGAGCAAGCAGAACGTTTGTCGTTACGGGAAGAGACAGTCATCGTGCTGTGCTCTCCGACAATCAGGATGTATGTTCGCCAGCTGCTCGATCGCAGCTTGCCGCATGCAGTGGTTCTATCGTACAACGAATTGGATAATACAACAGAAATCAAGAGTGTCGGGATGGTGAATGTTGCATGAAGATGAAGAAATATATAGCTGCGACAATGCCCGAGGCAATGATTCAGATTAGACGTGAACTAGGTAAGGATGCAGTCATCCTTCGAACAAAAGAACTGAAAAGCGGCGGATTTCTCGGACTTTTTAAAAAGAAGCGTATCGAAGTCATTGCGGCATTGGATCAACAGGATACGGCCAGCAGTAAACGTACAGGGCCAAAGCCATCCATTTCACCCGCCGTGTCTCCTGAAAAAAAAGAGGCAAACACAGGCGGAGCAGATTTTACAGCTGAAATTGACGCTTTAAAAAAGGAGTTAAGGTCAGCGCTTTCCAGCCAGACCCGGCATTATGCTCTGCCATTGCAAGGACTGTATGATCGGCTTCTCCATAATGAAGTTCATCCTCAAATCGCTTCTGGACTTATGGAACGTGTCTTGGAAGACAGTGCGAGCAAGGAAGTCGAACAAGCACTGCTCGAAACGTTAGTAAAGCGGTTTGAAAAAGTACAGCAGCCCACAAAGTTCGAAAAGAAATTCATACATTTAGTAGGTCCTACTGGGGTAGGTAAGACAACCACGATTGCCAAGCTTGCCGCAAAAAGTGCTCTAGTCGACAAAAAAAGAGTTGCATTTATTACAACGGATACTTATAGAATTGCTGCTATCGATCAATTGCGCACATACGCCAAAATATTGGAGGCTCCGCTTGAAGTTGCTTATTCGCTTGAAGATTATCAAGCAGCAAGGGAGAAGCTTGCAGATTATGACTTGGTATTCATCGATACAGCAGGAAGGAACTTCAAAGATTCTGCTTATGTAAAAGAGCTTGAGCGCACGCTTGACTTGCAGCATGAAGCGGAGACGTATCTGACATTGGCCATAACTACAAGAGCTAGTGATCTGTCTGAGATTTATGAACAATTTGCACATTTGCCGATCAAGCAGTTCATTTTTACAAAGTTAGATGAAGCAAGCCGTTACGGAGGCATTTTGAATTTGATTCAGCAAGCACATATCGGTGTGGCCTATCTTACCCACGGCCAGGATGTGCCGGATGATATTATCGCTCCTTCAGCTTCTTACTTGGCTAAACGTGTGATGGAGGCGACAGCTCGTGCATGACCAAGCGGCTAAACTAAGGGCAAATGTGCAGCGCATGACAACTGGTCGTACGATAGCTGTTGCCAGTGGAAAAGGCGGCGTCGGCAAATCGAATTTCGCTCTGAACTTTTCTTTAGCTTTAAGCAATCTTGGGAAAAAGGTTCTGCTTATTGACTTGGATTTAGGAATGGGAAATATCGAAATATTGTTAGGTACTTCGGCCAAGCATTCTTTTGTAAAAATGATTCAAAACCGCTTAAAACTTGAACAAATAGTGGAAGCAGGGCCGGATGGTCTTGATTTTATCGCTGCTGGTGCGGCGATAAATGAACTCTTTCAGATGGACAATGCCGGATTTGTCCACTTCCAAAAAGAGTTTGAAAGAGCGCAGCAGATGTATGACTATGTTCTACTGGATATGGGTGCCGGGTTGACGGAAGAGAGTGCATCGTTCATTTTAGCAGCAGATGAAAGTATTGTTGTAACGACAACC
This sequence comes from Terribacillus saccharophilus, assembly GCF_046592595.1. GTDB lineage: Bacteria > Bacillota > Bacilli > Bacillales > Amphibacillaceae > Terribacillus > Terribacillus saccharophilus_C. The sequence goes on along the minus strand of NZ_JAWVPF010000002.1, from coordinate 389,412 downwards.
GAACCTACAAGCATGATGGACGCATATGCATTGATCAAGCATTTGATGCAGCGGGACGCTGATTTGCCGATGTATCTACTTGTGAATCGGGCGATGGATAAGCGCGAGGGACAGGATACAGCAGCTCGGATGAAGGAAGTGATACGAACATTTCTTCATGCTGAGGTAATGCTTTTGGGTATTTTGCCTGAAGATAAGCAGGTCCCAAGATCGGTGAAAATGCAGGAGCCATTCATCAATCAAAAGGATTCAAAAGCAGGAACTAGCATCAAACAGCTCGCAGCCAGCTATCTGACACCTGCAGCAGAGACAACAGCTAAAGAAAGAACATCATTTATAGGCAGATTGAGAGATATTTGGATGGGAGGTACTCGCAATGGGAAAGATCCGCGTTTTGGTCGTTGATGATTCCGCTTTTATGCGGAAGATCATTTCAGATTTACTGAGCAGTGATGATCGGCTGGAAGTCATCGGAACAGCCCGCAACGGCAAGGATGGTCTGGAGCAAATCAGTCAACTGAAGCCGGATGTAGTGACGATGGATGTAGAAATGCCGATCATGAACGGACTGGATGCGCTGAAGCAAATCATGCTGAAGCAGCCGCTCCCGGTTGTTATGCTTTCCAGCTTGACTAAGCAGGGTGCAGATATGACGATACATGCCATGTCACTTGGAGCAGTGGATTTTATTGCAAAACCGTCTGGTTCCATATCCTTGGATCTCGATAAGGTCCGGGATGAACTGGTCGTCAAAGTTGTGGCAGCAGCATCCTCCCGACTTTCAATCAAAGAGCAAGTAAAAGCAGCGGAAGTAAGGGTTTTCGCAAAAGCTCCTGAGAAAAATCGTGCTGATCGTAGTTTGGTAGCTATCGGCACTTCCACTGGAGGTCCGCGAGCTTTACAGGAAGTTATCGGGAAACTGCCATCGACACTTGCTGCTCCTGTGGTTGTCGTCCAGCATATGCCGGTAGGGTTCACGAAGTCTTTGGCAGAAAGGCTGGATAGTCTCAGCGCAATCAAAGTCAAGGAAGCTGAACAAAATGAAACATTAAGAAATGGCGTAGTTTATATTGCACCAGGAGGATATCATCTGACTACTGTGCAAGCAGACAGCAGGCTTATTGCCAAACTGACATTGGAAGACCCTGTGAAAGGGCATAGACCTGCTGTGGACCGAATGTTTGAATCAATAAGCAGTCTGGAAAACGTGGATGTATGCACAGTCATCATGACGGGCATGGGAGCGGATGGAACAGAGGGTCTGAGAAAAATAAAGGACAAGCTGCCATCTGTCTACAGCATCGGTGAATCGGCAGAGTCTTGTGTTGTTTACGGGATGCCGAGGGCTGCTGCTGAAGCGGGGCTGCTGCACCATGTATGTCCGGTCCAGTCAATCGCCTCGGCAATCCAGCAGAGAATCAATCTATTAGAGGGGGTCAACAAATGGAAGTAGATCAGTATTTAGGTGTATTCATCGAAGAAAGCAAAGAACATCTTCAAGCCTTGAACCAGCATTTGCTGGAACTTGAAAAACAGCCGGAAGACATTGGAGTAGTCAATGAAATTTTCCGTTCCGCTCATACGCTAAAAGGCATGTCTGCTACGATGGGGTATCAGGATTTGGCCAATTTGACACATCAAATGGAAAACGTTCTTGATGCAATTCGTAATCATCAGATTAAAATCAATCCGGATATACTGGATGTAGTTTTTGACGCTGTAGATAGTCTGGAAGAAATGGTACTAGATATTGAATCCGGCGGAGCAGGAACAAAAGAGGTAAGTGAATTGGTCAATCAGCTTGCTGCAATTGAGTCTGGTGAAGCGCCGCTTCAAGCTGCTGCAGCAGTTGCAGAGGAAAAGGCAAGTGATACATCAGGACTTATATTGGATGAATTCGAACTAGCCGTGTTGCGGGAAAGCGAAGAAAAAGGATTCCAGAACTTCTATACAAAAGTCACATTGCGCGAAGATTGCATGCTTAAGGCTGCGCGGGTTTACATGGTGTTTGAAGTACTTGAGTCCTTGGGGGAAGTCGTTAAGAGCAATCCGGATGTTTCCCAGCTGGAGGATGAGGAATTCGATCTGACATTTGAAGTATTACTTGTAACAAAAGAGTCAAAAGAACTTATCGAGGAAAAGGTCCTGAAAGTATCTGAGATAGATACTGTTTCCATTCAAAACTTCTTCATCGATACATATAAACAGACGCAAGATGAAGTGCAAGAAGAAATAATTGCTTCTGTGGCTGAAGAAAAGGCAGAAGCAGCCACGCCAGAGAAAAAAGCCCAGCAAAGCAACAAGACGATCCGCGTGAATATAGAACGACTTGATATTCTGATGAACTTATTCGAGGAATTGGTCATAGACCGCGGAAGACTTGAGCAAATTGCGGAGGATGTAAAGCATCCGGAGCTGCATGAAACAGTGGAGCGGATGGCGAGAATTTCGGGGGATCTTCAAAGTATCGTACTGACAATGCGGATGGTATCCATCGATCAAGTGTTTAACCGTTTCCCGCGTATGGTGCGCCAGCTTGCAAAAGACTTGGGTAAGAAAATCGATCTTCAGATCGAAGGTGCTGAAACAGAGCTTGACCGTACAGTCATCGATGAAATTGGTGACCCGCTTGTACACTTGATCCGCAATAGTCTGGATCATGGTATTGAAACTCCGGAAGTACGACGTGAGCTAGGCAAGCCAGAAACAGGAACAATCAAACTGAAAGCCTACCATTCTGGAAATCATGTTTTTATTGATATTACCGATGATGGAGCAGGGATTAACCGGAAGAAAGTAACGGAAAAAGCAATCAAAAATGGTCTTATCACAAAAGAACAAGCAGCAATTATGAATGACAACCAAGTGTTCGGTCTTATCATGGAAAGCGGCTTCTCCACTGCTGAAACTATTTCCGATATTTCCGGTCGCGGCGTAGGACTGGATGTTGTCAGAAATACAATTGAATCCCTTGGCGGAACAATTACAATCAATTCCGAAGAAGGAAAAGGATCATTGTTCAGCATCGAGCTGCCACTGACACTATCCATCATCAGTGTCTTGCTTGTGGAAATACAAAAAGAGAAGTATGCTGTACCGCTATCTTCCATCATCGAGACAGCGATTATTCCGAAAGCGGATATCATGCATGTCCATAATCAAGCAGTAATTGATTTCCGTGGCAGGGTAGTGCCGCTTGTATCTTTGAAAGATGTTTTCCAAGTACCGGAAGTAAAAGAAGAGACAGATTATTATTCTGTCGTAATTATTAAAAAAGGCGATAAATCAGCAGGATTGATTGTCGATGGATTCATTGGTCAGCAGGAAATCGTCCTTAAATCCCTAGGAAATTACTTGACTGAGATTTTTGCTATCTCTGGAGCTACTATCCTGGGAGATGGCCAAGTAGCACTGATCATCGACAGCAATGCGCTAATTAAATAAGGAGGGTTCATCATGGCAGAAGAAATCGTACAAGATGTGAAAGTTATTGTTTTTCAGTTGAAAAATGAGGAGTATGCAGTACCTGTAACACAAGTAGGCTCTATTGAAAAGATGGAACACATTACTAGAGTCCCGAATACGGAGAGCTTCATCAAAGGTGTTATCAATATGCGCGGAGTGGTGACACCAATCGTTGATTTGAGAAGCCGACTCGGGCTTGAAGAAACGCCAGTAGATGATAATACAAGAATCATCATTGTGGATCTGGACGACACATCAATCGGTTTGATTGTGGATGCGGCCAATGATGTAGTCGATATTCCAGTAGACAAAATAGAAGAAGCTCCTCAAGTAATTGGTGCAATCAATGTTGATTATATCGATGGTGTTGTGAAACTTGAGGACAGACTTGTCATTTTGCTAGACCTTCGAAAAGTATTGAAATTCCATGAAATTGAAGCAATCAAATCTATCGAAAACTAATGTATGATCTTCAGAATATTACGGACGATCAACTGGATGCACTGAAAGAAGCAGGAAACATTGGGGCAGGCAATGCAGCTACGGCGCTGTCCACTTTGCTCCGCCAAGATATCGATATGAACGTGCCAGCTGTCCGAATCTGTCACTTTAATGAATTGATTGAATCAATTGGCGGGGCTGAGCAGCCGCTTGCCGCTATCTACCTCAGGATTCAGGGAGATGCGCCGGGAAATATGTTCTTTTTGCTCCAACCAGCTGAAGCAGAGTTATTCGTTCATTTTATAACTGGAAATGAAAGCTTTTCATGGTCTAACACGTCCAATGATGATATCAATCTCTCTGCTTTGCATGAAATGGGAAACATCCTGGCAGGAAGCTATTTATCTGCAATCAGCGACTTCGCCAAAGTGAATATGCAGCCATCGGTACCGCAAATCAGTGTCGATATGGGGGGCGCCATTTTGGCAAATGGTTTAATCGAGATAGCCCAGGAAAGTGATTATACAGTTGTCATTGATACGGTCATCTCACTGAGTGATCCGAATCAGCAGCAGCATATGGTCGAGGGGAAGTTTTTGCTGCTGCTTGATCCGGATGCATTTGGTCATTTATTTCATGCTTTAGGAGTCGAGGATGATGACTGAAGCCGAAATTTTGCATGTAGGGATAGCCGATGCAAAGATCGCCGTCTTTCCGCAGCTTCTTCGAACAGCTGGGCTTGGGTCTTGTGTTGGAGTTGTCGTATACGATAAACAAAAAAAGATTGCTGGCATGGCGCATGTTATGCTGCCTGACTCCAGCTTGGCAAAGCAGACTCAGATGAACCGTAACAAATATGCGGATACAGCCATGGACGACTTGATTGCCAATTTAGTGCGGAACGGGGCAAGCAAAAGTCGCTTTAAAGCGAAGCTTGCGGGCGGCGCACAAATGTTCTCCTTCATGTCAAGCGACGAGAAAATGAGGATAGGTCCGCGTAATATAGAAGCAGTAGAGCAGAAGCTTCGGGAATATCGCATCCCCATCGAGAGTAAGGATGTCGGGGGGAGCAATGGACGTACGATTGAATTCAATATAGATACATGTGGTTTGAGAATCAAAACAGTAAGCAAAGAGGAAGCGATCATATAATGGAGCAGCTTCATTCTTATGACGTAACAGCAAACAAAGGAGGGAGTTTCATGATCAATTATGGATCAGAAACAGAACAGCAGTATTGGAACAGCTGGTTTTATAAAAAAGATAGCGAAGCTGCCAATGAATTGATGCGGATGTATATGCATGTAGTCGATTACCATACGCAGCGCATCGCTGCGCACCTTCCCTCCAGTGTGAGCAGGGACGATGTCAGAAGCTTCGGTTACACAGGATTGTATGATGCTTTACAAAAGTTCGAGCCAAGCCGTGATTTCAAATTCGAAACGTATGCTTCCTTCCGGGTCAGAGGTGCCATCATGGATGGTTTGCGGAAGGAAGATTGGCTTCCCCGAACAGTACGTGATAAAGTGAAGAAAATAGAAGCGGCTGCAAGCCTTCTTGAGCAATCACTGGAACGGAAGCCGACCAGTAGTGAGATTGCGGAGCGGACCGGCTTGAGTTGCGAGGAAGTAGAAGAAGCGGTGCGTGATGCGTTGTTTTCAAATGTTCTCTCCATGGATGACAAGCCAGCCCGACCAAAGCAGGACAAGCAGGATACAAGCTATGTTCTTCCCGATCTCAAGACACCGCAGCCAGAAGATGCAATGCTGCAAAAGGAACTCATTCTTCAGCTGACAGACAGTATCAAGCAGCTGAACCAGCACGAACAGCTAGTTGTCAGTCTTTTTTATAAGGAAGAACTAACGTTCACGGAAATCGGACACATACTGGAATTGACAACATCACGAATTTCACAGATCCATAAACGCGCCATATTCAAATTACGGGAATCTCTAGCAAAGCTTTCAGCGATCAGCTGAAAGCTATTTCCGATTTTATATAGAAAGAAGGTTTTTCATGCTCACACTACTAGTTTGTGCCAGTCTGCTCCTCCATGTATTGACCTTCATTGCTATCCGCGCATTGCAATCAAATATCCAGCAGCAGGAAAGCCGGCATCAAAAGGACAAACAAGCGTATGAATCGATGCTCAGCTCCATACTTGAAGAGCTGAGGGAGGAAAATGATCGGCTTCTGCAAGCAGAACCCAAGTCAGGGAAACCACGTACGGAAACAGCGGAGGAGGATAAACCCGCTCCAGCTGCAGAAGAGGACATTGCTCCAGAATCTGATTACGCTCCGCCGCAGCCGATAGAAGAAGAAGATCAAGTGTCCATGTCCAATCTTGGGCGAGTCCTACAGCTTCATGATCAGGGGAAGGCTTCTGCAGAGATTGCAAAGCAGCTTGGAATGGGGAAAACGGAAGTAGAATTGATATTATTAATGAAGAAAAATGGATAAAATGCTAGAAAAAGCTGAGAAAGTTTAAAAACATGTCTAAGATGCTTGATTGATGGTTATAGCTGTGCTATATTTATTTTTGGTGTTAATACACACGTCTGCCGATTTTTACGGGAGGTGCTGATATTATGTCAGTTCCCGATAAAAGATGAAGCAGTCGGAGGAGAAAAAACCATTAGGAGGAAACACTATGTCAGTCATTTCAATGAAACAATTGCTTGAAGCTGGTGTTCATTTCGGTCACCAGACTCGCCGTTGGAACCCGAAAATGAAGAAATACATCTTCACAGAGCGTAACGGCATCTACATCATCGACCTTCAGAAAACTGTGAAGAAAGTCGACGAAGCGTACAACTACGTGAAAGAACTTGCTGCTGATGGCGGTACAATCCTATTCGTAGGTACGAAGAAACAAGCACAGGAATCTGTGAAAGAAGAAGCGATCCGTTCTGGTCAGTACTTCGTTAACCAACGCTGGTTGGGTGGTACGCTTACTAACTTCCAGACAATCCGCAAACGTATCAACCGCTTGAAATCCATCGAGCGCATGGAAGAAGACGGTACTTTCGAAGTACTTCCTAAGAAAGAAGTAGTAGGTTTGCTTAAAGAAAAAGAACGTCTTGTTAAATTCCTTGGCGGTATCAAAGACATGGAAAGAATTCCTGACGCTCTATTCGTTATCGACCCACGTAAAGAAAGAATCGCAATTGCAGAAGCTCACAAATTGAACATTCCAATCATCGGTATCGTTGATACTAACTGTGATCCGGACGAAATCGATTACGTGATCCCTGCGAATGACGACGCTATCCGCGCTGTTAAATTGCTTACTTCCAAAATGGCGGACGCTATCCTGGAATCCAAGCAAGGTGAAGAATTGGAAGACCAAGAAGCTCCAGCTGAAGAAGCTACAGAAGCTGTAAGCGAGTAATGGATGAAGGGTGATAAGGGGGGACCTTTTATCACCCTTTTTTCAAGAAATAAATTGTCCAAACCCTAAGGAGGCATTTACGATGGCAATCACGGCACAAATGGTAAAAGAATTGCGCGAAAAAACTGGCGCAGGTATGATGGATTGTAAAAAAGCTTTGACTCAAACAGATGGTGATATGGAAAAAGCGATCGACTACCTTCGTGAGAATGGTATTGCGAAAGCAGCTAAAAAAGCGGATCGTATCGCTGCAGAAGGTTTAACTTTCATCGCTACAGAAGGTAACAACGCTGTATTGCTTGAAGTAAACTGTGAAACTGACTTCGTTACAAAGAACGATCAGTTCAAAACACTATTGAACGATCTTGCTCAGCATATCCTTACTAACAAACCAGCTAGCGTAGAAGAAGCTTCAGATCAAAAAATCAACGCTGACCAAACTGTTGGTGAGTACATCAACGCTGCTATCGCGAAAATCGGAGAAAAGATCTCTCTTCGCCGCTTCGCACTTGTAAGCAAAGAAGACAACCAAGCATTCGGCGCATACTCACATGGCGGCGGACGTATCGGTGTATTGACATTGCTTGATGGCACAACTGATTCTGAACTTGGTAAAGATATTGCAATGCATATCGCTGCAGTAAACCCTCGTTACGTTTCCCGTGATGCAGTTGCTGCTGACGAAGTAGAGCGCGAGCGCGAAGTATTGAAAACACAAGCTCTAAACGAAGGCAAGCCAGAAAACATCGTTGAAAAAATGGTAGAAGGCCGCCTGAGCAAATTCTTCGAAGAGATCTGCTTGCTTGAACAAAGCTTCATTAAAGATCCAGATCAAAAAGTGAAGAAATACGTAACCGACAAAGGTGCTTCTGTAGTTAACTTTGTTCGTTATGAAGTGGGCGAAGGTATGGAAAAACGTGAAGATAACTTCGTTGACGAAGTAATGAGCCAAGTTAAAAAATAAGTACGACAAAAGAGGGGACACTTGGTGTTCCCTTTTTTACAAAATACATACCTTTGGAGGCAATGATGACTACAGCACGCTATAAACGAATCGTATTGAAACTAAGTGGAGAAGCATTAAGCGGTCAAGTCGGCTATGGTATTGAACCATCCGTCATCCGTTCCATTGCGGAACAAGTGAAAGAAGTAGCCGAAATGGGAGTGGAAGTTGCAGTCGTCGTAGGCGGCGGTAACATCTGGCGCGGAAAAGTCGGCAGCGAAATGGGAATGGACCGTGCAAATGCCGACTATATGGGTATGCTCGCAACTGTGATGAATTCACTAGCATTACAGGATAGTTTAGAGAACCTTGGTATTCCGACAAGGGTGCAGACATCTATTGAAATGCGCCAGGTAGCTGAGCCGTACATTCGACGCAAGGCGATTCGTCACCTTGAGAAAAATCGTGTTGTCATCTTTGCAGCAGGTACAGGAAACCCTTACTTCTCAACTGATACAACAGCAGCCTTGAGAGCGGCTGAAATCGAAGCAGAAGTGATCCTGATGGCAAAGAATAATGTCGATGGTGTATACAATGCGGATCCTAAATTGGTAGCAGACGCAGTGAAGTATGACTCCCTTACTTATTTGGACATCCTGAATGAAGGACTTGGAGTCATGGATGCGACAGCCTCCTCTCTATGCATGGATAATGATATTCCACTACTTGTGTTCTCTATCAGTGAAAAAGGAAACATTAAAAGAGCCGTATCCGGTGAAAGTATCGGAACGATTATCAGGGGGAATAAATAATGTCAACAGCAATCATTTCTGATGCAAAAAGCAAAATGGCACAGGCAGTGCAGGCTTTCTCCAGACAGCTGGCAACTGTACGTGCAGGACGCGCGAATCCGTCTCTTTTGGATAGTGTTTATGCAGATTATTACGGCGCTTCCACACCATTGAACCAGCTGGCAAGTATTACTGCTCCAGAAGCACGTATGCTCGTTATCACGCCTTACGACAAAACAGCAATCTCCGATATTGAGAAAGCTATCCAAAAAGCTGACCTTGGTCTATCTCCTTCCAGTGACGGTAACATAATCCGTCTTAGCATCCCTGCACTTACAGAGGAGCGACGCAAGGATCTAGGGAAAGTTGTTTCTAAATATTTGGAAGAGGCGAAAGTTCAAATCCGTAATATTCGCCGTGACAGCAATGATCAATTGAAGAAAGCTGAAAAGAATAAAGAAATTACAGCAGATGATTTAAAAGGCTTCCAGGATGAAGTGCAGACGGAAACAGATAAGCATATCAGCCAGCTTGAAGGTCTTGCTAAAGACAAAGAAAAAGAAATAATGGAAGTTTGACCCTTAACCATGTAAAATAAGTAGTACAAGACCCTCTTGCTAAAGGGGGTTTTTGCTCTTTTTGTGACATGTAAAGAGCAGTACTGCACAGGGCGCCTCTGGCTCTTTTCGGTCAGCAGAGAAAAAAGCCCAATGGAGGATTCAAAATGATTAAACTTCCTTTTTTCAATAGGAAAAGAAGAATAGAGTTACAGCCGTCGACACTAAAGCTTGAGAATATCCCGGGTCATGTGGCCATTATCATGGATGGTAATGGGCGCTGGGCCAAGAAGCGCGGCCTTCCACGGATTGCTGGGCACAAAGAAGGGATGACAACAGTTCGGCGAATTGTAAAGGCTGCAAACCGGATCGATGTGAAGGTATTGACACTGTACGCCTTTTCCAAGGAAAACTGGAAACGGCCGCAGGCGGAAGTAGACTTTTTGATGAAGCTGCCAAAGGAGTTTTTAACGACTTACTTGCCTGAGCTTATTGAAGAGAACGTAAAGGTACAGACAATCGGGGATTTGGACGGTTTGCCTTCCTTTACTAGGGAAGCAGTCAAGGAAGCGATGGAGCAGACGAAGCATAATGATGGTCTTATCCTTAACTTCGCATTGAACTACGGCGGACGATACGAGCTTGTGCATGCTGTGCAAAGTATGATGCAGGATATCTCTGACAAGAAGCTGCAAATGGGAGATATCGATGAGTCATGTATTTCCCGCTACCTGTACACAGAAAAATTAGCAGACCCGGATTTGATCATCCGTACTAGCGGCGAGCATCGATTAAGTAACTTTCTGCTTTGGCAGAGTGCTTATTCAGAGCTATGGTTCACGGAAGTATTATGGCCTGATTTCGATGAACTGCTGTTCGAACAGGCAGTCAGTGATTTCCAGAACAGAAAACGGCGCTATGGCGGTATTTGAGGTGAATAATTAACAATGAAGCAACGATTGATCACAGCGATTATTGCAGGCATATTCTTCATGATTTTCGTTTTGCTTGGGGGGGCATGGTTTGAAGCGTTCATTTATTTGATCGCTACCATTGCCTTCATTGAGCTGCTGCGTATGCGTAAAATCGCAAAATACAAGATACCATCCATCGTGAGTGTCCTGTTGCTATGGGGGCTTTTGGCCCCGGACCTGGGCATGATCAACACAATGTTCGATTTACATATCAATAAAACGGATATACTGTTATTTTCCGTTATCCTTCTCTTGAGCTACACGGTACTGGCAAAGAACCGGTTCACTTTTGAAGATGCAGGTTTCCTGCTGATAACAGTGGTATATATCGGTTTTGGCTTTCTCTATTTCATCATTACGAGGAATGCTCCCGATGAAATAATCGGTGGTCATATTGTAACGGGGTTGTCCAAGTTCATTTTTGTTTTGGTTGTCATTTGGGCAACCGATTCTGGGGCTTATTTCTTTGGAAGAGCTTTCGGTAAACATAAGCTATGGCCAACAATCAGTCCGAACAAAACAATCGAAGGAGGCATAGGCGGACTCGTTCTTGGCTGTGTGGCAGGAATTGTATTCCAATTCATTTCTCCTGTGAGCAGTTCTATTTTGATTGTTACGGGAGTGTGTATCCTGATTGCAGTATTCGGTCAGCTTGGAGATATGGTCGAATCAGCTTTTAAACGGCATTACCTTGTAAAGGATTCCGGGAAAATCCTGCCGGGCCACGGCGGAATTTTGGATCGTTTCGATAGTATGATTTTTGTTTTCCCAATCCTGCATTTAATTCAATTCATTTAATAGAGTATAAAGAGGAGCGTGTCCGATGAAAACAATCGCATTATTAGGTGCTACCGGCTCGATCGGTTTGCAGACATTGGATGTCATCCGCAATCACCCAGAAGCGTTTAAGCTGCATAGCATGGCGTTCGGCCGCAACATCGAAAAAGCACTGCCGCTAATCAAGGAGTTCGAACCTGCTGTAATAGTTGTACAGGATGAACAGACGAAAGAAAATCTTCAACAGACTCTTCCGCATGCAGAAATTCTGGTCGGTTCCGCGGGAATGGTAGCAATCTCTTCGGCAGGAGAAGTCGATGTCGTCGTAAATGCTGTCCTTGGCAGTATTGGACTGGAAGCGACGCTCGAAGCAATCCGTGCCAGGAAACAGGTAGCATTCGCGAATAAGGAAACGCTTGTGTCAGCCGGGCACCTTGTCATGGCTGAAGCGAAGAAGCACGGTGTCAATCTGCTTCCTGTAGATAGTGAACACGCAGCTATATTCCAATGCCTGAATGGAGAGAAGCTCGAGGATGTGAACAAGCTGATCATTACTGCTTCTGGCGGCAGTTTCCGTGATAAGACGAGAGATGAACTCAGACATGTCACATTGGAAGATGCTTTGCGCCACCCGAACTGGAGCATGGGGCAAAAAATTACCATCGATTCCGCAACAATGATGAACAAGGGATTGGAAGTCATTGAAGCACACTGGCTCTTTGGAATTGATTATGATGATATCGAGGTTGTCCAGCACCGCGAGAGTATCATCCACAGCATGGTAGAGTACAAGGATTACAGTGTCATTGCACAGCTTGGTACACCGGATATGCGGGTTCCGATCCAGTACGCCCTCACCTATCCTGAAAGACTTGATTTAGCTGTTTCAAAAAGGTTAAACTTAGTGGAAATAGGCAAACTCCACTTCGAAGAAATGAGTATGGAACGATTCCCTTGTTTGCGCATGGCATATGAAGCGGGCAGAGCCGGCGGCACTGCCACAACTGTATTGAATGCTGCAAATGAGGAGGCTGTAGCCCTGTTTCTTGCAGGAAAAATCTCTTTCCTGACAATTGAGGATTTTGTAGCGCGCGCATTAGATGCACATGCCTATGAATCTTTCCCTTCTTTGGAAACAATCATGGAAACAGATCGTCTCACGCGGAGTCAAGTGAGGTCCTATATCCAATAAAGGCAGGTGCCCATTGTGACAACTATTATTGCGTTTATCCTAGTGTTCGGGCTGCTCGTATTCGTGCATGAACTCGGACATTTGATTTTTGCGAAACGGGCTGGCATGCTAGCACGTGAATTCGCCATCGGTTTTGGACCGAAGATCTTTTCCTGGATGAAGAATGAGACATTGTATACGATCAGACTTCTTCCAATAGGAGGATACGTCCGCGTTGCCGGTGAAGATCCGGAAATCGTGGAATTGAAGCCTGGCCATCATATTGGTCTCGAATTCAATGACAAACAGGAAGTAACGAAGATTATCGTCAATAATAAATCCAAGCATCCGTATGCACGCGTTATTGAAGTTGAAAGTGCAGATTTAGATCATAGCCTGATGATATATGGTTATGAGATAGGGGAAGAAGAACGACTTTCCTTTCCTGTCCATGAGAAAGCGATGTACGTGATGGACGAGACAGAAACGCAAATCGCACCATATAACCGCCAGTTTGCTTCCAAGAATAAACGGCAGCGGGCGATGCAATTGTTTGCTGGTCCGATGATGAATTTCCTGCTTGCACTTGTGCTGTTTTTCATCCTTGCCCTTATCCAGGGTGTACCAGCTGATAATGCAGCTGTCGGTACAGTACAAGAGGGATCTGCAGCGCAAGAAGCGGGAATCCAATCAGGTGATGAAATCACAGCAATCGATGGAACACCTGTGCAGACATGGGATGAGTTCACAGCCATCGTTCGTGAAAATCCTGAAAAAGAGCTTGAGGCGACAATCGTCCGGGACGGTCAGGAACAGCAAATGATGATAACTCCTGCACTTGTGGAAAGCGGCGAGCAGCAAATCGGACAGATTGGTGTCACGCTTGCAATGGAGAAGAGTTTCTTGGGTGCAATTCCTTATACTTTCCAGCAGACGTGGGAATTCGGAACAATGATCATAACCAATTTGGGACAGCTCGTAACTGGTCAGCTTAGTATCGATGCGCTATCTGGACCAGTAGGTATATATGATGCGACAGATCAAGTAGTAAAAACAGGATTGATCAATCTTATTCAGTGGACAGCACTGCTAAGTGTCAATCTTGGAATCGTCAACCTCGTTCCGCTTCCTGCACTCGACGGAGGACGCTTGTTGTTCATCGGTGTGGAAGCACTAAGAGGCAGACCAGTTGAACCACAAAAAGAAGCAGTGGTCCATTTCATTGGATTCGCTTTGCTGATGCTTTTGATGATCGTGGTCACTTGGAATGATATACAGCGGCTATTTTTATGATGCAGAGGTGGAAGAATGCGACAAAGTAAAACATTTATACCAACGTTAAGAGAAGTTCCAGCAGATGCAGAGGCAATCAGCCATCAGCTGCTGGTCAAAGGCGGATATATCCGTCAGACAGCTTCTGGGATCTACAGCTACCTCCCGCTGGGTACAAAAGTGCTGCGAAAAGTGGAAGCGATCATCCGTGAGGAGTTGGATCGTACCGGTGCGAGTGAGATGCTCATGCCGGCACTGCAGCCTGCGGAGCTATGGAAAGAAACAGGCCGCTGGAAGGTTTATGGACCTGAACTGATGCGTCTGCATGACCGGAACAACCGGGAATTCGCGCTTGGTCCTACTCATGAGGAAGTTACGACTAGCTTGGTTCGAGATGAATTGAACAGCTACAAGAAATTACCGCTTACAGTGTATCAGATCCAAACGAAGTACCGCGATGAACAGCGTCCCCGTTTCGGCCTATTGCGCGGCCGGGAATTCATCATGAAAGATGCATATAGTTTCCATGCTGATTACGAGAGTTTGGATGAAGCTTATGAGACTATCTCTGATGCATATCACCGAATCTTTAAACGAGTAGGATTGAACTTCCGTGCAGTAGTAGCCGATTCAGGTGCAATGGGCGGAAAAGATACGCACGAATTCATGGCACTTGCTACTGTTGGGGAAGATACGATCGCCTTCAGTGATGTATCGGATTATGCCGCCAATATTGAAATGGCTGAAGTTATCGATCAAGGTCAAAAGCCTGAAACAGAAGCTCTTGCTCTTGAGAAGATTGAGACTCCAAATGTTAAGACCATGCAGCAAGTAGCTGATTATCTGGGTCATACACTTGAAGAAGGTCTTAAGGCAGTTGTATTTAAAGTGGATGACCGTCTTGTAATGGTCATTTCGCGCGGTGATCATGAAATCAATGACATTAAGGTGAAAAACCTTTATCAAGCACAAATTGTTGAACTTGCTGCTGAAGCGGAAGTAAAAGAACTTCTCGGCGCAGGTTTTGGATCTCTTGGTCCGATCAATGTACATGAAGATATCGATGTTATTGCGGATAATGCTGTTAAATATGTAGCAAATGTCACTTGCGGTGCGAATGAAGATGGCTTCCATTATAAAAATGTGAATCCAGAACGTGATTTCCAAGTGAAGCAATATGCTGATCTTAGATTCATCCAAGCTGGCGATCCATCTCCAGATGGACAAGGTACCATTCAATTTGCAGAAGGTATCGAGATAGGTCAGGTATTTAAGCTTGGTGAATTTTATGCAGGAAAAATGCAAGCTAAATTCCTTGATGAACAAGGAAAAGCTCAGAACCTGATTATGGGATGTTATGGAATCGGCGTGTCACGTACACTTGCTGCTGCTGTTGAACAGCATAGCAAGGAAGGTGCGATTGTATGGCCTAAATCCATCAGTCCATTCCAAGTACATCTGATCAGCCTTAACCCGAAAAAAGACGAACAGCGTGAACTGGCTGATCGTCTATATGAAAGATTACTTGAAGCGGGCGTCGATGTGTTGTACGATGATCGTAAGGAACGTGCCGGTGTCAAATTCGCAGATAGCGACTTGATTGGTATTCCAGTTCGCGTCACTGTAGGTAAACTTGCCGCTGATGCCCAAGTGGAAGTGAAGTTCCGTGATACAGAACAAGAAGCAGTTTCACATGAGAATGAATTGCTCGATCAAATAGCTGCTTACCTATAAAAATGTACAAGCCCTTGTCAATCCTTTGACAGGGGCTTTCGCAAGACCGCAGTACCAATAGCGGGGGAGGAGAAGTCATAATGAGTTTAAGCCGTAATGAGAAAATGGACATGCTCCTTGAGCAGATCCACTTAGATGAAGAAACCATCGCAGCTCATTTCAAAGAGAGTCAGCTGGAGAAATTGGAAGTCGACCCGAAAGAAAAATCCTGGCACTTTCATTTTCGATTGGCTAATCTGCTGCCTCCAACAATATATAAAATCTTCACTGCTAAGCTGACAGAAGCCTTTGCAGACATCGCTGTTGTGAATTGGTCGATTCGATGTGTCACAAACACAATGGAAGGTGACCACATCCAGGATTATTGGAAGGATTTCGTGCTGACTTATCCTAAACTGTCACCTGCCTATAAGGATCTTGTCCAAACACAGGTTCCAATGGTTAACGGTAATAAGATTATGTTAACTGCCAGGAATGAAGCAGAAGCAAGCGCTCTGAAAAAAAGACTTGAACCCGCTTTTCAAACGTATTGTGAGAAAATCGGTGCAGGACTTTACATGCTTACAGTTACTGTACAAGAACAAAACATGGAAGAACTGAATAAATTCCGTGAGCAAAAAGCACTTGAAGATAGCCTTCTTGTCCAAAAAGCGATCAAGGATTCTGAAGACCGTGCGAAGAAGCAGGATGAGGCTCCTCAAGGTCCTGTTATGATCGGTTATGCTATCAATGACGAAATCACACTTATGCAGGATATACAGGATGAAGAACGCCGCATGGCAGTTCAAGGGTATGTTTTTGATGTGGATATACGCGAGCTGCGCTCTGGACGTCATTTGCTCATCGCAAAGGTAACGGACTATACAGACAGTTTCCAAATCAAAATGTTCTCTAAAGGCAATGAAGATGCTGATAAATTCAAACAGCTCAAAAAAGGCATGTGGATAAAAGCACGAGGAAGCATCCAGACAGACAACTTCACAAATGAATTGACTATGATGGCAAACGATATCAATCAGATCACAGTCACCCTTCGCCGTGATGATGCCGAAGAAGGGGAGAAGCGTGTCGAACTGCATGCACATACGCTGATGAGTCAGATGGATGCTGTTACATCGGCTAGCCGTTTGATTGAGACCGCAGCTAGATTCGGACATGAAAGTATCGCGATCACGGATCATGCTGTCGTGCAGAGTTATCCGGAAGCCTTTGCTGCTGGTAAGAAAAATAATGTTAAAGTTATCTATGGATTGGAAGCCAACCTTGTAGATGATGGAGTTCCGATTGCTTACAACAGCAAAGATATTGACTTGGAAAAAGCGACTTATATTGTGTTTGACGTAGAGACGACAGGTCTATCTGCATCATACGATAAAATAATCGAACTGGCTGCGGTAAAATTCCATGACGGGGAAATCGTTGACCGTTTTGAACGATTTGCCAATCCGCACCAAAAGCTTAGTCAGACAATTATCGACCTGACAGGCATTACGGATGATATGCTCGTGGATGCACCTGAAATCGAGGATGTTCTGAATGATTTCAACGCCTGGATGGGTGACGATGTGTTGGTTGCCCATAATGCAAGTTTTGACATGGGCTTTTTGAATCAAGGGTTTAAGCGAATTGGTTTGAAGAAGGCGTCGAATGCCGTTATTGATACACTGGAGCTTGCCAGGTTCCTGTTTCCGCAGCTGAAGAACCACCGTCTGAATACACTATGTAAATTCCTTGATATCGAATTGACACAGCATCACCGGGCTATTTACGATACCGAGGCTACTAGCTACTTGCTTTGGCGTTTATTAAAAGAAGCATTCAATAAAGAAATCATGAATCACAATCAGCTTAACAACTATATGGGAGAAGGAAATGCCTACCAGCGTTCCCGTCCATATCATTGCACAATTTATGTACAGAATGAAACCGGCTTAAAGAATATGTATAAGCTCGTCAGCATGTCGCATGTTGATTATTTCTATCGTGTTCCGAGAATTCCTCGCTCGAAGCTGGAACAGCATCGGGAAGGCTTGATTATAAGCTCCGGCTGTGACAAAGGTGAAGTATTCGAGGCAATGATGCAAAAATCGAAGGAAGATGCAGCAGAAGCCGCAGCTTTCTATGACGTGATTGAAGTGCAGCCGCCGTCTAACTATTACCACTTGATTGAGAAAGAGCTCGTGCAGAATGAAGCCCATCTGTTTGACATCCTTCGCAACATTGTCGAGCTGGGCGATGATCTGGATAAACCAGTGGTAGCAACAGGAAACGTGCACTATATCGAGGAGCATGAAAAACAGTACCGAAACATTCTGATCAAGACACAAAATGGTAACCCGCTCAGCAGGCAGACATTGCCAGATGTCCATTTCCGTACGACAGCAGAGATGTTGGCATGCTTCGATTTCCTGCCTTCCGATAAAGCGAAAGAAATCGTTGTGACGAATACGAAAAAAGTGTCTGATATGATGGAAGATGTGAAACCGGTAAAAGAAGATTTGTATACACCTAATATTGATGGTGCAGAGGACGAGATGCGCCAGATGAGTTATGACCGTGCCCGAAGCATCTATGGTGATACATTACCGGAGATAGTTGAAAAACGTATCGAGAAGGAACTGAAAAGTATCATAGGTCACGGCTTTGCGGTTATTTATCTTATCTCTCATAAGCTGGTGAAGAAATCCCTGGAAGACGGATATTTGGTTGGTTCGCGGGGTTCTGTCGGATCATCATTGATTGCGACGCTTACGGATATTACCGAAGTTAACCCGCTGCCGCCGCATTATGTATGCCCAGGCTGTAAATATAACGAGTTCTTCAATGATGGGTCTGTCGCCAGCGGTTATGACTTGCCCGAGAAGAATTGTCCATCATGCGGCGAACCACTAAAGCGGGATGGACAGGATATACCGTTCGAGACTTTCCTTGGTTTCAAAGGAGACAAAGTTCCCGATATCGACTTGAACTTCTCCGGAGCTTACCAGCCGCAAGCCCATAACTACACCAAAGTGCTTTTCGGGGAAGACAAAGTCTATCGTGCCGGTACAATCGGAACTGTAGCAGAAAAAACAGCTTACGGTTATGTGAAAGGCTACGCCAGCGATAATCAGCTTCATATCCGCAACGCGGAAGTCGATCGTCTTGTGCAAGGTACGACAGGTGTGAAAAGGACAACAGGTCAGCACCCAGGTGGTATAATTGTTGTACCTGATGACCAAGATATATATGACTTCACACCTATCCAGTTCCCGGCTGATGACCGTAATTCAGAATGGAAGACGACCCACTTCGACTTCCACTCGATTCACGATAATCTGCTGAAACTGGATATACTCGGACACGATGATCCGACCGTCATCCGAATGCTTCAGGATTTATCCGGTATCGATCCGAAGACGATTCCGACGAATGATCCGGAAGTAATGAAGATCTTTTCCGGACCAGACGCATTAGGTGTGACGGCAGAACAAATTATGTGTAAAACAGGTACTCTCGGCGTACCAGAATTCGGTACCCGTTTCGTCCGCCAGATGCTGGAGGATACGAATCCATCCACTTTCGCAGAACTAGTTCAGATTTCCGGATTGTCCCATGGTACAGATGTATGGCTCGGCAATGCCCAGGAACTGATCAACAGTGGTATTTGCACATTGCCTGAAGTAATTGGCTGTCGTGATGACATCATGGTATATCTGATGCACCGGGGCCTTGATTCATCGCTTGCGTTCAAGATCATGGAGTCTGTGCGAAAAGGGAAAGGACTCCAAGATGAATGGGTCGAAGAGATGAAGAAAAACAATGTGCCGGATTGGTATATCGATTCTTGTTTGAAAATCAAGTACATGTTCCCGAAAGCCCACGCAGCCGCATATGTTCTCATGGCCGTACGGATTGCTTATTTCAAGGTCCATCATCCAATCCTCTTCTACGCTGCGTACTTTAGTGTACGTGCCAGCGATTTCGAGCTTGATACGATGATAAAAGGATCGGATGCGATCCGCCAGCGTATCAACGAAATCAATCAAAAGGGCCATGATGCTTCTCCAAAAGAGAAGAACCTTGTAACTGTATTGGAGCTTTCCCTCGAAATGTGTGAACGAGGCTTCCACTTCCAGCGCGTGGACTTGTACAAATCCAGTGCAACTGACTTTCTTGTTGACGGAGACAGCTTGATTCCGCCGTTCAATGCAATTGACGGATTAGGTACCAACGCTGCGCTCAATATCGTGAAAGTGCGGGAAGATGGGGAGTTCTTATCAAAAGAGGACTTGCGTGAAAGAAGCAGGATAAGTAAAACGGTATTGGAATATATGGATCAGCATGGCTGTCTGGAAGGAATGGCTGACCAGAACCAGCTTTCGCTATTCTAACAGGATTCTTGCCTAAATAAGAAACTTGTGGTATATTATCCAATAGCGGTATTGATACGAACCAGATCAAGAGTGGGATTACCCACTCTTTTTCATACCCATGGATTCGGCATCAAGTTTGTAAGGGGAGCGCCTCTTCGTTATTTTGTAGCAAAAAGCACATGATAAACATTGTTCCCTTGCTTCCATTTCGGGCAAGGGTTTTCTATTGAGAGGCGCACACTTACCCATTTTAAAAAGTAATATTCGCCTGAAAGCGTGCAGTAAAGGAGGAAGCATTTTGGCAGCCAATATAACGGAAGTTACGGAAAGCTATCTACAACCGATCGTGGAAGAGCTGCAGCTTGAGTTGGTTGATGTGGAATTCGTCAAGGAAGGCAAGAACTGGTTCCTGCGTGTTTATGTCGACAAAACGGAAGGCATTGATATCGAGGAATGCGCCATCGTCTCTGAGAAGTTGAGCGCCATTTTAGATGAGAATGATCCGGTTGATTTTCCATACTTCCTGGAGGTTTCTTCACCAGGAGCGGAAAGACCGCTGAAAACGAAACAAGCAATCACGAAAAGCATCGGTAAGACAGTATATGTAAAGCTATATGAGCCGATCGATAATGAGAAAGAGTATCAAGGTACATTGAAGGCGTTCGAAGACGATGTATTGACATTGGAAGTCATGATCAAAGCGAGGAAAAAGGAAGTGTCCCTTCCATATGAGAAAATCGCGAAGGCACGTCTGGCTGTAACGTTTAACTAAAGGGGGATATACGAGTGAGCAGCGAGCTTTTTGATGCCATTACTTATTTGGAGAAAGAGAAAGGGATTAATAAGGACGTCCTGATCGAAGCGCTGGAAGCAGCCTTGATCTCCGCTTATAAAAAGAATTTCAAATCTGCTACGAATGTACGTGTTGATTTGAATGAAACAACTGGGTCGATGAAAGTATTCGCCCGTAAAGATGTCGTCGAGGAAGTCGAGGACAGCCAGCAGCAAATGACACTGGATGAGGCTCGTGCTATTTCCGGTACGTACGATATTGGCGATGTCGTTGAAATTGAAGTGACACCGAAGGATTTCGGCCGTATCGCAGCGCAGGCAGCGAAGCAAGTCGTTACACAGCGTGTACGTGAAGCAGAGCGCGGTGTCATCTTCAGTGAATATGCCGATCGGGAAGAGGATGTCATGACTGGTATCGTTTCCCGCAATGATCCTAGATTCATCTATGTGGATCTTGGCAAGATCGAAGCGAAATTACCGGAAAGTGAACAGATGTCTACTGAGAAGTATGAAATCCATGATCGCTTGAAGGTATATGTAACGAAAGTAGAGAACACGAACAAAGGACCGAGCATCTTCGTTTCACGAACACACCCAGGTCTTTTGAAGCGATTGTTTGAAATGGAAGTGCCAGAAATTTATGATGGTACTGTGGAGATTCGTTCTGTGGCACGTGAAGCTGGAGATCGTTCGAAGATTTCTGTCTACGCATCCCAAGCGGAAGTCGATCCGGTCGGTTCTTGCGTTGGTCAGCGCGGTCAGCGTGTCCAAGCAATCGTGAATGAATTGAAAGGTGAGAAAATTGATATCGTTGAGTGGTCGGAAGATCCGGTCGAATACGTGTCAAATGCGCTTAGTCCTTCCAAAGTCATTTCTGTACTTGTTGATGAAGAAGAAAAGGCGACAACAGTCATCGTACCTGATTACCAGCTTAGCCTTGCAATCGGGAAACGTGGTCAAAATGCCCGTCTGGCAGCGAAATTGACAGGCTGGAAAATCGATATTAAATCTGAAACAGAAGCGATCGAGCTTGGCCTATTGACAAAACAGGATACAGAAGCTGACGACTTCGACGATTTTGACGACGAAGACACATATTGATAAGGGGCGCTGTATATGAAACAAAAGAAAGTTCCGCTTCGAAAATGTGTGGTTTCCAACGAAATGAAACCAAAACAGGAATTGATCCGGGTTGTCCGCAGTAAGGAAGGCGAAGTCTTTGTGGATGAGACCGGCAAGAAGAACGGTCGTGGTGCGTATGTCTCCAAGGATGCGGCAATCATAGAAAAGGCGAAGAAACAAGATACGCTGGCGCGCCACTTGAGTACACAGATCGATGATTCTATTTATGAAGAACTTGAGCGATTAGCGAAAGGTCAGCACTCATGAGTAAAAATTATTTGAATTTGTTAGGCTTAGCTGTACGTGCTGGACAGTGCACCTTCGGAGAAGATGCCATTGTCCGGGATGTCCAGCGGCAGAAAGCAAAGCTAGTAATAGCTGCCAGTGATGTCGGTCCCCAAACCTTGAAGAAACTTCGCAACAAGACCGATTTCTACAACATCGCCTTTTTACAGGTAGAGGAGGACCGGGATCAATTATCACAAGCGATTGGTAAATCCGGCAGAGTCGCAATTGCCATTTTGGATCAAGGCTTTGCAGACAAATTGAAATCTTTGCTCACTGAATCCACTCGGAGGTGAACGTATGTCAAAGATTCGTGTTTATGAATACGCAAAAGAAAAGAACGTTTCCAGTAAGGAAATCATCACTAAATTGAAAGATATGAACATTGAAGTATCCAATCATATGTCCATGATTAATGAAACGGCAAAGGACAGACTGGATAAAAGCTTCACAGCAAAAAGCGCGGGTAGCGAGAAAGTAGCGATTAAAACGGGGAACTCAGCAAACACAACCAACTCAGCAAATAATAGCGGACAGAACAACAAGCCGAAAAGCAAGAGTGGCGGCGGTGCACAAAACCGCAACCAACAGCAGCGCAATGGTAATAAAAAACCAGGCAAAGGCGGACAGAACAACAACAGACGCGGCGGCCGGAATAATAACCGGAATAAAGCTCCGCAGCAGAAGCGTCCGGAAATGCCGACTCCAGATAAAATCACCTTCAAAGAGTCTTTGACTGTCAGCGAATTGGCAGCAAAACTTCATAGGGAGTCCACAGAAATCATTAAAAAGCTCTTCCTTCAAGGTGTTATGGCAACAAAGAACCAAGACTTGGACAAAGATGCAATTGAGCTAATCTGTGCAGAATACGACGTCGAAGTGGAAGAAGAAGTAGATGTTGATGTAACAGATCTGGATAACTACAAAATCGAAGATAAAGAAGAAGAACTGCAGGAACGTCCTGCGGTAGTTACAATCATGGGTCACGTTGACCATGGTAAAACAACATTGCTTGATTCTATTCGTGATACGAAAGTGACCGAAGGGGAAGCTGGCGGGATCACACAGCATATCGGTGCTTACCAAGTCGAAGAGAATGGCAAGAAAATCACCTTCCTTGATACCCCAGGTCACGCAGCTTTCACAAGCATGCGTTCCCGTGGTGCACAAGTAACGGATATCGCGATCCTGGTTGTAGCTGCCGATGATGGTGTTATGCCGCAGACAATCGAGGCTATCAACCATGCGAAAGCAGCTGAAGTACCGATCATCGTAGCGGTAAACAAAATTGATTTGGAAGGTGCTAATCCCGACCGAGTTATGCAGGAGCTTACTGAGCACAGCCTGATTCCTGAGGATTGGGGCGGTGATACAATCTTCGTTCAGCTTTCTGCGAAAAAACGTGAAGGTATCGATGATTTGCTTGAAATGATCTTGCTTGTAACAGAAGTTGAAGAACTGAAAGCAAATCCGAACCGTTCAGCAGAGGGTACTGTAATCGAAGCGCAGCTAGATAAAGGTCGCGGCCCAGTAGCAACATTGCTTGTACAAAATGGTACGCTCAATATCGGTGACAGCATTGTTGTCGGTAATACATTCGGCCGTGTACGTGCAATGGTAAATGATTTGGGACGCCGTGTGAAGGTAGCTCCTCCTTCCACACCAGTTGAGATCACTGGTTTGAACAGTGTGCCGAATGCAGGTGACCAGTTCATGGTATTCGAAGACGAGAAACAAGCTCGTCAAGTAGGGGAAGCAAGACTGCAGAAGCAAGTAGAAGAAAAACGTTCCACTGGTGCTCGTGTCAGCCTCGAAGATCTGTTTAACCAGATCAAGCAAGGGGAAGTAAAAGATATCAATCTAATCGTGAAAGCGGACGTTCATGGTTCCGTAGAAGCGATGGCTGCTTCCTTGGAGAAAATTGAAGTTGAAGGCGTAAAAGTCCGCATCATTCATACTGGTGTAGGTGCTATTACAGAATCTGATGTCATCTTGGCATCTGCTTCAAATGCAATTATCATCGGTTTCAACGTACGTCCTGATAATAATGCGAAAAAAGCTGCGGAAACTGAAAACGTAGATATACGTCAGCACCGCATCATCTATAAAGTAATCGAAGAAATCGAATCTGCAATGAAAGGGATGCTTGATCCTGAGTTCGAAGAGAAAGTCATCGGACAAGCGGAGATCCGTCAAATCATCAAAGTATCCCGTATCGGTACAATTGCCGGTAGCTATGTAACGGAAGGTAAAATCACTCGTGATGCTAGCATCCGTGTCATCCGTGACGGTGTTGTAATCGTAGAAGACGAAATTGATTCCTTGAAACGTTTCAAGGATGATGTACGCGAA
This sequence comes from Terribacillus saccharophilus, assembly GCF_046592595.1. Taxonomy (GTDB): domain Bacteria; phylum Bacillota; class Bacilli; order Bacillales; family Amphibacillaceae; genus Terribacillus; species Terribacillus saccharophilus_C. Next base: position 364,990 of record NZ_JAWVPF010000002.1, on the reverse strand, counting down.
GTTGCTACAAACTATGAGTGTGGAATCACATTGAAGAACTTCCACGATCTTAAAGAGGGCGACACCTTCGAAGCATATGTAATGGAAGAAATCGAAAGAAAATGATTCTCGCTGCCGTTGTAGAATGTATGATCTATGACGCGCATTCTCTCAAAGATAAGCGTTCGGTCGTAAAGCGGATCACCACACGAATTGGAGGATCCTTCAATATTGCTATCAGTGAAGCAGACTACCATGATTTATGGCAGCGCACATGCTTTGAGCTGGTGACGACTTCACCTGATCGTGTTCGTGCTGAACGTGTCATGGACCAGGCGCTTGCTTTGATTGATTCTTTTCCGGAGATCGAGAGAACAGCTACTGATAAACAGTGGCTTTAGCATCCCTCCGAATGATGATGAGGTGATTATATGAGTGAACTACGTGCAAATCGTGTCGCAGAGCAAATGAAAAAAGAACTGGGCGACATTATATCAAGAAAGATCAAAGATCCGCGGGTAGGCTTTGTAACGGTAACTGATGTCGAAGTGACTGGTGACCTGCAGCAGGCAAAAGTCTACATTTCCGTCCTTGGAGAAGAGAAGCAGAAGCATAATACGCTTCTTGGACTTTCAAAGGCAAAAGGATTCATCCGTACCGAGATCGGCAAGCGCATCCGCTTGCGTAAAACACCGGAACTGGCATTTGAATTCGATGAAGCGGTTGATCAAGGAAATCGTATCGAGCATCTTTTGAAAGAGCTTAACGATTCCGACAGATAAGAAACAATGGAGAATCCCTTCGCCCTTCATGGGAGGAAGGGATTCTTTTTTACATAGTAAAAGGGGTGCTGGCATTGAATGGGATCCTAGCCTTATGGAAACCAAAGGGAATGACTTCCCACGATTGTGTGTTCAAAGCACGCAAGATTTTACAAACGAAGAAAATTGGGCATACAGGTACACTGGACCCAGACGTCGAGGGTGTATTGCCGCTCTGTATCGGTCAGGCAACAAAGGTCGTTCCTTATTTGACGGACACATCCAAAACCTACGTGGCGGAAATCACATTAGGTACTGCGACAGAAACGGAAGACAAAAGCGGTGAGGTGATTGAGGAAAAACCGGTAACCGAACCTATTCCTCTGCAGAGTATCGAAGACGTGCTCAAGGCTTTCTCTGGAGTAATCGAACAAATACCTCCAATGTATTCTGCTGTTAAAGTAGACGGTCGCAAACTATATGAATACGCTCGAAAAGGGCAGCAGGTCGAGCGTCCGGTACGACAAGTGACGATCCATGAAATCATTTTGGATAAAGCATCTGTAAACGAAAATGGTAGTGTGTTCCGATTTACGGTTAGCTGCTCGAAAGGAACCTACATCCGGACTTTGTGTGTCGATATAGGTAAGGCGCTGGGATACCCGGCACATATGAGTAATCTGGAAAGGATCCAGGCTGGAGCATTTCGTACACAGGATACAGTCACTTTTGCTAAAATGGAAGAGGCAATGGAGGCAGGTAGTATAGAACAATTGCTGCAGCCGGTCACAAAAGCGATTGAATTTATGCCGCTGATCGAGGCAGATGACGAAATTGAACTAAAAGTCCGGTACGGCCAAAGACTGAAAAGGCCGGCGGATGCAGATCTCTACCGTGTGCAAAGAGCTGATCAGCTTCTCGGTATATACGAGACACACCCTGCCTATCCGCATTTACTGAAGCCAAAACGAGTATTCGTATCAGGGAAAGCAGGTGACACAGATGCAAACGATTAAATTGAATTACTCAGAAACAATGAAACTGGATGACATGCCAGCTGTAAGTGCGGCAATCGGATTTTTTGATGGCATTCACCGCGGGCATCAAGAGGTTATCAAGCATGCGATAGATGCTGCACAAGAGCATCAGCTTAAAAGTGCTGTCATCACCTTTCATCCGCATCCATCCGTCGTGTTGGGGAAAGCGGACACGAGAGAGGATTATCTGACCCCGCTCCATGAAAAGGAAGCGATTCTGGAGAGCATGGGCATTGATTATCTTTATTTGATCGGCTTTACGAAAGAGTTAGCCGGCCTCAGTCCGGAAAACTTCATCGACCGGTTCATCAATGGATTGGCTGTGCGTCATTTAGTATCGGGATTTGATTTCACATACGGCAAAAAAGGTGCAGGTAATGCGGATACCCTTCAAGAAGCCGCCGCACAGCATACTTTTACGTATGAGGCGGTAGCGAAAGTGGAAAGTGCCGAAGAGAAAATCAGTTCGACAAAAATCCGCCAGCTTGTAGCAAATGGAGACGTCAAAGCTGCCGTTGATTTGCTTGGACATCCGCTGACTTTGACTGGGGAAGTGATCACAGGTGATCAGCGAGGCCGCACCATTGGCTATCCGACGGCCAATATCCGTATCGCTGAAGAGTATTTCCTGCCAAAAGTGGGAGTGTATGCTGTCGAAGTGCTGGTAAAAGGCAAGACATATGCCGGCATGGCGAACTTGGGCTTCAAGCCGACCTTCCAGCAGGATGCGGCCGTTCCGAATCTCGAAGTACACATCCTAGACTTTGATGAACAAATCTATGGTGAAGAAGTGACTGTCTCCTGGCGTAAATTCATCCGGGAAGAAGTCAAATTCAGCGGAATAGATGCGCTTGTCGCACAGCTGGATCGAGATAAAGAGCAAATTGGCGCATATTTTGCATAGAATCTTGTTCCAGAGACTTGCAATCTGTCTGTAAAAAGTGTAATCTGGACTATGGAAAACCTTCGCTTGGCAATTTGCTGCTCCGGCGATTGCTCGGGGAATGGGGTTTACAAATAGAATTTTCAGGAGGAATAACGAATGGCAATTACAAAAGAACGTAAGAATCAACTTATCGCAGAATACAAAACACATGACACTGACACTGGTTCACCAGAAGTACAGATCGCTGTTTTGACGGAGGAAATCACTACACTTAACGATCACCTTCGTACACACAAAAAAGATCACCATTCACGTCGTGGCCTATTGAAAATGGTTGGTCGCCGTCGTAACTTGTTGAACTATCTTCGCGATAAAGATGTTACACGTTACCGTGAACTAATTCAAAAACTTGGCCTACGCCGATAAGATTGACTAAGAAGCGGGAATTATTCCCGCTTTTTCTATAGGAGAAAACCTATTTTACATAGTGTGATAAACGTTGCCTGAACTGGAGCATAATACAGACAGGACATGATGCAAGATAAATGAGAGGGGCTTTATTCATGGCAGACCAAAAACAAGTGTTCTCCACTGAGATTTCCGGACAGACTTTCTCTGTTGAAATTGGAGAACTTGCCAAGCAAGCGAACGGCGCTTGTCTCATCCAGTACGGTGATACATCCGTACTATCCACAGTTACTGGTTCGAAGGAACCGAAGGACCTACCTTTCTTCCCGCTGACAGTGAACTACGAAGAAAGACTATATGCTGTAGGTAAAATACCAGGAGGTTTCATCAAACGGGAAGGACGTCCGAGTGAGAAAGCAGTACTTGCTTCACGTTTGATTGACCGTCCAATTCGTCCTTTATTCCCGGATGGATTCCGTAATGATGTACAAGTGATCAGCATGGTTATGAGTGTGGATCAGGATTATTCTTCTGAAATTGCTGCAATGATCGGTTCTTCCATCGCTATCAGCATTTCCGACATCCCATTCCATGGTCCGATCGCTGGTGTAGTAGTCGGCCGTGTAGATGGTGAATTCATCATCAACCCGACGAAAGAACAGCAAGAGAAAAGTGACATCGATTTAACTGTTGCTGGAACGAAAGATGCAATCAACATGGTAGAGGCAGGCGCGCAGGAAGTGCCGGAAGACATCATGCTGGAAGCAATCATGTTCGGCCACGAAGAGATCAAACGCCTTGTCGCTTTCCAGGAAGAAATCGTTGCTGCTGTCGGTAAAGAGAAGATGGAAGTCAAACTCTTTGATTTGGACAAGGAATTGACAGAAGATGTGAAGAACCGCTGCTACGATCAGCTGAAAGCAGCAATCGAAGTGCATGAGAAAAAAGCACGCGAAGCTGCCATTACTGATGTGAAAAATGAAATGGTTGCGTTCTATGAAGAACAAGAAACCGATGATGATACAATCAAGCAAGTGAAGGGCATCCTTGATAAGCTTGTGAAGGAAGAAGTTCGCCGTGCTATCACGAAGGACAAGATCCGCCCTGATGGACGCGGAGTGGATGAAATCCGTCCATTGTCTTCCCGTATCGGTGTACTTCCTCGTACACACGGATCTGCTTTGTTCACACGCGGTCAAACGCAGGCACTAAGTGTTTGTACACTAGGTGCACTGGGCGATGTACAGATCCTTGATGGTCTGGATACAGAAGAAACGAAGCGCTTCATGCACCATTACAACTTCCCGCATTTCAGTGTCGGGGAGACTGGGCCAATCAGAGGACCAGGACGCCGTGAAATCGGTCATGGTGCACTTGGTGAGCGTGCTTTGGAGAAAGTTATCCCTGATGAGAAAGATTTCCCTTACACAATCCGTCTTGTGTCTGAGATCCTTGAATCGAATGGATCCACATCACAGGCTAGTATCTGTGCCAGCACAATGGCTATGATGGATGCGGGTGTACCAATCAAAGCACCAGTTGCGGGTATCGCAATGGGTCTGGTGGCTTCTGGTGAAGATTATACAATTCTTACCGATATCCAGGGTATGGAAGATGCGCTGGGCGATATGGACTTCAAAGTTGCCGGTACGGAAAAAGGTGTAACAGCACTGCAAATGGATATCAAGATCGAAGGCTTAAGCCGTGAGATCCTGGAAGAGGCACTTACACAAGCACGTAAAGGCCGTCTGGAGATCCTTGGCCATATGATGTCAACGATCAGCGAACCGAAGCAGGAACTTTCCGCTTATGCTCCTAAGATCCTGACGATGACAATCAATCCGGATAAGATCCGTGATGTAATTGGACCAAGCGGTAAACAAATCAACAAAATCATCGAAGAAACTGGCGTCAAGATCGATATCGAACAAGATGGTACTGTGTTCATTTCTTCTACTGAATCTGAGAAGAATGAACAAGCAAAGCAAATTATCAGTGACATCGTGCGCGAAGTTGAAGTTGGCGAAGTTTACGACGGTACAGTGAAACGAATCGAAAAATTCGGAGCCTTCGTTGAATTGTTCAAAGGAAAAGATGGCTTGGTTCACATCTCTGAGCTTGCTGAAGAACGTGTAGGCAAGGTAGAGGATGTCGTGAAGATCGGTGATAAACTGAAAGTGAAAGTGAAGGAAATAGACCGTCAAGGACGGGTAAACCTTTCTCACAAACAGTTATTGATCGAAGCTAAGAAAGAAAAAGAAGAGCAGGAAGCTGCAGAATAATATGCATGAGAGAAGAAACTGGTTTAGCCAGTTTCTTTTTTTTAGCGGATAAAGATGCTAAGCTTGTTCTTCCTTGTCCTACCCCCTCATAAGCTAGATTAGAGGAGGGATGGGAATGCACCGGATTATCATACACCTGGTCGTATTTATCACACTGCTGTTTCTGCTCATAGATAGCGGGCATATGCCATTTCAGGCAGCGTCTGTCAACCATCATCCAGTTTTTTCTGATATAGCAGTGCGGGCAGATGAACAGGAGCTGCGACAGGAAATAGAAGCTGTGCGCAAAGACGTCGAACAACCGGCTGAAAATGCGCGAATCGATAGGATATGGAAAAAGGTGCCCGGAAAGGCTGGCATCAAGGTAAATGTGGACGCTTCTTTGGAAAAGATGAAGAAGGCAGGTATATTTGATCGGGAGCTGCTTGTAGTGGAAGAAGTGAAGCCTGAAATTACGCTGGATGATTTGCCAGCATCGCCAATATACCGTGCCAGGGAAGATCAGGAGCAGGTTGCCTTATTGATCAATGTCTCTTGGGGAGAAGATCATATTCCTGCAATCCTCCAGACATTGAAGGATGCAAATGCCAAGGCAAATTTCTTTATTGAAGGTAAATGGGCGAAAGAGCATAACCAGCTAGTCGAGATGATCAAAGAAGAAGGACATGTCATCGGGAACCATGCATATAACCATCCTGATATGAGTCGAATGAGCAAGACAGATTCAGCGGAACAGATAAGCCAGACGAATGAAATCATCCATGCCATAACAGGTGACAAACCAGTCTACTTTGCACCGCCAAGCGGGAGTTTTAATGATGGGACCATTCAGTCTGCCAATGAGCAGGGGATGGAGACGATTCTTTGGTCTGTCGATACCATTGATTGGCAAAAGCCGACAGTTCCTGTTATGATGAAACGCGTGACCGAAAAACTGCATCCTGGAGCTTTCATCTTGATGCATCCCACTCCTGTTGTAGAGGCTGGGTTAGCTGATATGTTAAATGCGATTAAAGAAAAAGGGTACAGTGTATCGACTTTGGATACGATATTGAATGAAGGAAGATAATGGTACAGCGAGATATACTGCTGATTGGGAGGATTTGAATTTGCTGCAAACGCACACTTGCAAAAACGGACTACGAGTTGTAGTAGAAAATATGCCATCGGTACGTTCCGTTACGATCGGTATTTGGATTTTGACAGGTTCAAGAAATGAAGAAGAAAAGAATAATGGATTGTCCCACTTTTTAGAGCATATGTTTTTCAAAGGAACGAAAAATCGTTCTGCCAAAGAGATTGCAGAAGCTTTCGATGCCATCGGAGGCATGGTCAATGCTTTTACCTCCAAGGAGTATACTTGCTATTATGCTAAAGTGCTGGATACACATAAAGAATTCGCACTGGAAGTATTAGCTGACATGTTCTTTGAATCTCAATTTGCACAAGAAGAGATTGAGAAGGAACAAAAAGTCGTCTTGGAAGAGATCAAGATGGCAGAAGATACGCCAGATGATATTATCCATGATTGGCTGGCAGAAGCTGCGTACGGAAAGCATCCGCTTGGATTGCCTATTCTTGGTACAGAAAGCACACTTATGAGTTTTACTAGTGAATCTGTAAGAAATTATAAAGAGTCGCATTATGTACCGGAGAAGATGGTTGTTTCTGTCGCTGGTAATGTGGACGAATCTTTCATCAAGACTGTAGAAGATCAGTTTGGAACGTTCCAAGCTGCATCCGCCCACAGAACACTTGATGTACCGCCATTCATGCCAAATACGATCAGCCGGTCCAAGGAAACAGAACAAGCTCATGTAACAATTGGATATCGGGGCTTGAAACTGGATGATCCAGCGAGCTACAGTCTGATGGTAGTAAATAATGTCTTGGGCGGCAGTATGAGCTCAAGATTATTCCAGGATGTGCGGGAAGAGAAGGGATTAGCTTATTCCGTGTATTCCTACCATAGTACGTACCTGGATAGCGGAATGCTTACGATTTATGCAGGAACAGGCAAAGAACAGCTGGATGAGCTGCAAGAAACAATCCGTTTGACACTGGAGAATTTAAAAGCAAATGGTATTACGGACAAAGAGTTCCGTAATACGAAGGAGCAGCTGAAGGGCAGTTATATGCTCGGACTGGAAAGTACAAACAGCAGAATGAGCCGAAATGGCCGTAATGAATTGCTGCTCGGCAAGCATCCATCCCTGAACGAGCTGATAGAAAAAATCGATAGCGTGACGATGGATGATGTCAATGCCGTTATCCAGGAGATTTTCGGCAAAGAACAAGCAAGGGCGATTGTTGCACCAAAATAAAAGGAGCTGATCTGCTTTGCGTTTCAAGGACATAGGTGATAAAGAGATCATTGATGTGAATAATGGCGAACGTTTAGGTGTGCTCGGTCAGACTGATATAGAGTTCAACCCTGTCACAGGTAAAATCGATGCATTTCTCATACCGAATTACAAATGGTTCGGGTTGCGCAAAGAAGGCAGCGATAATCGTATTGCCTGGGAGGAAATCCAGACAATCGGAAAACATATGATTTTAATACGGACGTAAATGTTGCCAGTGCATACAGCACTGGTTTTTTTTTATGCTTACACGATGCCCCAATTCAATCACTCCTGGCAGTAATCCTCATATGATAACTCGAAAGCAACTAATTTCTTAATGAAGATCGAATAAAATACGCTGCAGAGCGAGGTGAGAGTTTGACCACTGAATTGACTATCGCTGTTCTTGGCGGTGATGCCCGCTACCTGGAGATGATTCGCAGCTTGCAGTGCAGTGCGAATGCATCTGTATTTGCGGTGGGCTTCGAACAAATCAGTCAAAGCTTCACCGGCGGTATCCAGCGGGATTTGGAGGACATAGATCCGCAAAGTCTTGATGCGGTTATTCTTCCGATTCCCGGAGTTGGCTCTAACGGACAGATCGAAACAGTATTCTCCGATAAGAATATTCAGCTGACTGAAAGCTGGGTAGATCAACTGCCTAAGGATTGTGTCATTTTCACAGGTATCACAAATGACTATCTGACTGAATTATGCGAGAAACGAAATTTGCGTCTGGTTTCCTTGTTCGACAGAGATGACGTCGCAATTTATAATTCGATCCCCACTGCCGAAGGTGCCATCATGACTGCAATAAAACATACCGATTTCACTATTCACGGCTCCAACGTCGTTGTACTCGGATTCGGCCGAGTAGGCATAAGCGTGGCAAGTAAATTCGATGCACTTGGTGCCAATGTGCAAGTCGGATCGATCCACGATGCCGATATTGCCCGGATAAGTGAAATGGGAATGCAAGCCTTTTTCCTCGACCGTCTTCCGGAAATGGTAAAGGATACAGATATCCTGATCAATACCATACCAGCACTTGTAGTAAAGAAAGCAATCATTGAACAGCTGCCTGTCCAGACGCTGATCATCGATCTTGCTTCCAAGCCGGGCGGAGTGGATTTTGAATATGCCAAAAAACGAGGTATAGAAGCGATCCATGCATTGAGCCTGCCAGGTATAGTAGCCCCGAAAACTGCCGGAAATATATTGTCCGTCGTCATTATACAGATTTTAACCAACAGCTGAAGGAGGAGTAACTTATGAGTTTAGCAGGAAAACGGATCGGTTTTGGCATCACAGGCTCCCACTGTACGTACAGTGAGATCTTTCCGCAAATCGAACAGCTGGTGAAACTTGGAGCGGAAGTGGTTCCGGTTGTCAGCAATACGGTTCAATTCACAGACACATATTTCGGAGATGCGAAGGATCACTTGCAGAAAATCAGCGATCTGACACAAACGAAGATAATCAAAACGATTCCGGAAGCTGAGCCATTAGGTCCGCGGGAGCCACTTGATTGTATGGTCATAGCTCCTCTTACGGGAAACAGTATGTCGAAGCTTGCCAATGCGCTTACGGATAGCCCTGTATTGATGGCGACAAAAGCAACATTGCGCAATGAGAAACCGATCGTACTGGGAATCAGTACGAATGATGCCCTTGGATTGAACGGAGTTAACCTGATGCGCCTGATGGCAGCAAAATATATGTATTTCGTCCCGTTCGGACAAGACGACCCGTATAAGAAGCCAAACTCCCTTGTTGCCGATATGACAAAACTTCCGGAAACGATTGAAGCCGCATTGCAATACAAGCAGCTGCAGCCCGTGCTGGTCCAACGTTTTTCCTAAACTCCCTAAACGGTAACCTATGATAGAAAAATTGTGATAGAATAGTGCTAGCGTTAAAATCAAATAGTGTACCAACCAGTATACGTATCCATTTAGATAGACAGGGAGAGGGTTATTCATGACACAGCAAGGTTATCATATCGCAGTAGTAGGCGCGACAGGCGCTGTAGGCCAAAAAATGCTGGAAACTCTCGCAGAACGCAATTTTCCGATCAGCGAGCTATCCTTATTATCATCCAGCAGATCTGCTGGACAGCAAATAGATTACAAAGGTAAAAGCTATACAGTAAAGGAAGCCAAACCGGAAAGCTTTGAAGGTGTGGATATCGCATTATTCTCTGCAGGCGGCTCTGTATCCAAAGCATTGGCACCGGAAGCAGCGAAACGAGGAGCAGTAGTTGTCGATAACACAAGTGCATTCCGGATGGATCCGGATGTGCCTCTAGTAGTACCTGAAGTAAATGAAGGTGATTTGAAGCTTCATAAAAGAATCATCGCTAACCCGAATTGCTCCACTATCCAGATGGTGGCGGCGCTTGAGCCGTTGAAAGAAGCTTATGGCCTTTCCCGAATCATCGTCTCAACTTACCAAGCTGTATCCGGAGCTGGAGCAGTGGCAATTGACGAATTGAAAGATCAGGCACAGCAATTCCTGAACGGTGAAGACATGGAAGCAAACGTCCTTCCGGTCAAAGGAGATAAACGCCACTTCCCGGTAGCATTCAATGCGCTGCCGCAAATTGATGTCTTCCAAGACAATGGTTACACATACGAAGAAATGAAAATGATCAATGAAACGAAAAAAATTATGCATGCTGAGGATCTTCATGTTTCGGCAACTTGTGTACGACTGCCGGTATTTACTTCCCATGCAGAAAGCGTCTATATCGAGCTTGGCCAAAACGGTCTCACTGTAAAAGATATTCAGGAGAAACTGGCTGCGGCTGAAGGAATCGTGCTGGAGGATGATCCAAGTACACAGACTTACCCAACACCGCTTTCTGCAGCAGGCAAGAAAGAAGTATTTGTAGGAAGAGTGCGCAAGGATCCGGATCATGACAACGGATTCCACCTGTGGATCGTTTCCGATAACCTTTTGAAAGGTGCAGCGTGGAACAGCGTACAAATCGCAGAACGCTTGATCCAACATAACTTGCTTACAGTCTGAGGTGTAGAAATGAAAGTGTTAGTCCAGAAGTTTGGCGGTACGTCTGTTAGGGATAATCAGGCAGAAGCCATCCAGCATATCGAAACAGCGCTCCAGGAAGGAAATAAAGTAGTCGTCGTTGTATCTGCGATCGGGCGATATCCTGATCCATACGCAACTGACTCCTTATTGCAATTAATAGGTATTCCAGGTGAGACGCATATATCCAGACGGGAGAAGGACTTGCTGCTATCATGCGGTGAGGTCATCTCCTCTGTCGTTTTCTCAAATGCCCTTAATGCAAAAGGAATCCGAGCTGCTGCATTGACTGGAGCACAGGCTGGATTTATTACAAATGAAGAATTTACAGCTGCAAAAATCAAAGAAATGCGAGTTGAACGGGTTTGGAAGGAGCTGGAGACACATGATGTTGTTGTCGTAGCTGGCTTCCAGGGCATGACAGAGGATGGAGAGATCACGACAATCGGCCGGGGCGGAAGCGATACTTCTGCTGCTGCACTCGGCGCTGCTTTACAGGCGGAGTACGTCGATATCTTCACGGATGTGGAAGGAATCATGACTGCAGATCCGCGCGTCGTGGAAGAAGCAAGGATGCTCGATGTCGTCACATATACAGAAATATGCAACTTGGCATATCAAGGGGCAAAAGTGGTACATCCCCGTGCTGTAGAAATAGCGATGCAGGCAAAGGTTCCGATGCGTGTCAGATCTACTGGTTCTTTATCAGAAGGGACGCTGGTGACGTCATCCAGGGACAATTTTGCAGGTAAGGATATTCCTGACCGGCTGATTACAGGTATCGCTCATCTTGCTGGAATTTCTCAGATCAAGATCGAAACAGATTCTGATGCTTACAAAACACAGTCACGTGTTTTCAAAGCAATGGCCGAAGCAAATATTTCGGTAGACTTTATCAATATCTCGCCGAATGGTGTCGTCTATACGATCGCTGCGGAGCAGGTAATGCTTGCACAGGATATCCTTCGCGGGCTTGGACTGGAGCCGAAGGTGATCAATAACTGTGCCAAAGTATCCCTAGTCGGTGCGGGTATGACGGGTATACCTGGTGTGACGGCAAAAATTGTCCAAACATTGACGGATAAAGAAATCGATATCCTCCAATCAGCGGATAGTCATACGACTATCTGGGTGTTGATTAACGAAAAGGATCTTATAGAGGCAGTGAATGCGCTCCATGCGACATTCGAACTTAGTCTATAAGATATGATAATTGTTGAAGGCAGAGGAGATTTACTATGAGATTCGGTAAAGTTATTACAGCAATGGTAACCTCATTCGATAATCAAGGTCAGATCGACTTTGATGCGACTACTCGTTTACTCGATTATTTGATCGAGAATGGAACAGATGCTGTTGTCGTAGCTGGTACAACAGGCGAATCGCCAACGCTTTCCCATGAAGAAAAGCTTGCTTTGTTCCGTCATGTAGTGAAAACGGTAGGCGGACGGATTCCGATCATAGCTGGAACCGGCAGTAACAACACGCAAGCAAGCATCGAGCTTACAAAAGAAGCTGAAGAAATTGGTGTCGATGCGGCACTAGTCGTAGCGCCGTATTACAACAAACCAAATCAGCGCGGATTATATGCACACTTTGAAGCAATTGCAAATAGCACAAAGCTGCCGATTATGCTCTATAATATCCCGGGACGCTCTGTTGTTAAGATAGAACCGGAAACGGTCATCAAGCTGTCGAAAATTGCGAATATCGTTTCTGTGAAAGATTCCACTAGTGACTTGAGCAGTATGACGAAGGTCATTACAGGCACAGCTGATGATTTTAGTCTGTACAGCGGTGATGATGATTTGACCCTGCCGATAGCTGCTATCGGAGGGGATGGAATCGTATCCGTTTCTTCCCACATCGTAGGGAATGAGCTGCAGGCGATGCTGCAAGCATATGAAGCTGGAAATGTCGCAGAAGCTGCGCGAATCCACCAGCAGATCCTGCCGGTAATGAAAGGATTGTTCCAGGCACCGAACCCGGCACCGGTGAAAGAGGCATTGAACCAGAAAGGTGTCGCAGTAGGCGGTGTCCGTTTGCCGCTTGTTGAATTGACGGAAGAAGAAAAAGAGGATATCGGTAAACTATTGCCATAAATGACGAAAAAAGCAGGGGGCTCCTCCTGCTTTTTTGTTTATGTATGGCGCCTGGCTCACTGTCCATACTAAAAGCAAGTATGGAAAGGAGCTAGGAATATGGCAAAGGAACGTAATGATAACCAAGAGAATGAAAATGAAGAATCCGGCGGAAAATCATCCATTATTGAAAAAATACAGCAGCTCGGGCAGACATCGGTTGCCCAGGCACCTGATTCACGTATCCATGTGCTTTCAATCATTGGTCAGATCGAGGGACATATGCAGCTGCCGCCGCAAAATAAAACAACGAAATACGAGCATGTCATTCCGCAGTTGATCGCGATCGAGCAGAATCCGAAAATAGAAGGATTGATCGTGCTGATGAATACAGTCGGGGGAGACGTCGAGGCAGGTCTTGCACTTTCAGAGATGATTGCATCGCTCTCCAAACCATCCGTTTCAATTGTCCTCGGTGGCGGACATAGCATCGGGGCACCAATAGCCGTAAGTACGGATTACAGCTTTATCGTTCCGACTGCGACCATGACCATCCACCCAATCCGGCTGACCGGTCTTGTGATCGGTGTTCCTCAAACTTTTGAATACTTGGATAAGATGCAGGATCGTGTTATCAGCTTCGTCACCTCGCATTCTTCGATAACAGAAGATAAATTCAAGGAGCTTATGTTCGCGAAAGGGAACCTGACACGTGACATCGGTACGAATGTCGTCGGTACCGATGCGGTCTCTTACGGGCTTATCCATGAAGTCGGCGGAGTGGAACATGCGATGAAAAAGCTGAATGAACTGATGGACCAGCGAAAAGCATCTCTGAACGGGGAATTACAATGATTTTATACACGCCACTTGCTGCAGAAGATATTTTCCCTGTTGATGCAGCTCAATTTGAAGCTCACCAAATAATGCAATACAACGGAAAAACAGTTCAAGCAGAACACTTGGGGAATGGAATGTACCGTGTCCACCAGTTGATGTCGACAGATCCTGCAGATTTTCTGGATGAAAACTGTGCACCAGGAAAATTGTTTTCCTTATAAATGAATACGTACGTTCGTCTTTTTGTTAGCTATGTTATACTGAAATCAGATGGCAAATTGATGCACGAATCAGAAAACCCTTGTCGTTGGCAGGGGTTTTCTTCACATCTAAAGAAGTACATAAGCAATGCAAAACAAGGAGATTCTCTACAATGGCTAAAAGAAAAACAAAAAAACGACAAACCAAGTTCAAGCAAGTGATGAGCTTTGAAGTAATCGGACTATTATTCGTATTCCTTGCTGTATTCGGCAGCGGTGCAGGAGCAATCAGTGATGGAGCGATACCGAACGCACTTGAGCATTTGTTCCGCTTCTTCTTCGGAAGCTGGTATTTCCTGCTTGCCGTTTTCATGGGTGGAGTAGGTATTTATTTAATGGCCAGATGCAAAAAACCTAACCTGCTACATAAGAAATTGGTTGGATTGTATTTGGTAACCGCCGGTATATTGCTGTTCACCCATATCCAGGCGTTTGAAGATAAGCTTGGCCAGGTGGAACAGCCATCGATCATAAAGACCAGCTGGAACTATTATTTGGCTTATGTACAGGAGACGATTGATCCAGCTGCACTTGGCGGAGGAATGGTTGGAGCTATCCTTTTCGCATTGAGCTATTATCTGCTGTCTGCAACAGGGGCTAAGATTATCGCCTTTTTCCTAGTAGTAATCGGAATCTTGATTTTGAGCAATACGTCCCTTAGCTCTGTCCTGGAGAAACTGTTCGCACTTCTTAGAAAAGGAGCAAGTGCTTCTTCCGATAAAATGAAAGACAAGCTTGCGGAAACGAAGGAGCGTAAAAAATCAGAACGACCGCAGCGTAAGCAGAAACAGAAACGTCAGCAAGTATTGGCTGAGAAGGAAGAAGCAGCAGAGGCAGAACCAGAGCCTGTTCATGAGGAGCCAATCATCCAGGACTTCACGAATATCGCCTACGCAGATCCGGAGCCTGAAATTATTGAACCAAAACCAGAGAAGCCGAAAGAGACAGAAGAGGAGCCTTCTGATGAGAAAGAAGCACTGCCGGCATCTGAGCTGGAAAACAGGGACTATCAGCTTCCTAGCATCACTTTGCTGAAGCAGCCGAAGAAGAACAGCCAGAAACAGGAACGCTCCCAGATTCAAGCAGTTGCACGCAAGCTCGAGCAGACGTTCCAAAGCTTTGGAGTCAAGGCTAAGGTCAGCAAAGTACATGTAGGACCAGCAGTAACAAAATACGAAGTCTATCCGGACACTGGTGTGAAGGTGAGTAAGATCGTGAATCTGCACGATGATTTGGCATTGGCCTTGGCAGCGAAGGATATCCGTATCGAAGCGCCTATTCCAGGTAAATCAGCTGTCGGTATTGAAGTACCGAACAAAGAAGTAGCAAGTGTGTCGCTGCGGGAAGTGCTGGATAACAGTCAGGTGAAAACTGGTTCCAAGCTGAGCTTTGCTCTCGGCCGTGATATATCCGGCGAATCAGTAGTGGCAGAACTAAATAAAATGCCCCATCTGCTTGTTGCAGGTGCTACCGGAAGCGGAAAGAGTGTATGTATCAACGGTATCATCACAAGTATCCTGATGCGTGCGAAACCGCATGAAGTGAAGATGATGATGATCGATCCGAAAAAAGTGGAGCTGAATGTTTACAACGGCATTCCCCATTTGCTGACACCAGTTGTGACAGATCCGAAAAAAGCATCCAGGGCATTGAAGAAAGTTGTAGCAGAAATGGAGCGCAGGTATGATCTGTTTTCTGATTCCGGTACCAGAAACATTGAAGGGTACAATGCTTATATCCAAAAACAGAATGAATTGAATGATGAAGAGCAGCCTTTCCTGCCATTCATTGTCGTACTCGTTGATGAGCTTGCCGACTTGATGATGGTTGCCTCTAGTGAGGTAGAGGATGCCATCACCAGGCTGGCACAGATGGCACGTGCTGCAGGGATTCATTTAATCATCGCTACCCAACGTCCCTCAGTAGACGTTATTACTGGCGTCATCAAGGCAAATATCCCTTCACGTATTGCCTTTAGTGTAAGTTCCCAGATCGATTCCCGGACAATATTGGACGGCGGCGGTGCAGAAAAACTGCTTGGAAGGGGCGATATGCTGTTCATCCCTGTAGGTTCTTCCAAGCCTACACGTATCCAAGGCGCATTTCTGTCCGATGAAGAAGTGGAAAATGTCGTCAATCATTGTATTGAACAGCAAAAAGCACAATATCAGACAGATATGATTCCAGATGAGGAACAAGAAGTACAGTCAGAAGTGGAGGATGAACTATATCATGATGCAGTCTTCCTTGTAACAGACATGCAAAGTGCCAGTGTATCCATGCTGCAGCGCAGATTCCGCATTGGTTATACGAGAGCGGCCAGGCTGATAGATGCAATGGAAGAACGGGGTGTCGTAGGACCTTATGAGGGTAGTAAGCCACGGCAAGTTTTAGTGTCGAAGTCAGCGGAGGACAAACTATCGTAGGACATAATTTTCAAGAAAAAGTCCCAAAATGTAGGTGAATTAGCTCGAA
The DNA here is from genome assembly GCF_046592595.1 of Terribacillus saccharophilus. Lineage (GTDB taxonomy): Bacteria > Bacillota > Bacilli > Bacillales > Amphibacillaceae > Terribacillus > Terribacillus saccharophilus_C. The sequence continues at coordinate 348,588 of NZ_JAWVPF010000002.1, read as the reverse complement.
AAAAACGAAAATATTCGTGTTTTTTGTAAAATAAGTATTTATTTTCTGTAAAAAGCATGATATATTATGTTCGAGTGAAGCGGATTGTAGTAATTATGTCCTATTAATCTACTAATTATGTATCAAGCTTCAACTTAGATTAATCTATATTTGGGGGTTACTATCTTGAAAATGCGTCGTTATGCAACACTTTTAGGTTTGCTTCTTGTCGTAAGCATCGTGCTTAGTGCATGTGGTTCTGGCGGCAGCTCCGAGCAGAGCGGAAGCAGCAGCAACAGCTTTAAAACAGCTATGGTTACAGATACTGGCGGTATTGATGATAAATCATTCAACCAGTCTGCTTGGGAAGGTCTTACACAGTTCGGTGCAGACAACGACCTAAAAGAGAAAGAAGGATATGACTACCTTCAATCTAACAGTGCATCTGATTATGCAACAAACTTGAATCGCCTTGTGCAATCCAATACGGATCTGATCTTCGGTGTCGGTTTCAAACTTGCAGAGGATATTACGAAGGTTGCTGATCAGAATAAAGAAACGCATTTTGCCATCATCGACTCAGTCGTTGAAAAAGATAATGTAGCGAGCATCGTATTCGAAGAGCAGCAAGGCTCTTTCCTAGCAGGTGTAGCTGCAGCGACGAAATCCGAATCCGGTAAAATCGGCTTCGTTGGTGGAGAAGAAAGTGAATTGATTAAAAAGTTTGAAGCAGGATACGTAGCTGGTGCGAAATCAGTCAATAAAGATATCGAAGTGGATGTACAGTACGCTGGTTCCTTCGGTGCACCTGATAAAGGTAAATTGATTGCATCCAACATGTACAACTCTGGCGTTGATGTTATCTATCATTCTGCCGGCGGTACTGGTAACGGTGTATTCGCACAAGCAAAAGACTTGAAAAACAATGATCCAGAAGGAAACTACTGGGTAATCGGTGTTGACCGTGACCAGTATGATGAAGGCCAAATTGGAGATAACAACGTAACGCTTACAAGCATGCTGAAAGCTGTTGATGTTGCAGTAGCTGATGTTGCGCAGAAATCCAAAGATGGTGAATTCCCTGGTGGAGAAATCGTATCTTACGGTTTGAAAGATGATGGAATCGGTATTGCAGAAACAAACAAAGAAGCATACACAGACGATATCAAAACAGCTGTAGACGAATGGAAACAAAAAATCATCGATGGTGATGTGACTGTTCCGACTACGGATGACGAACTGAAAGCATATGTAGATTCTCTATAAGAAAACAGAAGGGCTAGAGTACGCACTCTAGCCCTTTATAAAAAAATCTTCAACTGAAGCGTCTTTTAATTAGACAATTCCCCGCTTCATTTGACGATTTTTTTTTGAACAGAATCAAAGAAAGTTCGTAATTCCGAGAAGGAGTGTAAAATATGGAGAATTATGTAATCGAAATGCTGAACATTCGCAAAGAATTTCCCGGAATTGTCGCCAATGACAACATCACGCTTCAAGTGAAAAAAGGAGAAATCCATGCGCTGCTAGGAGAAAATGGCGCAGGAAAATCCACACTGATGAACGTCCTGTTCGGTCTTTATCAGCCGGAAAAGGGAGAAATCCGCGTAGACGGAAAGAAAGTCGAAATCAATGATCCGAATGTTGCCAATAGATTGGGTATCGGAATGGTGCATCAGCACTTCATGCTTATTGACACCTTCACAGTTGCGCAAAACATAGTTCTAGGCAGTGAGCCGAAAAAAGGTCTTAAGATCGACATGAAAAAAGCGGTTCGCGAAGTGCAGGAACTTTCAGACCGTTACGGTTTGCAAGTGGATGCCACAGCGAAAATCAGCGATATTTCCGTTGGTATGCAGCAGCGGGTGGAAATCCTGAAAACCCTGTATCGCGGTGCAAATGTTGTCATACTGGACGAGCCTACAGCTGTTTTGACACCACAAGAAATAAAAGAACTTATTGTCATTTTGCGGACATTGATCAAAGAAGGCAAATCCATCATTTTGATCACGCATAAATTGAAAGAAATCATGGAAGTGTGTGACCGCTGTACAGTAATCAGGAAGGGACAGGGTATCGGGACAGTTGACGTTTCGGAAACGAATCCGAATGAACTTGCTTCCTTGATGGTAGGTCGTGAAATACGCTTTTCTACCGAGAAGAAACCTGCAGAACCAAAAGAAACAATTCTTTCTATTGAAGGTCTGACAGTACAGGATTCCCGCCATGTGGATATGGTGAAACAACTGGATCTTGAAATCAGAGCAGGCGAAATTGTCGGAATTGCCGGAGTTGATGGAAATGGTCAAACAGAATTAATTGAGGCAATTACCGGACTTCGAAAAAAATCGGCAGGAAAAGTGACGCTGAAAAATCAGGACATAACCAATATGCCAGTTCGTGCGATTACAGAGAGCGGAGTAGGGCACATCCCGCAGGATCGCCACAAGCTTGGTTTAGTACTCGATTACTCCATAGGGGAAAACATCGTGCTGCAAACTTATTATCAAAAGCCTTATTCAACCGGCGGCTTCCTGTCCTTCAAACGGATTTTCGATAAAGCGAAAGCGCTGATTGCAGAATACGACGTTCGTACTCCTAGTCATCTATCGAAAGCACGTACATTGTCCGGAGGAAACCAGCAAAAAGCAATCATAGGCCGCGAAATCGATCGGAACCCGGATTTATTAATTGCAGCGCAGCCGACACGCGGTCTTGACGTGGGGGCGATTGAATTCATCCATAAGCGTCTGATCGAACAGCGTGATCAAGGAAAAGCTGTCCTGCTCGTTTCATTCGAATTAGATGAAATCTTGAATGTAAGTGATCGTATTGCTGTTATGTTCGATGGGAAAATCATTGCAACAGTAAATCCGAAGGAAACAAACGAACAAGAGCTCGGATTATTGATGGCAGGTTCAAAGCTTGAGAAAGAAGGGGCGCAAAACTAATGTTTTCCAGCACAAAGTTCAATTTCATCATACCAATCATCTCGGTCATCCTTGGTTTGGTTGCCGGTGCAATTATCATGCTCATTTTCGGTTATAATCCGATTCTCGGCTATCAAGCACTATGGAATGGCGTTTTTGACAGCCCGTTCTTCATGTCGGAAACAGTAAACCGCATCACACCATATATATTGACCGGTTTGGCAATCGCATTCGCTTTCCGTACCGGCTTGTTCAACATCGGTGCAGAAGGTCAGGTGTTAGTCGGCTGGGTTGCAGCTGTTTGGGTAGGTACTGCAGTTGATGCGCCTGCTTTCATTCATTTACCGCTAGCACTGCTCGCAGCAGCGGCGGCTGGAGCAGTTTGGGCTTTTGTACCAGGTATCCTGAAGGCAAAGCTTGGTGTACATGAAGTTATTGTAAGCATCATGATGAACTACATTGCACTTCATATTACAAACTATTTGATCCGCTCTGTGCTGACAGACAATCAGGAGACAACAGAGCCAGTTAAGCAAACTGCATCTCTTACAAATGACTTCTTGATCGGATTAACAGGTTCCCGCTTGCACCTTGGCTTCATCGTTGCTTTATTGATGGTGCTTGTTATGTGGATCATCCTGGAACGCACGAAGCTCGGGTTTGAATTAAAAGCTGTTGGTTACAATCAGCATGCCTCCAATTATGCAGGGATGAAAGTGGAACGAAACATTGTCATCTCTATGCTGATCTCAGGTCTATTCGCGGGTCTGGCTGGTGCAATGCAAGGTCTTGGAAGCTTCGGTAATGCATTCACAAATACAGCATTCTCAAACCTTGGTTTTGATGGTATCGCTGTAGCACTTCTAGGAGGAAACAACCCATTTGGAGTTGTGCTGTCAGCAAGTTTATTCGGATTCCTGAAAGTGGGCTCGCTTAATATGTCCACAGCGGGTGTACCGAATGAAATCATCGAAATTGTCATTGCATTGATCATTCTTTTTGTTGCTTCCGGCTTCATCATCCGCTGGGCACTGCTGCAATTGAAAAAAGGGGAGAAAAAATAAAATGCTGGATATCCTTTATTCTATTATTCCGCAAACGCTGTTCTTTGCCGCTCCTCTTATTTTCACCGCATTGGGCGGTGTGTATAGTGAGCGATCTGGTGTCGTCAATATCGGTTTGGAAGGTCTCATGGTCATCGGGGCATTTTCTTCGGTAACGTTCAATTTGCTTTATGCTGATGCCTTAGGAACGGCCACGCCATGGATTTCCATATTGGTTGCTATGGTTGCCGGTATGCTGTTCTCTTTGATACATGCTGTTGCTACGATCACTTTCCGTGCAGATCAGACGGTTACAGGGGTAGCAATAAACATGCTGGCACTTGGATTTGGCGTTTTCATGATCAAACAGATCTTTGGAAAAGGCCAGACCGATTTCATTTCACAGCCGATTTATACAACAGACGTTCCATTCTTAGTTGATATTCCAGTAATAGGGAATATGTTCTTCAACAATATGTATATTACGTCGTATGTTGCTATTGTTCTTTCTTTCCTTGCATGGTACGTGCTGTTTAAGACTCCATTTGGTCTTCGCATCCGTGCGGTCGGGGAGCATCCTATGGCTGCAGATACGAATGGTATCAAAGTTTATACGACAAGATATATCGGTGTCATCATTTCCGGCGCACTTGCCGGAATCGGCGGTGCGGTGTTCGCTATGACGATATCTCAAAACTTCTCTGTATCTACAATTGCTGGACAAGGCTTCATGGCCATTGCAGCAGTCATTTTTGGGAAGTGGAATCCGCTTGGGGCAATGGGGGCAGCTTTGTTCTTCGGTTTCGCCCAATCTTTAAGTGTAGTCGGTTCTTCCATTCCATTGCTTGAAAATGTACCGCAAGTTTACTTGCTGATTGCACCTTATGTGCTGACTATTCTGGCTTTGGCTGGATTCATCGGCCGTTCGGTAGCTCCAAAAGCAAGCGGTGTACCATACATTAAAGGAAGCCGCTAAGACGAAAGACCCGATGCTTTTTAAGCATCGGGTCTTTTTGTGCAAACCGATTCGTTTACTTCTGGGCGTTTTTTCATTAATATGGTAATCATAGCGAGGATTGTCGGATATATATAAGCAAAACTAGAGAAGCTATACATAACAGAAGTCAGGGAGGTTCCTCATGAAAATCGCAGGTGAAAAAATCATCACAGGAAAAGGTGCAACGCTGCATCTTATTCCGACTAAAAAATATAAGACAATCAGCATAGCAGTGAAATTGCAGGCGCCGCTTGTGCGGGAGACCATTACAGCCAGGGCGCTGCTTCCATATGTACTGCAGCAGGGCACAGCCAATCTATCGGATGCGCGTGCATTGCGACTCAAACTCGACGACTTGTATGGTGCTATCCTGTCTATATCAGGTACAAAAAAAGGAGAGAAGCATATCATCACGCTTCGTCTCGATGTTGCTAATGAAAATTATTTAAGTGACCGGACTCCTTTATTCGAAAAAGCAGTTGATCTGCTGCGTGAGATCCTTTTTGAACCGAAAACTGAAGATAAAGCTTTCACTGATTCCATCGTTTCACGCGAAATACAGACACTGAAACAAAAGATGGTGGCGTTAAAGGATGACAAGATGAGCTATGCAAATATGCGTCTCATCGATGAAATGTGCAAAGATGAACCGTACAGCCTCCATGTGCATGGGTATGAAGAAGATCTGGAAGACATGAACGGAAGCAAACTGTATGGTTTTTATGAAAATATGCTGAATCAAGATAAAATGGATATTTATATTCTTGGCGATGTAGAGAGCGAAATAGCTGAAAAGGCCGTCCAGCCATTCCTGGAAAGGGAAGTTACTGTCCTTGAAGAACAAGCTGCATCTATTCATCCAGCTTCTGCTGATGTCAAGGAAGTAATCGAGACACAGGACGTACAGCAAGCCAAGCTCCACCTTGGTTATCGTACGAATATCCGTTATGATGATCCGGATTATGCTGCGTTGCAGGTGTTCAATGGTTTATTCGGCGGATTCCCGAGTTCGAAGCTGTTCCGGAATGTGAGGGAAAAGCACAGCCTGGCATATTATGCTGCTTCACGTTTTGAAAGCCACAAAGGCCTATTATTCGTTTTCTCTGGAATCGATCCGAAAGATTATCAGAAAGCGAAGGAAATCATCGATGCCCAGCTTGATGCCATGCAAGCTGGAGAATTCGAAGGTTCTGAAGTCGAAGAAGTGAAAGATCTTATCGTCAGTCAAATTTTAGAGACTATCGACAACCCCGCAGGCCATATCGAAACGCTATACCAGCAAGTGATGGGGAACAAAAACATAACTATTGAACAGCTGCTGGATACAATCCGTCAAGTAACACTGGACGATGTGCTGCAAGTAGCGAAAAAGGTTCAACTGGATACCGTGTACCTGCTGACGAATAAGGAGGCCGATAAGAATGCATAAGAAACAATATGAACAATTACAGGAATCAATTTACGCAGAAACGCTTCCGAATGGTCTGAAGGTATTCTTGCAGCCCAAGCCGGAGATGGCGAAAACATATGCTATTTTCTCAACAAATTATGGATCTATCGATCAGACCTTCGTTCCGCTTGAGGGTAAAGAGAAAATCACCGTACCAGAAGGCATTGCGCATTTTTTGGAGCATAAGCTTTTCGAGAAAGAAGATAGGGATGTGTTCCAGGATTTCACCAAGCAAGGTGCATCTGCGAATGCTTTCACTAGCTTCACACAGACAGCTTATCTGTTTTCAGCAACTTCTCATATAGAAGAGAATGTGACGACATTACTTGATTTCGTACAGGACCCGTATTTCTCTGATAAATCGGTCGAAAAGGAAAAAGGAATTATCGCCCAGGAAATTCGCATGTATGATGATCAGCCCGATTGGCGCTCCTTCTTTGGCACTATCCAAAGCCTATTCCAATCGCATCCTGTGAGGATTGACATTGCCGGAACGGTTGAATCCATTCAGGAAATTACAAAGGAAGACCTTTATACTTGCTATAACACGTTCTATCATCCTTCGAACATGACACTATTCGTGACAGGTAATATTGATGAAGAGAAAATGTTGGAACTTATCCGGGCAAATCAGGATAGCAAGACATTCGCACCGCCTGCTGAGATCGAGCGCTTCTTCCCTGAAGAGCCAGAAACTGTGGCAGAAAAGAAAAAACAGGTCCGAATGCCTGTCAGTGTGTCGAAATGTATGGTCGGGATCAAAGAGAACACAGATTATGCATCTCCGGAAGCATATCTGAAACAAGAATTATTAACAGATATGGTACTGGATTTTTATTTCTCTAAGAGCGGTGTCTATTATGAGGAATTGTACAAAAATGATTTGATTGACGACAGCTTCGGATTCGAAACAAGTCTGGAGAAAAACTTCGGCTTCTCCATCATCGGCGGTAATACGAAAGAGCCAGATCGCTTTGCTGATACTGTCAAAGGAATGCTGCAGCGTATGAAGGACCATACTGTTACCAGAGATGAAATGGAACGTATGAAGAAGAAAACAATCGGTCAAATGCTTAGAGCGATGAACAGTTTGGAGTTTGTTTCCAACCGTTTCATCCAATATCATCTTGCTGGAGTGGATTTGTTCGATATCGTACCTGCAATCGAAAAACTGACTGCGGATGATGCGAATGATTTTCTCAAAGAGTGGTTCAATGAAGACCGTTTGGCTGTCTGCCAAATCCTCCCTCAGGAGTCTTAAACATGGGCAAGGTTATTTTCATCACGGGCGCAAGCGGGGCTATAGGCTCTGCTTGCGCCCGTCAGCTTGCCAGTGAGGGACACCAGTTATTGCTTCATTACAATCGAAATGATCAGGCGATGGAAGTACTGAGCCGTGATATATCGGAAAGCGTGTTAGGTACGATCAAGGCTGATTTGACGAATGAAGCCGATTTGTCAAAGCTTCTCCGTTTTCTGTCTTTCCCGATCGATCAGTTCGTTTATGCTGGCGGTATGGCCCACTATGGCCTGTTCCAGGATATGACGAGCAAAGAAATGGATGATCTGCTCGCTGTTCATGTAAAAGCGCCATGGCGAATATGCCAGCATATTCTGCCGTCGATGCTTGCACGAAGAAAAGGTGAAATCGTTATTGTCTCCTCCATTTGGGGAGAACGAGGTGCAAGCTTTGAAGTCGCGTACTCGAGCGTTAAAGCTGCTCAAATCGGGTTTGTCAAAGGTTTGGCCAAGGAAGCCGGGACAAGCGGTGTACGAATCAATGCTGTAACACCCGGAGCGATTGAAACAGTGATGAACAGCCATCTATCTGAAGAAGAGAAAGCGCAGCTGTCAGAAGATATCCCGATGAACCGTTTCGGACAAGTATGCGAAGTAGCGGATGCGGTCAGTTACCTGCTCAGCAATAATGCCGCATATGTGAACGGACATGCTCTCCAAGTAAACGGCGGCTGGTGAAATTAAGTCATATTTTTTGTATAAGGAAACCCCTTCTGTCAAAAGCTAAGATGCAAGCTAATGAAGGAGGAATACACCATGTCTGTTCTTGATAATTTTGATTCTTGGAAAGACTTCCTAGGTGATCGCCTGCATCAGGCGCAAAGCAAAGGGATGGAGAATGATACTGTCTCTGGCATTGCATATGAAATCGGGGATTATCTTGCGACGAAAGTTGACGCAAAGAATACGGAAGAAAAAATTCTTCGTGACCTTTGGACTGTCGCATCCCAGGATGAGAAGCAAGCAATCGCCAACATTATGGTAAAGCTTGTCCAAGACAATGGCCACACACGCTGAATAAGCGGCCAACTTCATTGAAGCCTGCTTCTTTTAAAGAAGCAGGTTTTCTTTATAGTTACACATAAGCTTGTTATGGCTTTTCTAATCTATCGTTTTCCTTTATAGTAAGAATAGGTTTTCGTTATATAAGACGCTATTTTCCTGTAAAGGAGCTTTTCTATGGAAACATTGGAATGGTACTTGGAATATGAAATACAGCATAATCGGCCGGGATTATTAGGGGACATTTCTTCTTTGCTCGGTATGTTGTCCATCAACATCAAGACGATCAATGGAGTGGAGAACCAACGGCGCGGTATGCTGCTTTCAGCAGAAAAGGAATTACAAATCATTCGTCTCCATTCCATTCTGCGGACAATGGAACATGTACATATCACAAAGTCTCGGGAGCCAAAGCTTCGAGATAGGCTTGCTGTCAGGCACGGAAGATATATACATAGGGATGTGGATGATAAGAAGACATTCCGTTTTGTCCGGAGTGAAATCGGACTTCTGGTCGACTTCATGGCAGAATTGTTTAAACAGGAAGGCTCTAAGGTAATAGGAATACGTGGGATGCCTCGTGTCGGGAAAACAGAATCGATTGTTGCTGCCAGTGTCAGTGCCAACAAACGCTGGCTGTTCGTCTCCAGCACCCTTCTGAAGCAAACAGCAAGGAATCAGCTGCTGCAAGATGAATACAATGAGGACAACCTCTTTATCATCGACGGAATTGTTTCGACCAGCCGAGCGAGTGAGCGTCATTGGGAGCTTGTGCGCGAAGTGATGCGGCTTCCTGTAGCAAAAGTAATCGAACATCCAGATATATTTGTCCGGGATACGGAGTTTACATTGGATCATTTCGATTATATTATTGAACTTCGGAACCACGATGATGAAAAAATCATCTATGAGCCGGAATTCAGACAGATTTAAGCAATTTTAAAGATGGATGGTGGTAGTAATGGACATTGGTGCTAAGCTCAGGGAGGCAAGAGAATCCAAAGGAATGACTTTGGAGGACGTACAACAGCGCACCAAAATTCAAAAGCGTTATCTGAAAGCAATTGAGGAAAATAACCACAGCGTCATGCCGGGGGAATTCTACACACGCGCTTTCATCAAGGAATACGCGCAGACAGTAGGACTTAATCCAGATGAAGTGCTCGAGCCGAAGCAAGAACAGCAGCAGGAAGTTACAGCTGCCGCACCGGTTCAGGGAGAGAATGAGGCACCTTCCCGTCAGGAACGCAGCCGCGTTCGGGAAAATGACAGGCCTCCACGCAAGGAACGCAAAGGCATCCCATATTTATCTTCCATTATCATTGGACTGATTGTATTGGCGGCTATCATTGTTGTTGTCTTCCTTTATGCAGGTGGATCTAATGATAACAATGGTAATAATTCAGCCAATCAGCAGCAAAATGAGGATCAAGTAACCGATAGCAATCAGTCAGCAGAGCAGGAATCTGATGCTGATAGTGCTGAACAGTCTGCTGATTCCGAGGAGCAAGCGAATGACGCTGCAGAAGAAGAGCAAGCAAAGCAGGAAGAGGAGCAGGCAGAAGAACCTAAATTATCTGTGGATGAAGAAGGTACTGCCAGCAATCCCGTTACGACTTATACGCTTGAAAATGCTGGTGATGAAGTAACGCTGAAGCTTTCTGCAGAAGATGGAGATGCATGGCTGCAAGTCGGCGATGGCAATAATGCTGGAAATGTTTACACTGGCACTATCGCTTCCGGCAGTGAGCCTGTGGAGCAGGATGTAAGTGATTTGGAGACAGTCTCTGTCAAGACTGGTTTTGCAAGAGCAACAAAACTGGAGATCAATGGTCAGGAACTGACATTCCCGATTGATAACGATGTTCAGACCATTACAGTAAATATCAAGAAATAATGAACAAGTTAAACCCTTTACGTTTATGGAAAGGGTTTAACTTATGTTTATCTGTACATACATAGGAGGCAGTCATGAATATACCCAATAAAATTACTTTATCCCGAATTTTCCTGATTCCGATCTTCATCATCTTGTTGGCAGTTCCATTTGATTGGGGAACACTTGATATCGGTGACACAACACTGCCAGTGAACCATTTAGCTGGTGCGATTCTATTCATCATTGCATCATGTACCGACTGGGTGGATGGGTACTATGCCCGTAAATATAATCTGGTGACGAATCTTGGTAAATTCCTTGACCCGCTAGCGGACAAGCTACTTGTTTCAGCTGCACTCATTTTACTGGTACAATTAGACTTAGCGCCGGCTTGGATTACGATCATCATCATCAGTCGTGAATTTGCTGTTACAGGATTACGTCTTGTTGCCGCAGGTGAAGGTCTTGTAATGGCTGCAGGTAAGATGGGTAAGCAGAAAACAGCGGTGCAAATCGTCGCTATCAGCGCATTGCTGCTGCATAACTGGCCATTTTCATATCTCGGATTTCCATTTGCGACAATTTGCCTGTATGTGGCACTGATTTTGACAATCGTATCCGGAGTCGACTACTTTGTAAGAAACTGGAGTGTCATGAAGGAGTCGAAATAAAATGAAGCAAATCAATGCAGAAGTGATAGCTGTAGGTACGGAAATCCTCATTGGCCAAATTAACAACACGAACGCGCAATGGATCTCCAAGCAGCTTGCCGATCATGGAATCAACGTATTTTACCATCATGTAGTAGGCGACAATCTTTCCCGCGTGCAATCGTCGTTCGCAAAAGCACAGCGTGACGCAGATCTTGTCCTTGTAACCGGCGGACTTGGCCCGACTGAGGATGATCTGACAAGGGAAGCATTTCAGCTCATATCCGGTTTGGAAATGCATGAAGATAAAGTTTCCATGGATCGGATCAAAGAGTTCTTCGTTAAGCGAGGACGCACAATGTCTCCGAACAACCATAAGCAAGCGCGCGTATTCGAAGGGGCAAAAGTGCTGGAAAACACAGTAGGAATGGCACCTGGCATGCTTGTAGAGCATGATGGCGTGGTGTGGGCGTTTATGCCGGGAGTACCACGTGAAATGAAACAGATCATGTCTGATCATGTTTTGCCTTATGTACGGGAGAAATATCAGCTTCAGTCTGTTTTGCAGTCCCGCCTGCTTCATTTCATCGGAATTGGGGAGTCACAATTGGAAACGGATTTGCTTGATTTGATTCAGGTACAGGAAAATCCAACGATCGCAACGTATGCCTCTGAAGGGGAAGTTGCTGTACGGCTTACTGCCCGTGCTGAAACGAAGGAAGAAGCAGACCGTTTGATCGATGTTGTAGAGAAAGAAGTAATGGAGCGCGTCGGCGAGTATTTTTATGGGTACGACGAAACATCTGTACAGCAGCAGGTGTTCGAGTTGCTGAAGAAACGGCAGTTTACATTGGCTAGTGCAGAAAGCCTGACAGGCGGCCTATTCGCCGATGCGCTTGTTTCCTTGAGCGGTGCTTCCGAGGTCTTTCTTGGCAGCTTCGTCACCTATGCCCCTAGCATGAAACAGCATGTGCTGGGTGTGAAGGAAGAAACGATCCAAAATGAAGGTACAGTAAGTGAGCAATGTGCCATCGAGATGGCTGAGAACGCGGTGCGCTTATCAGGTGCCGATATCGGTATCAGTTTCACTGGTGTTGCCGGTCCGGATGGTTCCGAAGGCAAGGATCCCGGCACTGTCTTTATCAGTCTTCATGAAAAAGGCAAGCAAACGCGTACTACCGAGCTATCCATTCGAAGCTCGCGTCAGGGTGTTCGGGCTCAGGCGGTGAAAAAAGGCTTCGATATGCTGTTCCATTACTTGAAATCATGATTTGACTATTGTTTGAAGCGAATAAATGCTCTTTTTGCCTGGATGAATTGTCTTTATCGATATGTTCGGGATAAATAAAAAAGGGAACATTTATTCGCTTTTTGCTTGTTATATCTCAAAAAACAAGTTAAAATAGATATAGATAATCCAAAGGAGGAAATACATTTGAGTGAGCGTAAACAAGCCCTTGATATGGCTTTGAGACAAATAGAGAAACAATTCGGTAAAGGTTCCATCATGAAACTAGGCGAAAGAGCAGAACAGAAGGTTTCCACTGTATCCAGCGGTTCTCTTGCCCTTGATATAGCCCTTGGTGTAGGCGGATATCCAAAAGGCCGTGTTATTGAGATATATGGTCCGGAATCCTCTGGTAAAACAACAGTTGCCTTGCATGCAATTGCGGAAGCACAGCGCAATGGCGGACAAGCAGCTTTCATCGATGCAGAGCATGCACTTGATCCAGTTTATGCACAGAAGCTTGGCGTCAATATTGATGAGCTTTTGCTTTCCCAGCCGGATACTGGAGAACAAGCATTGGAAATCGCCGAGGCGCTTGTACGAAGCGGTGCGGTTGACATCGTTGTTGTCGACTCAGTAGCTGCACTTGTACCAAAAGCAGAGATCGAAGGGGAAATGGGAGATGCTCATGTTGGTTTGCAGGCTCGTTTGATGTCCCAGGCACTTCGTAAATTGTCCGGAGCTATCAACAAGTCCAAAACGACTGCTATCTTCATCAACCAGATTCGTGAGAAAGTCGGCGTTATGTTCGGTAACCCGGAAACAACACCAGGCGGACGCGCACTGAAGTTCTATTCCTCAGTTCGTTTGGAAGTGCGCCGTGCGGAGACTCTCAAACAAGGTAATGACATGGTCGGTAACAAAACTAGAATCAAAGTAGTCAAAAACAAAGTGGCACCGCCTTTCAAACAAGCGGAAGTAGATATCATGTACGGCGAAGGTATCTCCAGAGAAGGGGAACTCATCGATATCGCGAGCGACTTGGATATCGTTCAGAAAAGTGGAGCTTGGTACTCCTATAATGAAGAGCGTCTTGGCCAAGGCCGTGAAAATGCGAAGCAGTTCTTGAAAGAGAACCCTGAAATTGCTACAACAATTCAGATGACTGTACGCGATCACTATAATCTCGATGCAGATAAGAAGCTCCCTGAAGAAGCGTTGTCAGAAGAACAAGAAACACTTGATATGTAAGACAAAGCCTTCGGTTACAGCCGAAGGCTTTTTATATACGGTAATTTTCTAGTACTTTCCATGTTTTCTTGACAACATGCGAACACAGGATTAAAATTGATTTGTATAATTTTCTTTTTTATTATACTTCTCAAAGGTTACCATAGGTTTTTTTATGAAAAACATTGTGCATGCCGACAGACATGTTTGTACAATTTCATAGCAGGGGAGGTGAAATCATGGAACTATTTTACCTAATCATCTCCATTTTGCTTGCTCTAATCGTCGGTGGTGTTGTTGGTTATCTTGTTCGCAAATCTATTGCTGAGAAAAAAATCTCCAGTGCGGAGGAATTGGCGAAGCAAATAGTAGAAGAAGGCCATCGCAATGCGGAAACGTCTAAGAAGGAAGCACTTCTCGAAGCGAAGGATGAGAACTTCAAGCTGCGTCAGCAGACGGAGCAGGAATTACGTGAGCGTCGTCTTGAACTGCAGAAGCAGGAAAACCGTCTGATGCAAAAAGAAGAGAATCTGGACCGTAAAAGCGATACGCTTGATAAGCGTGAAATTACGTTAGAGAAAAAGGAACAATTATTAGCAGAAAAACAACAACAAATTGAAGAATTGGAAAGCAAAGTGGAAGTCTTGGTGAAAGAACAGCAGCTCGAATTGGAGCGGATTTCCGGCTATACGTCTGATGAAGCACGTCAAATCGTGCTGGACAAAGTCGAGAAGGAAGTTGCCTTCGATGCAGCTGTCATGATCAAAGATGCGGAACATCGTGCCAAAGATGAGGCCGATAAGAAAGCGAAGAGCATTCTTTCCCTTGCACTTCAGCGCTGCGCAGCCGATCACGTTGCGGAAACGACTGTATCAGTCGTGAACTTGCCGAATGACGAGATGAAAGGACGCATTATCGGACGGGAAGGCCGTAACATTCGTACGTTAGAAACGCTTACGGGAATTGATCTGATCATTGATGATACACCTGAAGCGGTCATCCTGTCTGGTTTTGATCCTGTCCGTCGTGAGATCGCACGAATCGCACTCGAGAAACTTGTACAGGATGGACGTATCCACCCAGCTCGCATAGAGGAAATGGTGGAGAAATCCAGACGTGAAGTGGATGAGTATATTCGCGAGATTGGTGAGGAAACGACCTTCGAAGTTGGTGTCCACGGCTTGCATCCGGACCTTGTCAAGATACTTGGAAGATTGAAGTATCGCACAAGTTACGGCCAGAACGTATTGAAGCACTCGACTGAGGTCGCTTACCTATCAGGATTACTTGCAGCTGAACTGGGCGAGGACGTTACCTTGGCCAGACGTGCGGGACTCCTGCATGATATCGGTAAAGCAATCGACCACGAGGTTGAAGGCAGCCACGTTGAAATCGGGAAAGAACTCGCAATTAAATACAAAGAGCATCCAGTCGTCATCAACAGCATCGCTTCCCACCACGGGGATGAGGAAGCAACATCGATTATTGCAGTGTTAGTCGCTGCAGCAGATGCCCTTTCCGCAGCCCGTCCGGGAGCGAGAAGCGAGACACTGGAAAACTACATCAAGCGTCTGGAAAAACTGGAGGAGATTTCAGAATCCTTCCAGGGTGTGGAGAAATCCTTCGCCATTCAGGCTGGACGTGAGATTCGCATCATGGTGAAGCCGGATGAAATCAACGACTTGGAATCCGTCAAAGTCGCACGGGATATCCGGAAACGAATTGAAAGCGAGTTGGATTATCCGGGACATATTAAAGTTACGGTTATCCGGGAAACACGCGCAGTTGAATATGCAAAATAAGAAAGCGGCCCTGTGCCGCTTTTTTTAATGGTAGACTATACTTACTACAAGTTTGAGATGCAGAGAGGGATTTGATTATGAAGTTATTATTTATCGGAGATGTTGTCGGTGAGCCGGGACGTCAGATGGTACAGGAATATTTGCCGCGCTTGAAGCAGCGGTATCAGCCGCAGCTTACCATTATAAATGGGGAGAATAGTGCGGACGGTAAAGGAATCAATGAACGGATATACAAACAGTTCCTGGAATGGGGAGCACAAGCAATCACAATGGGGAACCACACATGGGATAAGCGGGATATCTTTGAATTCATAGATGATGCGAAATACCTTGTCCGCCCATCGAATTTACCGCCAGGTACACCTGGTAAGGGGATTATTTATGTGAAGGTGAATCAGCATGAAGTAGCAATCATCAATTTGCTGGCAAGAACGTTCATGATGCCTGCAGATGATCCATTCCGTGAAGCTGACCGCCTTATCGAAGAGGCACGTAAACGGACGAATTTGATTTTCGTCGATTTCCACGGAGAAGCAACAAGCGAGAAGCAAGCTTTTGGATGGTATGTCGATGGACGTGTCAGTGCTGTTGTTGGTACCCATACACATACGCAGACAGCTGATGAAAGGATATTACCTGCAGGCACAGCATATATTTCGGATGCTGGTATGACGGGTCCGTATGAAGCGATCCTCGGAATGGAACGGGAAGCAGTCATCAAAAGATTCCTTACAGGTCTCCCGGTACGTTTTGAAGTACCAAAAAAGGGTAAATCACAATTAAATGGAGTAGTAATCGATCTGGATCCGCAAACGGGGAAGGCTTCTTCCATCAAACGCATCCTGATCAATGATGACCACCCGTACATGGATTGATCTTTGCTGCTCCTTCACTAGGTCTTTTGTTTACAGTATGAACCAGGACAGGCCGTATCACTTTTTTCAGACATCGCCCGAAATGGGCATATCTACTATCTTGCAGAAATATAGTAAAAAGGAAAGTAGTCCAGTAAACGAAGGAGGTACCAGTGTTGGATATACTAAAAGTTTCAGCGAAATCCAATCCAAACTCAGTAGCAGGCGCACTTGCGAACGTATTAAGAGAACGCGGCTCAGCAGAAATCCAGGCAATAGGAGCAGGAGCACTCAATCAATCAGTGAAAGCTGTTGCCATTGCGAGAGGCTTTGTTGCCCCGAGTGGAGTCGATCTGGTTTGTATCCCGGCATTTACGGATATAATGATCGACAACGAAGAACGGACTGCCATCAAGTTGATTGTGGAACCACGATAAGTCCCGCCAAAGGCGGGGCTTTTTTATTTCCAATACTTGGACACTGCAATAGGCATTGGTATAATGTAGACAAATGAAAGCAATGAATGGGGGAGCAGGAATAAGTGAATGAAGAACAGCGTAAATCCGTGAGTTTGATAGCTGCAGAACAGACAAAACCAGTTGAGAAGCCGCTTCATGAGAAGACCACAGCAGATTTCGCAAAGTATTTCCAGTCGACGTATCAGCCACCAGATTTAAAACAGGCGAAAAAACGGCGAAGGGAAGATGTCACATTCCATTATGATTTCACGATTCCCCCAGAAATGCAGGATGCGGGTCTTGGCAAGAAGTTCCTCATCCGAACGTACGGATGCCAAATGAATGAACATGATACCGAAGTTATGGCTGGTTTGCTGCTGGAAATGGGATATTCCCCGACAACCGATACAAACGAGGCCGACGTGATTCTCCTCAACACTTGTGCCATTCGAGAAAATGCAGAAAATAAAGTGTTTGGTGAGATTGGGCATCTGAAGCCATTGAAGCTTGAGAAACCAGGTTTGATTCTGGGAGTTTGCGGCTGCATGTCCCAGGAGGAAACAGTTGTAAACCGAATTTTGAAAAAGCATCATCATATTGATTTGATATTCGGGACGCACAATATCCACCGGCTTCCACAGCTTTTAAAAGAAGCACAATACAGCAAGGAAATGGTTTTGGAGGTATGGTCCAAGGAAGGCGATGTCATTGAGAACCTCCCCAAAGCGCGGAAAGGCAAGATAAAGGCTTGGGTCAATATTATGTATGGCTGCGATAAGTTCTGCACATATTGTATCGTCCCTTACACACGTGGCAAGGAGCGGAGTCGTCGTCCGGAGGATATTATCCAGGAAGTGAGACAGCTGGCTGCTCAAGGGTATCAGGAGATTACGCTGCTGGGTCAGAATGTGAACGCGTACGGTAAAGATTTGCCTGATCTTGATTTTGGCCTTGGGAATCTTATGAATGAAATCAGGAAGATTGATATACCGCGAGTGCGTTTCACGACTTCCCATCCACGGGACTTTGATGATAAACTAATAGAGGTACTAGCCCAAGGCGGGAATCTTGTCGATCATATACATTTGCCTGTTCAATCCGGGAGCAGTGAGATACTCCGGGTAATGGCCCGGCGTTATACAAGGGAGGAGTATCTGGATCTGGTGAATAAAATCAGACGTTCTATCCCGAATGTGACACTTACGACGGATATCATCGTAGGTTTTCCGAATGAGACCGAGGAGCAGTTCCAAGAGACATTGACTCTTGTGGAAGAAGTCGGTTTCGAGGCAGCTTATACGTATATTTATTCTCCTCGCGAAGGAACACCAGCAGCCAGATGGGAAGATAATGTCCCTATGGAAGTGAAGAAAGAGCGTCTGCAGCGATTGAATAGAGTGATAGATGAACACGCGGCGTTATCGATGCGTGCTTACGAAGGTAAGATTGTGCATGTGCTGGTAGAGGGGGAGAGCAAACGTAACCCCGACGTACTGGCAGGTTATACCGAGAAAAACAAGTTAGTCAATTTCCGGGGACCAAAATCGGTGGTCGGCAAGATCGTCCCTGTTCGGATAAAACGAGCGAAAACATGGTCGCTCGATGGTGAATTGGCAGAAACAACAGCGGAGGTAAACATATAATGAGTTATTCCACCGAAGACATTCTCAAGCAAGCCGAAGTATTGGCTGAAGATATGGGCAATCTGGATGAGATTGAACATTTTCATCAGCTGGAAGCGAAGCTGAATGAGAACAAGAAGGTGCAAACATATATCAACCAAATCAAAATGAAGCAAAAGCAGGCTGTTAATCTGCAGGCTTACGGCAAGCGGGAAGCACAGCAGCAAATGGAAAAGGAAATCGATGAGATCCAAGCGAAAATCGACAGCATCCCAGTTGTACAGGAATTCAAGGAATCCCAGGTGATCACGAACCACATCTTGCAGAGCATTTCACAAAATATCCAGCAGACGGTATTTCAGGATGAAGAAACGGACAAATAAGTCCGTTTCTTTTTTTACTTTTGGGCTCTCCAGTCGAGATGCTTTCAATAACCTCTTTTTAGGCAGGTGCATAGAATGGAGGAGCGTCCAGCTATGGTAAGAGATGTATTTTATCTGACACCATAGGTGAACACCCTGCATAACATGACTATGTAAAAAGAGGAGGTTTTTGCAAGATGGGTTTTCTAGAGCAGAATTACCGTGAGATCATCACGAAAGCGGTCATCGGCCGCGGACGTAAATTCAGCAAGAATATCGATCATATCCGACCGGAACACAAACCATCAAGCATCCTTGGCTGCTGGATCATCAACCACCGCTATCACGCAAAAAAGAAAGGCGATAAAGGGGTGGAAGTAGTCGGTTCCTATGATGTTAACGTTTGGTATTCGTACAATGATAATACGAAAACGCACGTTGTTTCGGAGAAAGTCGAGTATAAGGAATTGGTCAAATTAAGCATCAAAGACGAGAACTGCCTTGACGACGATTATGATGTTTATGCGAAAGCAATTCAGCAGCCGAACTGCCTGGAATGTAAGATAGTACAGCACGGACAGAAAATTTTCGTTGAAGTGGAGAAGGAATTCCTTGTGGAAGTTATCGGAGAAACGAAGCTTTGTGTAAAAGTAGATCCTGATGGCTGTCTAGTGGAGGATGTAGAAGAAGACTGGGATTACGAGCTGACGGAAGATGATTTCAAAGATGTAGATCCGGACTTCTTGGATAAAAAGGATGACGATGAAGACTGAACGAGAGCAGATGCTCTCGTTTTTTTGTATTTTTCAGAATGACACTGCAGAGGAAACAGAGAAAACACGTGTGTTATAATAGAACTAATTGCAATGAAACAGGGGAGTAGGAAAATGGCAGGTTACACACCGATGATGCAGCAGTATTTAAGAATAAAAGCAGACTATAAGGATGCATTCCTTTTCTTTCGGCTTGGGGATTTCTATGAGATGTTCTTTGATGATGCGCTGAAAGCGACAAAAGAACTGGAAATCACGTTAACAAGCAAGAATGCAGGTGTCGAGGAAAAAGTGCCAATGTGCGGCGTTCCGTATCATTCGGCTGATAACTATATAAGAATACTAGTTTCGCGCGGCTACAAAGTGGCTATCTGTGAACAGGTAGAGGACCCGAAGACAGCCAAAGGGGTTGTAAAACGGGAAGTAGTCCAATTGATAACACCGGGGACCGTTATGGAAAACGGTATGCTGGATGAAAAAGAGAATAATTACTTGGCAGCAGTACACGAAAACAAGGACCGTTCATACAGTCTTGTTTATCATGACCTTTCCACGGGTGAAAATCGTGCAGCATTGCTGGAAGATGGATTTGATAGTCTTTTAAGTGAGCTTTACAACCAGCCGGTACGGGAAATCGTTATTAGCGAAGAGCTGGATCAACAGCTGCAGGATGATTTACGGGTTCGTCTTGGTGTCACATTATCCTATCAAGAGAACAACAGCACAAGTGCGTCACTGGAAAAACTTACTGGGAACGTGACAGATGCAAGATTGCTGGATTGCTTCAGCATGCTGTTAAACTATGTGGAACGAACGCAGAAGCGGGGCTTGGATCATTTGAAGCCGCTTCAAGTGATGGAGCTTAAACACTTCATGACACTGGACATGTATTCCAAGCGGAATTTGGAGCTGACAGAGACGATTCTGAAGAAGGGCAAGCACGGAAGCCTTCTATGGGTGCTCGATGATACAGTTACGGCAATGGGAGCGCGTATGCTCAAGAAGTGGCTGGAGCGTCCGCTGCTTAAGAAAGAAGCGATCACAAAACGTCAGGATTTAGTCCAAGCCTTTCTTGATCATTTCTTCGAACGTGATACAATCCGTCAGCATTTGCAATCTGTTTATGATATCGAAAGACTTTCCGGCCGGGTCGCTTTCGGAAATGTGAACGCCAGGGATCTTTTGCAGCTCAAACGGACACTTGAGAAACTGCCTGAATTGAAGCAAGTTTTATCAAGTTTTGAAGAAGAAGAAGTGCTGCGTATGGGCAGGGAGCTTAATCCGCTGCCAGAACTGAGCGAATACCTTGAGAAAAGCTTACATGAAGATGCCCCGATTGGTGTCCGAGAAGGCGGTATACTGAAGGACGGCTTCCATGAACAGCTGGATACGTACAGGGATGCTTCAAGGAACGGAAAACAGTGGATTGCGGCGCTGGAACAGCGAGAGCGTGAGGAGACTGGGATCAAATCACTCAAAGTCGGCTATAACAAAGTTTTCGGTTATTATATCGAGGTGACACGGGCGAATCTGCAGATGCTGCCTGAAGGGAAATACGAGCGCAAACAGACACTCAGCAATGCAGAGCGCTTCATCACACCAGAATTGAAGGAAAAAGAAGCACTCATTTTAGAAGCGCAGGAAAAAAGCGTGGAGTTAGAGTATAACTTGTTCATGGAAATCCGGGATCATGTCAAAACATATATCCCTGATCTGCAGCTTCTTGCTGACCAAATAAGTCAATTGGATGTACTGCAAAGCTTCGCGGAAGTGAGTGAAAAGCAGCGGTATGCCCGTCCGACATTCAATTTGGATCGTTCCGTAGCGATAACAGAAGGGCGTCATCCTGTCATTGAGAAAGTGATGAAAACTGGACAGTTCGTGCCAAATGATGTGCAAATGGGAAATACATCTGATATTTTGCTGATCACAGGTCCGAACATGAGCGGTAAAAGCACCTATATGCGCCAAGTGGCATTGACAAGCATCATGGCACAAATCGGCTGCTTCGTTCCATGTGAAGCTGCTGATCTCCCGCTGTTTGATCAAATTTTCACTCGTATCGGTGCAGCAGATGATCTTGTTTCTGGCCAGAGTACATTTATGGTCGAAATGCTGGAGTCGAGGCATGCCTTGGAGCACGCCACTGATAGGAGTCTTATTCTGCTGGATGAAATCGGCAGAGGGACCAGCACATATGATGGAATGGCATTGGCGCAAGCCATCATTGAGTATGTTCATAACAATATCCATGCCAAGACATTATTCTCTACTCATTATCATGAGCTAACGAGTCTTGAAGAGGACCTGGATAAACTCCGAAATGTCCACGTACGGGCAGAAGAACATGATGGCAATGTAGTATTCCTGCATCAAATCCGTGAAGGAGCAGCAGATGAAAGCTATGGCATTCACGTTGCGAAATTGGCTAAGCTTCCTGACAGTCTCATTCAGAGAGCTGCCCATATTCTCAACGAACTAGAAGGACAGGGAGAAAAGCCAGCTGTCTCCAAGCCGGCAGCGAAAGAACAGGAGGACTTCCAGCTTTCGTTCTTCTCAGAGCCTGAACCAGAAAAGAAAAAAACAAAACAAGATAATAAAGCTGATAAAGTGATAGCAGAGCTTGCATCAATCAATCTGATGGAGCAAACACCGCTTGAAGCTATGAATCTATTATATAAATTACAGCAAATGGCTGCGAAAAAGTAAGGAGGTTCCCACATGGCGATTCAATTGATGCCGGATGATTTAGCGAATAAGATTGCAGCGGGTGAAGTGGTCGAGCGACCGGCTTCGGTCGTCAAGGAACTGGTAGAAAACAGTATCGATGCCGGCAGTACGGTTATCAAGGTGGCGGTACAGGAAGCAGGGCTGACTGAAATCAAAATCGTCGATAACGGTGATGGTATGGAACCGGATGATGTAGAGCGGGCGTTTTTCCGCCATGCCACAAGCAAGATACGGAATGAGCATGATTTGTTCCATGTCCGCACACTTGGATTCAGAGGAGAAGCGCTGGCCAGTATTGCAGCAGTCAGCCAGCTTGAAATCAAGACAAGCACGGGTGAGAATGCTGGTGTAAAGCTTGTCATGGATGGCGGTACAATCAAAGAAAGAGGCAAATGTGATGCGCGTAAAGGAACCGAGATGACGGTGCGGCATTTGTTCTTCAATACGCCGGCCCGGCTGAAGTATATGAAAACAATCCACACGGAGCTTGGGCACGTATCAGAAGTGATCAACCGGCTTGCGCTTGCTCATCCGGAAATACGTTTTGAGCTGACCCATAACGATAAACCGATGTTTCAATCATCTGGCCGAGGAGATATGCTGCAGATCGCTGCCCAGATTTACGGTAATTCTGTCGCAAAAAAAATGGTCAAAGCATCACACGAAACATTGGATTACAAGCTGGAAGTATTTGCTGCCAAACCAGAAATAAATCGTGCGTCCCGCCAATATGTATCGTTTATCGTCAATGGCAGATACATTCGGAATCCAGTTTTGGCGAAAGCGGTCATGCAGGCATACCATACGCTGCTTCCTATCGGGAGATTTCCGCTCGCTGTCATAACTATTGAGATGGACCCAGTCCTAGTGGACGTCAATGTACATCCAGCAAAGCTGGAGGTTCGTTTCAGCAAAGAAAAGGAATTATTTGATGCTGTTGAGCAACTTGTCTCAAAAGCGCTCCGACAGCAGCGGCTTATTCCGGAAGCTGTCGCACCTAAACAGAAGAAAATACAAGAAAAAAGTGAACAGCAAAGCTTCACTTTCTTTGAAAGTAAACCAGCTAAAGAACCAGAAATACAACAAGAGCAATGGTTCTTTGATAAAGTAAAGGAAACTGTTCCTCCAATCATTGAGGAGAAGCAGCCGGAGCCGGAAACAGAGACGGTCATCGATTCATCTGCTCATATAGTCCAGGAAACAGAGTATGAAATACCGGTAGAGAATGAAACCGAGCCGGAATATGCTGTACCGGCGATGTATCCGATCGGCCAGCATCATGGCACGTATATTCTTGCTGAAAATGAAGAAGGTCTTTTTCTCATCGATCAGCATGCTGCGCAGGAACGTATTAAATATGAATATTACCGGGAAAAAATCGGCGAAGTGGAAAAGGAATTGCAAGAGCTGCTCATTCCGCTTACATTTGATTTTACCCAGCAGGAAGCATTGATAGTCGAACAACACAAGACAGAGCTTGAAGCAGTCGGTTTGTTTTTCGAATCGTTCGGGGGTCACACATATATCGTGCGTTCCCATCCGCAATGGTTCCCCAAAGGCTTCGAAGAGGAGATCATTCGGGAAATCGTCGAACAAGTGATGCAGGAAAGTAAAGCAGACATCCGAAAGCTGCAGGAAGAAGCAGCGATCATGATGTCCTGTAAGCGATCGATCAAAGCGAACCATCATCTGAATTATGACGATATGTCCCATCTCTTGGAAGAGCTCCGCACATCACAGGATCCGTTCACCTGTCCGCATGGGCGGCCGATTATCATCCGTTTCACTTCCTATGAACTGGAGAAGCTTTTCAAACGAGTACAATAGGCGCAGGCAACTGCGCCTTTTTTGCTTGTCTAGGTGTTCACCGCTCCGTCACTCATAAAGCTTGCTTATACTATCCTGTAACCTAAAAATTGACAGGGAGGAGTATTCGTATGGCATTATTCATCCAACCGACCACAGGAAGGCTGACTAGCGGTTTTCGTGGTGCAAGATCGGACCATAATGGTGTCGACTGGGCTCAGTCTGGGACGGTGCGTATAGTCGCAGCGGCAGCAGGTACTGTCAGCAGGTCCTATGTATCAACATCATATGGTGAAGTTGTCTTCATTGTGCATCAGCTGAATGGTCAAACGTATGAAACAGTATATGCTCACATGCGATCGGGATCTCGGCAAGTTCGTGCAGGTGATACTGTCAGACAAGGACAATTCATTGGCTATATGGGTAATACAGGTGATTCCACTGGTCAGCATCTGCATTTTGAATTGCACAGGGGCAGATGGAATGTGGAAAAATCAAATGCAGTCAACCCGCTTAACTATATCGGTACAACAGCAGCAAGCAGTGCGCAGCAAACTGCAAGTACCCGATACCCAGGAAGCTATATCCGGACAGGTTCACGGGGTGAAAACGTCCGCCGCATCCAGCGGGCGTTAGGTATAACAGCAGACGGGATATTCGGACCAAATACAAGGCAGGCCGTCATCAATTTCCAGCGCAGCAACGGACTTGGAGTAGATGGCATTGTCGGTAGGGAAACTTGGAATAAATTGTTCTGATTTTGGGCATGCTGACAGCCAGAGGAGGCGTTAGCCATGCACAATCAGCATCTTGTAGATTTTCTTAACCAGCAAATAGCCAATGTAAGTGTACTGCATGTCAAACTGCAGCGTTACCATTGGTATGCAAAAGGTCCCTATGGCTATTTAATGGAGCAATATACCGAGGATTTGCACAATCAGCTGGATGATATAAAGAAAAGCTTAGGGAAACGAGTGCTTGCGATAGGCGGCCGGCCAATAGCGGTCATGAGCAAATTCCTGCAGGAGGCAACCATAAAAGAAGCCGAAGCAGATGATGAGGATTATGAGGTAGTCAAGACGATGCGTCATGATTACAGCCAGCTGGCACAAGAGATTAAAATCACGGGCATACCGCTTGCAAAAAGGCAGGAAGACGATGCGACCGCCGGATTGCTTGTTGATATACTTGGAAGACTTGAATATGAGGCAATCCGCTTGTCGAAATATCTTATTGATGCCGATCGATAAGCTGTGCGTGGTGCGCACGGCTTTTCGTTTATCTTTCTTTGCAGTGTTATGCTAAACTAGTGACATGTTAAAGAAGGAGAATGACATGGACAAGCAGAAAGTAATCGTCGTTGTCGGGCCTACTGGTGTCGGCAAGACACAGCTGAGTATCGAAATTGCCAAAAGATTTGGCGGTGAGGTGATCAGCGGCGATTCCATGCAGATATACAGAAGCATGGATATTGGAACGGCAAAAGTAACCAAAGAAGAACAGCAAGGAATACCGCACCACTTGATTGATATCCGAAATCCGGATGAAAATTATTCAGCTGCTGATTTTCAAGCTGATGTAGAGGCCTGTGTTCAAGATATTGCAAGCCGAGGGAAACTGCCTATCATTGCAGGTGGGACCGGCTTATACATACAAGCAGCCCTTTATGCTTATGATTTTTCAGAAGCAAAACGAGACGACAGCTATCAACAGGAGCTGGAGCAGGAAGCCCAAACGCATGGCCCGCTGCATTTGCACAAACAACTGCAGGCAGTCGATCCCGTGCAGGCGGAGCGTATCCACCCGAATAATGTCCGCCGCGTCATCCGTGCGCTGGAAATATTCCACCGTACCGGTAAAAGAATGAGTGATCACGAAGAAACAGAGCCGGATGCTCGCTATGACACTACTATGATTGGGTTGGAGATGGATCGGGATCTTCTTTATGAGCAGATCAATCTGCGGGTGGATAAAATGCTTGCTGAAGGCTTGCTGGAAGAAGTCAAGCGTTTGGTCGGAAACGGAATCCAGGATACCCAGTCGATGCGGGCGATCGGGTATAAGGAGTTTATCCCTTATCTGGAAGGGAAAATGGACTGGGAAGATACGGTTGACCAGCTGAAACAAAACAGCAGACGATATGCCAAACGGCAGTATACCTGGTTCCGCAATAAGATGCATGTGGACTGGTATACGATCACACCTGCGACAAAAAATGAAAAATTTAGAATTATTTTAGAAGAACTTGCAGGAAAGCTGGAACAAAGGTAGAAATAGGAACCGTATAGAAATTAGGAGGGGAATAGATGTCTCAATCTGTTAATATTCAAGATCAATATCTGAATCAGCTACGCAAAGAACGTATGCAAGTCACTGTCTTCCTGACAAATGGCTTTCAAATCCGCGGAACGGTGAAAGCTTTTGACAATTTCACTGTATTGTTCGAAACGGAAGGCAGACAGCAATTAATCTTCAAACATGCGATTTCCACATTCTCCCCAGTGAAGAATGTATCGCTGGATTATAAAGAACAGAGCTAAGTCAAAGCGGGCGCCATATGGCGCTCGTTTTGTTTTGTGGTTTTAAACCGCATCACTGCTGAATAAAGTAGAAAAAGACCATTGGGCATTTGTCACGGCCTACCCGTCTTGAGCGTAGACTACAGCAGTGAGGGGTGATCATGTGGAAGCTCAAGTTACGAATGCAAAAGGGAAAATCAATATCGTCCTGAAAAACAGACAGCAGGAAACGGAACAACTGCAAAGCAGTACTGTCAAGCGCGATATCGACCCATTCCGTCATATTGACCAGGAATTCTCCTCCTTTATCGGAATGGAGAAGCTCAAGAAAACAATCAAAGAAATTTATGCTAATGTCCATATCAGCGGCAAACGGGAAGCGGCGGGGTTAAAACAGGAAAAGCAAGTGCTGCATATGCTGTTTGAAGGCAATCCCGGAACTGGAAAAACGACAGTAGCCCGTAAGCTTGCATCCGTCTTCCACGACATGAACGTCTTGGATAAAGGCCATTTCATCGAAGCGGAAAGAGCAGATTTAGTTGGAGAATATATCGGGCATACTGCTCAGAAAACGCGGGCACTTGTCCAGCGTGCCATGGGTGGGATCCTGTTCATAGACGAGGCTTATTCACTTGCTCGGGGCGGAGAAAAAGACTTCGGTAAAGAAGCGATCGATACACTTGTCAAACATATGGAGGATGCCTCCAACCGCTTCATACTTATCCTGGCCGGATATCCCCGGGAAATGGGACATTTCATGAGCTTGAATCCTGGTCTTCGATCACGATTCCCCATCCAGCTTGAATTTCCTGATTACAAATCCGAACAGCTAATGGATATTGCAAAAGGGATGTTAACAGAAAAAGAGTACCAGCTGACAAAAGAAGCAGAGTGGAAGCTTAAAGAAATCATCGTTCAGCAAAAGGCAAAACGGACAGCTGATTTTTCAAACGCCCGGTTTGTGCGGAATATTATTGAAAAAGCAATTCGGATGCAGGCTGTCCGGCTTGTACGCCACGATCATCATCTGTCGACTGAGGAATTGATGAAGGTGACGGTTGCTGATTTGAATCAAGAAGAATAAAAGAAGCCCAGAGTGCGTGCTGAACATGCACTCTGGGCTTCTTTGTGCTGGAAACGATTTTGTATAGCTGCATTTTACTGGGGCACCATACTTAGCAAGGAGTGCACATTATGGGAAATATACTTGATTTTCTAATGCGAATAGAAGTTTGGATGGGGACAATTGTGGTAGTCCTTTTTCCAATTCTGCTGACCTTGTTAAGTAATAAATTAAAAGAAGTCCGTATAAAAAGCTATACACGAAGAGAGCAGCATTTCATTCCAGAGCCTTTCAAACTCACTACGAAAGTATCAGCCAACTTACAGCAGCTGAAAGCGATAGTTGGTGACAGCTCGGATATCATATACCGTCAATTTAAGCTGGGAATGGATAATCGCAGCTGTGCTATTGTCCACATTGATGGTTTAGTTGATCAGCAGCTGCTGCAGCAATCCATCCTGCATCCGCTGCTGCAGGCAAAGCAGTCCAAGTCAGGTTTGAACTTTTTCAAAACAGAGAGCATTAAGGATTATCTAATGCATCATGCGATAGAAGTGAGTGATGCAGAAGCCTTGAAAGACTCAAATAAAATAGTAAGGAAGCTTTTATCTGGAGCAGTGCTGCTTTTCGTCGACGGGCTTGATGAGATACTAGTTCTAAGTGTGAAAAAATGGATTTCCAGAACCGTGGATGAACCAATTACAGAAGCTCTTGTCAGAGGACCACGATTGAGTTTTATCGAGAATATTCGTGATAATACTGCCTTGCTCCGCAGGATGACAACAGATCCCAATTTAACATTTCAAGACTTTGAAGTAGGAGAACGTTCAAAAAGGCAGCTGACTATTGCGTATGTAAAGGACATTGCCAATGATGAGCTGCTCGGAAACGTAAAGAATAGGATTAATACGCTTGATATTGATCATGCAGCTGAGTCAGGATATATTGAGCAGCTTATTGAGGATGACTATCTGTCTATTTTTCCTCAAGTGCAGTCAACGGAACGGCCAGATCGTGTGATGGGAGCTATTTTAGAAGGAAGGGTTGCTATTTTGCTCGATGGTTCCTCTTATGCTTTGATCGTGCCGGCAACTTTTTCCATGATGGTACAGTCACCGGAGGATTATTACGAGCGCTGGATTCCGATGTCCCTTATTCGGCTGCTACGTTATGCAGCAGCTTTTTTAAGTATTTTTCTTCCTTCGTTTTATATTGCTTTTGTTTCCTTTCATCAAGGTTTGATACCTACTGATTTAGCTCTAGCCATAGCAGGAACTAGAGTAGGTGTCCCCTTTCCGACGATCATCGAAGCACTATTAATGGAAGTATCCATTGAACTATTAAGAGAAGCCGGTCTGCGACTCCCGCGGCCAGTCGGCCAGACTGTCGGCTTGGTTGGTGCTTTGATTATTGGGGAAGCAGCGGTACAAGCAGGGCTGGTGAGTCCCATTATGGTAATCGTTGTGGCTGCAACTGCTATCGCATCCTTTGTCTCTCCCCATTACGGTGCTGGGATAGCGTTAAGAATGCTTCGCTTCCTTGCAATGTTCTCAGCAGCTTTCTTAGGGTTATATGGGATTAGCTTATTCTTTGTATCTCTTTGTGTCCATGCCGTGAAGTTGCGGAGTTTTGGGGTTCCGTACGTAACACCTGGTACGCTTTATAGCTTAAGCGATTGGAAGGATTTCTTCTTCCGGCTGCCTTTATTTACGATGAGAAATCGACCTACCGAATATTTTCCAAAGGATCGGGTCAGAAGGAAGAAGTATTAGGAGATGCAGCGTATGAAAATGGGAACGACAAGAATTACTACGGTACAAATGACAGCTTTGCTTTGTTCAACCTTAATTGCTGCTGGTATCTTTACCCTTCCGAGAAACCTGGCAATGGAAGTGGGTACTCCAGACTTATGGGTATGTGTATTGCTGGGCGGCGTATGCGGTTATCTTTCTTGTCTTATCATAATATCCTTAAGCCTTCGCTTTGAACGTCTAACCTTTTTTGAGTTCAACAAGATTATTGTTGGAAAGTGGGCAGGTTCAATAATAAGCTTCGGTTTTATCGCCTACGCACTCGTGATAGGAGCATTTGAAATTCGATCAATGGGTGAACTGACGCAATTTTATTTGCTGGAAGAAACACCGATATCCGTCATTTTGATCAGTATGTACTGGATTGCAATTTATTTGCTGGTTGGCGGTATTAACCCGATAGCACGTTTAATCGAGTTATTGACACCTGCTTGCATCATAATATTTATACTCGTATTTTGCCTCGGTTTTAAAGTATTTGAGATAAGCAATTTGCGACCAGTATTCGGACTTGGTTTCACGCCTGTTCTGAAAGGTCTGACACCGACATTTTTAACTTTTAGCGGATTAGAGTTTTTGCTCGTATTCATAGCAATGATGCAAAAGCCAAAGCAGGCAAAAAAAGTGGCAATGATAGGGTTAGGAATACCTGTATTTATATACCTGCTGGCAGTGGTCATCATTACGGGAGGGCTATCTGTTGATAGAATGACGCATCAGAAATGGCCTACTTTTGCTCTGATTCAGGAATACGAATATGAGGGAATCCTGTTTGAGCGTTTTGACGCTTTGTTTTTAGTTGTTTGGCTGATTCAAATGTTTACGACATATGTGATCTGCCAATATGTTGCGGCAGAAGGTATCTCTACCTTGACACGTTTATCTTATAAGAAGGCAAACTATCTACTTCTAGCTGTTGTATACATTTTCTGTTTGATTCCTCAAGATTTGAATCAACTTGAGAAAATGGGGACAATTATCGGCTGGACAAGTTTTGCTTTCTCTTTTGTAATACCATCCATACTGCTGATAATTGCTATGGCAAGGAGGCTTAGGCGGGTTGAAGAGGAAAAAAGTGAAGCGTAAGCTTTTGGTATGTTTGTTCTTATTGCTCTTCTTTTGTGGAGGCTGCTGGGACAGCGCAGATATAGAAGACATGTCATTTGTAATTGGTTTTGGACTTGATAGCAGTGAAAATGAAAAGAGCCCGATTAAGCACACGACACAGCTTGCTGTCACAAAGAAGAAAGGGGAGCAAGGTGCAGCACCCCAAGGTAAGATGTATCAGGATATTACGCTTGAAGGGAGATCGATCCAAGATATTCTCCGCAGCCTCGCTTTACAGCTGCCTTATCCGGTATATACAGATCACCTGGAATCCATCGTGATTAATCAAGAAACAGCCAGTACGTATGACCTTTCCATCCTGCTCGACCAAATGCTGCGTGATAACACTACACGTTTAAGTCCGCTTGTCGTTCTCAGCAAGGAACAGGCGAGTGATATATTGAACACAAATATAGAGGGAGAGATACCAAGCAGTTATATAAGCAGCATTTTTGAAAATGAGACAAGTACGCTAAAACTACTGCCTGGGGTACGGTTGGGGCAGGTTGCTTCAAACCTTTCTTCACAAAAAAGCTTTGTTCTGCCAAATGTAAAAAAACTAAAAAATACAGTAAAGGTGGATGGAGCTGGAGTTATAAAAGGGAAAGACGGAAAACTCAAGGGGTTTTTGACGATTAAAGAAACAGAGGGCATCAACTGGCTCTCAGGAAAAGGAAAAGCTGGTCTGCTGGAATTCAAGGACGATAAGGGAAATACGATTGTTTATGAAGTACAGAACTATAGGACAAAGGTGAAGCCAAAATTCCAAAATGAACATCTGTCGTTTCAAGTACAAGTTAAAGCACAAGGATGGATAAATGAAGATTGGTCGAGGTCTTCTCACAATATGTCTGAACAATACGTGAAAAAATTACAATATTATGCAGAAAAAGAAATAAAAAAATTGATGGCAAGTTCGTTAGAAAAGCTTCAAAAGGATTATAAGACAGACGTAGTTGATTTCTCTGACAGTTTCCGAATAGCTTATCCTAGAGAGTATAAAACAATGAAGAAAAACTGGGATGAATTTTTTTCTAAAGCAGATGTCAGCTTTCGCACGGATGTACAGATCATTAACACTGGAGATGTGGTGAAGTAGTCGATGATGAATTTCAATTTTTTGAAATTAACTTTCATGTAAACATGAAAATCTTGAAAGCTTTCGTATAAAGCGAAGGCTTTTTCCTTGTCTGATAGGGTATAATACATATGGAAAGGGTGACAGTATGGAACGTGTATTATTGATGGCAGTCCATCACCAGAATCAGACATTAGAGCGATTTCAATCGTCGCTTGATGAATTAGAAGCATTAACGCAGACAGCAGGCGGAGAAGTGGCAGGAATTGTCACACAGAAACGGGAACGTCTGCATCCTGGTACATATTTCGGATCAGGGAAGCTGGAGGAACTTGCTGAGCTAGTTGAGCAGGAAGAGCCGCTTCTGGTCATATCAAACGATGAATTATCGCCAGGGCAATTGAAAAATATCAGCAACCGAATCGGCGTTCGTGTAATCGATAGAAGTCAGCTGATTCTTGATATATTCGCAACACGTGCACATACACGTGAAGGTAAACTGCAAGTCGAATTGGCGCAGATGCAATATTTGCTGCCTAGACTGTATGGACAAGGTACGGAAATGAGCCGGCTTGGTGCTGGTATCGGGACAAGAGGACCCGGTGAGACGAAGCTTGAAACAGACAGAAGGCATATCCGTCGCCGGATCGATGAAATCAAGCAGCAGCTAAAAGCGATCGTCTCACATCGTTCACGATATCGCGAGCGGCGTAAAGCGAATCAGGCTTTCCAGATTGCCTTGGTTGGCTATACGAATGCGGGTAAATCGACAATCTTCAACCGGGTGACTGGAGTTGACAGCCTGGAGCAGGATCAGCTGTTTGCGACACTGGATCCGATGACACGCCGTATGCGTCTCCCATCAGGTTTCCAAGCATTGCTGACAGATACGGTTGGTTTTATACAGGATCTGCCGACGGCTCTTATCGCAGCGTTCCGTTCGACACTGGAGGAAGTGACAGAGGCTGATTTTATCATCCACATGGTGAACAGCGCGCATCCAGATCATGAACAGCAGCAAGCGACTGTACTGAAGCTGCTTCATGAACTAGAAGCTGATCATTTGCCGATATTGACTGTATACAATAAAAAGGATTTGCTTACAGAAGATTTCATTGCCAGCGCACATCCATACGTACAGATTTCTGCGTTTAAAGAAGAAGACCGCAGACTAGTGATGGAAAAAGTGCAGGAAATGGTCCAGGAAGCGAGTGAATTTTATGATACAATCGTACCTGCCACTGGCGGACGATTATTGGATAAACTAGCACAAGAGACGATTTTAACAAAAAGGGAATACAACGAGGAAATGGATGCCTATGAAGTAAGCGGGTATGTAATGCCGAATCATCCACTTTTCCATCAGTTGAAAGGAAAGAACGAAGCATGATAATGGAAACAGCAAGAAGAACAGAAGAAGAAACAAGCGCTGAACGCGCTAAAATAGATCGTATCGTGGAAAAAAACCAGAAACGTGTAATGGATGCATTCCGCCATCAGCGTGTAAGTGACAGCCATTTTAATCCTACCACAGGATATGGCTATGATGACTTTGGCCGGGAGACACTCGAACAAGTTTATGCAGAGGTATTTGGCGGGGAGGATGCGCTAGTCCGCCCGCAGATCGTTTCTGGTACGCATGCGATAACTACCGCACTATTTGGCGTTTTACGACCGGGTGATCAGCTTCTCTATATAACTGGCAAGCCATACGACACACTGGAAGGTGTCATCGGGAACAAAGAAGAAGATACAGGTTCGTTAAAGGATTTCGGTGTCGCATACGATGCAGTAGATTTAACAGAAGATGATGCAATTGACTATCCTGCTGTAGCAGCAAAGCTTACCGAGAAAACGAAGGTGGTGGCAATCCAGCGTTCGAAAGGATATGCCGACCGGCCTTCTTTTTCTGTTGCAGAGATAGGCGAAATGATCTCATTCGTAAAAGAGAAGTATCCTGATGCTATTATTTTTGTTGATAACTGCTACGGGGAATTCGCTGAAACAGAGGAACCGCTTCATGTTGGTGCGGATTTGATAGCTGGGTCACTTATCAAGAACCCAGGGGGCGGTATTGTCCGTGCGGGCGGTTATATTGCTGGGCGGGCTGACTTGATCGAGCTATGTGCCAATCGCTTGACTGCGCCAGGTCTCGGAAAAGAGACAGGAGCATCACTTGGGATGCTGCAAGAGCTGTTCCAAGGATTCTTCCTGGCACCTCATGTTGTTGGTGAAGCGCTAAAAGGAGCAATCTTTACTTCAAGATTTTTGGAACTGCTTGGCTTCTCGACTTCACCGCAATTCGACAGCAAGCGTGTTGACTTGATTCAGTCGGTGAATTTCCACTCAGCAGATCAAATGATTGCCTTCTGTCAGGCAATCCAGCATGCGTCACCAGTCAATGCACATGTAACGCCGCATGCAGCGCCGATGCCAGGCTATGAAAGTGATGTCATCATGGCGGCCGGGACATTCATTCAAGGGGCCAGCCTGGAGTTGACAGCGGACGGACCGATTCGCCCGCCTTACACGGCTTTTGTCCAGGGTGGTTTGACTTATGCACATGTGAAGCTCGCTATTATCGACGCAGCTCAAAATCTATTAGAAAAAGGCTTGATATCAACGAATCAAGCAGACTAAAAAATTTCATGTCAACTAAGCTAACACGTGTTGACATTTAAAATTACCTACGTTTATAATAGACGTAGAGTACATAAGGAAAGGGGATGGACGATAAATGAGTGACATGAATCGCCGATCTATGCCCTTGTTCTCTATTGGTATTGTAAAATCACTTACTGCATTAACAGCGAGACAAATCCGTTATTATGAAGACAACGGACTGATTTTCCCAGCAAGAACAGAAGGCAATCAGCGTCTTTTCTCATTCAACGATGTGGATAGACTGCTGGAAATCAAGGAATTGATCGACAAAGGAATCAACCTTGCCGGAATCAAGCAAATGCTGCCGTACAGAGAAAAATCGACAGCAGAAATGCTTGATACACCGATTGAACCGGAAATCTCTGATAAAGCACTAAGACAGATGCTGCGTCAGGAACTAATGGATACCGGCCGATTGGGCAAAGCTTCGTTACGTCAGGGAGAGTTATCACGATTCTTCCATTAATAGAGGAGGAGAAAGAATGGCGAAATTTACTAGAGAAGATGTAATCAAGATTATCAAGGAGGAGAACGTAAAGTTCATTCGTTTACAGTTCACCGACTTGCTTGGCACAATTAAAAACGTGGAAATCCCGCTTAGCCAGCTGGACAAAGCATTGGACAATGAAATGATGTTCGACGGATCTTCCATCGAAGGTTTCGTACGCATCGAAGAGTCCGACATGAAGCTTTACCCGGACTTGGATACTTTCGTCGTATTCCCTTGGACAAGCGAAAAAGGCAAAGTGGCACGTTTCATCTGTGATATCTACACTCCAGAAGGAGAGCCATTCGAAGGCTGCCCGCGTTACAACCTGAAGCGTAACCTGAAAAAAATGGAAGAGCTTGGATTCAGCGCATTCAACATCGGTACAGAGCCGGAATTCTTCTTGTTCAAACTTGATGAAAAAGGCGATCCAACATTGGAACTGAATGATAAAGGCGGATACTTCGACCTTGCACCAACTGACTTAGGTGAAACTACTCGCCGTGATATCGTATTGGAACTGGAAGAGATGGGCTTTGAAATCGAAGCTTCTCACCACGAAGTGGCTCCAGGCCAGCACGAGATCGATTTCAAATATGCTGATGCACTGAAGCATGCTGACGATATCCAAACATTCAAGCTAGTAGTAAAAACAATTGCTAGAAAGCACGGTTTGCATGCAACATTCATGCCGAAACCACTATTCGGTGTAAACGGTTCTGGTATGCACTGCAACATGTCTCTATTCAAAGACGGCAAAAACGCATTCTATGATGAAAGCGGCGAATTGAAGCTTTCTGAAACAGCTTACCAGTTCATCGCAGGTACATTGAAGCATGCTGTTAACTTCACTGCGGTAACTAACCCGACAGTTAACTCTTACAAGCGTCTTGTACCAGGTTATGAAGCACCATGCTACGTAGCATGGTCCGGTAAAAACCGCAGCCCGCTTATCCGTGTACCATCCGCTCGCGGAGCAAGCACACGTATCGAAGTGCGCAGCGTTGACCCATCCGCAAACCCGTACCTAGCAATGAGCGTATTGCTTGCTGCAGGTCTTGACGGAATCAAGAACAACCTTGAAGCACCAGCTTCCATCGACCGTAACATCTACGTGATGGACAAAGCGGAAAGAGAAAAGAACGGCGTAGCAGATCTTCCAGCTACACTATACGATGCTCTTGAGCAGCTTAAATCCGACGATATCATCGTTGAATCTCTAGGCGAGCACCTATTCGAACACTTCATCGAAGCGAAAGAAATCGAGTGGGATATGTTCCGCACACAAGTTCACCCATGGGAACGCGATCAGTACATGGAGAACTTCTAATAAGTGAAAAAAACCCCTGATACCTTTGGTGTCAGGGGTTTTCTGTAGTTGAGTTAAGGTAGTGTTATATGTAGATAACAATTTCGTACTAAGTTTTAATTAAATTTTTCTCTATTTTATTTAAAAAATATTATGGTAAAATATGTTATAAGATAGAAGCTCTAGGGGGAAAGTCATGAATGTGAATAGAAGAAAAATCCAAGCAAATCACAATTCAATTGAATATACGTATTTAAAATCAAACTCCAGAACGATTTGCTTTATGTTTTCAGGATCAGGTTACAATTACGATAAGCCTCTTTTTTATTATGCAACGATGACAATGCTTCAAAACAAAATAGATATCGTACATATGCATTATGCTTATGAAAAAGATCTCTTAAGTAAGCCTCTTGAGGAAATTACGAGAACAATGATAGATGATATTAATCCTGTAATTTCAGATGTCCTCAAAAATAATCAATATGATGAGGTGATTTTCTTAGGAAAATCGCTCGGAACCATACCTATTGTAAATGACTTAATGAAAAGAGAGGGATTTTTTACGGCAACAGTTATACTACTTACGCCACTGTTAAACTTTGATTCAATTCTGGACTCTATTGTGAATAGTAGACACAGAGGGCTTTTAGTCATTGGAGATAAAGACCATTTTTACAATCCAGATCAAGTTGACCATTTAGGTATATCAAAATTACAAATAGAACTGGTTCAAAATGCAAATCATTCTTTAGATATTGGACAATACGAGACTACAAATTCAATTTTAGCTCTATCAAAAGTGATGGGAAAAATCCAAGAAACTATTGATGGAATTACGAAATAAATGGTGCTTAATTAAAAGTGAACCGATTTGCACTCATAAGGGATGTATATAATTATTGAAAAATCCTTGATATAAAATATTAGGTATTTTTGTTTTGTATACTATCACTCTCAATATAGTTTAAGAATATTAACCAAATGTATATTCATTTCATCAGCGGATTCTTGACAATCACCACGATGCCATTCAATTATCAACCCAATTATTGCATTTGAGGAATAGGAATATAAATAGTCTTCTTTAAGATGCGCTGTATGATGATAGGGTGCATTATATGATTCTCGTAAATCCATCATAATTTCTTCAAAAAGTTCTTTAAAGACATCCCCAAGATCTTGATAATGAAAATTGAATGTCCCTCGATTTATATTTGCCAGTTTACAGAGTTCAGTAACTTTTATTCGAGGTAAGGGTTTATTCTTAAGCAGGTTTGTTAATGCGAAATGTATATGTTGTTTTGTTTTTACTACACGCAAATCATTTTTATTCAAAGAAGAACCCCCTTTAATAGACACTTTTTAAAAAATTGTCCCATATTGTACAGTTTTACTTTTATTGCTGATTGAATGCGTTTACAATCCTATATTATTATTTTTTTGAACTAATGTACATGAACTATAGGGGGAATCTTTGATATGAGATTAAAAGATAAGGTCGCAATCGTTACAGGGGCAGCTTCAGGTATGGGGAAAGCAATAGCTGAACTTTACGCAATAGAAGGAGCAAAAATGGTTGTATCCGACTTTGATTTTGAAGGAGCACAAGCAGTTGCTGAGGCTATTAAGGAGAAGGGTGGCGCAGCAATTGCTAACCGTACAAATGTTGCAGAATCAGCGGACTTGGAACGATTATTCGCAGAAACTAGAGAAGCATTTGGTAAATTAGATATCTTAGTTAACAATGCGGGTATTATGGACGGGATGGAGCCGGTCGGAGAGATTGCCGATGAGAAATGGGATCGTGTCTTTGCTGTGAACACTACTGGTGTCATGCGGGCAATGCGTATTGCTGCGAACATTTTCTTGCAACAAGGCCATGGTGTGATCGTCAATAATATATCAGCAGGCGGGTTGCGCGGTGCGCGCGCAGGTGCAGCATATACAGCTTCCAAACACGCAGTAACTGGATTGACGAAAAACACGGCATATATGTACGCACAATCTGGTATCCGGTGTAATGGTATAGCCCCGGGTGGTGTCGAAACGAACATAAGTGCATCTATTACGAATATTTCGGAATTTGGAGCTGGCCGCCAAATGACTGGCAATGAAACAATGCCTCGTGTAGGGAAACCAGCTGAAATAGCGCAGCTTGCTCTTTTCTTAGGTTCTGATGAGTCAAGTTTCGTCAATGGGCAGGTCATAGCAGCTGACGCAGGATGGACTGCATACTGATAGAACGCAGAAGATGTATAACAAAACCTGAAAATAATTCAGGTTTTGTTATCTTTCTGAAGTTTAGCTTCTTCTGATTTCCTAAATTAGCCTCTCGGAGGAAAAGGATCATTACCATAGGAATCGCGTTCCCGAAATCTGCCGTCCCTGCCATGAATAAAATGTTCCCCTTTCGCCTGCTTCGCCAGCTTCTTACCATAGTCCATTGCTTCTTTCTGTGTGTCAAAACTGCCCGAAGCACGTTTTGCACCTTCTTTTATAACCTTCCAACCGCTGTTTCCATCTGGGGTAGTGTGATAGTTGGACAATACGTCACCTCCAATAGTTCTCTTATGATGTCTATACCACATAATTGCTAGGTTTAATGCACACTATAAAAGTTCATGCTTATTCGTTCTCTAACTTGTCACTCATTTGTGAAATAATGTACAAATTTTTTGATAACTAAAATACGGTTCTGTGAAATAATAGAAATATAATAAGGAGGAGATCACATGCCAAAACTACGCGTTACGTTATTTCATGAAATATTGGAACAGTTAGAAGCAGACCAACTCCAAGGAACGAAAGCAAGAGAGTACCGATGTGCTGCAGGGACATGCACACCATACGATGTCGTACATCATGCAGAAGTGCTGCTGCAGGAAGGATTCATTTCAGGTGTTGTAACAAACTCTAAGGACTATAGAGATGTTTTTATTGACGATATATTAGTAAAAGGACATGAGCTGTTAGCTTTGATGGGTAACCGGCGAATTCTGGATGGTGCCAAGCAGCTGCTGGGGGAGACATACGAGAAGGCTACACCTGGTATTTTGCTGCAAGCGCTGCACTTAACCTTAAAACAGAGTAATGATTTGGGAGAAGGGCTTGCCGTTTAGGCAGGTCTTTTTTATGACATTGAAACTTATAGATACATGTTTCGTTTTTTCTTGGCAGTAGAGAAACAAGATAATAATAAAAGAGGAGCTTGCCGTATAAGCAAGCTCCTTATCATTACACTGTGTTTAGCGTTCTTTGAGATAATAATCATCCATACTATGTTGTTCTCTTCGGTAGCTTCTAGTATATCCGCACTTACACGAATCAGTAACACTATCAATCTTATGACGGCCTCGCAACTTGCAGACAAGCTTGTAAAACAGCTTCACGATACCACCTGCTTTCTAACTTTTGGTAATAGCATAATCTAATATACCCAAAAAGTATGTCGAAAGACGGCAGAAAGTGTGTAAATTCTATGAAAAAAATCGGCCGGAGCCGATTTTTTATTGAATGGAGCGATATAAACCGATTACTTTTCCAAGAATGCTAACATTATCCAAAATAATGGGATCCATTGTGCTGTTTTCCGGCTGCAGCCGGATTTGATTTTCTTCTTTGAAGAAGCGTTTCACCGTAGCTTCATTGTCTTCTGTCATCGCTACAACAATCTCTCCATTTTGAGCGGTCTGCTGCTGTTTGACGATAACCATATCCCCATCTAAAATACCAGCTTCTATCATACTCTCTCCAACAATGACCAATACAAAGATATTGTCATCCGGACCTACTAGATGGCTTGGTACAGGTACATATTCTTCTATATTTTCTACCGCAGTTATAGGAATACCAGCGGTAACTTTACCGATTACCGGTGCATAGTTAGCTTCTCCCCGAGGGATATCTGTGTGTTCATCGCTATCCAATGATAACACCTCGATGGCGCGCGGCTTTGTCGGGTCACGGCGTATCAGGCCTTTCTTCTCCAAGCGGGAAAGGTGGCCGTGAACGGTGGAGCTTGACGCCAAGCCGACTGCCTCGCCGATTTCCCTGACGGATGGCGGGTAGCCTTTATCGAGTACCTGCTCCTTTATGTATGCTAGAATCGCTTCCTGTCTTTTCGATAGTTTTATCATGTATCGAACACCCCGTGCATATATTTTTATTACATACAGTATACCATGATAGATTGCAATATACAAACATCCGTTCGAAAAAAGCCTTGACTAGAACCTATGTTCGTATATAATGGAATTAACAAAGAGAACGCACGTTCTTAATAACGGAGGGGTCTACCATGTTCAAAAAACTAGCGAAATCAGATCTATTCTATTATGTGCTTTTCGGCTTCACGCTTTTCTTCTTATACTTTACACTTATAATGAGCGTCTAATTAGTCGAAGTGAGAGGGTACATCAATGAAAGCAGTCATCTATTGCAGAGTAAGTACAGAAAAGGACGAACAAGCAAGCTCGATTGAGCGGCAGCGCGAGGAGCTTATCAGTCTTGCAGCGTCCTCCGACATAGAGGTCATCGATATCATCGAAGAAAAACAGAGCGGTTATGACATTGAACGGCCAGGAATTTTTCACATGCTGGATTTGTTTACAGCAGGGGACGCGGATTGTCTCCTAATACAGGATGAGACAAGATTAGGACGAGGCAAC
Organism: Terribacillus saccharophilus; assembly: GCF_046592595.1. Classification (GTDB taxonomy): domain Bacteria; phylum Bacillota; class Bacilli; order Bacillales; family Amphibacillaceae; genus Terribacillus; species Terribacillus saccharophilus_C. Next base: position 307,786 of record NZ_JAWVPF010000002.1, on the reverse strand, counting down.
ACGAAGATAGCCTTGTTCCACCACCTTCAAAAGCTGGAGGTCAAAGTCTATACATTGAGCCAGCATGGCGAATTCCAGCTTTCGGAATCCGATGGCATGGTACTCCAGATTGTTGGGATAGTCGAGGAGTATCAGCGGAAGATTCATAATATGAAAATCAAACGAGGAATGAGAAGGGCAATCGAGGCCGGTTATGATCCCAGTAAGAATTTGAGCAACCAACAGGCTGCACCAGGCAGGGAGCGGATTGACTTTCCGATTCAAGAAGTGGTCAGGCTGCGGAACAACAAGCTTACTTTTCAGGAAATCAGCTCTGTTTTGCGCGGTATGGGCTTTCATGTGTCAAAGGCTACCGTACATAGAAGGTACCAGGAATATCTTTCGCTTGAATCGGAGGACGCTAGCGGGTAACATAGTGTATACGAACTCTAATGCTTAAAGGAGCATATACACATGTTAACTAAAGATAAATTAGCACGCTTAAATGCGTTGGCAAATAAAGCCAAGGCAGAAGGTCTCAGCCTTAGCGAACAGAAAGAGCAGAAAGAACTAAGACAGGAATATCTGGGAAATGTACGCTCTTCATTCAAAAACCAATTCAAGTCAATGACGGTTATGGATCGTGAAGGCAATGACGTAACACCAGAAAAAGTAAAAAAATTACGTGATGAGAAATAAGAAGGGACGGCTGGCTTCATGCACAGCCATTCCCTTCTTTTTCTATATATAAATCCTTGTCTATCGAAGGATTTTTGTATACGATGAACAAGAGTACATAATTTGCTAGATGAAAGGGATGTTTACATGGTTCAGACTACAGAATTGCTTTCCATCAATACAATTCGTACGTTATCAATCGATGCAATCGAAGCAGCGAATTCCGGCCACCCAGGTATGCCGATGGGTGCAGCGCCGATGGCTTATACGCTTTTCACCGATTTTATGAGTCACAATCCGAAGAATTCCCATTGGTTCAACCGCGACCGCTTCGTTTTATCTGCAGGACATGGTTCCATGCTATTGTATTCCCTTTTGCATTTGTCTGGATACAAAGTATCCATCGATGATTTGAAATCCTTCCGTCAATACGGATCCCGTACACCAGGACATCCGGAAGTCCACCACACAGATGGTGTTGAAGCAACAACTGGCCCACTTGGACAAGGTATCGCGATGGCTACAGGTATGGCGATGGCAGAGGCGCATCTTGCAGCAAAATATAATAAAGATGGCTTCCCTGTCGTAGATCATTACACATATGCTATTTGCGGTGATGGTGACTTAATGGAGGGTATTTCACACGAGACGGCTTCCCTAGCAGGCCATCTTGGCTTGGACAAGCTGATTGTACTGTATGATTCCAACGATATTTCTCTTGATGGTGATCTTCATCACAGCTTCTCTGAAAACGTGGAGGATCGCTTTAAAGCTTATGGCTGGCAGGTTATCCGTGTCGAAGAAGGCAAGAATGTCGATGCTCTTCGCGAAGCAATCAAAGAAGCGAAAGCGAATACGACACAGCCGACTTTGATCGAAGTGAAGACTGTCATCGGATATGGTTCCCCGAACAAGTCAGCAAAAAGTGCTTCCCATGGCTCCCCGCTAGGTGTGGATGAAGTGAAGCTTACGAAGGAATATTACAAATGGGAGCATGAAGACTTCTATGTTCCGGAAGAAGTGTATGCTGATTTCGAAGAGAAGGTCATAAAAAAAGGTGCAGAAGCAGAAAATGCTTGGAATGAGCTATTTGCGAAATACGAAGAAGCACATCCTGAACTTGCTAAAGAATTATCAACTGCAATCACAGGTGAATTGCCAGAAGGATGGGCAGATACGCTTCCAACGTATGAGGAGGGCAAAGACAAGACTGCTACTCGTTCCGCTTCTGGTAAAGTATTGAATGCTATTGCAGATGCTGTACCTAGCTTATTTGGCGGAAGTGCCGACCTTGCAGGGTCGAACAAAACATTGCTTGCAAAAGAAGAGAACTTCTCCAAAGCAAACTACAGCGGACGCAATATCTGGTTCGGTGTGCGAGAATTTGCGATGGGTGCTGCATTGAACGGTATGGCACTTCATGGCGGATTGAAAGTGTACGGCGGTACATTCTTCGTCTTCAGTGATTACTTGCGCCCGGCTATCCGTTTGTCTGCATTGATGGGAACTCCTGTGACATATGTATTGACACATGATTCTATCGCAGTCGGAGAAGATGGCCCAACGCATGAGCCAATCGAGCAGCTTCCATCTCTTCGTGCAATGCCAGGTTTGAGTGTTGTTCGTCCAGCAGATGGCAACGAAACACAAGCTGCTTGGAGACTTGCACTTGAGTCTGAAAAAGTTCCAACGGCGCTTGTATTGACACGTCAAGATCTTCCTACACTTCCATCCACGCAGCAAGCTGCATATGAGGGAGTGAAGAAAGGTGCTTATGTTGTAAGCCCTGCCCAGAAGGAAACAGCGGATGTCTTGCTTCTGGCAACTGGTTCAGAGGTTCAATTAGCTGTACGTGCACAAGAAGCACTTCGTGAACAGAACATTGAGGCTTCTGTTGTGAGCATGCCTTCTTGGGATCGTTTCGAGCTGCAAGAGCAATCCTACAAGGATAGCGTCCTGCCTCCAGCAGTGAAGAAACGCGTTGGTATCGAAATGGCTTCTCCGCTTGGCTGGGAAAGATATGTCGGCGATGAAGGCAAAGTTATCGGAATCAATACTTTCGGTGCTTCCGGAAACGGCGATAAATTGATTGAAGCATTCGGCTTTACTGTCGAGAATGTAATTGAAAAAGTAAGGTCTATCTTAGACTAAAATGAAAGACCGGCCATCCTAATGGTCGGTCTTTTTCTTATCTGACAAAATTCGAGCAAACCCTTTCAACTTCGTGTCTCTTTGCTACAAGTTCCGAGGGATTAAGCAGGCTGGCTCCCGTATACTATTGTTTCAAAGGAGAAGGAGGGACAAGCTTATGAAAGAATACTTTGTCTATTGGGTGAAACATGAGATCTATTTCCGCTATTTCTATAAATCGGATATCCTCTATCGCTTTTTCCTCTCCAGTCAAGTGGAGAATACTGTGCATGTGCAGGAGCAGCTGGATTATATCACCTATGATTTTCCCCCAGGAGCATCACTGCAGCAAGCGCTTCATCAGGATGATAGCGTCCATATCGAAACGGATCAGCACTATATTCGAGTGGTATGCGATTCCTTGACGACTGCCGAAGAGACTGTCTTCTCAGAGCTCCGCCACTTCGATTCTTCTTTTTTTATCATCGAGCCAGCAGCCAACAACTGCGGCTGGATTGCACCTATCATAAAAAATGACCTGCAATCACGGGTTCATCTATTGTATTCTTCCTTTTGATTGTCTATACTAGATTAGAGATATTTTGAAGGAGGAAGCCAATATGAGTCCGATCTGGGTCGTACTTATAGCACTGGCTGCATTGATTATCGGCGTTGCGCTTGGATTTTTCATCGCCAGAAGATACATGATGAACTATCTTAAGAAGAACCCGCCAATTAATGAACAGATGCTTCGTACAATGATGATGCAAATGGGTCAAAAACCATCACAAAAGAAAATCAACCAAATGATGCGCGCAATGAATAACCAACAAGGTAAATAAGCAATTATTTCTATATAGCTTTGACGTTTCAAGTTGGCGATTTGGCATTGCAAACAAGTGATTTGATTAATCAGGTTGATCTCTCTTTGATTTTATAGGCGACTTGGTTAATTAAATCTGGAAACCACTTTTTCTGCTGGAAAATTAAGCGGAGAGGGTGGTTTTTTTGTTGTTTAGCGATGCTTTAAAGGAGTATGAAAATCATTGATTAGCTAGGGGTGATATTAAAAGACAATGATAGGTAAGAGGTAAGATATACGACTTCAATTGGGGAAATTCAAGTTGTTTAGAGTCTGATAATATCCACACAATGCAAGAATAAAGGTTTAGAAAAGCTACCCTCATGGTATATAGATAAAAAAGAAGGAGTGAGCAAAAATGAAACACGTGAAAGCACTAGTGATCAAATTCATCATGATTTTAGCTGTTTTATGGATTGTATTCACCCTTATGTTTGACACGGCATTCAGCGATACACTTCTGATGAGTATTGTGTTGACGGTGGCTGCATATGTAATCGGAGACTTAATGGTCCTAAGGAAAGCTGGTGACCGCGATAAATCAGATGGCGATTTTAAAAAGCGGAATATAATTGCGACAATCAGCGATGCTGTGCTGACGTTTATCGTTCTATGGGTGCTGGGGGAAGCATTGTTAAGCCCGGATAATAACGTTGTGTTGGCATCCTTGATAGCTACCGTTGTAATTGGCATTGTAGAATGGTTCTTCCATCGTTATGTCAATAATAAAGTGATCCGGGACCGGCATACACAAACGGCTGCGTACTGACCTGGCGTCCATCAATTAAAATAAGTTAATCAAAGGAATCCCTGTTCGGGGGTTCCTTTTCTTTGATGACTAATTGACCAAAAATTATCTGTTTCAGAGAGAAGAAATTTAACTATAATAATCAATGATAAAAAAAGTTCATTCACGTCGTACTTTTTTTTATATTAGTTATTGTATTCCTGCTACTCAACTTGGTGCGTGCCAAGAATAAAGAAGGTATATAGGTGATTATAATGTTGTTTTGATGTTTCAGGTGGTTTTAGCATTGCAACAAGGGATTTGATTACTGGATAGAAGTGATTAAAATCCCGGAACTGCTTTGCTGGTGAGGAAAAGCATGAAAAAAATTTCTGCGGTTTATTGTGCTTAATTGGAAAACACTATCTATTGATAGAAGAAAGGGATGGTTAAAAAGTTGCAATCCAGCGGTCATGATTGGCTTGAAGAAAGAACCATCATCCTAGCACCAACTGGCAGCCATGCTTATGGTACAAATACGGAGGACTCGGATAAGGATTACAAAGGCATTTGCATACCGCCGGTAAGTTATTTCTTGGGTCTGGAATCATTTAATGAATACAACAGCAGCGGCGGCAAGAACTTTAAAAATACGAAGGACGATGTAGATATCAATATCATACATATTACAAAGTTTGTTAAGGATGCTATGGTCGGTGTGCCAAATAATATTGAAATATTGTTCTTGAACAAAGATCAGTACATAAAATTAACAGATTTAGGACAACAATTGATAGACAACCGACATCTATTTCTTTCCAAAGCAATACAAAAGAAGTTCGGAGGATATGCTAAATCCCAGATTCAAAAGCTCAAGCTTAGGAATGATAGCAGAGCTGGCAGACAAGACTTAATTGACCTTTACGGATATGACACGAAGTTCTTCATGCATAGTGTGAGGTTGCTGACAAGCGCTATTGAGATACTGGAGACAGGCGACTTTAGCACCTACAGGCCAAACCGCGGTTTCCTCCTGGACTGCAGGAATGGTAAATACAACTTTGGTGAAGCTGTGGAGCTTATAGAGTCACTGGACGATGATCTTAAAAAGGCAGCAAATAATTCCGCACTTCCTGAGATGCCGGATTATAATGCGATAAATCAGCTTTTGATTCGTATCAATTCTGCTGCAATCAATTAATCGATAAAGAACGTACACATGTCTCCCAGGCACTATAATTCCTCTAATATTGGAAACGATTCGGGTCGTCCGCCTCAAGGGGTAAACAACTTTTGATTCGCTGAGGGTATAAAATAAGAAAAGCCGGTAACACTCATAATGCAGACAAATAGGTTTGGTTCTGCCGTTTTAATGGTACTTGTATGAAAAAGGAGTGAACAAAATGAAACATGTAAAGGCACTACTGATTAAATTCATCATGATTTTAGCTGTTTTATGGATTGTCTTCACCCTTATGTTCGATGCAGAATTCAGTGATACACTGATTATGAGTGTTGTATTGACTATTGCCGCATATGTGATTGGTGACTTGCTCATATTAAGCAGAGCTGGTGACCGAAGTAAGCCTGATGGAGACTATACAAAGCGGAATGCTATTGCGACAGTTAGTGATGCAATCCTGACTTTCATCGTTCTTTGGGCTTTGGGTGAAGCTTTATTGAATCCAGATGACAATGTAGTAATGGCATCCTTGATTTCCACGGTTGTGATTGGCATCGGGGAATGGTTCTTCCATCGCTATGTGAATAACCAAGTCCTCGAGGATCATAACGCCCAAACTGTTGGGATGTCCTGATCTGTGCTATAGTGTAAAATAACTAAGAAAGGAATCCCTTTTAGGGATTCCTTTTGCTTATCGATATTTCAGCAATGGAGGATATCTCGTGGAAGTAACAATAGTGCTTGCTGTAGCTGCTGGATTCCTTTCTTTTCTTTCGCCATGTGTACTTCCGCTATATCCGGCATTTTTGTCCTACTTGGCAGGTGTCAATCCCACCTCATCCGAAAAAGAAAAGCATGCTTCCGGTTGGTTTCTGCATACAATTTTCTTCCTTCTTGGCTTTTCGTCAATCTTTTTACTGCTTGGCTACAGCGCCTTGGCGTTATCAGAATGGCTTTTTACATACCAATCATACATACGAGTAATCGGCGGAATCATTTTAATCCTGCTCGGCGCTGTCCAGATAGGGTTGCTTGGGGGAAGGTGGCAGACTTCCACAACCTTGCTTCGCTTAAAGAAAAGGCCGCCTGGATATGCAGGTTCATTCCTGATCGGGCTTTCCTTCGCAATGGGTTGGACGCCTTGTACGGGTCCGATTTTAGCGGGCATCATGACCACTGCTGCATTGCAGCCGCTCGGAGCTGTGCCGCTTATGGCAGCTTATGTATTAGGCTTCAGCATACCTTTCTTTATCTGGGGATTCTTCGGATCTCGATTGCATAGACTGAAAAAAACCGGAAAGATGCTGCATGAAATAAGTGGATATTTCCTGATTCTGATAGGCATTCTGCTATTGTTTGATCTTACGACAAAGATTACTTCCTTTCTGGCCAGTTTTTTCGCGTTTTACGGTTTTTAAATCGTGAAAAAAGGAGAGAAGTAGTTTAGAATATGAAGGGAAAGGGTGTCGAATGTGGAATTTTCACCGAATAATCTTATCTTCAAAACAACAACCGTGCTTATCTCTTTTCTGTTGCTTGGATTTTCGGTCTATCTATTCTTTTCAGGCCATAATTCTCCCGGAGGAGGATTCATAGGAGGACTAGGGACTGCAGCTGCTTTGGTGCTCATGTATATGGCCTATGGTTTCAAGACGGTCAGTAAGATCTTACCGATCAACTATCGTGTTTTGACAGTAACAGGTGTGCTTATCGCCGTCCTGACTAGTGCAGGATCATTCCTATTTGGACAGCCATTCCTGAGCCATACGTTCACGTATATCCACTTGCCTGTTTTAGGGGAATTGGAATTGGCTACAGCGACGTTTTTTGATCTAGGGGTGTATCTTACCGTTGTTGGTATAGCTCTGACGATTATCCTGTCAATCGCACAAGATCGTTCAAGCAGTGAGGAGAATGCAAGTGGCAAAGATACTAATAGTAGATGATGCAAAATTCATGCGAAAAACATTGGGTGGCCTGCTTACCGAAAACAATTATGAGATTGTCGGGGAAGCAGCAGACGGACACGAGGCAGTTTCTCAATTTCAGAAAACAGAGCCTGATGTCGTCTTTATGGACATTACAATGCCGCACATGGATGGGCTTGCAGCTTTAAAAGAGATTATCACGCAGGATCCGAATGCAAAGGTGATCATGTGCTCTGCCATGGGGCAGCAGCGCATCGTCATGCAAGCGATCGAGCTTGGCGCAAAGGATTTCATCACAAAGCCTTTCGAGGATGCAAGGGTTTTAGAGACTGTTGAACGCATTCTCAATTAAAGAAATGTAAATTGAAAGAAGGTAAGGGTATGACATTACCTGTTATCATCAGTACCATCCTGGTTGCTTGCATGGGCCTTGCTGTTGCAATGGTCCGCATGCGGGCAGCTGCCAGACCGGTAACAGCAAAGAAAATCATCCTGCCGCCGTTATTCATGAGCACCGGTGCATTGATGTTCCTTTTTCCGGTGTTTCGTGTTCCATGGTGGGAAGTCTGGTTTTCGCTCGGAGCTGGAATCATCTTTTCCAGTCTATTGATCCTCACTTCTAATTTTGAGGTACGGGACGAAGAGATTTTTCTGAAGCCTTCAAAGGCATTTGCAGTAATCATTGTCGGGCTCGTGTTCGTTCGGGTCTTGTTGAAGGTTGCAATCGGACAGACGATTGAAATCGGGGAGATGGGCGGTGTATTCTTCCTGCTGGCGTTTGGTATGATTGTTTCCTGGCGGATTGCGATGCTTTGGAAGTACAAACGGCTCGAGAGACGCTTGCAAATTACCTGATGGTTGTCAAAAGACTTTCTTCCAGTAAGAAGGTCTTTTTTCATATAATTGTTTTGTCTATACAAGTTTTAGGAAAATCGTGGAATGGACGTTTTGTTTTTTCTATAATTGTAGTAACATACTTAACAAAAGGACTTATACATACATAGATGCACGAACAAGGTCACATAAAAGGGGGCGAAGGAGCTTGAACGAAGACGACTATAAGACAGAGAAAAAGAAAGAAGCGGCTTCATTTAATCCGACTGGCTTTGATCCAAATTCTTTGGCTGAACTTCCCGCACCGATGCTGCAATGGATCGATCAAAACGGATTTGATATAGTTTTCGTCTGTGACTATGAAGGAATGATTCACTATACTTCCTCATCGATTACAAGGCTGCTTGGCTATTTGCCGGAAGAAGTGGTCGGTACATCTTCTTTGGCATATTTGGATGCATGTGACGTGCCTGTCCTGCGTAATAGGTTCGAGGCGACGACAGAATGGCCGCAGCGGTTCCATCTGACAGTACTGGATAACCGCGGTAAGCATATTTGGATGGAAGCGAGTATCTCTTTGATAGAGGAACAGGGCGTGCCTTTTTACGTCGGGGTAGCGAAGGATGTATCTGATAAGAAAGAAATAGAAGAGATGATGTTCCGTTCAGAGAAGATGAGTGTTGCCGGTCAGCTGGCGGCAGGAATAGCACATGAGATTCGCAATCCGCTTACCAGTCTGAAAGGTTTCCTGCAGCTCATTCAGGCCGGAATCAGCCGCAAAGAAGAATACTACAAAATTATGGTTGATGAAATTGAAAAAATCGAAACAATCACATCTGAGCTTCTATTCATTTCAAAGCCGGTAGCAGAAAATAAAGAACCGGAAACGATCCATGAAATGCTGCAGGATGTCATTACACTGCTTTATTCCCAGGCACGTCTGCAGAATGTGCAAATTGGTTTTGAAAAAGGGGAAAATAGCAAACTGCTTTGTGATCGTTCCCAAATCAAACAGCTCTTTATCAATCTTATAAAGAATGCGCTTGAAGAAATGCCTCATGGCGGTAAGATTGATATTCGCCAGCGTCAAGTGGGCAGGGATTGTATAGTAGATGTAGTGGATGAGGGACCTGGAATTCCGGATCAGGTGCTTGCCAAGCTCAAGGAGCCTTTCTTTACGACAAAGAAAGAAGGAACGGGACTGGGATTGATGATTTGCACCCAAATATTGGATAAGCATAACGGCGCACTGGATATCCTTCGAAATGAAACGATAGGGAGTACCTTTAGGGTGTCCCTGCCGATTACCTTATAATATTTATACATGGCCTCTTTTATAAGAGGCCATGTTTCTTTTACATGTCGTGATGACTATTATGTTTCTGTCTGCTATGATTTTTGTTTTTCACTTTCTTTGACCCGCTCAACGGCTCATTCACTTTCTCTGGGTGTTTGCGTTGTTTCCCTTTCTGATCTCCCATTTTCTCACCTCCACAGTACCTATTATCCCTTGAGCGGAAGGCCTTATGCGAGCGTTATCAAAATCTATAGGTTGAGAGCAAAATGCGCTAGTATTCCCCATTTTACGCGTGTTTTTTGCTCTTAATTAATTTACTTATGAATCGTTTTCATTTAGAATAAAAAGTGCAAATCGATGTTAGCTCGTGCTGTTCTATCATAGAATTGTGATAGAGCAGGCTAATTCACAAGGGGGTTTGTTCATACGATGGTGGGAAATAATTCATACAACGCAAAGAAACAGTTTGAATTAAACGGAAAGACGTACAATTACTATCAATTGAAAGCGCTTGAAGAGAAAGGGCTCGGAACAGTCTCCCGTTTGCCATTCTCTATCCGAGTACTGCTTGAATCGCTGATTCGTCAGCATGATGGCTTTGCAATCAAGGACGAGCATGTAGAAGGCTTAGCAAACTGGGGGAATGGAGACATCACTGATGTACCATTCAAGCCTTCACGTGTTATCTTGCAGGACTTTACCGGTGTGCCGGCAGTCGTGGATCTCGCTTCCCTTCGGAAGGCGATGGTCGATCTTGGAGGAGATGCAGATAAGATCAATCCGGAAATCCCGGTAGATCTCGTTATTGACCACTCTGTACAGGTTGACAAGTATGGTACGCAAGACGCGCTGAAAGTGAACATGGAATTGGAATTTGAGCGAAACAAAGAACGTTATGAATTTTTAAATTGGGCGCAAAAAGCATTTGACAACTACCGTGCAGTTCCGCCTGCAACAGGTATCGTCCACCAGGTTAACCTGGAATACTTAGCAAATGTTGTCCATGGCAACGAAGATGCAGATGGTTCTTATACTGCTTATCCTGATACATTGGTTGGTACCGATTCCCATACAACAATGATCAATGGACTTGGTGTCCTTGGCTGGGGTGTCGGAGGTATCGAAGCAGAAGCAAGCATGCTGGGACAACCTTCTTACTTCCCGGCTCCGGATGTAATCGGAGTCAAGTTCGTTGGTACGATGCCAGCTGGTTCCACTGCGACTGACTTGGCACTGAAGGTGACACAAGTACTCCGCCAAAAGAGCGTGGTAGGAAAATTCGTGGAATTCTTCGGTCCTGGACTGGCGGATATGCCGCTTGCTGACCGTGCGACAATCTCGAATATGGCACCGGAATACGGTGCAACATGCGGTTTCTTCCCGATTGATGAAGAAACACTGAACTACATGCATTTGACAGGCAGAAGCAAGGAGCAAATCGATCTAGTCGAGAAATATGCGAAAGAGAACGACTTCTGGTATTCTCCGGATGTACGTGATCCTGAATATACGGAAATCGTTGAAATCGATCTTTCTGCTTTGGAGCCGAACCTTTCTGGTCCGAAGCGCCCGCAGGATTTGATCCCGCTTTCCGGTATGCAGAAATCGTTTGTTGATTCCATTACAGCACCATCCGGCAACCAAGGATTCGGGCTTGATAAGAGTGAATTCGACAAGTCAGTTGATGTGCACCATCCGGATGGCAAGACATCCACGATGAAAACAGGTGCTGTCGCAATTGCTGCGATTACTTCCTGTACGAATACATCAAACCCATACGTAATGCTTGGAGCTGGACTTCTTGCGAGGAATGCGGTTGAAAAAGGACTGAATGTGCCTGCATATGTGAAAACATCTCTTGCACCAGGTTCTAAAGTAGTAACACGCTACTTGGATGATGCAGGGCTGACGCCTTATCTTGATCAGTTAGGCTTCACGCTTGTAGGTTATGGCTGTACGACATGTATCGGTAACTCCGGACCGTTGTCTCCTGAAATCGAAGAAGCAATATCTTCAAGCGATTTGACGGTTGCATCCGTACTTTCTGGCAACCGTAACTTCGAAGGTCGTATCCACCCGCTTGTGCGTGCGAACTATTTGGCTTCACCGCCGTTAGTCGTGGCTTACGCGCTTGCAGGTACAGTCGATATCGACTTGGATAATGATCCAATCGGAACAGATAAAGATGGAAAAGCAGTTTATTTCAAAGACCTATGGCCATCTCCTAAAGAAATCCGGGATGCAGTCGCAGAAGTTGTGACACCGGAAATCTTCCGCAAGGAGTATGAGGATGTCTTTAATTCCAATGCCAAATGGAATGAAATCGACACAACAGACCAACCGCTTTACGAGTGGGATGCGGATTCTACTTATATCCAAAATCCTACCTTCTTCGAGAACATCTCTGGAGGAAGCGGCACGGTGCAGCCTCTACAAGGGTTGCGTGTTATCGGGAAGTTTGGCGACTCCGTGACAACGGACCACATTTCCCCGGCCGGAGCAATCGCGAAAGATATGCCAGCAGGTAAATACTTGCAGGACAAAGGCGTTACACCTCGCGAGTTCAACTCCTATGGTTCACGTCGTGGTAACCACGAGGTAATGATGCGCGGTACATTTGCGAACATCCGTATCCGCAACCAGCTTGCACCAGGTACAGAGGGCGGTTATACAACTTACTGGCCGACAGATGAAGTGATGCCGATTTATGATGCAGCAATGAAGTATCAAGCTGATCAGACAGGACTGGCTATCTTTGCTGGGGAAGACTACGGTATGGGAAGCTCTCGTGACTGGGCAGCCAAAGGTACGAACTTGCTTGGTATCAAGACTGTTATCGCGCAGAGCTTCGAACGGATCCACCGTTCCAACCTTGTCATGATGGGTGTGCTGCCATTGCAGTTCCAGCCTGGCGAAAGTGCGGAATCACTTGGCTTGACAGGCCGCGAGAGCATCGACGTAGCAGTTGATGAGAATGTTTCCCCTCGCGATATCGTCAAAGTTACAGCGACTGCCGAAGACGGTAAAGTAACCGAATTCGAAGCGGTTGCTCGTTTCGACAGTGAAGTGGAGATTGATTATTATCGTCATGGCGGTATCTTGAACATGGTATTGCGTGACAAACTGCAGCATGCATAAAAGCTTAGGAGAAGCAGCCGATACGGCTGCTTCTTTTTTTGGTTAGTTTGGTCCTTTTTAGCCTAAAATAAACGGCGAAGGGGGAATTTTTATGAAGCGATGTTTAGTCCTTTTATGTCTTATGCTTTTCATACTTCCGTCATTTGTCCGAGCTGACACAGTGGATCTGGATACAGTTGAAGCTCTAATTGAGCGTGCGGATGGGAAGCCTGTAGTCATTATGTATTGGGCCACATGGTGCGATACATGCTTGTCGGATTTATCGGAACTGGAGGAGTTTTATGCAGCGGCAGGGGAAAAGGTGAGCGTATATAGCATCAATGCCACAAAGAGTGAGCGAAGCGAAAAGCAGGTAAAAGCCTTTGTGGAAAAAAGTGCCCTCCAAGTACCAGTTTATTTAGATAAGGAGGGTGCTGTCGCGCATCAATTCCGGCAAGTTGCGGTACCTTTTACTATTGTTGTCGACAAAAGGGGTAAACAGCGGGTCATCCCTGGCCCTGTGTCAAAGAAACAGCTGGAGGAATGGGTCAAATAAAGTCCCGCCAGTTCACCTGTCTGGCTGTAGTATGCTAAAATGATGGTAGAAAAGGGGGCATACTTGTGGCACTGACAGAGAAAACCCTGACCGAACAAGTGATTGCTTGGAGTTCAATGGACATCTCACCGCCTCTATCCGAGATAGAGGCGTTACGTATGGCATCAGAGCTTGATGCTGAGGAAGAAGCCTTAAAACAAGGCTTGTATCGGATCATCGCTTTTTACCGGATCATGCGTGTGCATAAACAGGATCCAATAAGCAGACAGCTGCTCGCCACTTCTGAGCGGACTCATCCAATCGTGATGGAGATCGACCAATTCGCACAAGTGAATCAATACTACCAGGCGTTGATGAACACAGATTTGCCAACATGGTCGGTAAGGGAAACGGATTTCGATCCTGCAAAATTGAAGAAATCACAATCCTTACACACACAGCTGACAGATGTAATGCAGGCATATCCACGCCGAATAAATGGTGCGAGCAATATTGCATCGGCATATAATCTTTCCTATGAGGAATTGGAGGATTTGCTGGTCCTGCTGGAGCAGACAATCGATACGATCGAAAATAGGAAGACAGGTTCCCCAGTTACGGCAATGAACGCGACTGTTCTGCAAATATTAAAATCGCTGACTGCTGTAAAAGAAGCACTGCCTGATGTGTTGAGCCAGGCGAGCGAGAGCCGTCCGCTGGAAGTGCTGGATCAGCTGATCGGGCTGCAGGATGTAAAGACGTATATCCATGACTATTACCATTATCTGCGCTATCAGCAGGAGAGAAAGCAATTCGGATTTCAAATGGTGGATGAACCGGGTCTCCATATGGTTATCACAGGAAATCCAGGAACAGGCAAAACGACAATAGCTCGTTTACTGGCTAAGCTGTATCATCAGCTCGGACTACTGGAATCTGATCACGTGGTCGAAGTAAACCGTTCCCATTTGGTTGGTTCATATCTTGGTCAGAGCGAGGAAAATACGACGAATTATGTGCGTCAGGCAATCGGCGGCGTGCTGTTTATAGATGAAGCATACAGTCTGAAACGAGAAGGACAGAGTGGAAATGATTATGGACAGGCTGTAATTGATACGCTTGTATCCAGTATGACCAGCAGTGAATACGGTGGCAAATTCGCCGTTATCTTAGCTGGTTATCCAGAAGAGACGCGTCAATTTTTGTTTGCCAACCCTGGTCTTCGCAGCAGGATACCGGATCAGAATTATATAGAGCTTCCCGACTTCGAGACAGAGGAGCTTTTGCAGATCGCGGAGAATACGGCGCTCGCAAATGATTTTTTCTTTACAGAAGAGGCGCTGCGTCTTGTAGAGGATAATATCGAACAAGCACGCGTAGATGATACTTTTGGTAACGCCCGGACAATCCGGGATATTGTGCTGCGCATCATTTTCCAAAAAGGAGCAGATCGAAAGCTAACGACGGACTCCTGGATCGATCATATGACACTGTCCGCACAAGATGTGAAAGATCCAAAACAGAACGAAAGTGAATCGCAGCCCTTGCAGCAGCTGGAGCAGCTGATTGGTCTGCAATCGATAAAGGAAGAAGTGAAAAAGTTATCATCCTTTGTTCAAATCCAGCAGGCAAGGAAAAGTAAAGGAGCTCCTGCTGTTCCAATTCAGCTGCACGCTGTTTTTACTGGTAATCCCGGAACGGGTAAGACAACAATTGCTAAAATCTATGCGGATATTTTGAAGGAACGCGGCTTACTGAAGCGGGGACATTTGGTTGTAGCTTCGCGCAGTGATCTGGTAGCTGGTTACGTGGGACAAACCGCTGCAAAAACGAAAACAGTCATCCGTGATGCGCTAGGCGGCGTGCTATTCATTGACGAAGCATACAGTTTATTCCGTGGTTCACAAGACTTTGGTAAGGAAGCAATTGATACGCTGGTAGACGAGATGACGAAGCACAATGAAAACTTGGTCGTCGTCCTTGCAGGTTATCAGAAGGAGATGAAGCAATTTATCGACAGCAATCCTGGGCTTGCTTCGCGTTTTAAGAAGTATTTCATCTTCCCTGATTACAATAGTGAAGAGCTCGTCGCCATCTTTAAGCATGCGATGGAAAATTATGCGTATACCCTTTCAGAGGAAGCGGAAGCTTTCCTGAAGGATCGTCTAAATGCAATAACCGTAACAGGAAATGCCAGATTCGTTACGAATCTCTTGGACGAAGCAATCCAGTTCCAATCACTACGCCTTGTAGAAGAGGAAGAGCAGGCAGAAATGGATGTGCTCGAGAAGAAAGATATAGAAAATGCTTGGGAAATGGTTAGGAGAAGTGCTTTATGAAGAAATCAACATCAGAAATAAACGTAAGATACGGGGAGACCGACCAAATGGGTGTTGTGTATCATGTGAATTACCTTGTTTGGTTTGAGATCGGCCGAACCGACTTTATTGAGACATTAGGTCTGCGCTATGCGGCAATGGAGAATGACGGCTTTCTTTCCCCGGTTGTAGATGCAAACTTGAAGTTCCATTATCCTGTCCGGTACGGTGAAAAGCCGGTAGTGGAAACATGGCTTCATTCTTATGATGGTATTCGGACGATGTATCGCTATGAGATCAAAAATGAAGATGGTAAGCTTTGCGTTTCCGGAACATCGACTCATACAGTTGTGAAAAAGGAAACCTTCCGCCCGGTATCCATTCGTCGTGCCCTTCCGGAATGGCATGCTGCATATTCGAAGGCATTGGAAGCATAACAGATGGCATTTGGAGTCAGACGTGATGAACTGAAAGTATGGAAAGAGCGTGTTCGCCAAGGCGAGATCGCTTTTTTGACTCATTATTGGCTGGACCCGCGATTTCCGGAAGCAAAAACCGTAACGAAAGCAGGCTGCGCCGACCGGCAAAAACTGATTGATTGGGGAGCACAGTATGGCTTGCAGAAAGGTTGGATTGATGAGCATGAAGATCTGCTGCATTTCGATCTGATCGGGGATTATCAGCTTCGTATACTCCAAGCTGAACAGCAATGGGAGCAGCTGGAGAGATTTGAGCTCTTACCAAATAAAAAGCAGTAATCCGAAAAGGATTACTGCTTTTTATCATGATGATGCTCACATGTGGTGCCAGGTACGGGGTCGAAACCGCCCCGGTGAAAAGGCTGGCATTTCGCTATCCGCTTAATGGTGAGCCAGCCGCCTTTCCATGCCCCATGCCGCTGGATTGCTTCCAGTCCGTATTGGGAGCAAGTCGGATAAAAACGGCAGGACGGCGGTGTTACAGGACTTATGAATCGGCGATAGAAACGGATCAAGGCTAAAAATACCTTGTCCATTTGCTTATTCCTCTTCGTCGCGTTTGTCGTAGCTTAATGTAGCCACCGCGTCATGCAAGTGGATGGATTCCTCGTTACTGCAGGATACAGTGAATTTTTCCACATAATCGAGCTCATACAAATCAGCTGCAACCAGGCGGACCATATCCTCGACAAAGCGCGGGTTTTCGTAGGCAGTTTCCGTAACCATTTTTTCATCCGGGCGCTTCAGAACAGGGTGGATACGGGCACTCGCATTGCTTTCAGCAGCTTCGAGCAAGTCTTCCTTCCAGTCACGCACGTCTTCATCAAACGCATCTGTCAGCTGCACTTCCATGGAGACGATACCTCGCTGGTTATGTGCACTGTACTCGCTGATTTCTTTCGAGCAAGGGCATAATGTTGTAACAGTGCCAGAAAGCTTGGCAGTCGTGCGGAAGCCAGTCTGTTTATCATATGCTACTTCCAGGGTAGCATCGGCATGATTCAAACCAGTCATGCCGGAAGCAGGGCCGCTTCGCTCAAAAAACCACGGGAATGTCACTTTGACGCGTGCATCCTCTTGCTTCAAGCGGTCTGCAAGCTCCGCAACGAATGTCTGCAAGCTTTTTACGGAAACAGTGAATCCATTTTTATGATACAAATCCAGCTGTTCAGTGAAACGGCTCATATTAGTACCTTTGCTGTCCTGCTGGATGCTGGAGGTGAATTCGAACGTTCCGATTGTAGTCTGCATAGCAGGACGTGTGTTGCTGATCACTTGGATTGGATGTTTTACTTTCGCAATGCCGACTGCATCTATATGGAAAAGAAAGTTCTTTTTCGTATTTTGTAAATCAGCCATATCGGCTTTGTTTTCTGGTTTCGTCTTCTTGCCTGGCGCAACAGAGCCGAACAATTTATGACGTTCTGCTTTTGATGGCAGCTGTTTTCTAGTTGGTATGTGTAGGTGTTGCATAATTGTACTCCTTTCAAAGTCGCATGGACTAGCTTAAAGTATACCCGATGCTTAGCTCGTAATTCAATTGTCTGAACCGAGTTAATCCCGGGGAAATGAAAAAAACAATCCCGCTTACCTGGAATTGTTTTTCACGAGGAAGGACGCTTTCGGTTCCTCACGCCTGATGATCCGGACGATATTTTGTCTATGTTTATAGAGGATAAATATTGCCAGCAATCCAAGGACGATCGATAGGACGATATCCTGTGCGATGAAGATCGAGACGATAACGCCTACAACGCCTGCAGTCATGGATGCGAGTGACACATATTTACTGATAAGCAGCACAATGACAAAACTTGCAATGATGATGGCAAAAAGCAGGGCATTTACGCCAAGAATGATTCCAGCTGAAGTCGCTACAGCCTTTCCGCCTTTGAAACGTGCGAATATCGGATACACGTGCCCGATGACAGCTCCAAGACCGATGACGAGCAGATATAAGTCGAACCCGAACAGAACGGGCAGGATGGTTGCGATTGTTCCTTTTAAGATATCCGCGATCAGAACGATGATACCGGCTTTCTTGCCGAGTATCCGGAATGTGTTCGTCGCACCAAGATTACCGCTCCCGTGCTCTCGTACGTCTATATTGTAGCCTACTTTGCCGACAATCAGGGCAGATGGTATCGAACCGATCACATAGGCGAGCAGGATGAATAACACGTATTCCATTTACATTCTCCTTTAACAACAAAACGTTCCTATTACTTGCTTATCCATTTTAGCACGAAGTATCATGGAAAGGCATAACTTTTTACATAGTATAGGATTAAATCCCTAGGTGCAAGGGTAAGGGAACATTTAGTACAAAATACGAGGTGAAGGTATGATTGAATTCAAAGGCGTACATAAAACTTACCCCGATGGAACGGAGGCTATTAAAAACCTCAATCTGGAAATAAAAGAGGGAGAGCTTCTAACACTCATCGGACCAAGCGGATGCGGGAAGACAACGACGATGAAAATGATCAATCGGCTTGTTGAACCAACCGCCGGAGAGATATACATAAATGGGAAGCAACTGAAAGAATACAACATACACGAACTGCGATGGAATATCGGCTATGTGCTCCAGCAGATAGCGCTGTTTCCGCATATGACAGTCGAGGAGAACATTGCTGTTGTGCCGGAAATGAAGAAATGGAAGAAAAAAGAGATCCAGGAGCGTGCCAAGGAACTGATGCAGATGGTGGGGATGGAGCCTTCCATCTATATGAAAAAGAAACCTTCAGAACTATCCGGCGGCCAAGCGCAGCGTGTCGGAGTGATCCGCGCCCTCGCCGCTGACCCGCAAATATTGCTGATGGATGAGCCTTTCAGTGCCTTGGATCCGATCAGCAGAGAAGGGCTGCAAAAGGATATCCGTAAATTGCAGCAGCAAATCAAGAAGACGATTGTCTTCGTAACCCATGATATCGACGAAGCAACAGCATTAGGTGATCGGATCTGTCTCATGAATTCCGGTGAAATCATCCAAGTGGATACGCCGCAGAAGTTGATACTTGAACCGCGGGATTCCTTCGTCCGCAGCTTTATAGGAGATAAGAAATCACCATGGCAGACTGCGGTAGATATTGTTGCTTCTCAAACAGTCTCACGAATTCTGACACAATCAGCATACGAAGAAGGCAATTTCGAACATGATCAAGCCTATATTCTTTCAAGTGACGATGGCCAGGTACTGTGTGCAGTGGAACATGGCAAACAGCAAAATGTCATTGAAATTCCAAACGATATGAATGTATTGGAAGCAGTCAGAGTATTTGAGAATACTGGTACAAGCATCCTGCCGGTTATGAAAGACAGTGAGCTGATCGGTACACTTACCCAGCAGGAGCTATTGACGTTTCTGGCGAGTAAAACTGAAGTCAAGAATGGGGTGGTGACGCAATGAACGCATTCTTAGACGTATTCGAACAGCGAAGTGATTCCTTTTGGACAGCGTTAGGAGAGCATCTGCAAATATCGATCATTGCATTGCTTATCAGTATTGCAATTGCCGTACCGCTTGGTCTTTTGCTGAGCCGCTCCAAAAAGCTTGCTGAACCGATTATAGCAGTAGCAGCTGTACTGCAGACAATTCCCAGTCTTGCAATATTGGCATTCTTGATTCCATTAATAGGTATTGGGACGAAGCCTGCTATAGTAGCACTTATCATTTATGCACTTCTCCCGATACTCCGAAATACATATACCGGCATAGCAGAAGTTGACCCAGCTTTGAAAGAAGCCGCAACAGGTATGGGAATGAACAGTTTCCGCCGACTGCGCAAAGTGGAGCTTCCGCTTGCGATGCCGATCATCATGGCCGGTATAAGGACTGCGATGGTCATGATTGTCGGGACTACTACTATCGCTGCTTTGATCGGTGCCGGCGGTCTCGGGGAACTTATCCTATTAGGTATTGACCGTGGCGGTGATGTGAACCTCATCCTTCTTGGTGCAATACCGGCAGCTTTGCTTGCTATACTGCTGGATTTGGTTATTCGTATTTTCGAGCGCACAAGCCGGAATTTTGGCTTCAAATCGCTTGTTGTATTGCTTCTCGTAGCTATAATCGGTGTCGTCACACCTTTTGTGGCGGCAAAAGATAACCAGGCTGATCTTGTGATCGGCGGGAAACTGAATGCGGAGCCTACGATTTTGATCAATATGTATAAGCTGCTAATCGAAGATCAGTCAGACTTGAAGGTTGAATTGGAGCCGAATCTAGGGAAAACGGATTTCCTGTTTGAAGCATTGAAAAGCGGCAGCATTGATATTTATCCGGAATTCAGTGGTACTGCACTAGTAACATTAGCGGGTGAACAAGCAGAAAGTAATGACGGTCAGGAAGTGTACGAACAGGCGAGGGATGCGATGAGTGAATCGTTCAACATGGCATATCTGGAACCGATGGCGTACAATAATACGTATACACTTGCAGTGAAGCGATCATTCGCAGAAGAAAACGACTTGCAGACGATTGCTGATCTCAGGAAAATGGATGATGAAATGACCGCAGGATTCACATTGGAATTCAGTGACCGGGAAGACGGCTATTTAGGTATACAGGATCTTTACGGCGTCGAGTTTGGTGAACTGCGTACATTGGATCCTGGTATACGGCAGCAGGCGATCGAGGCGGATGATGTTGACATTATCGATGCTTATTCAACTGACAGCTATATCAGGGATTTGGATCTTGTCACGCTGGACGATCCTGAAAATCTGTTTCCGCCATACCAAGGTGCTCCGCTTATGCGACAAGAGACGCTTGACGAATACCCAGAGCTAGCTGACATATTGGGACAGCTTGCGGGTAAGATAACAGATGAGCAGATGACAGAGATGAATTATCAAGTTGATTTCGAAGACAGACAGCCAGAGGATGTAGCAAGGGAATTCCTTGAGCAGGAAGGTCTACTCTAAAGAAAGGGGCATGAAAAATGACATTTCAAAATCCTGAAAATGAACAAATTCGTGACATATTAGTCAATGCAAAGACGATTGCGGTAGTGGGGCTTTCCAATTCCCCGAATCGCACATCTTATGGTGTATCCCGGGCGATGCAGCAGGCTGGCTATAAGATTATCCCCGTCAATCCGCATGTGACCGAAGTTCTTGGCGAGAAGGCCTATCCGAGTTTGGCAGATGTACCTGATGAAATCGATATTATCAATGTCTTTCGCCGATCAGAATTCCTGCCGGATTTGGCAAGGGAAGCGAGCAAGACGAATGCTCGTATCTTCTGGACCCAGCAAGGTGTCTATGATGAAGGAGCAGCTTCTTATTTGGAACAAGAAGGCTTTACTGTCTTAATGGATTTGTGCATCAAGGTCGCCCATAGTGTGCTAGTAGGACCTGCCCGAAATTGAAAAATACCCCATCTGCTCCGAGCAGATGGGGTTCTTGCATCATTAGCGTATACTAAAACGAATCCAGACGAAATAAGGAGGAATAGACATGAGCTTAGACGGTAAAATGGATGCGACGTACACGGCTTTGCCTGAAGCTTTCTACACAAAGATGGAACCGAATCCGGTCAGGGAACCGCAGATGGTGAAGTGGAACAAAGAGCTGGCAGCTCATCTGGGAATCGAGCAGGAAGGCGTACTCGATACGCTTGCAGGCAGCACTTTTCCCCAGGGAGCAACGCCGATTGCGCAAGCATACGCCGGTCACCAATTCGGTAATTTTACAATGCTTGGTGATGGACGGGCTATCCTTCTTGGTGAATGGCAGGACCAGACAGGTAAGAAAGTGGATATCCAGTTGAAAGGCGCAGGACGCACGCCTTATTCCAGAGGCGGTGACGGTCGTGCAGCACTTGGTCCGATGCTGCGGGAATATATTATCAGTGAAGCGATGCATGGTCTTGGTATACCGACAACGCGCAGCTTGGCAGTCGTTGCAACAGGTGAACCGGTGTACCGCGAAACAGAACTGCCAGGTGCAGTGCTTACCAGGATTGCAGCAAGCCACATTCGGGTCGGAACGTTTGAATATGCGAGAAGATTCTGTTCTGAGCAGGAGCTCAAGGCTTTGGCAGATTACAGCATCCAGCGTCATTATCCAGAGCTTGCCAGGGAGTCTGACGCATACGCACGCTTTTTCCAAGCAGTTGTCGAGCGGCAGGCTTCGCTGCTTGCTAAGTGGGTAAGTGTTGGGTTCATTCACGGTGTGATGAATACGGACAATATGACGATCAGCGGAGAAACGATCGATTATGGTCCGTGTGCTTTCCTTGATACGTATGAACCCATGACTGTATACAGCTCTATAGATATCCAAGGTCGCTATGCATATGCCAATCAGCCGCCAATCGCAGCCTGGAACTTGGCACGTTTCGCAGAAGCAGTGCTTCCTTTGTTTGATGAAGTACCAGAAAAAGCTGTGAAAAAAGCCGAGGATATTTTGCGGGAGTTTCCTCGTTTATACAGAAAATCATGGCTTGACATTATGTATCGGAAAATCGGTATAGTGGATGTGAGAGATGGTGATGAAGCTCTCGTTGAGGATCTGCTGGAGTGGATGGAGCAAGCGGAAGTGGATTACACCAATACATTTCGTGCATTAACAACAGGGGATACAGCTTCGCTTGAACAAACAGAAGGCTTTCGGTCATGGAAAGAACGCTGGGAGAAACGATTGGAATCAGAAGGACTCAAAGCTGCCCGTGACGTGATGCGAAAAACGAATCCAAATGTGATACCACGCAACCATTTGGTAGAAGAAGCGTTAGAGGCTGCAGGAAGCGGTGATTACACGCTATTTGATCGTCTTTGTGACATTGTCTCCGATCCTTACAGTGATGCAGCTGTCGATCCAAAATATACAGAGGATCCGCCGGAACCGGAAGAACCATTTCAGACTTTTTGCGGAACATGATATTCTGCCTGCCGCCTGGCAGGTATACATATATAGGAAGTTGAGAATACGAGCTGACATAGCGAGCGACGCTTTGACAGGGCATCCAAAATATCATAAATTTATATCGAATTTCTCCGAAGCTGTAAAAAAGGACTGGAAGCTATTTTTCGTGAAGTTTTGTAAGAAAGCATGCAAAAAGGCAAAAATGAAGCGAAAATCGCCTCTAGCAGACGAGGAAATACGTGAAATCCCAAAATGTGGATTGATTGACCGGCATTATTCTGCTACTTTTAATTAGGCATACACTGGACTCTGCTAAGCATGGGAGCTAGTTTACACAAACATATGTTTGCGTTATGATAATTATAGCGCATTGTCGTTTTCCAGTGATAAGAATGGAATAATGACTTTAGAAACAGTTTTTTTGTTCGAAGAAGGGAGCCGATGTGGCATTGGCAAAACAAGCATCGCATTACTCAGATGACTCTATTCAAGTGCTTGAAGGACTTGAAGCGGTCAGAAAGCGTCCCGGCATGTATATCGGTAGTACTGACAGTCGGGGATTACATCATTTAGTTTATGAAATTGTCGATAATAGTGTGGATGAGGCACTGGCAGGCCATGGTGACAAAATCAATGTGACCATTCATGAGGACAACAGTATTTCTGTTGAAGATTTTGGCCGCGGGATGCCGACGGGCATGCATGCTACCGGAAGACCTACTCCTGAGGTTATTTTCACTGTCCTGCATGCTGGCGGAAAATTCGGCCAGGGCGGCTATTCGACAAGCGGAGGATTGCACGGTGTAGGTGCATCAGTCGTAAATGCTCTTTCCGAGTGGCTAGAAGTAACGATTCACCGGGACGGCAATATTTACACACAACGCTTTGAGAATGGCGGAAAACCTGCCACTTCACTTGTGAAACAAGGAAAAACAAA
This sequence comes from Terribacillus saccharophilus, assembly GCF_046592595.1. Taxonomy (GTDB): domain Bacteria; phylum Bacillota; class Bacilli; order Bacillales; family Amphibacillaceae; genus Terribacillus; species Terribacillus saccharophilus_C. The sequence continues at coordinate 283,909 of NZ_JAWVPF010000002.1, read as the reverse complement.
GAAAACAGGGACCAGCATCCATTTCAAACCGGATCCGTCCATGTTCTCTACAACAAGCTATAACTTTGATACGCTCGCTGAGCGTTTGCGCGAAGCGGCTTTCTTGCTTAAAGGAGTGGCGTTCCATATTGCTGATAAGCGCAGCGATAAGGAAGAGACATATTTATATCCAGATGGTCTGCAGTCCTTTGTTGATTATTTGAATGAAGAAAAAGATACGCTTCATCCTGTGCTTGCCTTTGAAGGCGAACAGCAGGATATTGAAATCTTCTTCGCATTCCAATTCAATGATGGCTATACCGAAACGATGCTCAGCTTTGTAAACAACGTCCGTACAAAGGACGGCGGTACGCATGAAGCGGGAGCTAAGTCCGGTATGACCCGTGTATTCAATGAATACGCACGCCGTAATAATCTCTTAAAAGAAAAAGATAAGAACCTGGAAGGAACCGATATCCGGGAAGGTTTGACAGCGATTGTCAGTGTCCGGATACCGGAAGCATTGCTTCAATTCGAAGGACAGACGAAAAGCAAGCTCGGTACATCCGAAGCCCGCTCTGCAGTAGATGCCCTTGTATCAGAAAAACTTTCTTATTTCCTTTCCGAAAATCCGGATATTGCCGGCATGCTCGTGAAAAAAGCGATACGTGCGAAGGAAGCACGGGAAGCTGCTCGAAAGGCCCGCGAAGATGCCCGCAGCGGCAAGAAAAAGAAACGCAAGGATACGCTATTGAGCGGAAAGCTGACACCAGCTCAATCCCGCAACCCGCAAAAAAATGAACTGTATCTGGTAGAGGGAGATTCTGCTGGCGGTTCTGCCAAGCAGGGACGTGACCGTAAATTCCAGGCTGTCCTGCCACTTCGAGGTAAAGTTATCAATACAGAAAAAGCCAAGCTGCAGGATGTTATGAAGAATGAAGAAATCTCCACGATCATCCATACAATTGGTGCTGGCGTCGGAGCGGAATTCGACTTGGAGGATGTGCAGTATGACAAAGTTGTCATCATGACCGATGCTGATACAGACGGTGCGCATATTCAAATCCTATTGCTTACTTTCTTCTACCGTTACATGAAGGAATTGATTGAAGCCGGCAAGGTATTCATCGCACTTCCGCCTCTGTACAAGATTTCAAAAGGCAAAGGCAAAAAAGAAGTGATCCGTTATGCCTGGAGCGATGAAGAGATGCGAGAAATCGTCCAGGAACTGAAAAATGGCTATACGATCCAGCGTTATAAAGGACTCGGAGAAATGAATGCCGACCAGCTTTGGGAAACAACGATGGATCCTGCCACTCGCACGCTCATCCGTGTAACGATCGAGGACTTTGCTCGTGCTGAACGTCGTATCACGACGCTTATGGGCGATAAAGTAGAGCCACGACGTAAATGGATTGAGAGTAATGTCGCTTTCGGTATGGAAGAAGACGGGAATATCCTCGAAAACGACAAGCTGCACAACTAAGGGGGATTTCTTTTGGAAAACTATTTGGATCTGCCATTGGAGGAAGTCATCGGAGACCGATTCGGCAGATACAGTAAATATATTATTCAAGACCGCGCGCTGCCGGATGCCAGAGATGGGTTAAAGCCGGTACAGCGCCGGATTTTATACGCAATGTTTGATGAACGGAATACACATGACAAACCGTTTCGGAAGGCGGCAAAGACCGTTGGTACCGTAATCGGTAACTTCCACCCGCATGGAGATACTTCGGTGTATGAAGCAATGGTGCGACTCAGCCAGACATGGAAAGTCCGTAACGTACTTATTGAGATGCATGGGAATAACGGTAGTGTCGATGGAGACCCGCCGGCTGCAATGCGTTATACAGAAGCAAGATTATCCAGCATCGCTTCTGAACTGCTGCGGGATATCGATAAAAATACAGTTGAATTTGTGCCAAACTTTGATGATACGAATGCGGAACCAACTGTTCTTCCGGCAAAGTTCCCTAACTTGCTTGTAAATGGATCAACTGGTATTTCTGCTGGATATGCGACAGAAATACCGCCACATCATCTTGGTGAGGTAATCGATGCTGTTATCATGCGCATGGACAAGCCAAGTGCCACGGTAGATGAACTGATGACCGTCATGAAAGGTCCTGATTTCCCTACTGGTGGTATTATTCAGGGTGTAGACGGTATCAAGAAAGCATATGAGACCGGTAAAGGCAAAATCATTGTCCGTGGAAAAACAAGCATCGAAGATCTCAAAGGCGGCAAACAGCAAATTGTCATTGATGAAATTCCTTTTGAAGTGAATAAAGCGAATCTCGTTAAACGAATGGACGAGCTCCGTCTGGACCGGAAAGTGGAAGGTGTCGCAGAAGTACGAGATGAAACAGACCGTACTGGTATGCGAATCGTAGTAGAGCTCAAAAAAGAAGCAGACGCACAAGGTATCCTGCATTATCTATACAAAAATACCGATTTGCAGATTTCTTACAACTTCAATATGGTGGCAATCAAGGATAGAACACCACAGCTGCTCGGTTTGGCTAGTCTGTTGGATGCCTATATCGGACACCAAAAAGAAGTCGTTACGCGACAATCGGCATATACACTGCAAAAAGCGAAAGATCGGAAGCATATCGTTGAAGGATTGATCAAAGCGATATCCATTCTCGACGAATTGATTGCAACCATCCGTGCATCCAAGGATAAAGCTGATGCGAAACAACGGATCGAGGCAGCATATGGCTTCACAGAAGCGCAAGCAGAAGCGATTGTGAATTTACAGCTATATCGTCTGACAAACACAGATATTACAGCATTGCAGCGTGAAGCGCAGGAGCTGGATGAGCAGATTCAAAAGCTTGAGGATATCCTGAAGAACGAAAAGACATTGCTGAAAGTAATCAAGCAAGATCTTCGGACAATCAAGAAAACCTATCATACAGATCGACGCACAGTGATCGAGGATGAAATCGAAGAACTGAAGATCAATCTGGAAGTAATGGTTGCTTCAGAGGATGTTCTGGTCACTGTTACACATGATGGCTATATTAAGCGGACTAGTCTTCGTTCTTATCAAGCTTCCAATGGTGAGGATTTGGCGATCAAGGAAGAAGATCATCTGATCGGCATGCAGGAAATCAATACGACTGATAAGCTGCTCGTCTTCACGAATAAAGGGAAGTACAGTTTCATGCCAGTGCATGAGCTGCCGGATATCCGCTGGAAGGATCAAGGACAGCATCTGGCCAATATCGTAAGCATGGATAAAGACGAAAAAGTCATTGCCAGCATTCCGGTGCGTGATTTCAAGCAAGGTGGCTATCTTGTCTTTTTCACAAAAAATGGTTCTGTGAAACGAAGTGAATTACAGCTTTATGAAGCAACACGAGCAAACAAATCTTTGACTGCCATCAATCTGAAGGCAGGCGATGAAGTTTGTCATGTGTCTTTGACTGATGGAAACAAACAGCTGTTCATGGCCACAAATTCAGGTTATGGATTATGGTTTACCGAAGAAGAAGTCAGTCCGATCGGCATACGTGCAGCAGGCGTCAAAGGTATGCAGCTGAAAGAAGGCGAGTATATTGTCGGTGCCCAGGCTTTTGATTTGCAGCATTCGCCGAGTGTCGTAGTCATCACGCATAGAGGTTCCGCAAAACGGATGAAACTGAAGGAATTCGAACTATCCGGCAGGGCGAAACGAGGTGTTGTCATGCTTCGTGAATTGAAAAAGAACCCGCATCGAATTGTCGGTTTTTACGTATTGGAGCAGGCAGCAACGATTCATATGGAAACGAAGGATAAGCAGGATCATATTCTCGAGCCGATGAATTTGAATGCAAATGATCGCTACAGCAATGGTTCTTATGTTTTGGATACAGATAAGCACGGAGAAGTAGTCGCTACGTATCCGGAAGCAATATACGACATTGCATTTCCACAAGACAAGCCGTAAGTAAACGGTAATATTATTATGTAAACTAGAGAGGCTATTAGCCTCTCTTTTTCATTTTTACTGCACACGTCAGACTCTGCAAGGATAGAATAATTGACAGGCGACGCATTTTACATGGTATAGTTTTACGTATAGCTAAATGAACGGGGGAGCAGAATGGATAATCGAACGTTTAGAGATGCAATGGGGAAATTTGCAACAGGTATTACAATAGTTACAACCGAGGTTGCTGGGGAGATTAAAGGAATGACAGTGAACGCCTTCATGTCGGTATCACTGGAACCGAAACTTATTGCCATATCAATTGATAAAAAAGCGTCATTATATGACATTTTGCAAACAAATCCTACTTTCGGAGTAAGCGTTTTAAAAGAGGAACAAAAAGATGTCAGCATGGTATTTGCCAAGCAGAAAGAGCAGGAGAATCCAGTACCGATCACAAAACTGCAGGAGGTTCCAGTTGTAGATGGAGCCCTTGTCAATCTAGCGTGTAAAGTTGTGGATAAAGTAATAGCTGGTGACCATGTTATCATAATTGGAGAAGTGGAAGATTTAGTGCTGCGTGACGGTAATCCAGTGCTGTACTTCGGAGGCAGTTACCGAGAAATCAAAGCGACATAAGGAAAGGAAGCAGAGCCTATGGAGCAAACTACAATCCTGGTAGTGGAAGATGAAAAGAAAATGGCAAGGCTGCTGCAGCTGGAGCTTGAGCATGAGGGTTTTGCTGTTGATGTAAAATACGACGGTCTGGATGCATTGGAAGCTTTCTATGCAAATACCTATCAGTTCATTTTACTGGATGTGATGCTGCCATCATTAAGCGGAATGGAACTGCTGCGGCGCATTCGCAAGCAGGATGCCCATGTCCCGGTCATGCTGCTGACAGCTAGAGATGCAGTACCTGATAAGGTAAGCGGGTTCGATCTAGGTGCAACAGACTATATGACGAAGCCCTTCGAAATCGAAGAATTATTGGCGCGCATACGTGCCCACCTTCGCCATACTGTATCAGCCGCTGCGGTACAAGATCCTGCACTGCAGGTTGGTGATTTGACACTTGATGAGAAGACAAGGACCGTCATCCGCGGTAAAAAGGAGATAGAGCTTACACCACGGGAATATGATTTACTATTGTTCCTCATGAAGCATGAAAAACAGGTTTTGACACGTGATCAGCTGCTGGAGAGAGTTTGGGGATTCCAATATGCTGGTGACACGAATGTGGTCGATGTGTATATCCGCTATTTGCGGAAGAAAATCGATACAGGTGAAAAGCGTAAGCTGATCAAGACTGTCCGGGGTGTCGGATATACGATCAAGGATGAAGAGAAGTGAAGCTCCGGACAAGGATCCAATTATACATAGTTGTTACACTGGTGATCCTGTTGCTCATCGTAAATATGTCTATCTATTTCTTATTCCGGCAAGTAAGTTTGGATAATAGTGTCGATCGATTACATGAACAAGGCCGGGCCTTGGCAGAGACCGCTGCCACGGTCGATTGGAAGGATACGTCACGTACTAGTTTGTTCCAGGCAGATTTGCCAGCGGAGGGGCTGGTGCGTTTCATAGGGTCCGATGGACAAAGTGAGGGTGTGATTACGAGAGCTGAAAAGTATCGGGAGCTCCCATTTACATACACTTCACAGGAACAGGATCAAACATATTACCACAATGGCAGCTGGTATGCAGAAGTGTCGATTCCTGTTATCCGGGATAATGGCATTTATACGATGCAGGTTGCAGAAGAGCTTGTCAGCTTAGGACAGACACTGCAAGTGCTCAAATACTGTCTGACGATAGCGGGATTGATCATACTGATCCCATCCATACTCGGAGGCAGACTGCTGGGAAGCTTTCTGCTTCGGCCTATCCTGGCTCTGACATCGACGATGCAGGCTATCCGCAAGAGTGGCAAGTGGAAACGTATGGAAACAGAAAACAGAAGTCATGACGAACTCCACGCACTAAGTGAAACATTTAATGAAATGGTCGATCAGCTGGAAGAAAACTTTTCGAAGCAGCAGCAATTCGTTTCTGATGCTTCACATGAATTGAAAACACCAATCAGTATCATCAAGAGCTACAGTAAGCTCTTGGACCGCTGGGGTGCTGATGATCCTGCCGTACAGCAGGAATCTGTCCAAGCAATTCATAGTGAAACGGAACGGATGCAAGCTTTAGTCGACCAGCTGCTGATTTTAGCAAAGGATGATCCGGAATTGCTGCAAAAAGAATCTGTGGATCTTGGCAGTATAGCGGAAACATGTGCAGCAGCGATGGAAACAGCTTACCAAAGAGAAATCATTGTACGCGCGGAGCAGGCTTTATTCGTTTTGGCAGATAGCAATATGCTGAAGCAGGTCGTCTATATCTTGTTAAGTAATAGCATCAAATACAGTGACGAGCTAATCGAGATAAGTGTTAAGGCTGAGCGGAATGAAGCCATCCTGACTGTTACCGATTATGGAGAAGGGCTCGATGAGAAAGATCAGTTGCGTATCTTTGATAGATTTTACCGGGTGGATAAAGCCCGCACCCGGGAAAAAGGAGGCAGCGGTCTCGGTCTGGCCATTGCCAAACAGCTCGTAGAACTGCATGAGGGGAAGATTGAAGCAGCCAGCGTCTTAGGTGAAGGCTCAACGTTCACCGTACGTCTTCCAAAGTAACTTCTCATCAAATTCTAATAAAGTACTTACCTTTCTTTTAATGGAGAAAATATATACTGGCTATAGATCATAGCTGGAGGCGATAGAAGTGAAGAAAAAGTGGATTATTCCTGCTGCGGTTGTCGTGCTAATAGTTGCTGTCTTTGGTATATATCAAATGCAGGCATCAGCTGGAGAGCCGGAGATGACAGTCGATCAAGCGCGGCAGCAAGCGGAAAAACAATATAACGCAACCGTAACCGAAATTGAGTTGGATCGCAGCGGAAGCGAGCCGAGATATGATATCGATTTGGAAAACGGAGAGAAGCTGTATGATTTGACTTTGAACGGAAATACCGGGGAAGTAATCAGTTTGAAAGAAAGCAGCAGACAGATAACTTCATCGAATACAGACAGCACAAATCAACCGTCTGGCGATGACCAGCAGCAAAGTGAAAATGAGCAATCTGCTGACGATCAGCAGCAATCGGACAAAGAGCAGACAGCTCCTTCACAAAAGCAGGCTTCACAGGCTGAAGTGAAAATTACGATGGACGAAGCTATTAAAATTGCGACAGATGAAGTAGGCGGCAGCGTGACCGATGCGGAGTTTGATGAGGAAGATGGACTGCCAGTTTACGAATTAGAGCTTAAAACAGCCGATGATGAAGCGGAAGTGGTCATCAACGCACAATCCGGAGAAATCGTAACAATCGCATATGATAGCGAGGAAGATTGAAGCAGCGGGAAGCTGCTTTTTTTCTTGGAAGCTTGTCCGAAACCAGCAGAACAAGCAGAAGGTTTAAAGATGCTAGACAGGCCGTTCGACCTGTCTGTGTAATTGGTAAATTAGTAGCTGCTTCCGTAACCCTTGCCAGATGCACCAACAATGATCAAAAGGATGAACAATACAACGATTAAAGCAAAGCCTGTTCCGTAACCCATCTTTACACCTCCCTTTCTTCAAAGATGATGTATTATATGGTTTGTCTGCTGGCTTTGAATGGGTAATATTCAGATGTTTTATATAATTGGTACAACCCATTTTTTATTAAGAATATATTCCTCACCAATCCATGTGATTATTGGCGATCAGCCATTAGCTATAACATTTTTCCTTCTCAGTACATAGCATACAAAGACACCACTTTATATGCTATGTATTGGTGCATACCTCCAGCTATCCCGGGCTATCTCAAATAAAAAAGCTCAAAATCGCCGGCTTTTTTATTTGGATAGTTTCCTCCAAAACTTTTAGCAAGATGGGCCAATAACCATACAGTGGATTAACGCTATTCATATATTACTACCAAAGTACATGGAGGTGTTTTCATGAGCGACGGAGGATACAGCTACGGCGCAGGTTTTGCGCTTATCGTTGTTTTGTTTATTTTGCTTATCATCGTTGGAGCAGCATGGTGCTGATTTAAATAAATGAGACTGCAAATCTATGCAGTCTCATTTTTGTATGTCATTTGAGGTCCAACAATAGCTCTTCCCCCTTCCAACCAGGTAAAATGATTATAACTTATAGGATTAGGAGGAATTATCTGTGGAAGGGTTTTCACTTGATGCCTGGAGCAGTCCAGGTTGCGTATGGAATGGTGAAGTCTAAATGCGATGGTTCGTCCTTGTCATACTACTAACTGGATGCAGTTATCAGGAGCCCGTCTCAAATAAATGTCAGCAACAGATGACAGGGTATTTGGATATTACGGAAGATAATCTGTATATCATCCCCAAGAATGAAGAAATACGTTATAAGCTGAACGGAGTTGCAATACCCGGTACTATTCAGAATGGAGAGGAAATTACAGTTACATACACAAGCATCCTTGAATCATATCCTCCTCAGCTTACAGTGTGTAAGATGCAATCAAGGTAAGCATATCACTTCCCTCTTGCCTGCATCGTATTGGATAATAGGAAGATACTATGCAGAAAAGAAGGGTCCGCCTATGAAACAGATACATTCCAATGTTCTCACTTACCGTGGATCACATTATGATTTCGGCGTGATGCAAGGAGAACGCCTGAAAAATACACCGTTATATGCATATCAGCAAAAACAAAAGCAGCGGAATCGCCGCCGTTTTACCGTAAATCCAGCAGATGCTTTCCGCATGTTCCGCAGCTACCATCCTGGTATTTATGAAGAGCTGACAGGGCTCAGCGATGCACTTGGTCTTTCCATCGAGGAAACATTGATGGATTACAGCGGCTTCCAGCAGGAATGGATCAATTCCGGTTGTTCAATCGTCGCCGGCACTGATTTTCTTGCACGGAATTATGATTACCATCCGAAAACATATGAGGGACGCTTTGTTTTATACCAGCCATCAGAACAAGAGTATTTCGCTACTATCGGTCCAACCCAGCGGATTCTTGGACGTATTGATGGCATGAATGAAAAAGGATTGACGATTGGCTATAATTTTGTGCACCAAAGATTCCCTGAGGAAGGCTTCATTTGCAATATGCTTTCACGTATCCTTCTGGAGACGTGTTCGACGACAGAAGAAGCAGTCGAAAAACTGACAGAAATGCCGCATCGTCACTCCTTTAACTATGTAATAAATGATGCTGCTGGTGTCCGTCGTGTGGTAGAGGGCAGCCCGCGCGGTACTGCAGTGCGAGAAGCAAGCTATAGTACGAACCACTTTGACGTGCTGACAAAAGAGAACCGCCATCATCTTGTGGATAGTAAGCGGCGATTGGATAACATCCAGACGCATTATAAAGAAAATATGGTCGCATCTGAAGGTTTCCGTCTTTTAAACGATCCAAAATATGATGTTTTCTCAGACCAGTATCGCAACTGGGGAGGTACTATCCATACATCTGTGTATAAACCAAAGGAATTGAAAATGGGATTTGCTATCGGAAATCAGCAGCCGACTGAAGTTGATTTCGGCAGCTGGCTCAAGGGTGAAGAATTGCCATTCAGTCAGTTTACGGGTGATTTGGACACGGATGTCCGTATTCCTTATATGGGAGAATGAGAAGAAAACCGCATTTACAATGGTAAGTGCGGTTTTCCTGTTTTATAATAAAAAATATGAATGCGCATACATACGAGGAGGGATCATCTATGCGGCGAACAGCGGAAACAACTGAATTGTTCAGTTTGTCAGCACTATATCAATATTTCGAAACAAAAAATGAACCACAATATAGCAAGAAAGTGCTGGATTTGGTGGAGAAGGCTGAGAAAGGAACTGCCTTCATCTGTTTCACGGGGCATTTTTCGGCAGGAAAAAGCTCACTTATTAATACACTGCTTGGTGACCAAGTGCTTCCAGCCAGTCCAATACCGACGAGCGCCAATATTGTGACCATTCAGCAAGGAGAGCCGAAAGTCTTCGCTTATGGAGAGGATGATACGAAATATGAACTTCCTTCTCCGTACCGCAAAGAAACATTGGATACATATTGCAGGAATAAAGATATTCGCAGAATCGACATACAAGATGACCAAACAGTCCTCCCAGAGAGGGTAGCTTTGATGGATACACCCGGAATCGACGCGAGTGACGATGCAGACCGATTAATGACTGAATCGGCACTGCATCTCGTGGACAGTATGTTTTATGTGACAGATTATAATCATGTGCAGTCGGAAGTGAACTTGCTGTTTTTACAGCAGCTATCCGAACAAAAACAGCCATTTTATTTGATCATCAATCAAATTGACAAGCATCGGGAAGAAGAACTGGCTTGGGCCGATTTCCAAACTGGGGTCACAAACGTATTTGAACAATGGCATATTACACCTGAAGCAGTTTATTATACGACATTGAAAGAACTGGATCATGAACATAATCAGCTATACGCTGTGAAACAAAAGATGCAAGACATGCTGGCCAATCAGGAACAGCTGCATAAAGCAGGACTGGAGCGAGGTAAACAACGCTTGATTGCTAATTATCTGCAGGACGCAGAACAAGAATTAGCGGAAAAGAAAGCAGCATTGTGGGAGCAGCGTCATCAATTGGATCACACCGCTGCGGATGCAGCCAGCAATTGGCGGGAGAAGCAGAAAGCTGCAGAAGAAGACGGACGGGAAACGATTCAGCAGACACTCAAGAATGCGAATTTGATGCCTTATGAAGTACGAGAAGTAGCCGAAGTCTATTTAGAATCGACATTTCCTGATTTTAAAGTAGGTTTGTTTAGCAGTAAACGAAAGACAGCAGAAGAAAGGGAGCAGCGGCGGGCTAAGACAGAAAAATTGATTTATCAGCAAATAGAGAAGCAGTTGGTTTGGCGGATTCGCGATAAGCTTAGCGACTGGGCGAAGAAGCATGATGTATATACAGATTCCGTACAAGTACTGCTGCAGGATTTCTCAGTTGAGCTGCCAGCTGATTTACTGGAGCAGCACCTCCAACCAGGAGCAAGTAAAAATGGTACATATACACTGGTCTACACAGCTGCTGTCGAGGATCATATCAAGCTGTCTTACAAGAAGGCAGCACTGCAAGTAGCAGAAGCTGCAATACAGACAACTCAAGCAGCCTATCAGCAGGCGACACAACTCGAAGATCAGGAAAAAAGCAAAGCTGCGGAAAATGAACGGATCGAATCGGAAATAAATCAGCTGCATCAGTCTTATGAAAAAATCGCAAAACAAATTCGCCAAACAGAGCGCAATACGGATGCAGAAGCTATCGAAAAGGCAAGACAGGCAATGATCAATCGATACCAGCTCAAAGAAAGCATGGATCTATTGGATTCCGTTACCAAGGCAAATAAAGAAGAGCTGGAAACGGAGGCAGTTGTGCAGCATAAATCAGAAGGAAAGCTGACAGCAGAAGAGATGGCGGGACAGTTGGAGGAAGCTGCTGCTGCACTCAACGGTGTCGAAGGATTTCAATCAGCAATAGAAGATATCAAGAATAGAAAAGAAAAACTGATACATCAAGATTACACGTTGGTCCTCTTTGGAGCTTTCAGCGCCGGAAAATCTTCTTTTGCCAATGCGTTGCTTGGTGAAAGTTTACTGCCAGTGTCTCCGAACCCAACTACGGCATCGATCAATATGCTGAAGCAGGCAACCAGAGAGCATCCGCATCAGACTGTAGCCGTTAAGTGGAAATCACGCCAGCATATCGAGGCTGATATCGAGAGCTTAAGCGGAAAGCAGCTAACGCTGGAGGATTTCTTATCTGAGAACCCGACTGATCTTGTGCAGGATAAAAGGCATCAAGCTTTTCTGCAAGCGGTCCAAAATGGGTACAATGTGGTACACGCTAGTCTTGGTACAAAAGGGACAATTCCGTTCGAGGAGTTCGGTGATCATGTAACAAAAGAGACATTAAGCTGTTTTATCGAACAGATAACCGTTTATTTGGATAATGCGTTCCTGAAGCAAGGTGTCACATTGATTGATACTCCTGGAGCGGATTCAGTCAACGCCCGTCATACGGATGTGACGTTCCAATTCATGAAGCATGCAGATGCGATCCTTTTCGTGACTTACTATAATCACGCATTCTCGAAGGCAGATGAACAAGTGCTCCAGCAACTGGGAAAGGTAAAAGGAGCTTTGGAGAAAGACAATATGTTCTTCATCGTAAATGCGAGTGATTTGGCTAAAGATGATGAAGAAGTCCGTTATGTCACTTCCTATGTGGCATCGAATCTGGCAAACTTCCAAATCAGACAGCCGCGTCTATTCGCCTTGAGCAGCTTACTTGGGTTGCAGGAGAAACAGACTTCCAAGATGCTTAATTCGGGGCTCAGCGAGCTGGAATATGAATTAAATGGCTTCATACGAAACGAGCTGACAGAAGTCATTATACAAGGCGCAAGGCAGGAATTGAAAAGACAATATGGACAGCTGCAAGCGTATAGCAATGCGATGGATTTAGATGAAGAAGCGAAATTACAGAAAGTCCATCAATATAAACAGGAACAAAATGAAGTTTTAGCTAAAGCACAGACGTATACACAGTCTGTGTTTCTGCAGGCAATTGTACAGCGGATTGAAAAGCAGCTGCATTATGTGAAAGAAAGGCAGCTACTTGAAGCGAATGATCTGTTTAAACAATGCTTTAATCCATCATTGATCAGAAGCAGCGGATCATCAGGTAAAGCGGAAGTAGTCCGGCAGATTAAAGAGTTTGCTGAGAGGGTCCAAATTCAGCTGGAGCAGGAATACCGGGCCGTCACCATTCGAGTAGACAGAACAGTCCGAGAGCAGATAAAGCAGTGGAGAAGCGGATTGGAGCAAGCCATACAATCGGTGAACGAGGTGTTATCCTTGGCAGTACCCGCAGATAGGGAACTGCCGGAAACTTCGCCGCCAGAAACGCATTTCCGCTTTGAGCAGAGTACTGTCTTAAGACTCCAAAAACTGTATCGAGGTCCAAAGCCCTTTTTCCAAGGAAACGAAAAAGAGAAGCTCAAAGAGGAACTCCTTAAGCTGATGGAGCCGATTCTTGCTGACTTACTGCATGTGTATACATCAGCTATGCAGAGCCACTATGAAAAAATCTGGAGGTCAGAGGAAGAACTGCTTCAGAAGGAGACAGCGGCACAGCTGGAAAGTTATTATACTGGTATGCTCCGGGCTTTGACAGACACATCATCCCGTCAAAAGCTTCAGCAAGCAATTCAAACTTTCACAGCCCTTACACCGGAAAAAGTTTGACCGATGCCAATCCAGGATACTGTATAACCAAAAGGCAATAGTCCAGGAGGTTAGCAGTCATGGAGCAAACACAAAAGCTATTTTCACAGAAACCATCATCTTATTGGCGTAATTCAACGGATATGCCGACATATTCAGCTTTGGAAAAAGATCTGGATACGGATGTATTAGTTATTGGTGCAGGGATCGCCGGTATCACGACAGCATACGAACTAACGAAGCGAGGCAGAAGTGTCGTCCTTATCGAAGGTCGTGAAATTATCTCTGGTACGACAGGATATACAACAAGTAAGCTGACGGCACAGCACGATATCATTTATCAGGGCTTGATTGAACGCTATGGCGAGGAAACTGCAAAAAAATATTTCCAAGCCAATCTGCGGGCCATCAATTATGTGAAGGATACAGCAGCCGAGCATGGAATTGATTGTGAATTCGAGGAGCAGGAGGCTTATATCTATACACAGCTGGATGAAGGTGTGGAAACAATTGAGAAAGAGGTAGAGGCCTACCGCAAGCTTCAGATTGATGGCTATTTAGCTGACACGATGCCGCTGGACATCCCTATCAAAGCCGCCGCTGTCATGCGTCAGCAAGCTCAGTTCCACCCGGTGAAATATTTAGTAGGCTTATTGAAGGAAATCGAGCTGCGAGGCGGAAGTATTTATGAACAGACACTAGCTGTCTCGTTCGATACGGAGTCTCGCCCGGTAGTCCAGACAGAAAATGGTCATACAATTACAGCTAATCATGTTGTCAGTGCAACACATTTTCCGGTGCAGGTGGAGAATCAATATTTCTCCTCGAATATGAACCCAAAGAATTCTTACGGCATTGCTATCAAATCGAAGAAACCGTATCCTGACGGTATGTACATCAGTCTGGAGTCGCCAAAACGTTCCATTCGGAGTTTGAGAAAAGGCGACGATCATTATGTGCTTGTCGGAGGGGAATCCCATGTGACTGGCGATGGTTCTTCTATACTTGATCGATACGAACGAATTTATCAATTTGCTGAAGAGCAATTTGGAGTAGAAGAACTTTATGAACACTGGTCCAGCCATGATCTGCTCACAACCGATCAGCTGCCATTCGTCGGTAAAGTAAGTGACGATGCGCCCGGAATCTTCACAGCAACAGGCTTCGGTAAATGGGGCTTATCAAATGGTGTAGCTGCCGCTAGTTTACTCGCTGATCTTATTGAAGGTAAAGATAATGAATTTGCAGATGTATTTAAAATTGGCCGTGAAATGGAAGAAGCAGAAGCTGTCAGTATCGGTGAGGATGATGTGAATCGTATCAGCAATGAAGCTGTTTTGAAACCAGATGACCTGCCGATTGGAAAAGGTGCCATTCTTGAAAAGAAAGGCCAGACGATGGCTTATTATCGGGATGAACAGGGGGAGTTGCACGAAATGAGTGCTTCTTGTACGCATAACGGATGTCCAGTTTCGTGGAATGATGCAGATCATACATGGGATTGTTCCTGCCACGGATCTCGCTTTACGGCTGTAGGGGAAGTTGTGGAGGGTCCTGCGCTTCGAGCATTGGATAGAGATTAAGTGGAGAAAAAGCTGCTGGTTGGCGCCCAGCAGCTTTTTCTAGTTTACGATTCTTATTCCATTGGAAGGTATTGTTGGTGACATGCAGAAGATAGTATTATGCTGATGCTGAATTGATTCGTATAGGAAGGAACCACATGCTTTACTAACTGGTTTAGCGACTTTAAAAAACGAGAGAATAATGAAAGCGAGGTACGGATAATGGAAAGAGTTACACCATTTTTAATGTTTCAAGACGGCAAAGCAGAAGAAGCGATGAATTACTATACATCACTCATTGAGGATTCAGAAATTAAAACCATAACTCGATATGGAGCGAATGAAGGTGGGGCTGAAGGAACAGTGATGTTAGCCGCATTCTCCTTAAAAGGTCAAGATTTTATGTGTATAGACAGTAATGTAAATCATGCATTCTCGTTTACACCGTCTTTCTCGATTTATGTTACATGTGATACGGAGCAGGAACTGGATGATCTTTATCAGAAACTAAACGAGGGTGGTATAGAGCGTATGCCGCTTGATAATTATGGCTTCAGTAGGAAATTTGGCTGGACGGATGATAAGTTCGGAGTTTCATGGCAGTTAAATCTGCCATAGGATTAGTTTAATATGTTAGAGAGTGATTAGCTGCTGGATATGACTAGCAGCTTTTTCATTGAAACTGTTTCATTACAGTTCTTTTCAACCATATACTTACGACAATACTAGACAGATATTCTCTTACAGATCAATCTTATGGAAAGCTTCCATCCCCTTTATCGTTTCCTCTGGTTTAAGAGAACTAATCACTACTGTTTGATGTTTTAAAGTCAATTCTATTCCCTTCTTACTACTCATTATATAACCCATTTCTCCTTTGAAATTCACGCGTAATCCCCAGCCGCCAAAACGCTTTAATGGACTGTACTGGATAGCTTTATAATGCTTAATGTCCTTATACAAGAACGTTTTATAATGGAAATGGAACGGTATAAAACGAATATATAGACCACCCTCGCGCACTTCAACAACTAGCTTTGTCCATTTGAGTATGATGACTGGAGAAGCAATTCCAAAGATAATCCAAAACAATATTACAACAGCATTTGGAGCCGGATTACTGCCGAAAGGAAGGCCTAAGACAACTTGCAGAATAAAGCCGTACCAAGTTATTCCTGCAATAGTCAGTATGATAAGCCAAAGCAAGGGCTGCCTGGGACGTTGGATTTCTTTATAAATTACTTTATTTGTTTCTATAACAATCACTCCTTTAAAATAGGCAGAGGCTTGAATAAAACAAAAGTGAGCTGTTCAAATAACAGCCCACTATTGGAAAAGAATATTAATTACTGATCAGGTCAATGAACTTTATGACAGCTTCCTCGTTTCCGGGATCAACGTAAACAAGCTCTGTATGTGTAATTATATCTTCTAATTCCTGTGTCATTGTGCTTTCATCTAAACCTTCTGGAGGAGTGGGTGAACCCCCATACCAACGTCCTGGTAATGGAACGTTGTACACATTGATCGTGCCATCTCCATTACTGCTATATGTTACAGATCCATCCACTATGCGGGAACCACTTAACTGAACGACATCTTCCGGATAAGTGACACTAGGAAAATAATCAGGTTCTAGTGCTGTGCCAGCTGGAATATGGCGTATATACAATCCGTCAATCTGCTGGTTTGGACCTAGCTGCAGCCATACTCTAGCGTATTCGATTTCTTCAGCGGAATATCCCGCCAATAGATTATCTCCTTCGGTTTCATATGTATCAGTCGTGTCTTCACTGGTTTTTGTTATCTCAGAAGACTGGATATTTTCTTTCACTTGAGACGCATCAGCAGTATCTCCTGATTCAGTTGAGTCAGATTCTTTTGTTTCTCTTTCAGACTCAGATTCATCTTCTGATTTTCCTGGTTGATTTTTACCTTCAGACTCTACATTCTGCTGAACAGATGCTGAAGCAGCAGTTAAATTTTCTTTAGAATCTTCTTCTGAACTTCCATTAGTATTGCTAGCGCAGCCAGCAAGCACTAAAACAAGTAATGAAAGTGCAGCATACGAATACCAGCTCTTACTGAGCATCCTCATATAATCATTCCTTTCTTCGTCATGTATATTGTAACGCAGTGATTGTTCCAAATAAAGGAAGTGATGAGAATTAAGTGGAATATCATGGTCTTTTTATATGGTTAAATGTCGATCTCTTACTTGGCAGAAGGAAAATCTGGAACTCAGCATTCTAGGTTTTTTCCTTTTTGCTTTTTTCAGACTTACTTAACAATTTTAATAAATAAGTTAAGCGTATTTTAGGAAAAATGTAAATTATAGAACTACTTTTAAAAGAGTTATCATGCTTTGGTATATATGTAATAATAGATGCTAATATTTAGCAGGAAGTTAGCTTATAGAGCAGATTAGTCATTAATCGTGTATTTATAACAAAAATTTTAACAAATTGTAATAAGGGTGGCTTTTCATTGCCTAGATTATAGAAAGATTAAAATTGACCAAAGCTAAGTAAAAATTCACTGTTGCCATTTAGGTTCTGCAGAGTTGGAGGTAAATGAATTGTCTATTATTATTGGGATTTTAGGAATACTTGTTTTAGTCGCTGTTGCTTGGGCTATGTCAAACGATAAAAAGAACATCAATTATAGAGCTGTTGGTATCATGCTAGTTATCCAGCTTATATTAGCCTGGTTCTTGCTGAATACATCCATTGGCAGAACCATCATCAAGAAGATTGTAGATGTATTCACGAAAGTACTTTCATTTGGTCATGAAGGAATCGCATTTTTACTAGGTGACTTATCTACAAAGGGTTATTTTTTCTTTGACGTTCTTTTGATGATTATTTTTGTATCTGCATTATTATCCATTTTAACTTATACCAAAATACTATCGTTCGCCATTAAGTATATAGGCGGTTTTGTTTCCAAAATAACTGGTCTTCCGAAAATTGAATCATTCGTTGCTGTGAACGCCATGATTTTTGGTAATACAACGGCAATTCTGTCCGTCAAGTCGCAAATTCACAAACTCAGTCCTAACCGACTGTTTATTGTCGCTAGTTCATCACTAGTAGCGGTATCATGTTCAACTCTAGGAGCATATTTACAGTTGATTCCCGCTGAATATGTTCTAGTAGCACTGCCATTAAACGTTTTCTCAGGTCTGATATTATCTTCCATTGTAGCGCCGGTAACAAAGGAAGAAGATTTTGAGATAGATGTAAAAGAAATGAACAATGAGAAATCTTTCTTTGAAGCTATTGGTAATGGAACAATTCTAGGTGGTAAAACGGCTCTTATTGTAGGAGCAATGTTACTTACGTATATGGCGTTACTTGCAATGGTTAACTTTATTCTGGATGGTATAGTGGGGATGACATTCCAGGAAATCATCGGTTATGTATTTGCTCCTGTAGCATTTATCATGGGAATCCCAACTTCCGAAATTGTTAATGCCGGTTCTGTCATGGGTACAAAAGTAGCTGCTAACGAGTTTGTTGCAATTACTGATTTCGTCAAAATACTGCCTGACATGTCCACAAAAACAGTAGGTATTGTTTCGGCTTACTTGATTTCATTTGCGAACTTCTCCTCCATTGGGATGATTTTGGGTACGGTACAGGCTATCGATCAAAAGCAGGCAAGCTTGCTGGCTAAAGTCGGATTCAAAGTTCTTTTAGTGGCTACAATGGGATCAATTTTGACAGGAACGATAGTAGGACTGTTCCTGTAAGAGCGTGAGTATCTAAATTACAACCAAAAAAGACTGTACACAACTTCGTGTACAGTCTTTTTTTGTTTTATGTTACCTTAATGGCTCAGGAATAATCAGCGAGTGTGATTCATTGTTTTGTGGTTTCTCCAGCAGGACTTGTGATCTCCCCTTGCAACCATCCGTGATAGCTGCAGTGGAGTTGAAATGGTCAAATTTATGGCTCTGCTGACAATGATCAGCAATGTCACTCCATAGATTTCTCCTGCTTCCTGCAGTGCGGCGGCTGTTCCAATCAGTCTGCATTAGGAGCAGTAACTTCTCAGTTAGTCGGAATTGCTGGAGAAAACTATGCTGTTCCTATCGGCATAACTTTTTTTGACTAGCATACTTGCTGTTGGAAGGTCATCAACAGCTTACATGATACGTAATATGCATTTATTTAAGTATATTTAGAAAAAAGAGAGGCGGAGTTTCAAAAGAAACTCCGCCTCTCTTTCTATCATTGTTTATTTATTCAGTTCAACCGTTTCGTTAACATCCGTCGATTTGGCACTTTCTCCTTTCATACGTTTATACATAAAGGCGATTTGTTTCTTGAAATTACCCGTATCCCAATATTCCGCTGCTTCTGCTTGTACCTTTATTAAGACAACATTCGGATCATCATAGGAGGTTTGCATGATTTTCTCATATGCTTTGTTCCATAATTCCTTTTTCTTGTTTAAATCCTCTACGATTTCCGCTCGTCCACGTACAGATACATAAGACTTGCCAGCATAGGCGACATTCACATCTCGATCATGCAGGATCTCTTCATATTTATCAGTCTCTTTTTTAGTAAAAAACCATAGGTCCCCGTCGAATTCTACTTCTTGCGTTTTCATAGGGCGAGAAACAAGTCCTTCTTCAGCTACAGTCGTCAGCATCGCCGTGTCTACGTCTTTGATTAGCTCTCTTAATGTTGCCATTTCTTCTTGCTTCATCATTTACGCCACCTTTTACTAGTTTATATAGGTATACTACCCTTCATGTCGATTTTTATTCGGGTGTACAGCTTACTAAACTCACTCTATGAGATTTGCGGTTTTTCTTAAAATGCGTATATAAGATAGTCAAATAGAAAAGGCTGTACACCGTTAGGGGGCACAGCCTTTATCCAATTTAATTCTTAATCCTGTTTTGACGACGATACCATATCATCACTGGAATCAATAAAACCGAAAGAACGCCACCAATAATGGATAACGTTGGAAAACTTGAACCTGCTACAACCATCCCGGATAAAGCGCCGCCAGCAGCACCCGATAAAGCAATCAAAACATCCACTGTACCTTGCGTTTTCGCTCGCGTGCTGGTTTCGGTTGAATCTACAAGGAGTGCCGTACCGCTTATCAGACCGAAGTTCCATCCCAATCCGAGTAAAGATAGAGCAATGATAAGCAGAGTCATGGAATCACCGGGAGCTAATGCAGTAATACATCCTGCCAGAAGTAACGTAACTCCAGAAGCGACTGCCATTATTGTGCGGCCCAATTTATCGACAAGAATACCTGTAAATAAAGAGGGGAGATACATCGCGCCAATATGAAATCCAATAACAAGACCTACCATGCTCAATCCATGGCCATGATGATGCATGTGCACCGGTGTCATTGTCATAATAGCTACCATGACAATTTGTGTAAGAATCATGATGATTGCAGCAACTAGAATGCCACGCTTATTTAAATGACCAGATTTAGCCGGATTTTCACTCTTACGATTCACCTGCTTCGTTGCCTCGATCTCCCGTGCTATGACTAATGGTTCCGGACGAAGGAAAATGAAGAGGACAAGACCTGCTGATATGTAAGCTGCTGCTGCTAATATAAATGGACCTGCCAGTGCTGGAACACCAATAGTCGCAGCAAATCTTCCCATTACATTGACTAAGTTTGGTCCAGCAACGGCGCCGAATGTTGTGAAAACCATTGTCATGCTGATAGCTGTGGCTCGTTGCTTGCTATTTGCTAAATCTGTGCCTGCATAACGAGCTTGCAGGTTGGTTGCTGTTCCTGCACCATATATGAGTAAGGAAGCAAATAATAGCAGGATACTATTTATAACCGCTGCAATGATGACTCCTATTGCTCCAATTCCGCCAATGATGAATCCCGCCGAAAGACCTGCCCGGCGACCATACCGTTGTGAAAGCCTGCCGACAGAGAATGCAGCTCCTGCTGAACCTAATGTAAATAACGCAGTAGGTAAACCAGCGTAGGCATCGGTTCCAAGCATTTGCTGGGCAATGAGCGCACCCACGGTAACTCCCGCTGCTAATCCTGCGCCCCCAAAGATTTGTGAAATACTCACTACGAATAATGTCCGTTTGTATAAGGATGTTTGTTTTTCAGGAGAACGAACATAGCTTTGTACATCCATTTTATTTTTCGGAATATCAATCACCTCTCTATATTATCGATTTATAAAAACTCCAACCTAGGTTTGCACTATCATAGCACGCACAAAAAAGCCATACAATACGATAATTGTATGGCGAACAATTCACTTTATCTTGTCAAGCAGCTGTCTAAGGATATCCAGTCCTCGCTTTAGCTCTTCAATTGTTTTCGGTGCGCAGACAGAAACCCTTACAGCTCTTTCAGGAGAACTGTTCCCGACTACAAACCGGTCAGCTGCGTACACTTGCACGCCTTGTTGTGCTGCTAATGTTTCGAACGCAGCACCAGTAATCGTACCGGGTAATACAAGCCAACGAAAGATTCCTGTATCTGCGCCTAACCAGGTGTAGTCCTTCAAATACCTATTTGCGATTTGATTTCTGCGGATCGTCTGCTCACGGTGTCCTTGAATCAACATTTCGAATTGATTGGATACAATTGTGCGGGCTGTAAGTTCTGCTAACAGCGGGGAAACGGTTATATTCAAATTGTAAAGTGCTTTTGAGATTGGCTCCTTAAACTGACTTGGTACAGCTACATAGGCCAGTCGCAGTCCTGGAGCCAATGATTTAGATAAGCTCGCAATGTGTATGACTTGTTCCGGAGCGAACGAAGCAAGGGCGGGCAGCGGATTTTCGTGAAGAAGATGATACGATGCATCTTCTATAACAAACAGATTATGCTTCTTTGCAATTTCCGCAATCCTTTTTCGCTTTTCAACAGATAGAAAGGAAGCGGTAGGATTGTGGTAATCCGGAATCAAATAAATGCCTTTTATGTTTTCGTTTTTACAAGCGTATTCCAATGATTCTGGACTCATCTCATAATTTTCTGATTTTATGGGTACAGTTTGTACACTAAGCATGGAAGCAACTGTTTTTAAGCCAGGGTATGTATGAAGGTCAACACCGATACGATCGCCAGGTTTGCATAGGCTTGCCAGTGCGGCGGCAATCGCATTCTGCCCGCCATTCGCAAACAGAATATGTTCGACAGATGTCTCAAATCCACTTCTTCCAATCAGCTTAACCGCTGCATCCTTTTGCCATAGGCTTTCGCCTGGCCGGCCATAACCGAACCACTTTTCATATCCCGACTCTTGAAGCATGCTTTTCAGTTGAAGCAGCAGCGGCTCGTAAGACGCGTCATCTGGCAGGGTTGCACCCATTTCAATCATGTGCTCAGGTTTTGTATCTTCAAGTAAATAAGCATTCGACAAGGCATCATATGATACAAATGTTCCACTACCCACAGAAGCGCTTAACAATCCCTTTAATTCACAAATTTTAAAAGCTTTTGAAATGGTACTTACGTTTAAATCCAAATAATCAGCAAGTTCTCTTTGAGGAGGAAGTTTGGTTCCAGGCAACAAAACACCTTCTATTATATCCTGCTCCAATTTATCTGATATCGCATTATATATAGGCTTTTTCGCTTTATCAATAGAGGGTTTCCAGCTCATGGGATAGTTCTCGAAAGAATTTATTGGCGGCATGACTTACACATCCTTTTGAAATTTTTTACTTTTTAATCAATCTCCGATAAAACTTGATATTTAGCGTTTATTTCTATTTAGAATCGGGAAAAGTAATGTCGTTAATAATAACTTCTGGTCAGAAGGATCGGGAATGGAATCCATAGGTCCGAAAACTGATTCTGCTAACAATATTACATTCAATTAGTTTATTTTGCTCGAATTATTTCCGCGAGTAAAGAAAATGATGAATCGACTTATTGGAATCATTACAATTGAATACTTTTTATTAAATAACAAGTATAACAATTGAAGATTTGAAATTAGAATGTTAGAATAATTTCGAATAATCTAAGGAGGTACACCAATTTGGCTGAGAATAAAGACAAGAACGTTGAAAGAAAAACTTTAACTACAAGACAGGGACATCCTGTAACGGATAATCAAAATATCCGTACGATTGGTGACCGAGGTCCGGCAACACTTGAGAATTATCATTTTATCGAGAAAATTTCCCATTTTGACAGGGAAGAGGTACCAGAGCGGGTTGTACACGCAAGGGGTGCTGGGGCGTTTGGTTATTTTGAAACGTACGGAAAAGTAGGGGACGAGCCTGTAGAAAAATATACTCGTGCAAAAGTCTTTTCAGGTGCAGGTAAGAAAACGCCATTGATGGTTCGTTTCTCTACCGTAGCAGGGGCAAAAGATTCTCCTGAAACTGCTCGAGATCCTCGTGGTTTTGCAGTGAAGATGTATACGGAAGACGGAAACTGGGACTTGGTTGGTAACAATCTGAAGATTTTCTTTATCCGTGATGCGATGAAGTTCCCGGATATGATTCATGCGTTTAAAGTTGATCCAGCGTCAAACGTCCCTAATCCGCAGCGCATGTTTGACTTTGTGTCACGTACGCCTGAGGCGACACATATGATTACATTCTTATTCTCGCCATATGGCATACCTGCAACATATCGCCATATGCAAGGTTCCGGTGTCAACACTTATAAATGGGTAAATGAAAAGGGAGAAGCAGTCCTGGTGAAGTACCACTGGGAACCGAAGCAAGGCATCCGAAATTTGACCCAAGAAGAAGCAGATTACATTCAAGGAAAGAACACCAGTCATGCAACACAAGATTTGTATGAGGCAATAGAGCAAGGGGATTACCCGGAATGGGAGCTATTCGTCCAGATCATGGAAGATGACTATCATGAGGAGCTTGACTTTGATCCACTTGATGATACAAAGCTATGGCCTGAAGATAAATTCCCATGGCTCCCTGTCGGAAAGATGGTTTTGGACCGTAACCCCGTAGATTATCATGCAGAAATCGAACAAGCAGCATTTGGTACAGGAGTGCTTGTCGATGGAATGGACTTCTCTGACGATAAAATGCTGCAGGGCCGAACTTTCTCTTATTCTGATACACAGCGTTATCGAGTGGGTGCAAACTACTTGAAATTGCCTGTCAATGCACCTAAAACTACCGTTCATACGAACCAGCATCGTGGACAAATGGATTTCCGTGATCCGAGAGAGTCTGGAGACAATCCACATATCAATTATGAGCCATCTATGCTTGGCGGTTTGCAGGAATCCGATAAAGGAGAACGTCCGCAGCACCGTCCAACATATAATGCTGCAGCTATGAGCGCGCCGATTGATCGCCCGAATAACTACGGGCAAGCGGGGGAAACGTATCGCAACCTTGAGGATTGGGAACGAGATGAGTTAATCAATAACTTATCCAATGCTTTAGCTGTTTGTGATGAGTCAATCCAAAACGCCATGGTGGAACACTTTACACAAGCTGATGAGGAATATGGCCGTCGCGTGAAGGAAGGCATTGAGGCGAAGCTGAAAGAAATCAAAGAAAACAATGAAGAAGATAAGCTTCCAGGACGTGAAGCAGGTCAGACGAAATTCGGTCAAGGTTCACTGGCTGCTAACGAAGCTACTGATGAAGCTGTAGAAAATAGCCGCAAATCAGATGAGTATTAAGAAATAAGTCTGCTCAAAAAGGCTGTCAATTGTGACAGCCTTTTTGTTTGCGCTTTTTACAGGAAGAGTGGGATAAAATGATAGAAATTTACTATACTTTTAGTGAATTCCTTTATTTATCTAATTATTTTGTGACATATTCTTTAGAATGATTTAAAATTAAGAGGAGGAGAGATTATATAAGAAAAGAAGGTGCATCAAATGGAAGCTTCTCAAGCCTCTGTTCATCAACAAGAGCCCCTATATCGGCGGGCTGTTTTTACTTTTAGTGGTTCTCACTTCTTAAATGATCTTGTAACAACGGGAATGGTGCCTGCTTTAGTTATACTATATAAGCATGCATTCGATTTAAATTATACGCAGTCCACTTTAATTGTTTTGTTATCCTATTTGACCTCATCTGTTTCACAGCCGCTTTTTGGAATGTTTGCAGATCGTAAGCCTCGCGTTTGGTTATTTCCGGCAGGTGTATTTTGTTCGATAATGGGGCTGGCTTTGACAGGAATTGCTCCATCATTGCCTTGGCTTCTATTATTTATATCAATTTCCGGACTAGGTTCTGGAGCATTCCATCCTGAAGCATCTAGAGGAACGCATTTGGCATCGGGATCCAAGAAAAGCTTAGCCCAGGCGATTTTCCAAGTTGGGGGAAATGCGGGACAAGCATTTGGGCCATTAATTGTTTCCGTATTTATAACCTATACAGGTGTACGAGGACTTCTTTGGCTCTTACCAATAGCATTTATATCTATATTTGTAACTGTTCAAATATTACCTTGGTTAAAAGAACAATTAGTCATCTCCCAGCTTGAGAAAACAAGCAAACAGATAAAGGGTGCAAATAACTACTTAGGTGCCAGCTTGCTTTCATCTATCATCATTCTAAGATCCTGGTGCCAAATTGGAGTAGTTGTTTTTTTGCCATTTTTCATGGATTCTCTTTCTATACAGCAAGCGGAAATTTTAAGCTTTGTTTTTGTTGGGGCAGGGGCGCTTGGCACGTACTTGGGAGGAATATGGGCGGATAAGATTGGTACGAAAAAATTGCTTATCTTCTCTATGCTGATTGCTACACCGTTTGCTCTTGTATTTCCACATGTGCATGGTGCTTTATCTGTTATTGTTCTGTTGTTCTTCGGCTTCAGTGTACTGTCATCATTCTCAGCGAGTGTCGTATATATGCAGCGTATGCTGCCCCAGAGTATAGGACTTGCTTCCGGACTAGCGATTGGTTTTGGAGTTGGAGCAGGGGGAATCGGCTCTGTTTTCATGGGAGGAATATCGGATGCTTTTGGCGTTTCAACGGTGTTCACTATTCTTTCCTTCCTTCCGCTTGCTGGCGCCATAATTGCGTTCTTTCTTCCAAAGTATAAAGAACAATTGTAAATTTTATAAGCGGTATAAGCTATGTACAACACAAATAATCTGAGAAAAGGCGAAAAAGACGGACAACCCGAAATCAGGTTGTCCGTCTTTTTTTAAACTACTTGCTAAATATTATAAAGGAAGAGGTTATGAAACACCCTTGGTACTAAAGATTTCGTGTAAGGCAGCTGAACAAGATTCAATATCGTTGAACAAACTGATAAGACCAGTTGCAGTATTTTCTATACGAAATCCACCGGTCAACTTAGCATAACTGAGTATATATTCATCAAAAGTGTGTGTGATATTAACATCCTCATAATGAATCAGAAACTCTAACGTCTTCTTAATGTCATGGGTCAGCATAAGTTCCCCTTTCCATTAAAGGTGACTCTTGGAGTTCTGATGAATAAAAAGTCATCAATAATGCGGAATTGTATCCACTGTAACACACTTTATTACATAATACATCATTTATAAAACGAAAAGGTTGGATTTTTATACCATTTTAATGGTGGGAAGAGAACCAGACAACAGAAAAAAATGGTCATGGACTTATCTGATGATTTTAAAACAGTACTTCTGTTGGACCTTTTAATAAAATTAAAATACAAGATTCTATTAGAAGAATCCGGTATTTTTTGGTCTTTCTGTGTGGCCTATCAATATCTGCATCCATAGTAACGAAATATATTTAAGCTAATCTTGTCTTAAAGTCTTGATAGCCAAACTCACGCACAACTTTGCAATCGCCATCTTTATCCTTTATCGCAATGGCAGGTAAAGGCATACCATTGAATGTGTTGGTTTTCACCATGGAATAAATAGCCATATCTCCGAAAACTAATCTATCGCCGCTTTTTAATGGCTGATCGAAAGAATAATCTCCTATTACATCACCTGTAAGGCAGGTTTGCCCGCCAAGTCGATAAGTGAATGGCTTTTCGCCAGATTCGCCTGAACCGAATAGAGGAGGGCGATATGGCATTTCCAATACATCAGGCATATGACAAGTTGCTGAAGTATCAAGAATGGCAATCTCAATACCATTTTTATGAATATCAAGCACAGATGTTGTGAGATAGCCTGCGTTGAGTGCAATGGCTTCTCCAGGCTCAAGATATACTTCTAAATCGTACTTATCCTGCATTCTCTTAATGCACTTTTCCAGAGTAGGGATATCATAATCCTCTCTAGTGATATGGTGACCGCCGCCAAAGTTGATCCATTCCATTTGCGGCAGCCATTGACCGAATTTTTCTTCCACGGCATGGAGAGTCGTCTCTAAATCGTCCGAATTCTGCTGACAAAGGGTATGGAAGTGCAGTCCTGAGACACCGTCAAGCAATTCTGGAGCGAAATCTTCCTGTTTCACACCGAATCTGGAACCTGGTGCACATGGATCATAGATCTCATGTCCATCTTGAGTGGAACATTCAGGATTAATGCGCAAGCCAACTTTTCTGCCAGCCTGAAGTGCCTTATCTTTGAATTTTTCCAGTTGTGAGAAGGAGTTAAAGATAATATGATCACAAATGGATATGATTTCGTCGATTTCATCTTCGCGATAGGCAGGGGCAAAGACATGATTTTCTTTGCCCATTTCCTCATAACCCAGGCGAGCTTCGAAAAGGCCGCTCGCTGTTGTGCCGCTCAAATATTTTCCAATCAAAGGGTACATTGCTGTCATGGAAAAAGCTTTTTGAGCCAACACAATTTTAGCTCCCGTACGCTGCATGACACCATTCAGGATTTTTAGATTATTTTCGACGAGACCTTCGTCAACTACATAACAAGGGGTTGGTAATTCTTCAAACCGCATGTTATCGAACAGACTCCTGATCTTTAGCTGCAGGCTCATCCACAAGCACTGGATTGAAATCTTCTACCCATGGAAGTCCCCATTTGTTCAACTCTTCCATGAATGGATCTGGATCGAATTCTTCAATATTAAACACGCCTGGTTTGTTCCATTTTCCAGTCATGATCATAGCTGCTCCGATCATGGCAGGAACACCTGTTGTATAAGAGACAGCTTGAGAACCAACTTCTCTGTAGCATGCTTGGTGGTCACAAACATTGTATACATAATATGTTTTTTCTTTGCCGTCTTTTTTACCTTTGAAGATACAGCCAATGTTTGTTTTACCAACTGTACGTGGTCCAAGTGTTGCTGGATCTGGCAATACAGCCTTTAGGAATTGGAGTGGAATAATCTGTTTTCCTTCGAATTCAATTGGTTCGATGGAAGTCATTCCGACATTTTCAAGAGCTTTAAGGTGTGTAAGGTAGCTTTGGCCGAATGTCATGAAGAAACGAATGCGCTTGATACCAGGGATATTTACAGCAAGAGATTCAAGCTCTTCATGGTAAAGCAAGTACATATCTTTTTTACCAACTTCAGCAAAGTCATACTCGCGCTTTATTTCCATTGGTTCTGTTTCGATCCATTCGCCATTTTCCCAATATCTTCCGTTAGCAGAAACCTCACGGATATTGATTTCAGGATTGAAGTTCGTTGCAAAAGGATAGCCATGGTCTCCGCCATTACAGTCAAGGATATCGATATATTCAATTTCATCAAAGTAATGCTTTAGTGCATATGCAGAGAACACACCAGTAACACCAGGATCAAAACCGCTGCCTAAAAGAGCAGTGATTCCTGCTTTTTCAAAACGCTCGCGGTATTCCCACTGCCATTTGTATTCAAATTTAGCTGTATCCTCTGGCTCGTAGTTTGCTGTGTCCATATAGTGTGTTTTTGTTGCAAGACAAGCATCCATGATTGTCAAGTCCTGATACGGCAATGCTAAGTTCATGACAATATCCGGTTTTACTTCTTCGATTAGAGCAATTAGCTCATCTACATTATCTGCATCCACTTGCGCAGTGGTAATCTTTGTTTTACCGCCATCCAATTTTGCTTTTAACTCATCACATTTAGATTTTGTACGGCTTGCGATACAAATCTCTTCAAATACCTCGCTGTTTTGAACGGCTTTGTGAACAGCTACTGAAGCTACGCCGCCAGCGCCAATAATAAGTGCTTTACCCATTCTTTTATCTCCTATCTATGATAGATTTTTGTCTAGCAAAGAAGAATACTGAAACAACCAAGCGATAATAGCAGTTGCCACTTGCACGTTTTCAGGAAAAGAATACTCAGATGCAGCTTCCTTAAAACAAAAAAGCAAGTGCCAGAAACGCTAATCGCGCATCACACTTGCTTTAGATATAATTATCAATATTAAAATAGCATAGTAACTCCAGAACAAAAGCAGTCCAGTTAATTGGAGTCTTTCGCGAGAAAGCTTTTTAATATTCAAGAATATATCAAATAGGATCAGAGTCTAATAGCAAATAATTACTTTTACCACTCTTATTGACCGTTTCACAAGTTGATGTGCATATGCACTGGTTGTAAAGTAACCAACTTATAAAATTTGAGCTTCTAACTCAATCAATAGGGCAACGAAAGTTGCCAATCGGCATTTGACCCGGCTGTCCGTATGGCCCTTAAACTTCTCCTAATAGGGAAGTGGTCAAAATTATCTGCTTGGAAAGATCCAGATATTATTGAATAGCAGCTTTCCAAATAACGCATCTATTATACTAACACATATATTCCATATAGCAATAGACAAATTTCATCATATTTTTTACAAACATGACATAAAAACAGACGGAATGTGGTTAGAACGCTTATCAATCAGCGTGTCATACGCTAAGTTGCTTATATTATCAAGTAGTATTTATGAGTTAAGGGGGAGCTATATTAGCGGAAAATGCGAAAAACTTATACCGCATCTGTTTTATGGCTGAGAGAAGCAAGCACGAAGAGATCCTTCTGTTTCACCACGTACACATAAAACAGGAGGGTTTATATGCAACGGCAAGAAAAAAACAAATTTTTGGTTTCTACCAGTTTTTCAGTGAATAAATAAAATTGTACTTCCAGCCCTATAACTGAAATTTGTACAAGCTCAGTGCCTGTTTGCGATAGAACATCTTAGGAGTATGCTTCATTAAGCGATCTCTGACACTTGTGAAAAGGAAGCTCTCTGATTGTGCCATTTTTCCAATCTTCCATGATTGATTGGAAATTTGTATGATTCTTTTTCTTCGTCTGGCATCGTAATCTGTGAATACCTCCCGATGATTACTTTGTGTCCTAATGCACTCAGCCAAAATACGTGCGTCCTCAATTGCTTGGCAAGCACCCTGGCCCATATTAGGGGTAATTGCATGGGCAGCATCGCCGATAAAAACAACTCGCCCCGAGTAAAAGCGTTCCATAGGTTCTATATCGATGATATCACGATGAATCATGTCATGTGTCGTCGTTTTCGATAACAGAGTTGGTATAGGATCATGATAATTCTGAAACAGGCGATGCAGGTCCTTTGCAGAGTAATTCGCAATACTGGTATCACTTTGTCGGGCATTTATAAGAGCATACCAATAGACTTTGTTTTTGGGCAGGGGAACGATACCAAAACGGCCCTTCGTTCCCCATGTCTCGATAAAACGATCAGATAAGCCAGGAAGATCTTCAGCTGAAATAACGCCGCGCCAGCAGGTATATCCGGCGTAGCGATACGTATCTTTTTGAAGGAGCTGAGTGCGAATGTAGGAGTGGATACCATCCGCAGCGACGACCAAGTCGCCAACAGCTTGACTTCCATCATTGAATGAAACACGCGCATGGTTATCATTTTGATCAATTCGTACAAATCGTTTTCCCCATTCTACAGTATCGGGAGGGAGCGCAGATAAAAGAATATGATGCAGATCTTTGCGATGGAGGGAATGTAGACTGCCATACTCTGAAGGAACTGAAAGCTGAGTAAGTGTTCGGCCCCGATCAGATAATATATGGAAGCCGTCACTTGGATTACCTTGACGAATGATATCGTCGGAAATATTGTATGGCTTTAGGGCCTCCAAAGCATTCGGGGCAATAATGATCCCAGCTCCAGTAATAGTTGGCTCGTTATTTTTTTCGTATACTTTAACCTTCATTCCTAATTCCTGTAAAGTAATCGCGGCGCATAGCCCCGCAATCCCGCCGCCTATGATCAGTATCGTCTGTGACAAATAAGTCCACCTCCTAGTTACTTTACCACACACAGAAAGATGCGCTGATTACTCTTTTGTTTTGTACTGGCTATTACAGATGGCAGCAGATGCAATAGTTGAACAGCTATCAAATACCTTACAATTTGTTGGCATGACTTACATCTCGTTATAAGGACGTTAAAATAGTCACTGGAGTATATGAAATTAAAAACTCATACATACATCGCTATAGAATTACCTCGTTCGGATAAGGCAGATGTCATTAAAAATCCGGCAGGTATAGATTTCGTTGCAAGTTATTTAGAATAGTACGTATGACGGTGTCAGCTGGAAGTGATTTTAATTCTAAAGCGGTTATTATAGACTTTAAAGGGGAGAAAAGATTACACTAGTACAAGGTAAATAAAAAACGTAATAAGTGATCTTTCTTTACACAGGTTTTAAGTTTATCAATGACTTTATTTTATTATATCAGAAGAAACATCCACGTTAGTTGCTTTTTTGATTTGCGGTTGTGGCAGAGTTCTGGATGGAGTTGAGTATCTTTTTGGAAACAAGCCATTTGAACATCGTGGAAAGATAGGTAGCAAGGGGCATTGTCTATGGAAAGAAACAAACGATCGAATGATTTACAAAAAGGATTAAAAAACCGCCATGTGCAGATGATTGCACTGGGCGGAGCAATTGGAACCGGCTTATTTTATGGTTCTGCTTCTTCCATTGGATTAGCAGGACCGGCAATCCCGCTGGCTTACCTGGTAGGCGGCTTGATGATATTCTTTATCATGCGGGCTTTGGGTGAGCTTTCAGTTGATACGCCAAACTCTGGTTCCATCAGTTATTATGCATATGAGAACTTAGGAGGCTTTTTCGGATTCTTTTCCGGATGGAACTATTGGTTCAATTATGTGGCAGTAACGATGGCTGAGTTGACGGTCGTCGGCATATACGTCCAATATTGGTTTCCGGAAGTACCGTCCTGGCTCACAGCATTCGGATTCCTTGTCTTGATTACTTGCATTAATTTACTTAGTGTCAAGCTTTATGGGGAATTTGAGTTTTATTTCGCTCTCATCAAAGTGGTAGCTATTATTGGCATGATAATTCTAGGTTTGATAATCATCTTCACTGGTTTTGGCAATAATGGTGTACCGACTGGTTTCTCCAATTTATTTGATGAAGGAGGCTTCCTGCCAAACGGAATGATAGGTGTTCTTCTGGCACTTGTACCTGTTATGTTCAGCTTTGGCGGTGTCGAGCTGGTAGGGATAACAGCGGGTGAAGTGGATACACCGAAGAAAACGATTCCTAAAGCAATCAATCAAGTTGTTTACCGCATCTTAATCTTCTATGTTGGTTCAATGATTGTAATTACAGCTATCTTCCCTTGGAATCAAATAGACGGGGAAAGCAGTCCCTTTGTTCAAATACTCGATGGCGTCGGTATACCAGCAGCAGCTGGAATATTGAATCTTGTTGTTTTGACTGCAGCTGTGTCGGCGCATAACAGCAGCTTGTACAGCAATGGGCGCATGCTGCATGCCTTAGCGAAGCAAGGCAACGCACCACAGTTCCTGCAGCGTACTGGCAAACGGACAGGTGCTCCAGTACCAGCCATTTTACTCTCTTCCGGGATGGCAGGGATTGCTGTTATTGTCAACTTCTTAATGCCGGAAAAGGTGTTCGGCTATGTTATGGCAACTGCAACGGTTGCAGGTATCATCAACTGGAGTATGATTGTTATCATCCATTTAGCATTTCGAAAGCGCATAGGAAAGGAAGCAGCTAGCAATTTATCCTTCAAGCTGCCGCTTTATCCTATCTCCAATTATGTTGTACTTCTATTCCTGGCAGCGGTACTTGGCATCATAGGATTCATGCCGGATTATCGCTTGGCTCTATTTATATTGCCTATATGGGTACTGATACTGGTAATAGGGTTTAAACTGAAGAAGAAATGAGTAGTGCGTGTCCTTTGCAGGGACACGCATTTTTATTGTGTTCTTGCACGTGAAAGGCGATATGCTAGGTGCTATAAGGGCGATTATTTGTATCACTTCTAATTCTATTTTTCATAAAGCCGGATAGACCCGGCAGCTGGTGTTTTAGTGTCAATTCTAATGAAAGGACTGACATAAGTCGGTTTTTTATTGGAACAAGTTTCTTCTTTTCTCATATGATATTCAAATATATATTTGATTGTTGGTTTTGTTTATTTTACAATACATTCAAACAAACTTTTTAATAAAAGAGGTTTTTATATGACTTCAGATAAAGCGCTCTGCCAGGTTACTTGTATACATGAAGATAAGGTCAATCGTGTGAAAGAACAGATGACAGATCAAAATACGGTTGATGTCGCAAAAGTATTGAAAGCGGTTGCGGATGAAACGAGACTGCAGATTGTATGTGCTTTAACTATTGAGGAAGAACTATGTGTTTGTGATATGGCAAATATCATTGATTGTAGTGTAGCTACTACCTCTCATCATCTTCGTACCTTAAAGAAAGCAGGAATTGCAAGTACAAGAAAAGAAGGTAAAACGGTTTACTACAAATTAGAGGACAATGTCATTGTCGAGCTAGTGACCAAAATGGTCCTAAACAGAGATAAAATATTGTCTTAAAAAAGGAGAATGCCTTATGCAAGAGCCTAAACAGAAATCTTGCTGTCAAAAAAGCAATAATGAAGTGCAAAGCTGTTGTAGCTCCTCTGAACAGACAACAGTATCACTAAACTCCAGCGGAACAGCAGTTGCGTCAGCAACATCTACAACCCAAGCAGGGGAAAAGGGATCCTGTTGCAGCACTGAACCGGATGAACCTGACCCATCAGCGTCATGCTGTTCTTCTAACACAGAAGAACATGCTTCTGATTGCTGTAATATATCCACTGAAAAGAAAGAATCATCATGCTGCAACGGTAATCTAAACGAAAAGGGAACCACAGACTCGTGCTGTTCTTCTGTTTCATCCAAAGAAACAGTTAGTACTTCCTGCTGTAGTCCTTCAATTAATGAGAGTTGCAGGCATACTACTTCCAATAAGGATGAATCGGAACCAGCAGTTCTGGATCCTCCTTCCAATTGGGTAATATACGCGGTTTCTGGTATGGATTGTGGAGCATGTGCAAAGACGATTGAAAAGTCGGTTTCTAACATTCAAGGTGTACAATCGGTAGAAGTACAATTCAGTACTGGCAAGATGAAGGTCGCCACTTCTGATGAAGATGTATTACGCGAAATACCTCGTATTGTTTCAAAGCTAGGTTATGGAGCAAAGCAAATTCATTCCCGTAAGGATAAAGGTGAAATATATCTCGTAGGAGGAATGGACTGTGGTGCATGTGCGAAAACAATAGAAAATCACTTGCGAACCATTCCTGAAGTAGAACGGGTAGAAGTCAACTTCTCTACAGGTAAAATGAACATTGAGCATACTTCTGATAAGGAAATGATTATTCGAGAAGTCAAAAAAGCAGGGTATACGGCATCTTTAGCTACAAAGAGGAATCGCCAGGATGCAGGAGCAACTAAAGAATCCATTGATTTCGGTACACTTTCTGTTTTATTTTCCGGTCTTTTGCTTGCAGCAGGATACGGCATTACATTCTTGAATGCTCCGTCGCTTATCTCCACTTTGCTTTATGCAGCGGGAATGTTTATCAGTGGATGTAAACCTGTAAAAAGTGCTTATTATGCAGTGAAGAGCCGATCGCTGGATATGAATGTACTCATGTCTGTTGCTGCTATAGGGGCAGCTATTATTGGTGAATGGCTGGAAGGGGCTCTTGTGGTTTGGCTCTTTTCATTAGGGGCAGCACTTCAAACAAAATCGGTGAACCGTACGCGTAATTCCATTAAAGAATTAGTGGATCTAGCACCTCCAGAAGCGTGGGTCAAACGAGGAAACGACGTAAGTAAAGTCCCTGTAGAAGATGTCACTTTAGCTGAAATCATCGTAGTCCGGCCTGGGGATCGAATTCCGCTTGACGGGGAGATTGTCAAAGGGGAATCCAGTGTCAACCAAGCCAGCATAACAGGGGAATCGATACCTGTTGATAAAACAGTGGCAGATTGGGTATTCGCTGGTACGGTGAATGAACACGGCACGTTAGAGATTCAAGTAACCAAATTAGTAGAAAATACAATAATTGCAAAAATCATTGAAATGGTAGAGGAAGCACAAAGTAAACAAGCTCCAACACAAGCTTTCATTGATAAGTTTGCAGGTATTTATACTCCCATTGTATTTGTTATAGCATTGCTTGTTATGGTAGCTCCGCCGCTGTTGAATTTTGGCACATGGGGCGAATGGTTTTATCGGGGCCTAGAACTATTAGTTATTGCTTGTCCATGTGCACTGGTTATCTCAACACCAGTAGCCATTGTTTCAGCAATAGGGAATGCTGCTAAAAATGGCGTTTTGATCAAAGGCGGAACCTTCTTGGAAAAAGCCGGTAAAATTAACGCAATTGCCTTTGACAAAACCGGCACAATTACGGAAGGTAAACCAAAAGTCACCGATGTCGAGGTGTTTGCAGGCGATAGAATATCGTTGCTGCAGATCGCAAAAACTTTGGAAGCTTATTCTAACCACCCAATAGCAAAATCAATTGTAAATTATGCCGATAGAGAACAAATCAGTATACTGACAGGAGAAAACTTCCAGAGCATTGCTGGCAAGGGTGTGCGTGCCACGATAGACGGCATTAACTACTATGCTGGAAACCGAAACCTATTCGAAGAATTGAATGTAACAAATATTCCAGGAGCTATTGAACAGCTGCAAGAGCAGGCAAAAACAATCGTTATCATCGGAAACGATACCGAAATCGTAGGTGTCATCTGTGTGGAGGATACAATCCGCCATACTACTATCAAAGCAATTGATCAATTGAAGACAGCCGGCATGAAAGAAATGGTCATGCTTACCGGTGATAATGATAAAACTGCTGCGCTTATGGCAGAAAAATCTAAACTTACTCGTTATTTTGCAAATCTGCTTCCAGAGGATAAAGTATCGTATATCAAGCAACTGCAGCAAGAGGGGCATCAAACAGCGATGGTTGGTGATGGTATCAATGATGCACCGGCACTGGCCACGGCAGATATAGGGATTGCGATGGGCGGAGCTGGAACAGATACAGCTATTGAAACGGCTGATGTTGTCTTAATGGCTGATAATCTGGAAAAACTCCCGTTCACAATGAAGCTTAGCAAGAAAGCTTTGAACATCATCAAGCAAAATATCTGGTTCTCGATCCTGATTAAGGTGGTAGCATTGGTGCTAATCCTTCCAGGCTGGTTGACATTGTGGATAGCTGTTCTCAGTGATACAGGCGCAGCACTGCTTGTAATCTTGAACAGTTTACGGCTTTTTAGTCTAAAATAACAAATGCATGGTCCTGTTTGATCATGATACACAACAGGACCATATTTTTGATGACTCGTAAACAAAACGCTATTCCAGAGGAGACATTGGGCAAATATGCATTCTCGTAAACTATAGTTAGGAGAATGGAAACGAAACGGCTTGAGTTGATTAATTATCAAGCGGAGAACACCTATAAATCCACTATTTAAGCTCAGATCAAAAACAACAGGATGGTAGTTGCTGGCTCAAGTCTAGTACGAATCATAAATTTAAAAAGTTCGATACCTTAGCGCTAAGGTTTTCGGGCTTTTATTTTGTGTTGACGTCTATTGCAAGTGTATTGTCGGTAAATGCTAATTACTTAACTAGATATTATAATTAAAATAAAATCACTATCGCTTTAACTAATCATACTTAAGTGTTCTTTACTCTATGTATAGATAGAAAGAGGTACATTTCATGACTGCACAAAGTTATATAAAGATTCCAGACGGACTCTGGAAAGGTTTTATTCAACTTGGGATTTCTGCTCAAGAAGTGGTTAGAAAAGCAAAGATGCCCCTTACCATCATATCTGAATCAGAGGTTACTACAGAGCAATATATCAGTATATGGCAAGCTTTTTCAGACATTATCGATGACTCAGGCGCTGGAATGCTTATGCTTCCAACAGTAATTGAAACAGCTCAATATCCACCACCTGTACTGGCAGCATACCACGCTCGTGACTATAGGGATGCTTTAAATAGAATGGCCCGTTACAAAAAAATGTGTCCTCCAGAAAATATTCAAATCGTAGAAAAAGGTACCCAATGCACGATTGAAGTCACATGGAAGAATACTGGTCTACCTGTACCGCCAGTCCTGATTGGAACGTTACTTGTATTTTTACTGGAACTTGGACGCCGCGGCACTGGTTTGCCTATAAAAGCAACTTCAGTAGAACTTTCACATTCAATGCATCAATTACAAGAACTTGAAAACTACTTTGCTTGTCCTATCAAAGTCAACGCTGTAAGTAATCGATTAATATTAAACAGAGGAGATCTTGATCGTCCATTTATTTCTTACAATCATGAATTGCTGGAGATTTTAACGCCGGTGTTGAATCAAAGATTAGAAAGACACAGGAACAATTACTCTATAAAAGAGATAGTAAAGTGGATTTTAAAACGTAGCTTGACTAAGGAAATTCTAGACTTACAAGACATTGCAAGTGAGCTTGGTATGAGCGGACGGACCTTGCAACGGCGACTGACTGAGGAACAAACTAGTTTTAAAGCGCTTTTAATGGAAGTACGTCATGAACAGGCAAGAGAATACTTAGCAAACTCATCTTTAGATCTTAAAGAAGTAGCCTTTCTTCTAGGTTATAAAGATCAAAGCTCATTCTATCGTGCCTTTCGATTCTGGGAAGGGGATACCCCATTGAAATGGCGGCATGAAAATAAAATCAAATAATCTTAAACGAATACAAAGGAGAAAAAAAGATGGAATTAGCATTAGCTAATAAAACTGCTTTGGTTACTGGTTCTACAAAAGGAATAGGAAAAGCAATTGCTTTAGAGTTAGCTAAAGAAGGGGTTAACGTACTAATAAATGGGCGAAGTAATCAAGAAGCTGAAAAAATTGTTGAGGAAATCAAAACAGCATATCCAGCTACTACTCCGCAAAATGCTGCAGCTGACATAGTTGATATTCAACAAAGAGAAGCATTGTTAGAGAAATTCCCGGATGTAGATATATTAATTAACAACATGGGTATCTATGAAGTTATGCAATATGAAGATATTACCGATGACATATGGGAGAAATATTTCCGTACCAACGTTATAGCTGCTAATGGCTTATGCAAACATTATTTACCGAAAATGTTGGAAAATAACGATGGCCGTATTATCTTTATTGCAAGTGAAGAAGCAATAATGCCTTCCGGGTTAATGCCTCAGTATGGTATGACAAAATCCATGCTCTTGTCTTTATCAAAGAGTCTATCCATTTTAACAAAAGGATCTGAAGTGACGATTAATACAATTATGCCAGGACCTACTTTGTCAGAAAATGTTCAACAAATTATTGAGGGGTTGTACACTGACGATGACATGACATTTGCGGAAAAAGAAAAACACTTTATGATCAATAATCAACCTCAATCTGACATACAGCGGTTTATTAAACCAATTGAAATAGGAAGACTTGCAGTATTCTTATGTAGTCCTTATGCTTCAGCGTTTAAAGGGTCACCAATTCGAATGGATGGAGGAATGATTCCAACTATTTATTAAAGACTGATCTCGTGCCTTTTTTATAATGCCAAACACTTCTTGAACGTTTTCATGGAAGTTTAGCTTTTGTTAAAGCTTATAAAGAGAAGCCACACATGAAATAAAGTGTGACTTCTTATATTATTTCTCTACTACCCTTAAATCCTTGAAATAAAATTCCTTATCGTGATCAGTAATCTCTCTTTTTTCTAGTTCACTAGGACGCGTTTGATTAAAGTCGTACAGTCGTTCTAAGCATAAGGTTTGGCATGCTGCCAACTCCTTATCTCCTGGCAGATACATACTGCTATTGTGCTGGCTATCTTTAATACGGTTACCCATATGTAAAAGACCTCATTCTTAAATAGATAGATTGTAGGGATTTCAAGATGGCAATTAGTCATTTACTTAGACGTCTAGGCGCAGCACCAACTTTGCTTGAACGTAATAAAATCAATCGACAGAACACGATTCCAGCTACACAAGCTAAAAGAAAATAAGGGAATATCAAAAATGAAATTGTCGCTAGCAACTGTCCTAACAAGGGTGCAACAAGAGTAGCTCCTGTGTAAGCAAAGGCCATTTGAATTCCCATTGCTGCTTGAGAATTATGTTTACCAAAATAAACAGGGGTTTGGTGCAGCATGGATGGATAAATTGGACCAAGGCCAGCACCTATTATTACAAAAGAAAGTAATGTGAAAATTATTGGCAATGGAAGTAACATGATTAGAAGGCCTGAAACAGTTAAAG
The DNA here is from genome assembly GCF_046592595.1 of Terribacillus saccharophilus. Lineage (GTDB taxonomy): Bacteria > Bacillota > Bacilli > Bacillales > Amphibacillaceae > Terribacillus > Terribacillus saccharophilus_C. The sequence continues at coordinate 244,657 of NZ_JAWVPF010000002.1, read as the reverse complement.
AGCAACCTAACTGAATTAAAGCTTCGTTGCTTATCCGGATAGAGAGAAATCCACTTAACATACGGCCAGCCGTCATACCAATAAAGTATAAGGAGATATAACCAGCAGCATTTTCTGGTGGAATATCTTCTATTTTTACTAAATAACTGGAACCCCAAAGCATCATGGAAGCTTCAGTTGATGCTATTAAGAAAAAAGATACCATTCCAAAAGCAGAGCCCTTTTTCTTAAAAGCATGCATCAGTCCCGTTCTGCTTTCAGAATTGATTTCTTTCGTGTATTGGATTGTATTACTATCAGCCTCTTCGTATTTTTTCCACTTTGAAAGTGAAAATAGAAGCAGCAAGACTAATGCAAACTGTAATAATGAAATGGTAAAATAACCACTTCTCCAAGAATTCCCCCAAACAACCAATACTGATAATATAACAGGGCCTAGCAGAGCTCCAACTCCCCAGAAAGCATGTAACCAGTTCATATGTTTTGCTTCGTAGTGAGCAGCAACAAACCTGTTCAAAGCTGCATCCACGGCTCCTGCGCCTAGTCCCAAAGGTATAGCACAAAATAGCAGCCAGATAAACGAAGGAGAAAATGCGAAACCAAGCAGTGCAATAGCAGTCATGGATATACTTACCATCACGATCCTGCCGGTACCTAGTACTCTAATTAATCTATATGAAAACAGACTGGATACTATTGTTCCTATAGAGATAATAATTGAAGCAATACCTGCATGGCCAATCGGAACGCCAAGATCAGTGTTCATAAGCGGCCACGCAGACCCCAATATAGAATCTGGTAATCCTAAGCTGATAAATGATAAGTAAATTAAAAAAATGAAGAACATAATATCCTCCTATTCATAAAAAGGAAGCTTATACTGCAAATAAACAGCAATTAATCACACTGTGTTAAACGAGTTATTCGCATAAACTTAATTAATTATATTTTTATTCATTGTTCTCCTGCTTCATTCATTAGAAACATGCATGAAATTAGACGCGATAAGTTTTTAAGGATGAAATAAATTAGAAGTAGAGGCCGTTACAGCCAATAATTTTGCAAGGACAATAGAGAGCACTTTTACTCGTAATATCCTTTCTGATAAGGAGATATTGTGAAAGCAATACTTGGGATTTCTAAAACTATTGATAAAAAAATAGGAGATGTGTATAATCCTACTTACTGTGAAAAAAATATTCTTTTCTTCTTATTTAGAGAGATGGAGGGACTGGCCCGAAGAAATCTCGGCAGCGGAACTTATGTAATGGAGTTGCTGTGCCAAATCCAGCAAGCTGCGGCTTGATAGATAAGGGGAGTGTTTTATAGATATAAAGCCTCTTCTTATGGATGTAAGAAGGGCTTTATTTTTTTGCAATAAAACAAAATCAGAGGTGAATCAATGAAGAAAGCAAATCCATGGGCTCTCATTCCATTTATTGTTTTTCTAGTTTTATTTATTGGATCCGGAATCATCACAGGAGATTTTTATAACTTTCCGGTCATAGTAGCAATCACAATAGCAGCGGGTGTAGCTTTGTCTATGAATCGAAGGGAATCTCTTACTAAAAAGGTTGATATTTTCTGCAAAGGTGCAGGTAATAGCAATGTCATGCTGATGGTGATCATATTCATTTTAGCAGGAGCGTTTTCTGAAGTTGCCAAAGGCATGGGAGCAGTAGAATCTGCTGTAAACCTTACTACATCTATCGTTCCGCAAAATCTGCTCGTAGTTGGCCTATTTGTCATTGCATGCTTTATTTCCTTGTCGATGGGGACATCTGTTGGTTCCATTGTAGCACTGGCTCCAATTGGAGTTGGGATAAGCGATGAAACCAGTCTTTCGATGGCTTTGGTGATGGGAGCGATTGTTGGTGGTTCGATGTTCGGTGATAATCTATCCTTCATATCAGATACAACGATAACTTCCGTTCGTACGCAGGGCGCACAGATGAAAGATAAATTTAAAGTTAATTTTTGGATTGTGTTGCCAGCAGCTATTGTTACGTGCATCATTTTAGGATTTATCGCAATGGGTGAATCAGCTCAAGTAGAACATATAAACTATAATTGGATAAAGATATTTCCTTACGTCCTAGTTATAGTTTTTGCTTTAATTGGTATGAACGTCTTCCTCGTACTTGTTTTGGGAATTGTTCTCGCGGGAGCTGTTGGCTGGATAGATGGCAGCTACCATTTCATGAGCCTGATGCAGCAGATTGGTGATGGAATGGCGGGTATGTATGAGATTGCCTTCCTTGCAATATTAATAGCTGGAATGGTAGAGATAATTAAGTTTAATGGAGGAATTGATTATATTCTGCAACTTGCAACGCGAAGAATTAAAACGAAAAAGGGTGCCGAATTTAGTATCGCCGGACTTGTGAGTCTAACTGATGTTTCAACTGCTAATAACACAATCTCTATATTGATTACTGGTCCACTTGCTAAGAATATTGCCAATCAGTACGGAATAGAGCCAAGAAAATCAGCTAGTATATTAGATCTTTTCTCTTGCTCCATCCAAGGTCTTTTACCATACGGAGCTCAATTATTGACTGCTGCAACCGTAGCGGGGATTTCGCCAATCAGTATCATTCCATACAGCTTCTATCCAATCTTGGTAGCTATTTGCGGCATTATCGCCATCTTAATTGGCTATCCAAAGAAGAAAAATACTTCGGAAAAATGATTTTCAGCTTTTAAGAGAAAATGTGTATTTATTAAACTTCCTTCCAGTATGGGAACAAGCAGAATTATACCGCATTTAGTCTATTGGTTAAAAACTGGTTCTGCCATAGTGGACTTTTACAACAACAAAAATAAATAGTATGGAGTAAGTAAGAAAAACAGCTGCACACGTGCACCTTTGGGACACACAAGCAGCTGTTTTTTTCTTATTTTATGAATTTAATCTCTGCGGAATTTGAAGAGAATAATCAGATAGATATTCAAATCCTTTACCAATTCCCCCAGCCGCGTGACTGTCGGAACCAGGAACAAGCGGAATTCCCATTTTTGCTGCGTAAGCTATAAGCTCAACTGGCGGATAAATCTCTTTACATAACGGTTTATAAAGACCAGCTGTATTAACATCAAGCTCATATCCTTTTCTCTTTATGAGTTCCAGAATGTGTGTCTGTTCCTCAGATAAAGAGGCCGGTTTCTGGTAAGCAAGCTGAAATTTTTGAATCAATGTAATGTGACCTATTCTCCTTGGTTTAAAGTGACCAAGATCAGCTTCAATGGAAGACTGGAGATTATCATAATAAGCTTTATATAAGGGTAAGAGTCCGCCAAATACATCAGCAGCACGCCCGAATTCATCCTCACTATAATCAATACAGAAAAAGGACTTATCCGGTGCTTGGAGCATGTGTACAGAAAGGATACCATCATCCATTTCCGGACCGTATGTATCAAGGAAAGTTTGTGTTTCTTGTTCGTAGCCTTTGATATAATCAACTTCAAAGCCGATATTGATTTGCAGATCATTTTTATATTGTTTTTGCAGCGCTTTGCCTTCCATTACATAAGCTTCCACCTTGTTTCGGTCCATGGTGCTGTCACGATGTGGAGCGGGATCCGTAAAGCTTTCCGGAAGCGGAGCATGTTCTGTAAATGATAAATGGGTGAGTCCTTTTTCAATTGCCTTCAGAACGTAGGCTTCCATTTTATCGTCTGCGCCGTGCTGGCAATACTGCGTATGTACGTGAAAATCTCCTGGCATATGTTTGCTCCTTTCGTTATGTGTTGACGTTAGTATCTCATTATGTTACATTCAAATCAACAGAAATCCTTTATCTTAGTAAAGTGGTAAAATGATAAAGAAAGAATCGGAGGCTTATAGATGTTCTTACCAGCAGGAAGTCGTGATTTGACAGGTCGACAGCTTGTCAATCGTGTCAGCATATATGAAAAGTTCCAGTCTGTCGTGAATTTACGAAATTATCAAGCTATTGAAACACCTGTCATTGAGTATAGCACAACATTTACCAATCCTTATGCAGGTATGACACTTAAAAAGATGCTGAAATGGTTCGATGAGGAAGGGGAAATCGAAGTATTGCGCCCGGATTGGACGATTGCTGTTGCTCGTGCGCTTGCGAATCAGCAGTCTGATCAGCAGAAATGGGCGTATGCTGGATCTGTCTTCAAAAAGGATCATGCGGGTGTCGAAAGCCATCAGGCTGGCATCGAAATCATCCGGACTCCAGGTCTGTATGGAGAATATGAAAGTTTGTTCACAGCAGTCCGATTCCTTCGGGAACTAGGATTGCAGCAGTATAGCATCGAGCTTGGGCATACGGAAATCTTCGAGACTTTCATATCTTCTCTGGAACTTGAAGAAGCTGCTGCTTCCCAGATTAGACAAGCGATGCACGATAAGCGAAAAGATGAAGTATATCGTCTTGTCAAGGAAGCAGGAAATGAAGAGACAGCCGAAGCAGTCTCTTCATTAGCAGATGCATTTGGCGGAACAGCTATTTTAGATAAGTTTGCTGGGGCGTGGGAAAATAACTCTAAATTATTACCTGTGATCCAAGAGCTTCAGCAGCTTGCGGCTGCTTTGGAAGAGCTTGGTCAGGATGTCATCGTGGATCTGGGGCGTGTAAAGCAGCTTCCATACTACAATGGCGCCATGTTCAGAGGTTTCCTGGCGGAAAGTGGAGCAGAATGCTTCTCTGGCGGAAGATATGACGAGCTGTACGAACAATTTGGCGGAAAGATGAGCGCTGTCGGCTTGGCATTTGATATGGATGTGCTTGCGGCTGCACTGCCAGCACCGGATAAACAGGAACGCATATGCTTGCTGACGGATGAGCAAGGGTTGATAGCAGCTGAAGCGCTGCGTTATAAATATCCAGATGCAGTTGTAGACGTCAGGACAGAAGCAACAGCTGAAAATTATGATCGAGTTTATCAAGTGGTTCAGAGCGGAGAAGGATACGAGGTGGTCGAGAGATGAAACCAGTCATCGCATTAACGAAAGGGCGCGTCGAAAAGCAATTCCTCGCATATTTGGAGGAACGAGGTATCGACAGCAAACCATTGGTGGAAAAAGGACGGAAGTTGAGCGTTGAAACGGATGAGGCGATCTATTTCTTCGCCAAAGGCGTAGATGTGACAACGTATGTACAGCATGGCATTGCCGACCTGGGAATTGTAGGAGAAGATATCATTGCTGAATTCCAGCCGGATGTATTCAATCTCTTCCCATTGCCATTTGGCGCTTGCAAGATGGCAGTTGCTGCTGAGAAGGACAAAGTTTGGCCGGACCGGAAGAAACGGATTGCCAGCAAGTATACCAGTATCACGAAGCAATATTACTTAGAAAAAGGCGAGTCGGTAGATATCATCAAGCTGGAAGGCTCCGTGGAATTAGCTCCGCTGCTTGGATTGGCAGATGCCATTGTCGATATTGTAGAAACAGGTACAACTTTGAAAGAGAATGGTTTGGAAGTAATCGAAGATATCCAGCACTTCACGGCCAGAGTAATAGCTAACCGTTCATCTTTAAAGATGAAACGGAATATTCTCCAGCCATACCTTTCTGTTTTACAGGATGAGGTGGCGCAATCATGAAGAAACTAACCAGTACACAATTCCTGGAACAGTTTTGTTCCCGGAAAGCAGACAGCGGCTTTGACCCTTTGGTGCTTCAGTCTGTATCGGCTATTTTGAAGGATGTCCGGCTGGAAGGTGATCAGGCTGTACGGAAATATACCAAAAAATTCGATGGTACAACAACAGATCAGCTTCTTGTGTCGGAAGCTGAGATAAAAGAGGCAAAAGCCAAATTGGCACCTAAGACGTTGACAGCTTTAAAGCAAGCGGCGGCAAATATTCGTGCGTTTCATGAAAAGCAAGTCATAGCATCCCGCATCATGACTGCCGAGGAAGGCAAACAGCTCGGTCAGCTCGTCTTGCCGATGGAGCGAATCGGTATATATGTACCTGGAGGCAAAGCGGTCTATCCATCGACGATTTTGATGAACGCGATTCCAGCACGTTTGGCAGGTGTGAGGGAAATCATTATGGTAACACCAGTGAAGGATAATGGAGTAATTGCTCCAGTATTAGCAGCTGCAGCTGAAATTGCTGGTGTGGATAAAATATATAAAATCGGCGGCGCCCAGGCGATTGGAGCCTTGGCATATGGAACAGAAACGATTGCTCCAGTAGATAAAATTGTCGGACCGGGCAATGCGTATGTAGCTGCGGCGAAAATGCTTGTCTTCGGTCAGGTCGGGATTGATATGATTGCCGGCCCATCCGAAGTGGCTATCATCGCAGACGAAACTGCTGATCCTGCATTTATAGCTGCGGATTTGCTGGCTCAGGCAGAACATGATGAAAATGCAAGAGTAGTCCTTTTGACAGACAGTAAGGCTTTGATTCAATCAGTAGAAAAAGAGCTGGAAAGCCAGCTGGAGAAGCTGCCTCGCAAAACAATCGCAAGCGAAGCAATCAATGGAGACAGTGCTCTTGTTCTGACAAATTCCGTGACTGAGAGCTTCAAGCTATCGAATGCTTTTGCTCCCGAACACTTGGAGATCCATACAGCTGACCCGCTATCAAGTTTAGGAAAGATAAAACATGCTGGCTCAGTCTTCCTCGGTTCCTATGCTCCTACAGCTTTAGGTGACTATTATGGGGGAACAAATCACGTATTGCCGACAAACGGCACAGCAAGATTCTCATCAGGGCTCAGTGTGGATGATTTTATTAAGAAAACGACATACACGTATTACGATAGACAAGCATTGGAACAAGGCAGAACGGCTATCACTCATTTGACAGAAGAGGAACAGCTGACAGGACATGGAGAATCGATCAATATCCGATTCAAGTCATAGACAGGGGGATTCAATAATGCGTACAGCAGAAAAAGCTCGTAAAACGTTCGAAACAGACATCAACATGCAGGTAAATCTGGATGACAACAGCAACATATCAATCAATACCGGGGTAGGGTTCTTCGATCATATGCTGACATTGTTCGCGAGTCATGCCAGAATTGGACTAGTTGTAGAAGCTAAAGGAGATTTACATATCGACAGTCACCACACAGTGGAGGATACTGGCATCGTGCTCGGGCAGCTGGTGAAGGAAGCACTTGGTACAAAGGTAGGTATCAACCGCTATGGCAACGCCTTTGTGCCAATGGATGAAACATTAGGATTTGTAGCTCTGGATATCAGCGGGCGCCCATTCCTTGTTTTTGATGCAGCATTCGAAAATCCTAAACTGGGCAACTTTGATACAGAGCTGGTACGCGAATTTTTCCAAGCGTTTTCTGTACACGCAGGTATCACACTGCACGCAAAGGTTCATTACGGATCCAATACACATCATAAAGCAGAATCTTTGTTCAAGGCACTTGGCCAATCGCTGGCAATTGCCATTAAAGTGAACCCAGAAATCAAAGGTGTCAACAGTACGAAAGGGATGATCGAATGATTGCAATCGTCGATTATGGCGTCGGCAATGTCGCGAGCGTTGCAAATGCCTGTAAACAGCTAGGATATGAAACGATCTTGACTGACAAGAAAGAAGAATTCGAACAAGCAACCCATATCATTCTGCCTGGTGTGGGATCATTCCGAGCTGCCATGGAGGAGATAAACAAGCGCAACTTGCGCGAAATGCTTCTTGATCTAGCAGCACGTAAACCATTCATCGGTATTTGTGTAGGCATGCAGCTGTTATTTGAAAAAGGCTTTGAACATGGCGAAACAGAAGGACTTGGCCTGATTCCAGGAACTGTTGAGAAAATAGAAACAAGTCACCTGCTTCCCCATATCGGCTGGAATGCTTTAGAGGTAAGTGACGGTTTTCCGACTTACTCAGAACAAAACGGTAAACATGTCTACTTCGTTCACAGTTATCAGGCGAACACACCGGAAGAATATATTGTTGCCAGCACGGAATATGGCACACAGATCCCTGCAATCGTGCAGAAAGGGAATATTTGCGGTATCCAGTTCCACCCGGAGAAAAGTGAAAAAGTAGGCCAGTTGTTATTGCAAAGCGTGTTTGAAAGCAGTCAGCAAGCGTACAGCAAGGAGGAAAGCATATGATCGCAAAACGTATCATTCCATGTCTTGATGTAAAGGATGGCACTGTCGTCAAGGGTACGAATTTTGTTTCACTGCGTGAACTCGGTGATCCTGTCGCCATGGCAGCGGCGTATTCGAAAAGCGGCGCTGATGAGATTGTATTCCTAGATATCTCTGCAACACATGAAGGACGGGCGACGATGATGGACATCGTACGTCAGACTGCATTGCATGTATTCGTGCCTTTTACAGTCGGAGGCGGTGTTCGCTCACTTGATGACATGACGACCATGCTTCAGGCTGGAGCGGATAAAGTAGCCATTAACTCAGCAGCAGTTGCCGACCCGGATCTCATCACAAAGGGAGCAGAGAAGTTCGGTTCCCAATGTATCGTTGTAGCCATCGACGCGAAGCGTTTTGATGATGGCTGGCACGTGGTGACACATGGTGGCCGTAAAGATACCGGCATAGATGCAATCGAATGGGCGAAGGAAGCAGAAGCGAGAGGAGCAGGGGAAATATTGCTCACAAGCATGGATGCTGATGGCGTGAAAACTGGCTATGATCTGCCACTGACAAAAGCGATTGTTGAGAAAGTCCGCATCCCTGTCATTGCCTCAGGAGGCTGCGGCAGTCCTGAAGATATAACAGAAGTATTCCAGGAAACAGATGTGTCCGCAGCTCTTGCAGCGTCTATTTTCCATGATAAGACCTTCAGTATCGAAGAAGTAAAACAAAGCTGCCACCAGGAAGGAGTGCGGATTCGTGAAGCCTGATTTTAGCAAAGGACTTGTCCCAGCAATTGTGCAGGACAGCCAAACCAAGCAAGTACTGATGCTTGCTTATATGAATGAAGAAGCATATCGGAAAACAGTGGAAACGAAAGAAACATGGTTCTATTCACGTTCGCGAGAGGAGCTTTGGAATAAAGGAGCAACCTCCGGAAACATCCAGCAGGTTGTCGACATGAAGCTTGATTGTGATAATGATACAATCCTGATCAGTGTCATACCACAAGGACCAGCGTGTCATACTGGGGAAGTGAGCTGTTTCTTTAACGAAACACCAATTACTGGTGATACAGAGGAAGAAGCGAATATATTCAGGACAGTTATGGATGAAGCAGAAGACCGGAAAAAGCACCCGGTAGAGAATTCCTACACGAATTACCTTTATCAAAAAGGTGTCGATAAAATTGGCAAGAAAGTGATTGAAGAAGCCGGTGAAGTCGTCATCGCTGCAAAGAATGATGATCCAGAGGAATTGATTGCTGAAGTAAGTGACTTGCTGTACCACAGCTTCGTCCTGCTCGCAAACCAAGGCGTCCGCCTGCAAGAAGTAGAAGCAGAACTAGCACGCCGGTTCCAAAAGAAAGGCAATAACAAAGGAGAGCGTCCGCCGATAGAAGAGTGGTGACGCTCTTTTTCATTTACCTTATGCTTGGAAGCTTTGATTTTTAATGACTTGTGCCGTTGTTATATCTTCTGCCTAAGGTATAGATTCCAGCTAATAAAGTCATAGTACCCGGAATTAAATATAGGCCGGCAAGCGCATAAAATCCCGTTGCTGAAGTTAGGATTAATAACCATCCGGCCAGCATTGGTCTTTTATTAGCGATGATAGAGCAAACGATAGCGACGATTCCGCTGATCATACCCAAAAACCCAATATTACCGAATGTGTACGAATCGTCGATGACAGCAAATAATTGCGCTATTATTGAAAAGAGCAGTCCTATGATACCTCCGATTAGAGCAACATGCTTCATGTTTGATCCCCTCTCATAGTAATGAAATTACGGAATAGAAAACCTGAAGTCACAGCTATGCTAATTGATAAAAAGAATAAGTTGAGTAATATACTATTATTCAACTTATCACAAAATCACTGGAGATTACATAGACAAGCTACAATAGGAAAGGCTGCTGTTCATTCCAAAGCTTGCTTTAAATCCTGTATTAGCTCATCCGCATTGCCTTGCCCAACAGATATCCGGATCAGCCCTGTGCTGGTATGCTCCTTTTTCAGCTGTTCAGCATTATTCCCGTAGTTAGGAGACATGATCAAGCTCTCAAAGGAACCCCATGATACGCCAATTTGAAATACTTTTGCTTTATTTATAACCTCTTTCACCGTTTCATAGGTAGCGTTCTTAAGCGAAAAGCTTAGTAATCCAGAGTATCCTGTTAGTTGTCTTTGTCCCAATTCATAGTCTGGATGGGATGGCAATCCAGGATAATGAACTGCCTCAACAGCTGAATGAGATTCTAAGAACTTCGCAACTTTAAGCGCATTTGCTTCATGTGTTGCCATGCGTATAGGTAAAGTTCGCAGGCTGCGTAATAGCTGGGAGGCTTCTTGTGGAGGCATTATTCCTCCAAATAAAATGAATTCATCGGTGAACAGTTTATTTATTATCTGCTTATTGGATATAACTGCTCCTCCCATTAAATCACTGTGTCCACCTAAATACTTCGATGTGGAATGGACGACGATGTCAATGCCGTGTGTTAAAGGTTTTTGAAAGAGCGGTGTTGCCCATGTGTTGTCAATAATCGTTCGAATTCCTCTGCTTTTGGCCAAGCTGGCAAGAGCCTCTAAATCAACCAGCCTGAAATTATGATCAGTCGGGCATTCTAAATAGATGACTTTTGTAGCAGGCAGCAATGCTTGTTCAATGGCTGCGATGCCAGTGGAATAAATAACAGTGTGCGAAACATTGAACTTTTCCATATAGGTTAAAAAATCCATAGTAGAGAAGTAGACATTGCTGATACACAAGACATGATCTCCGCTTTTGAGACTGTTTAATAATGCAGCGCTAATGGCTGCCATTCCAGAAGCGAAGCATTTACAGGCTTCCCCGCGTTCCAGCTCAGCCAATTTCTTTTCCGCAATCTGAACGGTTGGGTTCGTTCCCCGTGTATAAACAAAATGGTTTTGTTCATTCGACACTGCTTTCCCTAATTCTTCAAAGGTAGGGTAAACGAATAGAGTATTGCTAAATGTCGGCGGGATAATTGCACCATTATAACTATCCGGGACTTCGCCGTAATGCATGCATATTTCGATATCCTTTAATCTTTCCTCGCTTTTTGCCATGGTTTACGCTCCTAGAGTTTGTCTATTCTCATTATGTGGATTTTACTATTTTTCATACTTTTGAAGCTGAATCCTTTTCTTTTGGTATAATGGGTTTTTAACAAGAATACGGGCTTAAAGAAAGGCTTAAAGCATGGAAAATCGAAGTATCGAAACAAATGAATATCTATATGTATATACAAAGGGTCTAGAGGAAGGTTCACTTTGCAGACTAGAGCAAAGAGTGCTTTTTGGGCAAGAATCAGATAATCTTATCAAAAGTACAAGTATGATTGAACCAAGCAGAAGTCCGTTTATAAAAGGAAGACTTACTATTCTTTATTCTGGGGATTCTGTAGAAGATATCAGTAAGCAAGTAAATCAGATAGAGCTCGGTAATAAGACATTCAAGGTGCTTTATATTAAAATAAATGACCTGCCAAGCGGCAACAAAATAGAATTTGAAGACCAGCGGGCAATCGAGAAGAAAGTTGGATGGAATATCATAGGCAAAGCGGAAATGCGAAAACCAGATGTACTGTTTGGAATTATTCCGTTTGAAGGACGCTGGTATTTCGGCAGCTATGCAGAAAGTGATTCTGTCTGGCTGCATCATGCTAAGAAACCGCAGGAATACTCGACAGCTTTAAGTACACGTCTAGCAAGAGCGGTTGTGAATATCGCAGTTCCAGATCCGACAGATGTTAGTGTGATTGATCCTTGCTGTGGGATCGGCACAGTCCTGGTGGAAGCACTCTCGATGGGGATAACCATAACCGGAGCGGATCGCAACCCACTTGCGGTTAAGGGAGCTCGGGAAAATATTGCCCACTTCGACTATCATGGGGAAGTGGCAGTTCAAGATATTGCCGAGCAAGAAGGGCACTATGACGTCGCGATCATAGATATGCCTTATAATCTATATTCCCGTGCAACAGCGGAAGAACAGTACACAATCATAAAGCATGCTAGAAGGATTGCCAATAGAGTGGTCATTCTAACTATCGAAGATATGGACGAGATGATTGTGAAGGCAGGCTTTACAATCATGGATCGATGTGTTGCTAATAAGGGATTGAAGGCATTGTTTTCAAGGCAGGTAGTAGTGTGTGAATGAAGCTTGCTTACGTTTAGAGATTTAACTATTCGCTTCTTCTTTGTTTCATGTTTTTCAAGAAAACCAGTAAAAGGTAATGCAATAGTGACCTACTTTTACTGGAGCAGCATTGAATGAAAGCGAATTCATTCTATTGATTGGAGCATTATATGGAAGTTAAAAATACCCCAGACTACGCTCTTTTTATTAAATACATAAATGCATGCATAGCTTGATGAAGGGAATTGCTGCGGAATTTAAGAGTTAGAGATGGACAAGGCATAAAATCATATAAGGAGCTGATTTAAATGAAGAGAATTTCACTTCGTATGGTGAGAGAAGATTTGGTGGATATCCCGCAATACGCGCTTCCAGATGGATTTCGTATTAGATTATTTGAGAAAGGTGACGAGTATCATTGGGCACGTGTGGAAGCCAGTGTAGGTGAATTTGAAAATCAAGACTCTGCACTGGAGCACTTTCATAAAGAATTTGGACCCTATATTAATGAAATGATGAATAGATGTGTGTTCATCGAGAATGAGCATGGAGAAGTGATTGGAACAACAACCGCCTGGTATGGCAACTTAAAAGACGATGGAGAAATAATGGGGAGGATCCATTGGGTAGGCATTGTCCCAGCATATCAAGGAAAAAAACTATCCAAACCTTTACTAAGTGCAGCAATGAATATCCTGGCCAACTATCATTCAAAGGCCTATCTTACTTCACAAACAACAAGTTACCAAGCGATTAATATGTACCTTAACTATGGATTTAAACCATTTATCACAGCTCCAAGCTGTCATGAAGCCTGGACCTTAGTAGAGAGTACTCTAGATCGAAAAATATTAAGATGAAATTATAATTTAGAAGTTGCCTCAGTGTGAAGTCAATATAAAACTGAATTCCATGCGATCAATCATTGAGTAAATCAAAAGTACTTTTTGCGTTATTGAGCGGATACCTTGTATGCTTCACACTACTTTCCCTACAATAAGTAATGAGACGAGCAGAGAAGAGGTGGGCGCATGAAGCTTAGCGTACTAGATCAGGCACCGATCAGGAGAGGCGCAACGCCTGAGGAAGCATTGCAGGAAAGCGTGGAATTGGCTCAGCATGCGGAAAGATTAGGCTATGAGCGTTACTGGTTTGCGGAGCATCATAATACAAATGGTTTGGTGAGCGTCGCGCCTGAAATCATGGTAACGCGGATTGCGAGTGCGACGAATACAATAAAAGTTGGGACTGGCGGCGTGCTGCTGCCGCAGTACAGCCCTTTGAAAGTGGCGGAAACATTTCATACAATAGCTGGACTTTTTCCTGGGCGTGTCGATCTTGGTGTTGGACGTTCGCCTGGCGGAACGGAACAGACCCGGAGTGCTTTAGCAGATGGAGCAGAAAGCGGAATGGGGGAGTTTCCCAGAAAGCTTGCGGAGCTGAAAGGTTTCCTTTATAATTCCCTCCCGCGCGAGCATCCTTACCGTTCGGTAAAAGCTTCCCCGCGAGTCAAAGAACCTGCACCATTATGGGTGCTTGGTCTGTCAGAGGGAAGTGCCAAGCGAGCAGGTGAATTGGGTATCGGTTACGTGTTCGGTCATTTCATCAGTCCGGCTAAACCGAATGCAATGCCTTTATATAAGGAAGCATTCCGTCCATCTGTCATGAGGGAAGAGCCCTACGGCATTGTCTGCATATTTGTCGTATGTGCGGAAACGGACGAGAAGGCGGAAGAGCTAGCCGAGAGCCAGGATCACTGGTTGCTAAGTGTCGGCAAAGGACGCGATACACAGATTCCGTCACCGGAGCTGATTCAAAAGCGTCATCTGACGGATGCAGATAAAGAGATAATCCGTCAAAACCGTAAGCGCTGTGTAATAGGAACGCCGAAAAAGGTAAAAAAAGAGCTGGAGAGGCTGCAGAAGGAATATCAAGCTGACGAGTTCATGCTGATTACCAATATCTACGATAAGGAAGCTAAATGGAAATCGTATGAACTCATCAAACAAGAGGTAGACCATAATAATATTATGTAAACTTAAGGGTTGAAAGAAGGAGCGACTAAGTCGCTCCTTCTATTTATTCCAGTGCTCTTCGATGAACTCATCACGGCCTGACTTAGCGCGATCTTCCTCGTAAGCTTCTTTTTCCTTCTTATAGAAGTCCTGATGATAGTCCTCAGCAGGGTAGAAAACAGCTGCTGGCAAAATTTCCGTTACGATCGGCTGCTTGAACTTGCCGCTTTCTTCAAGTGCTTTCTTCGAGAATTGGGCTAGTTCTTCCTGTACGTCATCGTGATAGAAGATAGCTGTACGGTATTGGTCACCGCGATCTTGGAACTGTCCGCCTGCATCGGTAGGGTCGATCTGAGGCCAATATAGGTCCAGAATTTGCTGATATGTTATTTTTGTAGGATCATACGTAATTTCAACAGCTTCATAATGTCCTGTCGTACCTGTTTTCACTTGTTCGTATGTCGGATTTTCGACGTGTCCGCCTGTATAACCGGAGATGACGGATTCGACACCATCCCATTGATCAAAAGGCTTCACCATACACCAGAAGCATCCTCCTGCGAATGTAGCTTTGGCAAAGTTTGTTGTCATAGTTAATAGCTCCTTCCTGGTGCAATATGACTTATTTTACCCTATATATAAAACTTGTACTAGTATGTTAAACTATAAGGATGAAAGAAAAGAAGGAGACAATGAAAATCGTATGAAAAATCATATTTTACTAATAGATGGCATGGCGATTTTGTTCCGCGCATTTCATGCTACTGCTTACCGAAATTATTTTATGCTCAATTCAAAAGGTATGCCGACAAATGGCTTGCATGGCTTTATCCGTCATTTGGCTGCTGCTGTCGATCATTTTGAACCGACACATGTTGCTGCTTGCTGGGATATGGGTTCAAAGACATTCCGCAGCGAAATGCTGGATACGTACAAAGGGAATCGTGAGGCACCGCCTGTTGAGCTGATTCCACAATTTGAAGCAGTGAAGCAGGTTGCAGCTGGATATGGTATCCCGAATATCGGATTGAAAAACTATGAAGCAGATGACTGCATCGGTACATTGGCCAGCCTTTATGCGGCAGAAGGACATCAGGTTACCGTTCTTACGGGTGATCAGGATATGCTGCAGCTCGTCCGGCCGAATATCGATGTTGCGATTATGCGAAAAGGTGAAGGCAACTACGAAATATTCCAGGAAACAAGCTTTTTCGAACAAAAGGGACTGACACCAGCGCAGATCATCGATATGAAAGGCTTGATGGGGGATAGCTCCGATAACTATCCTGGAGTCAAGGGTATTGGTGAAAAGACTGCTATCAAACTGCTGACTCAATATGAAAATATCGATAAGCTGCTTGAGAACCTGGAAGAACTTCCAGCAGGGGTACGGAAGAAAATCGAATCTGATTTGGATAACCTGCATTTGAGCAGAAAGCTTGCTGCTATCCATTGCAAGGTTCCCATCAGCTGTGAACTTGAAGATGCTGTATGGGCAGTAGATGAGAAGCAGAAACAGGCGATGCTTGAGGAATTCGAACTGACAAAGCTAAGCCGTTTATTGCGCGCAGCTGACCAGCTGGCAAATTAAAAAGCGATTGTGCATAACGCACAGTCGCTTTTTTTTCATCTAAATTGCTGTAAGCGGGAAAAGAAATCACGGACAAATTCGTAGAATAATCGTTCAGAAGGTGCCACTTGTCTTTCTTTTGGCATGATAACGCCTACAGATCTCCTTACCTCAGGAAAGGTGATTGGTATTTTCGTAGTCATCCTGGGCGTTGCATCATAGAATGTACTTTCCGGCAAAATAGTGATGCCGATACCGGCTGCAACAAGTCCTTTAATAGCATCCAAATCCTCACCTTCCGATGATACAGTCGGCTCAAAACCAGCTTTCTTACATCCATCCATCACAAGCTGGCGTAATTTGTATCCTTCTGGGAAAAGAACAAACTGCTCGCTCTGCAAATCTTTCAGATGCAGCTGCTCCCGTTCTGCAAATCGGTGAGCAACTGGAACGAGCGCAGAGAAGCTCTCTGTAAACAGAATTTCTCCATCAATTCGATCGTGATCCCTCGGCACAGGGCCGATAAAGGCAATATCGATATCACCCCGAGACACTTGTTCAATTAAAAATTGATACGTTCCCTGGCGTAGCTGGAACTGGATGTTCGGATAAGCTTCTTTAAATGAGTAGATAACTGTCGGCAAAAGCTGTCCAGCCAAGCTCGTTGGAAATCCGATTTTAATAGACCCTCGCTCCGGATCCAAATGTTCGTCGATTTGCTTTTTGGCATAATCGATTGCCTGCATGGCTGTTTCAATATGGGAGAGGAAGGTGCGTCCGATTTTAGTCAATTTGACATTTCTGCCTTCCCGTTCAAACAAATCCACTCCAAGTTCATCTTCCAAATTACTGACTTGCCGGCTGATGGCCGACTGTGCAACGAGTAAATATTCGGCTGCTTCCGACATATGCTCCCGTTTTGCAACCTCGATAAAATAGCGCAGTTGACGCAATTCCATGCAGTAAACCCCCAATATATCTCAAAATGAGATTAATTCTATCTAAATTATATATTGTTTCGATCAATTAGAAAACCTACAATGTTTAATAAGACAACATGTCGGTTCGAGACAGAGAGTGAGGGATTAATAATGGCATTTCATTTCCTACCAAAAGCACAAGGCTTATACCGACCGGAATTTGAGCACGACGCGTGCGGAATAGGTTTGTACGCACATATGAAGGGTAAAACCGCCCATTATATTGTCCAAAAAGGATTGCAGCTGCTGTGTCAGCTGGACCACCGCGGCGGACAAGGGAGCGATCCTGCATCAGGGGACGGAGCAGGTATCATGGTGCAGCTGCCACACCGTTATTTTTCCGAAAAGACTGAATTTTCGTTACCGGAGCCTGGTTCTTACGGCGTTGCCATGATTTTCTTCAACACGCAAGATGCGCAGCAGGAAGAGCTGGAAAGTAAAATCAGTGCTTTTGTAGAAGCAGAAGGTCAGCACGTAATCGGCTGGCGCACGGTACCTGTCGATGACACGCACATCGGCATTATGGCGAAGGATGTAAAACCTTTCGTCCGTCAGCTTTTCGTCGGCAAAGGGGAGAACACAGAGAAAGGTCTTCCATTCGAGCGTAAGCTGTATGTCATCCGTAAACAGGCGGAAAACGAAGCGAAAGAAATGCAGCAGCATTTGTATTTTGCCAGCTTCTCCAGTGAGACGATCGTCTATAAAGGAATGCTGACCTCAGTACAAGTGGATCAGTTCTACTTGGATTTGCAGGATCCATTATTCGAAAGTGCGTTTGCACTTGTACACTCCCGTTTCAGTACAAATACATTCCCAAGCTGGGAACGGGCCCATCCAAACCGCTACCTGATCCATAATGGGGAGATCAATACTCTGCAAGGGAACGTCAACTGGATGCGTGCCCGCCAAAAGCAGCTTGTATCAAAAGCATTCGGCAAAGACACAGAAAAGATCCTCCCGATTCTGGATACAGACGGAAGCGATTCTTCCATCATGGATAATGCTTTTGAATTCTTTGTGCTTGCTGGCCGTAAACCTGCTCATGCTGCGATGATGATGATTCCGGAACCATGGGATAAGAACCCCTATATGGATAAGGAAAAACGTGCTTTTTACGCTTATCATAGCACATTGATGGAGCCGTGGGATGGCCCGACTGCCATTTCATTTACGAATGGAAAACAAATTGGTGCGGTTCTTGACCGCAATGGTCTTCGCCCAGGACGTTTTTACGTAACAAAAGATGATCATCTTATCCTGTCCTCAGAGGTAGGCGTGCTGGATGTAGAAGAAGAGAATGTCCTTTTGAAAGATCGTCTTAGCCCTGGCAAAATGCTTCTGTTGGATATGGAACAAGGCCGATTGATTCCAGATGAGGAAATCAAACAGGAAATGGCCGCAGAAGCACCGTATCAGCAGTGGCTGGATGAGAACATTGTGGAACTCAATGATCAGACAATAACTGATGATAGTGTAGTCGAGGACCTTGTTACGAAACAAAAAGCTTTTGGCTACACATATGAAGACGTTCAAAAGTACATTGTACCGCTTGTTTCAGAAGGCAAGGATCCGATCGGAGCAATGGGGAATGACACACCGCTCGCTGTGCTGTCTGACCGCCCGCAATCTCTTTTCCACTATTTCAAGCAGCTGTTTGCTCAGGTAACGAACCCTCCGATCGACGCATATCGGGAACAAATCGTTACAAGCACGCTCTCTTATCTTGGAAAAGAAGGCAATCTGCTTCATCCAGATGAGACGAACTGCAGACGTATCAAATTAGCTTCACCTGTCATTACAAACAATCAGCTGGAACAGTTGGTTTCTGATCAAAGCGGCCACTTCAAGCTGCAGGAAATCCATACATTGTTCGGAGAAAATCTGAAGAAAAGCATGGAGCGTATTTTCCAGGAAGCAGAAGATGCGATCAGCAAAGGTGTAAGTGTACTTGTGCTGACAGACCGTCTTATGTCTGATATTTATGTGCCAATCCCTACCTTGCTTGCTGTAAGTGGTTTGCATCAGCATCTTGTCCGGAAAGGTCTTCGGACGAAGGTCAGCTTGATCGCTTCAGCAGGTGAAGTAAGGGAAGTCCACCACGTAGCTACACTTCTTGGATATGGCGCAGATGCCATCCATCCGTACTTGGCATATGCAACCTTGAAGGAAAGCATTGATAACGAAGATATCGTGCTATCATACCCGGAAGCCGTCAGACAATATGCTGCAGCAATGACTGAGGGAGTCGTCAAGGTTATGTCCAAAATGGGCATCAGTACGGTGCAAAGCTACCGCGGCGCACAAATCTTCGAAGCAGTTGGTATCAGTCATGGTGTAATTTCGAAGTACTTCACAGGAACAACATCACAGATTGATGGAATTGACTTAAAAACAATCGCAGAAGAAGCGAAAAAACGCCACCACGCTGCTTATAAATCCACAACATCGGCGCTGGAAACAGGCAGTGAGTATCAGTGGCGCAAAAACGGCGAGCATCATGCGTTCAATCCGAAAACGATTCATACGCTTCAATGGGCATGCCGCCGGGATAATTATGAGCTGTTTAAGGAATACACAGAGGCTGCCGACAAAGAACGTCTTGGCTTCCTGCGTAACTTGTTTGATTTCAAGAAGTCTAATTCGATTCCGCTTGAAGAAGTTGAATCGGTTGAAAGCATCGTGAAACGCTTCAAGACAGGAGCTATGTCATTTGGTTCCATCAGTGAAGAGGCGCACGAAGCATTGGCTATTGCAATGAACCGACTAGGCGGAAAAAGTAATAGCGGTGAGGGCGGCGAGAACGCCAAACGCTATACGCCTGATGAAAACGGCGATTTCCGTCGAAGTGCAATTAAGCAAATTGCTTCTGGCCGTTTCGGGGTTATGAGTTCTTATCTTGTGCAGGCAAATGAGCTGCAAATCAAGGTGGCACAAGGTGCAAAACCTGGAGAAGGCGGACAGCTTCCAGGCAAGAAGGTTTATCCATGGGTTGCAGATGTACGGAAATCGACTCCAGGAGTTGGTTTGATTTCACCACCGCCGCATCACGATATCTACAGCATCGAGGATTTGGCTCAGCTGATCCACGACTTGAAAAATGCGAATAGCGATGCAAGGATAAGTGTTAAATTAGTTGCCAAAGGCGGCGTCGGCACGATTGCTGCTGGTGTTGCGAAAGGCGCAGCGGATGTCATTGTCATTAGTGGCTATGACGGAGGAACAGGGGCATCACCTAAAACTAGTATCAAACACGCTGGTCTTCCATGGGAGATCGGATTAGCGGAAGCACACCAGACACTTATGCTGAACGGTTTGCGTGACCGCGTCCGATTGGAAACCGACGGTAAATTGATGACTGGCCGTGATGTGGTGATGGCCGCATTGCTTGGTGCAGAGGAGTATGGTTTTGCAACAGCGCCATTAGTAGTTCTTGGCTGTGTCATGATGCGCGTTTGTCATATTGATACATGCCCGGTCGGTATCGCGACGCAAAACCCTGAGCTTCGTAAGAAATTCATGGGTGATCCGGATCATGTCGTCAATTTCATGACTTTCATCGCGCAGGAAGTAAGAGAAATCATGGCTGAGCTTGGTTTCCGGACAATCGAAGAAATGGTTGGCCGTACAGACGTATTAGAAGTGTCAGAACGAGCGCAATCCCATTGGAAGGCAGGACAGCTTGATTTAAGCAGATTGCTGCATCAAATCGATGGAGCTCGAACTTACAGCACGCCGCAAAACCATAAGATCGATATCGCATTGGATACGACAGATATCTTGCCGCAGCTTGAAAAAGCGTTATCTGGCAAAGAGCAAGTAAATCTGGAGATGCCAATCCGCAATATCAATCGTGTTGCAGGAACACTTGCAGGTAGTGAAATAAGCAAGAAATTTGCCGAAGCAGGACTCCCGGAAGACTCTGTGAACCTGCACTTCCATGGTTCAGCAGGTCAAAGCTTTGGTGCGTTTACGCCGAAGGGAATGACCTTGACAGTAACTGGAGATGCAAATGATTATGTCGGAAAAGGCTTGTCCGGTGCAAAACTGATCGTTAAGAAACCAACGGACTTCCAAGCATCTGCTGCGAAGCACGTTATTGCTGGTAACGTGGCATTGTATGGAGCGACTTCCGGTGAAGCGTATATCAATGGTATGGCTGGTGAACGTTTTGCAGTCCGGAATAGCGGAGCGACAGCTGTTGTAGAAGGAATCGGGGAGCATGGCTGTGAATATATGACTGGCGGTAAGGTTGTCATACTCGGTGAGGTTGGCAAAAACTTTGCTGCGGGAATGTCTGGCGGCATTGCCTACATCCATACAGCGGACCGGGAAGCATTCAAACAGCTTTGCAATACGGAAATGATCGACTTTGAACAATTGTCTGATGAGAGAGAAATAGCTGAGCTTCGCAGTACTATTGAGAAGCATGCTGCTTACACAGATAGTGAGAAAGCATCCTTCATCCTGGAAAACTGGGAATCGGAACTTGCTTACTTTGTAAAAGTGATTCCAATCGATTACCGCAGCATGATGCATCAAATCGATGCACAGCGTGAACTTGGTCTAACGCAGGAAGAAGCTGTCATGGAAGCATTCGTATTGAAGAACCAGCAGCCAAAACCAGTAAAAGAATCCGAGAAACCTGCAGCAGTACATTAAGAAAGAGGTGGAAGTATGGGGAAAGCAACCGGTTTTATCGACTACAAAAGAGAAGAAGCAAATGAGCGCGATCCAAAGACGCGGACCCGGGACTGGAACGAATACGCCGCTCCTTTCTCTGATGCTACGCTGAAGACACAGGGAGCCCGCTGCATGGACTGCGGTACACCGTTTTGTCATATTGGTATGGAGATCGGCGGTACCACATCCGGCTGTCCGATTTACAACCTGATTCCGGAATGGAACGACCTTGTGTACAAGGGTAAATGGAAAGAAGCATTAGAAAGATTGATGCTGACGAACAATTTCCCTGAATTCACTGGCCGTGTCTGCCCGGCACCTTGTGAGGGTTCCTGTACGGTAGCAATCAGCGATCCGGCAGTTGCCATTAAGAATATCGAACGTGCAATCATCGATAAAGGCTTTGAAAATGGCTGGATAACACCGCGTATTCCGCAAAAACGCACCGGTAAAAAGGTCGCAATCATCGGATCTGGTCCTGCAGGTATGGCTAGTGCGGATCAGCTGAACCAAGCTGGGCACACAGTAACCGTATACGAGCGTGCTGATCGTGCCGGCGGATTGCTTATGTATGGTATTCCAAACATGAAGCTGGAAAAAGAAGTGGTGGAACGCCGAATAAATCTGCTTCGTCAGGAAGGTATCGACTTTATCCTGAACACAGAAATTGGTAAGGATATCCTTGCCGAAGAGCTTCGTGAACAATATGACGCTGTCATTCTATGTACGGGAGCACAACAGCAGCGTGATCTTGTAATAGAGGGAAGAGAAGCAAAAGGTGTTCATATTGCAATGGATTACCTGACTGTCTCTACGAAAGCTTTGCTCGATGATAGTAAAGCAATTCAGCCGGAGTTCGATGCGGCTGGAAAAGATGTCATTGTCATCGGTGGCGGGGATACTGGAGCAGACTGTATCGCGACAGCTGTCCGACAAGGAGCGAAAAGCGTGACGCAGTTCGGGAAACACCCGCAGCTGCCGCTTGCCCGCAGTGCAGATAACCAATGGCCTGAATACCCGCATGTATTCGGATTGGAATATGCGCATAAAGAAGCGAAAGCGGTATATGGAGAAGACCCGCGCCAATACTCTATCCAAACAACGAAATTCGTCAAGGATGAGCAAGGCAATTTAAAAGAATTGCATACAATCGATATGCAGAAAGTACGAAATGAAAAAGGTATGTTCGTTTACCAGGAAGTCGAAGGATCCGAAAAAGTATGGCCTGCTGAGCTTGTTTTGATCGCGATCGGCTTTGAAGGTACTGAAACGCCGTTGCTTACAGAGTTTGGTGTGAACGTTACGCCGAATAAACGTGTAGAAGCTGCCTACGGAGATTATCGAACAAATGTAGAAAACGTTTTTGCTGCTGGCGATGCACGCCGCGGACAAAGTCTGATCGTTTGGGCTATCAATGAAGGCAGAGACGTGGCCAAGCAAGTTGATCTTCAGCTTATGGGTGAGACTGTCTTACCTTGAATACCAAGCAGAATTTCCGTTTAACGGAGGTTCTGCTTTTATTATGCCGCCATCACAAGATGCAATCCAGTAACTTGTCAGAATACCTGCCATTATTTTGGTAGATCACCTTCAAATTGACATCATTTATCCGATATACAAGGAATGGGGGATTCAATGAGGAGGATCAGCATGTTATTGAAACGCAAAAAAGAGAGACAAGCAGAACCGGTGGAACAAACTAATTTATCAAATGAAGCGAAGGTAGTACTTAAAATTGAAGGTGAACTGAAAAAACAGCTTGATATGATTCATTTGACAGAAGACGATTTGCGTGTGTTAACAAAATTGCAGCCACTAGTCTGTGAGGAGATTGAATGCATCGTGAGCCGCTTTTATCAGAACATCACCAATCAGAATAATCTGCTCACTATTATTGAAAGCAATAGTTCTGTAGAAAGATTGAAGCAGACACTTAAGCGGCATATACAGGAAATGTTCGACGGCAAAGTGGATGCTGATTATGTAGAGAAACGCCAACGGATCGCGTTGATCCACGCAAAAATCGGGTTGGAGCCGAAGTGGTATATGGGAGCTTTCCAGGATCTTTTGCAGCAGATGCTATCTATATTTGAACAGCATCTTACTGATTTCGCAGCCTATCGCACAGCCGTTCTTTCTACTACAAAGATCTTTAACATCGAGCAGCAAATTGTGCTGGATGCTTATAATACCGAGCATGAACGCGTACATATTGAGCATATTGAAAAACAGGATAGACTACACGAAAGCATCCAAGCAACTTCCGAAAGCCTAACAAGCATATTCCTGCAGGTGAACCGGGCTGTAGAGGAGCTGGTTGCATTCTCCTCAAAGCTGACGGAACAAAGCAATGAAACGAAACAAACAGCAAAAGAAGTGGTGAACCATTCTGAGGAAGGCCAAGCAGGGCTCGTATCCCAGCAGCAGCGGATGCAGCACATCGGAGAGCAAATGGATCTGGTGCAAAAAGAACTTACAGCGCTGGAGTCAGCAGCTGCGAAGATCGGCAGTATCGTTGGATTGGTAGAAGGTATTGCAGAGCAGACGAATCTGCTTTCTCTTAATGCCTCGATTGAATCTGCGCGGGCAGGCGAACAAGGGAAAGGATTTGCCGTCGTAGCGAGCGAGGTCCGCAAACTGGCGGAAGAAACGAAATCATCTGTTTCTGATGTGACGGCGTTGATTCAAGATACGCATTCCCAAATCAATAACGTTAGCAGATTCATGGAAACAGCAGAGGATTTGATTGCCAATGGTACGGTACAGCTAGGTGATGTAACCTCGAAATTTGAAAACATCATGACGCATTCTCAAAGTAATGAACAAATAAGCAGCCGTACAGAAGAAAGCATCAAAGAATTCACCGGTGAGCTTATGGATGTAAAAGGTGCCATGCAGCAGGCAGAATCCGTATTGCGCCAATTAAACGAACTTACGGAAGCATAAAGAAAACCAGCAGTCAGATGACTGCTGGTTATTTGTTTTCGAATTGTGTTTGTTTGAATTGCCCTTTCAATGCAGAAGGTGCTTGTTTGATGGAAGAAATAACAGTCTTCGAGCCTTCCGTAATCGATTGGACATTAGACTGGATTTCTTTCTGATGCTGCTGCAAGACTGTCTGCTCTTGCTTGATTGTCTGCATATCCGCTTGCATCGGTGCCATAGTCTTATTGATTTGGTTCTTCGTCGCAAGCATAGATTTTACAGCTTTCATGATCATAACCGCAGCAATTGCAAGTGCTCCGACTATTATGATTCCGCAAATGATCCACATGATTGTACCCGTTTCCATATGCCGTCCCTCCTTTATGTATCTGCTTTTCTTTTCCCTGATCTTTATTCATCGTAACATAAAGAACGTAATTTTGTTAAAATTTTAGGTTGAAACTGTTTGGAATCTCCTATATAATCTGTTGATAAGATATTGTTGTCGCAATATTCTATCATTAGAAACAATTTAACCGTAAAGAAAAAGAAAATCTAAAATGACAGGGAGTCCTAGCTTTGAAACAACAAACCTTTGCATTTACACGCAGCGAAAATTTAAAACAGAAACCGGAAGCAAGCACGCTTCAGTTCGGTAAGGTGTTTACAGACCATATGTTCACAATGGATTACTCAGTCGACGCAGGCTGGCACGATCCGCAAATCGTTCCTTACGCACCTCTGGAACTGGATCCGGCAGCCATGTGTTTCCATTATGGTCAGACGGTATTTGAAGGCTTGAAAGCCTATTTAACGAAGGAAGGAAAAGTATTGCTGTTCCGTCCGGATAAAAACTTTGAACGTCTGAATCGCTCAAATGATAGACTGTGCATTCCGCATCTAGATGAGGAATTGGCGTTAGAAGCATTGCGACAGCTTATTTCGGTCGAGAAAGATTGGATTCCGACTGCAGAAGGAACATCACTTTATATCCGTCCGTTCATCATTTCGACGGAGCCGTTCCTTGGTGTAGCTGCATCTGTCAGCTATAAGTTCATCATCATTCTGTCTCCTGTAGGGGCTTACTATAAAGAAGGTATCAACCCGGTAAGCATTGCAGTGGAGAATGACTATGTACGTGCAGTCAAAGGCGGTACAGGTGATGCAAAAACAGGAGGGAACTACGCAGCCAGCTTGAAAGCCCAAGAAGTAGCTGCAGCATCTGGGTTCTCCCAGGTTCTATGGCTCGATGGTGTGGAGAAAAAATACATCGAAGAAGTCGGCAGTATGAACGTATTCTTCAAAATCGATGGTGAAATCGTCACACCGCAGCTTAACGGCAGCATCCTGCAAGGTGTTACTCGTGACAGTGTCCTTCAATTGCTGAAGCACTGGGGCTATCCGGTAACAGAACGCCGCGTGTCCATTGCGGAAGTGGTTCAGGCGCAGAAAGAAGGCAAACTGGAAGAAGCATTCGGTACCGGGACAGCAGCAGTCATCTCCCCGGTCGGCAAGCTCTTCTATGAAGGCGAAACGTACGAGATCAATAACGGTGTCACTGGTGAAGTTGCCAAGCGCGTCTATGATACAATTGTCGGCATTCAAAAGGGTGAGCTGGAAGACACATTTGGCTGGACAGTAGAAGTTAACTGATTTTAAGGAACCTCCACACATAGCGGTGGAGGTTTTTTAGTTCAGACTAGGAGCTTGACCTCTTTTGCTATATAATCTTTACTAAAACGAGTAGTTAGACGAAAAGGTGAATGGACAGATGAAAAGAATAATTGTTAAAATCGGCTCTAGCATGCTATCTGAATCTGGCGGAGGAATGAGTGATTCGAAAATTCGCCAGCACACGAATCAAATAGCGGCATTAATCAAAGAAGGACACGAAGTGATTCTTGTATCATCTGGTGCTGTAGCAGCTGGATTCCGTCAGCTTGGATACCCGTCAAGACCGGTGACAATCGAAGGAAAGCAGGCTGCAGCGGCAATTGGGCAAGGTTTGCTCGTCCAAGCATACACAGAAGCATTCGGCGAACATGATATGAAATGTGCACAGCTTTTGCTGACGCGAGATGTCTTCACAAATGCCGATCAGTATCATAACAGCTACAATACGCTGCAGGAACTGCTAAAGCGCAGTATCATTCCAATCATCAATGAAAATGACTCAGTTTCCATCCGGGAACTTACATTTGGTGACAATGATATGCTATCTGCTTACGTTAGCGGACTTGTAAAAGCTGACTTGCTAATACTGATCACAGATGTTGACGGTATTTATGATAAAAACCCGAATACCTATCCTGACGCAAAGCGTTATCAGCGTTTGGAAGCCATTCCTCCTGAAATGCAGGCATCCATTGAACAGACATCCGGTTCCAAGGTCGGTACAGGCGGCATGTATTCAAAGGTGCTGGCTGCCCAGACTGCGCTTGAGTTGGGTGTGCCAGTATTCATTGGTACGACGAATGCGCACGCAACGCTGCTTGAGATTGCCCAAGGCAATGGGGCAGGTACGTATATAGGAGACGAAGCAACTGAGGTACAGCGCAAAACAAAGCAATGGCTCACGCATCATGCCAGAGCGACAGGCAGCCTCACGATTGACGCCGGTGCAGCAAAAGCACTGCTGGAGCAGGGGAAGAGCTTGCTGCCTATCGGAATCACAGAGGTACAAGGTACTTTCTCGACGTCAGCTGTAGTTGAGATAAAAACGACAGAAGGAGAAACAATCGCCCGGGGTATCAGCGATATCTCATCAGCTGATTTACGTGAAATGCTGGCAAACCGTGAGACTGACCCGTCTGCAGTTTGGCATAAAGCTGTTGTCCACCGGAATTTCATTGTATTCCTATGATAAAGCCGCCAAGCCTGCCAGCTAGGCGGCTTCGGTGTATAATGAAGACCAGAAAGGAGTTTCACTGATGAAGGTAATCATGCTCGTCCAAACGATGTATAAAAATCAACTGCTTCGCGAAGGCGGAACATACGAGATCCCGGAGGAAACAGCAGCTCGCTGGATCAGAAGTAAAATCGCAAAAGCAGCAGAGGAGTGATCATATGGACTTAGGGTTGAAAGGCAAAACTGCATTGGTCGTTGCTGCCAGTAAAGGACTTGGGAAAGCAACAGCCTTAAGATTAGCCAAAGAAGGAGCCTCTGTTCACATTGTCAGCCGTGATGAACAAGCGCTCCAACTAACGAGAGATGAGATAATAAAAGAATCCGGAAATGAATTTGTGACATACTCTGTCTGTGATATTACGGATGCACAAGCAATCTACCGTGCAGTCGAGGCAGCTAAGCAGCATACCGGAAATGTTGATATTCTTGTTAATAATGCAGGCGGGCCTCCGGCAGGTAAATTAATGGATTTTGCCGATGAAGATTGGCAGCAGGCTTTTGAACTGAATTTATTGAGTTTCATCCGATTCATCCGGGCTGTTGCTCCGGTCATGAAAGAAAATGGCGGTGGCCATATTTTAAATATCGCTTCGTCTTCCATTAAGCAATCAATCGATAACTTGCTCTTATCCAACACATTTCGTGCTGGGATTGTAGGTTTAGCGAAATCGCTCTCACAGGAACTGGCACCTGATAAAATCCTGATCAACACGCTTGGCCCTGGAAAAATACATACCGATCGTGTCGACCAGCTGGATCAGAAGTCAGCCGATCAGCTTGGCAAAAGTTTGGAGGAAGTGCAGCAGCAGAGCCAAGCGGCCATTCCGCTCGGCAGATACGGTACACCAGAGGAATTTGCCAACATGGCCGTTTTCCTTTGTTCTTCTGCCAATTCATATATTACAGGACAAGCTTTCGTCGTGGACGGCGGAATGGTCAAGAGTATCGGTTAAAACTTGGCTTTGATCCGGTAATGGCTCAGTGCCAGCAGAGGAAAGATGTACGGATAGCTTTCATAGCGAATATAAAATTGGCCAGGTAGGCCAATGCCTGTCGGATAGTCGATCGAGGCTTGCAGCAGGGGATCAGTCAGTAAAAAGCTGATGCCTTGCTGTACCTCCTTGCTATCCTGTTCACCGCTGGCAATCAAAGCATCGACAGCCCAAGCAGTTTGAACGACTGTACTGATCGGCAAATCCACATACGTTCCTACTTCCGCACTCCGGCATGATTCTCCCCAGCCGCCATCGTCATGCTGAACAGCTTTCAGCCAGTTAACTGCACGCTTGACGTGTTTTTCTGATGGTTTTACGCCGACTGCTGCAAGGCCAGTCAAAGCAGCCCACGTCCCGTACAAATAACAAACTCCCCATCTGCCGTACCAAGATCCATTTAACTGCTGATGCTTATAAAGCCAGCGGATGGCTTTTTTCACATTGGAATGGTCTTTTTTCAAACTAGCATAAGTCCCGAGATATTCCATGACACGGCCAGTCAAATCAGGTGTAGATGGATCAATCGCTGCATCTTCTGCGTTTTCAATCGGCAGCTTTCCTAATATCCACCAGTCTGTATCCTTCTCAAAAGCTGCCCAGCCGCCGTCTTTATTTTGCATTGCCAGCAAATAATCGGATCCTTTTTTCCAAGCGCGCTTAACGGTAAGGTCTTGACGCGCCTGTCTTGTAAGTGCTCGAAGCGCGGCAGCTGTATCATCATTATCCGGGTGGTTGGTGTTACTATCTGAAAACCCCCAACCGCCAGGCTCCACACCAGACTGATGGATCTGCCAATCTGCTTTTAGAACATGCTGCCGCTGCATTAAGTAATGATTGGCTGATAGAATCATCTCTTGTTTCACTGGAGCACCTGCCTGTTGCAAAGCATAACTGAGCAATGCTGTATCCCATACTGTTGATGTGGAATTTTCTACATGGATGCCGTTGCAGTTTTCGTTGACAAGACCATGTATGCCTTTTAAAGCTTGCTGGATTTTTGGGTTGTTTTCTTCATATCCGAGTGCCAGATAGGCATAGATCATGAAGAAAGTAGCGCTTGCATAGCTGTATAGTGTCCCATCCGATTCCGTTCGTTCCTTCATATATTGTTCCGCGTACCGATAACCGGCCCGATGCAGCCGTGCCGGCAGTCGGGATAGACGGCTCCATTCATTCGTGATGGTATGAAAGGGGGAACGAGCATCCATAAAATCGTCCCATTCCTCTTCATATAATAAATGTTCAAGCTGTATGGTGTGCTGGCTTATTCGTTTGAATTTTTTATTCAGCAATATCAGCATTGGTACAAAGTGTATCCTGGCATAGGAACTGAATTGGAAGAAATTGATCGGGAATGTGGTCGGTACAAGCAGGGCGGTCATTGGGAACTTCAAAAAGTGAGGCCATGGTATCATACCGTGGACTGCCAGCATGAAGCGGATCATAAAATGGGCTTTGTTGATGCCGCCGTTTGTGCTGATAAAGCGTTCTGCTGCTCTGAGCTCCTGAGCAGGGACTCCCGAAAAGCGAAGTGCAGCATAAGCCAACACAGTTGCCGAGAGGTTGCCGTTTCTTTCGCCAGGATATGCTGCCCAGCTGCCATCTTCCCGCTGCTTGTTTAATACATGCATCTTAAGTTTCTCTACGGTATCAGCTTCTTTGCCGAAGGAAGTGAAGGTAATGATATAGAAGCAGTCAGTCAAAATCGCGCCTTCAAAGCACATACGCCAAGATCCATCGTTCTGCTGCAGCTCTTCCAGCTTTCTTATACGCTTCTCGATTGCCATTTTCACATCTTCCATATTCACCTGGCTCATGATACAGCTCCTTTTTCCGAGAGTTATGGAACGGAAAATATACTGCAATATGATAAAATATGCGGAGAACAGCTGATTATGACTTGTGCAACTATGTCCCATTAAAGCAGGAGGCAAATTATGCGAGCAATTGTAGCAGCAACCACAGGCAGTCCAGGTGTATTGGAATACAAAACTATGACAGTTCCGGAACCATCAGCAGGTGAAGTGAGGATAAGGGTCTTAAAAGCGAGTGTCCATTTTGCTGATATAAAAAAACGGAAAGGCACGAAAGGTTCTGGAGCCCCAGGCATATTAGGACTAGATGCTGTTGGAATCATTGATAAGCTTGGACAAGATGTCAAAGGGCTTCGTATCGGAGATCGCGTGATCGCATTTGCAAAGACAGGCGCATATGCAGAGTATGCGATAGCGAATGCTTTGCTTGTCTATCCGATTGCGGACCATGTTGATACAGCTGTCGCGGCGGCTTGTCCGGTTCCTTCCTTTTTGTCTTTCATGCTGCTCGAGCGTGTTGGAAGACTTAGCAAGGGAGAAACGGTGCTAGTTCATGCAGCATCGGGAGGTACGGGCCTAACATTGATTCAGCTTGCAAGAAAGCTAGGTGCAGGCAAGATAATAGGAACCGTAAGCTCGGATCAGAAAGCAGCTTTGCCTATGGAGCTCGGCGCAGACCATTGTATAACGTATGATAATCTGTCAGATTCTGTCCAGAAACTGACAGATGGAGCAGGTGCTGACCTGATACTGGACTCGCTTGCAGGCACTGTAATGGAGGAGAGTTTTACTTGTCTTGCTCCTTATGGCAGATTAGTAAATTACGGGAATGCCAGCGGTACAGCCGGGTTTATTAAAACATCAGACGTCCACGCAAGCTGCCGGTCATTGCTCGGCTTTAGCTTGGGTACGACCCGCAAGAAACGGCCAGAAGAATTGAATCGTATTGCTGATCAAGTTATCGGATTAGTAGGAATGGGAGATATCACTTTTCCCAGCATACAAGAATTCAAGCTCGAGGATGCAAATAAGGCACATCAGCTTATGGAAAGCAGGAAACATGCAGGAAAGATACTTCTGCACATCACAGATTAGAGACAGTCAACGGGGGAAATAGAGAAATGAAGTTCGTATCATGGAATGTAAATGGAATCAGGGCTTGTGTAAAGAAAGGCTTTCTTGAATATTTTGAAGAACAAGATGCAGATTTTTTCTGCTTGCAGGAAACAAAGCTCCAAGCGGGTCAAATTGAATTAGATCTGCCTGGATATTATCAGTATTGGAATTACGCCGAGCGTAAAGGGTACTCAGGTACAGCTGTGTTCACAAAACATAAACCGCTCCACGTCACATATGGATTGGATGAAGGTGTGATTGAGCCCGAGGGCAGAATCATCACATTGGAATATGACAATTTCTTTTTGGTTACTGTATATACACCGAATTCTAAACGAGATTTGGCGCGGTTGGCGGAGCGTTTGGAATGGGAAGATAAAATATTATCTTATGTACAGGAGCTGGATAACCGGAAACCTGTCATCCTGTGCGGCGATTTGAATGTTGCCCATCAGGAAATCGATTTGAAAAACCATAAGACAAACCATGGCAATTCCGGCTTCACGAAAGAAGAACGAGAAAAGATGACAGCGTTCCTTGCTTCCGGTTTCGTAGATAGTTTCCGTTACCTTTATCCGGATCGCGAGGAAGCATACAGCTGGTGGTCGTATATGAATAAAGTGAGAGAACGGAACATCGGCTGGCGTATCGATTATTTCATCGTTTCCGAACGGTGGAAAAACAACATCCAAGAAGCTGAAATACACGCAGATACACTGGGCAGCGACCATTGTCCGGTATGCCTATATATCAAAGATGAAGACACCAATTGATGGTGTCTTTCTTCATGTATTCAACAATATTTTAAATAATCTGATAGTTTGTTACACTAAAGAAGGATACATACACATACATTATAACGTACAGGTTAAGTAGGATAGGCAAAAGGAGGAGATGCTGATGCTTCGCAAATCTATGCGGACTCTAGTCGCAGGACTGCTGCTTTTTGTTTGTATGGTACCTCATACGCATGTCCACGTAGCCGGAAAAGAGGATAGGATGATAGATAGGTTAACAGAATATCTGGCCAATGAAGAGCAGTTGCAAGGAGCTACCTATGCCATACATATTATGGAAGGACAGTCAGGGAAGACAATATTCGAGAAAAATGCCGACAAGCGCATGAGGCCTGCATCCAATATGAAGCTTCTCACTGCAGCAGCTGTATTGAATGAACTAGGACAAGATCATCGCTTCGAAACAATAGTCGCAACTGACGGACAAGTAAAAAGCGGACAGCTCAATGGGAACTTATATTTGATTGGTAAAGGAGATCCATCTCTTACTTATGAAGATATGCAACAGCTTGCAAATCAGCTGCGCGGATTGGGAATTCGGAAAATTAACGGCGATATCATTGCGGATGATACATATTTTGATCAGGAACGCTATAGTGAGGATACAACATGGAAGGATGAATCAGCATACTATGGAGCGGCTGTCAGTGCATTGACAGTTGCACCTGACAATGATCATGATACGGGGACAGTGAAGATCAGGGTAGAGGCAAGTTCCTCATCAGGAAAACCGACATTAGATGTGATTCCAGAAAATGATTATGTAACGTTACAAAACGATGCTGTTATTGTATCCGATAACGATGAAGCGGAATTAGAAGTGACTCGAACCCATGGTACCAATAATATTGTCATATCTGGCTCTATTGCTGCGGGAGACAGCGAGCAGGAATGGGTAGCAGTCTGGGAACCCACAGAATATGTTTTGCACCTATTTCAGGATAACGTGAAAGCATCCGGAATCCAAGTCACTGGTACTGCCAAGGTAGCACAAGCACCTTTAAACCAAACGGAGCTACTGCGGACGCAATCCGCTCCGCTTAAGGAACTGCTTTTACCATTTATGAAGCTAAGCAATAACGGACATGCCGAGATGTATATCAAGCATATCGGCCGCGGGGAAAAAGCCGGGAACTGGGAAGATGGAATCAATCAATTGGAGCAGTACCTTGGTGAAATGCAGCTGCCGAAGGAACAGATGGTATTAAGAGATGGATCAGGGCTTTCCCATGTGAATGGAATAACTGCCAGGCAGCTGACAACGTTGCTTACAAAGGTAAAACAGGAGTCTTGGTTCCCTGCTTTCAAATCATCTCTGCCAGTTGCGGGTATGACAGAACGCATGGTCGGTGGGACGCTGCGCAATCGCTTTGTTGGCACGGAGCTCGCTGGGAAGGTTGAAGCGAAGACAGGAACGCTTACTGGAGTTAGTTCGCTTTCAGGCTACATAGAAACAAAATCAGGTGATCATTTCGTTTTCTCCATCCTGCTGAACGGACTACTGGATGAAGAGGAAGGGCCGCGGATAGAAGATCAAATATTGAAGATCGTTTACGAAGAGTTGAAAAGTATGCATACAAATTGAAGTTTATAGACAGGATATCAGCAAGCGGGCAGCGAAATGTTCTAATTAGGAAGGGAATAAAAAGCGGAAGAAGTCATGTGGATGCCTAGAAGCAAACGAGGAAGCTAGGAGTTAAGGGTGTCATCATACCCTGAAAATGATCGTTTGCCGAACAATTACTGATTTCTGAAGCTAGATATGAGGAAAGAAGGAGATAACGGTGAAACAAAGCCGCATGGAAGCAGAGTTATATTGTATCCATTGTCGCGAGGAGTCTCCATTCATGGTTACGTACATCAATGATAAGCTTAAAACGATTTGCTGTACGCAGTGCCATCATGCCATTGATGTCAGGTTGGATTTGCAAAAGGAATTCAAGGAAGAATGGCAAAATCGCATTCTTTCAAAACCTTCCCGAATGACGACAGAGTACAAGGATGACCTAAGCCAATTTCTCTTTACGCTGCCGATCAGGCTGGCGAGCAAGCCATATCGATTATATCAGGACATTAAAGAATCGCGCATCATTATGCGGGATTTCAAAGATGTAAAGCATTGGTGAAGCACCTGGACATATGTTCAGGTGCTTGTTTTTTTTTGAATGATAAAATGAATTTTCTATCCACCACAGGTACAAGCAGAATAGATCTTTTTCAGTGCGGCTTTCTTACTGCGTTAGCCTGAAGATGGGTATAAAAAATACCAATACCTCACGATATAAAATGTATGCTATTATATCGACATACGATATATATCGTATGTCGATATATAGGAGGTGCAGTATTTGAAGAGAACAGAAGATTTGCTGCCTTTAACGCATACCACCTACTACATTTTAATGGTGTTGCGAACGCCGCTGCACGGCTACGGCATCATGAAAGAAGTAGAATCTATAAGTGAGGGATCAGTGAAACTAGGTCCGGGGACACTATACGGTGCGCTTCGCAAGCTGGAGAAGCTTCAATTGATCACGCAAGTGGAACAGAAGGATGCTAAAAAGTCTTACCAGCTGACGGATAACGGCAAAAAGCTGCTAAGTGCTGAATATGAGCGGCTTAAGAAGCTTGTTTCGATCAGTGAAAAGCAGTTAGGGGGAGAACAATGAAAGAGAGAAAGCAGATAAGGAAATGGTTTTGGGCATGGGATGACCAAAAAGAAGAAGTCTGGCTCCAGAAGATGGCACAGGAAGGCTGGACGCTTGAAGAATATAGATGGTTCAAGTACACCTTTCGTGCAAGTGAGCCTTCTAAATTAGTATATCGATTAGATCATCAGATGGGATTTCCTGATAGGAGTTATTTTGATTTATTCGAAATGGATGGCTGGGATAGAGTTTGCTCATTTAACGGTTGGCACTACTTTTGTAAAGAAGATGATGGAACAGATAAATTGGAGATTTTTACAGATAACCAATCAAGAGCAACTAAGTACATACAACTATCCAATTACATTATATTCATCCTATTGATGCAGATATTATCTTTCTGGCTTCCAATCATGACAGGAATCATCAAAATGCCTTTGTGGGCCGGGGGAGCAATCGCTTCAGTAAGCTTAATAGCTGTTTACGGTGCATACATGTTAAAAAGAAAGGCGAAGAATCTAAAAGAGTTTCAAATATAGAAATAGAGGTTATTCTGTTCGAGCAGAATAACCTCTATTGTTTTGGGTAGAAATTGAAAGAAAGAGAAATAACGTGGAAGATGGGCGGAGGCACCAGGGGAAAACAGACAAAAAAGAAAGAACGAAAGTTAAATAAAAACAAGGTGAAAACTTCAATTGAGCGGAAAATTGAAATGAATTGACGTAATTGAAATTAAATAAGGGAATTCTTTGATATCTATCCATTTGACATCAGAGAGAGTGTGCGTCATAATATATTTATCTCGAATTCGAGGTAATTCCATCATCAGGCTGGAGTGATAAAGATGAATCAATTAAAAGGTATTCACCACGTAACGGCAATTACGAGCAGTGCAGAAAAAAACTATGAATTCTTCACGTATGTACTAGGCATGCGTCTTGTAAAGAAAACAGTAAACCAAGATGATATCCAAACATACCACCTGTTTTTCGCGGATGACAAAGGCAGCGCGGGAACAGATATGACGTTTTTCGATTTCCCTGGAATTCCGAAGGGTACGCACGGTACAAATGAGATTTATAAAACTTCATTCCGTGTGCCATCAGATGCAGCTTTGGATTATTGGGTAAAACGTTTTGACCGGTTGGAAGTGAAACATCACGGTATCAAAGAGCAATTTGGTACAAAGACATTATCCTTTGAGGATTTTGATGAGCAGCAATATCAGTTGATCAGTGACGAAAACGATAAAGGTGTGGCATCAGGAACACCATGGCAAGACGGTCCTGTACCTTTGGAGTTTGCTATCACAGGGCTTGGTCCGATCTTTGTCCGGACGGCACATATTGATTATTTCAAGGAAATGCTTGAAAAAGTACTCGTTTTCCGTCCAGTTGCACAGGAAGGGTCTTACTATTTATATGAAGTAGGCGAAGGCGGAAATGGGGCAAGTATCGTTCTTGAGCACAATACAATTCTTCCAGATGGAAGACAAGGTTTCGGTACGGTACACCATGCTGCTTTCCGTGTTGAGGATCGAGCAGTATTGGAGGAATGGATTGAACGGATGCACAGCTTCCAATTCCAAACTTCTGGATACGTGGATCGTCATTTCTTCGAATCCTTATATTCCCGGGTGGCACCAGGAATCTTGTTTGAATTCGCAACGGACGGTCCTGGCTTCATGGGTGATGAACCATACGAGACGCTTGGAGAAAAACTTTCCTTGCCGCCGTTTTTGGAACCAAAACGTGAACAAATCGAAAAACTTGTTCGCCCGATCGATACTGTACGCAGTACGAAACAATTTGAAAAAGAATGATATACCGGCATCTGCTTATTTGGCAGATGTCTTTTTTTTAGCAGATTTCGGCAAGTAAGCGTATAATAAAGATGTAGCATTCATCCCATACAGAAGGAAGGCTTTTTTATGAAAGCAAAAGACTTCATGATAACAGATGTAATAGCAGCGAGCGAACAAGATACGGTCAAGCAGGTTTTGGAGACCTTTGTAGACCGGCGGATCAGCGGAATGCCGATACTGGATAGGGACCGGCGTATTGTAGGCGTCGTCAGTGACGGAGATATTCTGCGAGGGATCCAGCCTAAGGATACAGTCGTCTTTAACTACTTGCTGACAGTGAGTTTTAAAGCGGAAAAAATAGATAAAATCGTAGATGAATTAAAAGATCATCCGGTATTGAACCTTGCCAAAAGACGCGGAATCGTCACCGTCCATGAAGAAGATGAAATGGAAGAAGTGGTGAACATCCTGGCAAAACACCGGTTTAAAAAGATACCTGTATTGAATGATCAAAAACAAGTTGTTGGGGTAATCAGCCGCGGGGATGTACTCCGGACAATTCATTCCAATCTATTGAATGCGCTTTGAGAAATATAGCACTGACTCTGATGAAAGAGTCAGTGTTTTTTTATGGTAGAATAGGAGCTAAGAGCTTGATAGATCAAAGGAGTTTTTTCCATATATGAGTATGACAGTTATATTGGCGGAAAAACCTTCCGTTGCGAAGAATATCGCCGATGCATTGAAAATAAAAACAAAACAAGATGGGTTTTATGAAGGCCCTGAATATATCATCACATGGGCATTCGGACATCTGCTGCAGCTGTTTGATGCGAAAGACTATGACGCTGCCATGGCAAGATGGAAGCTGGATAATTTCCCGTTCGTACCAGATGCTTTCCAATATAAAATCAAATCGAGTCCGCGTAATCGTGACGCCGCCGATCCTGGTGCAAAAAAGCAGATCGCAATCGTAAAAAGGCTCATGCAAAGAAGAGATGTCGGAAAAATCGTGTCTGCTTGTGACTATGACCGGGAAGGACAGCTGATCGGGGATAGCATCATTAATTATATCAAGCCGGACAAGCCCGTTTACCGGCTGCTGTTAAATGAATGGACCGAACAGGAAGTACTGCGCGGTCTTCAATCCCTGCGGCCCAACACAGAGCTAAGACCTCTTTATGATGCCGGAATCGGCCGGCAGTGGGCAGATTGGGTCATCGGTATCAACCTTACTTCTGTAGCGACACTTCGTTATCAGAGCGGACGCGGACAAGTTCTGAACATCGGCCGTGTATTGCTGCCAACTTTAAAAATCATTTATGACCGTGACAAAGAGATCAGTGAATTCAAGCCAGAGCCTTATTTCAAACTGCTTGCAACCTTCCGCACGCCTGAAAAGAAATTTTACGAAGGTGTGTATAAGGAAGGGAAAACAGATAAATTCAAAGACAGAGATCCCTTGCAGGATATCCTTCAGCGTATCCAAGGCAAACAAGGACAGATCAAGGACAAGCAGACGGAGGAGAAGAAGGAATTCTGTCCGCCGTTGTTCAACCTTTCCGGTTTGCAAGGGTATATGACGGCAAGATACAGCGGATGGACATCTGATAAAGTGCTGAAAGTAGCACAATCGCTTTATGAGAAAAAGTACATCACGTACCCGCGGACTTCCAGCACAGCATTAGAAGAAAGCCTTGTATCCAAGGCAGCTGGTGTATTGAAGAAAGTAGCAGCAGGATTGCCATATGAATCAGAAATCAAATTCAGCCGTTCGAAACGGGTATTCAATAATAGCAAGGTATCAAGCCATAGCGCGATCATACCGACTTATGTTCTCCCGAAAAGACTTACACCTGACCAGGAACTTGTATACACTGCTATTAAAAACCGTTTTATCATGCAATTCATGCCTGTCGCGGTATATGAAGAGACAACATTGGAAACAGTTATTCCGGATGTCCCGTTATCTGGCAGCTTTATCTCAAAAGGCCGTATCCAGCTTGTAGACGGGTGGAAGAAGGTCGAGAAGCAGCAGACAAAGGAAACCCTGCTGCCGGATGTGCAGGAAGGCATGCTGGTGGACACATGGGAGACAAGTGTCACTTCCCATATGACACAGCCGCCGAAGCCGCATACGGAGAGAACGTTATTGCGGGTTATGGAGACTTGCGGCAAAGGGAAACAGGATGAAGATGAGGTTGTCGAAGTGCTGCGCGGGTTCAGTATCGGCACCGCTGCAACAAGAGCGGAAACAATTAAAAAGCTTAAAGACATACACTATATTAGTAACAAAGGAAAAGAACTTCATGTAACGGATACAGGCAAAAAGCTGGTTGAAACATTCCCGGTCAAGCCTTTATTCGATTTGAACTTTACGGGACGGCTCGAGAAGACACTTGCTGATATAGAGGATGCGAAGGTTGGCCGAGAAGACTTTCTCGACATGATTTTTTCCTTTACGAAGGAAGCGGTGCAGACGATGAAACAAGACGAAGCTGCACCAATCCGGACAATTGAAAAACAGACAATCACCCATGAAGTATTAGGCAAGTGCCCGGCTTGCGGGGGAGAGGTTGTAGAAGGGTACAAAGGCTTTGGGTGTAAAAATTACAAGAAAACGTGCGGCTATATCATTTGGAAGAACGATAAATTCTTGGCAGCAGTGCGAAAGAAACCAACGAAGACAATGGTGAAAGCCTTGCTGAAAAGCGGAACAGCTCATGTGAAGGGGATGACGAGCAAACGAGGGAAGAAATTCTCGGCTTATCTTTCCTATGAGAAAAACCCTGACAATGACTATTACAGCTGGAAAATGGAATTTGAGAAAAAATAAAAAAAGCGATGTGTGGATTCCACACATCGCTTTTTTTAGAATTCTTCGTAAACCGCTGGATCTTGGTCAGCGATTCGCCCGTCTGAAACGGATAAACTGTTGATTTTCTCCATATCTGTTTGATTCAATTCAAAGTCAAAAATAGCGAGATTCTCTGCTTGCCGGCTTGGAGCAGCAGATTTCGGTATAGCGATACTTCCAAGCTGATAATGCCAGCGCAGTACAATTTGGGAAACAGTTCGTTCATAATTCTCCGCAATTTCAGCAAGTAAAGGATGCTCCAGCAGATTTGTCTTTCTGCCAAGAGGACTCCATGACTCTGTTACAATGCCATTTTCCTTATGGTATTGTCGCTGTTCTTCTTGGTTGAAAAAAGGATGCAGTTCAATCTGATTGATGACAGGCAGTGTACCTGTTTCTGCTTTCAGTCTCTCCAAATGCTCTGGAAGGAAGTTGCAAACACCAATAGAACGAATCAATCCCCATCTGCGTGCTTCAAGCAAGGTCTGCCACGCTTCAATATAATGATCTTTTTTAGGGTTCGGCCAATGAATCAAATATAAGTCGTAATAATCGAGGCCAGCACGATAAAGCGATTCCTGTATCGTTGTAATTGCATTTTCACGCTGATGGTAACGACCTGGGAGCTTGGATGTGACAAAGAGCTCTTCGCGCGAGATACCATGCTGCTTAATAGCCTGCCCGACAGTTGCTTCATTTTCATAATTGTATGCTGTGTCCAGAAGACGATAACCCGCGTCGATAGCACTGCGAATCGCTTGCACACCTTGACTGCCTTTCAAGCTGTATGTACCGAAGCCTACGGCAGGAAGAATCGTGCCATCGTGCAGTTTCTTGGTAGGGATATGGTTTTGCATTGTATTCTCTCCTTTCCAATTCTATTTTCAGCGTAGCATAAATGGAAAAGATTGTCCTAAAATCAACATCTTTCTAAAGTGTTAAAGTATGCTCTAGATATTTATATTTCATGATTAAAAGGTCTTAGGTACAGTGATTTCTCCGATATTGCAGATACATCTATTTGAGGCAGTGTTTGTTGAATGAGTTCATAGATATGTTTAATGATTTCATCTAACTCTT
The DNA here is from genome assembly GCF_046592595.1 of Terribacillus saccharophilus. Classification (GTDB taxonomy): domain Bacteria; phylum Bacillota; class Bacilli; order Bacillales; family Amphibacillaceae; genus Terribacillus; species Terribacillus saccharophilus_C. The sequence continues at coordinate 204,228 of NZ_JAWVPF010000002.1, read as the reverse complement.
TAACAGCAGTTTCTGGTGCTTGTAGAAAAATAGATTCGAAACGATCAGCTGCATCTTTCGGAATGATATCCATGCTTTCAAGCGTTTGTCTTTGCCATTTAAGAGAGGGATGATGTATGAATTGCCGATTTAATCCGAACAGTAAATGCATTAATTTTTTCTGGACTTCTGCCATAGTTTGATAAAGCATCAGCCAGTCTCTGCGATGAAGCAATGCCTCCCGGTTATTCCATTTAGCACCCATATACAAGTTTTCACTTACCATGGCTATTCCCAATTCCACAGGATAACGCCTTACTTTATCTTTCAGCATTTCCATTACAGCATCATCACTCAGTGAGATACCGTTGTGAATTGCCGCTAACAGACACTGTTTCACCGGACTTGTATCAAATGAGAGCATGACCTCGTCTATCACCTTATTTATTGTTGTGGTCAGAAAATTACTGATTTCAAATTTTACTCCCTGACTGATATATGTCTCTGACCATTCTCCGTCTTCGTAAGGAAAGAAATCTATAATTTCTCCGTTAAGTAATACAATGGGATTTTTCCTTTCCTCTTCAGTTGGAGCTTCCTTCCATAAGACAAATATTTCAATGTCAGAATAGGCATCATGCCAATTCCGAGAAACAGACCCACCGACAAAAACGGTATCAATATTTGTATTCATTTTATATATGTTTGCAATGTCTTTTGCTTTATCAAGAAGATTCACATCAATTTCCCCCCTGATACAAATATAACAAAGGTCTAGAAGTGAACGTGATTTTTCATGCGGTTATGGGTTAGGCAACGATTTATAGCTGCTAAAAAGCAGGGTGACTGGAAAACAGCTTCTAATTTTCTTTATGTTAGCTTATACTTAAAAACAAGGAATATCAGGAAGAACGTACCATGACAGAAGTAGGATTTCAGGGAAATGAGGAAGCGTTTTGACAACTATTACGAAGCTCGAGTCAAAGGTGAAAGAATTATCAAAACTGCTAGAAGCCCTGAAGGAATTGAATGCCGCAATTGATCTGCAAGATATTTTCCAGGGAATCCTCGATCAAATGGTAATGATCGCGGAAGCAAAAGAGGCAACATTATGGATGCTTGAAAAAGAAAAACAACAGATAGTAGCAAAAGCGTCCTGCGGGGTTTCAGCGGAACTACTGCCTATGCCTGCTCTTTCAGATGGAGGAGGTATCGTTGGAAAAGTAATAGAGACCGGAGAGGCAGAATTGATTAACAATGCGGATAGCTCTGCTGTATCCATCCTTATAGTACCGCTTAAAGCAAAAGGACAAATTTTAGGTGCTATTCAACTTATGGATAAAGAGAATGGAGGTCACTTCGATAATAGAGACAGAGAGCTTGCTGTCATATTAGCGGAGCAATCAGCCTTAGCCCTGCATAACAGTCAAATGTATGATGAACTGTACAAAATGTTTGTCAGTATGATTCGAATGCTTGCGGAAGCGCTTGATGCTCGTGACCCGCTGACAAAGGGGCATTCAGAGAGAGTTGCCCGTTACGCTTGGCTGATCGGAAAAAGAATGAAGCTTGATGCCCAAGTATGCTTTGAACTATATCAGGCAGCGATTTTGCACGATATCGGAAAAATCGGGATCGAAGACCGCATTTTACGAAAAACGACTGGATTAACCGAAAGCGAATATGAGCTTATGAAAACGCATACTGAAATTGGTGCCCGTATTCTTTCTGCTATTCAACCGAACCGCATCTTCCAGAAGTCGATTGATACAGCATTGCTTCATCATGAAAGGATGGATGGCAGCGGGTATCCCAAGCAGCTGAAAGGTGATGAAATACCCTTATTCGCCCGCATCGTCGGCGTAGCAGATGCATTTGATGCAATGACAACAGTACGTACATATAGTGAAGGCATGTCTGTCCGGGAAGCCTCAGCAGAATTGATTCGCTGCAAAGGCTCCCTCTTTGATTCGGAAATCGTCGATATCTTTATTGAAATTCTTGAAAATTGCTCTTATGATCTCCAATCATTTCCTGATACAGATGCTGTGTCATAACCAATTAAAAAACGCCCGGAATAAATACCGGGCGTTTTTCGCTGTCTATAATTTATCTTGCATCTGCTTTTCTAATTTCATTCTGGCTTGGTTTTGTGACTAGATAAAGCACATACCCGATAACCGCTCCAGCAATCGCTGGCAACAACCAGCCAAGACCTAAACTGTACATTGGCAAGTTATTTGTTAAGAATTCTTGTACACCAGGGATTGGAATCCCTGCTGCGTTCAAGCCTTCCATCAAGCTGACGACAAAGGTGAAAAGCAGACTAGTCAAGTAAACAGCTCTGCTTCCAGCAAATGCATCATGCAGGAAAGTCAGGAAGATCAAGACAATTGCAAGCGGGTAAATGATAGTCAATACTGGTACGCTGAAGGTGATGATGTTTGTCAAACCGGCATTTGCAACGACTGTACTGAATAGAGAAAGTACTATAGCAATAACAGAATAAGAAACCTTGGGAAGAAGGCGGTTGAAGTAACTGCTGCAAGCTGTAACCAAACCGATACTAGTCGTCAAGCAAGCACCCAGTACAATCAATCCAAGCAAAACATTCCCCAGTCTACCATAGTACACTTCAGAAACTCCCGCTAGTACTGCACCGCCATTATCCAGCAATCCAATTCCAGCTACACTGGTTGCACCAAGATAGGAAATGGAAGTGTAAATCAAAGCAAGAAGTGCTGCGGCAATCAAACCGGCTTTCCATGTGAATCCGAGAATTGACTTGCGATCGGTGACTCCGATATTTTTCACGGAGTTGATGACGATTATTCCAAATACGAATGCTGCCAACGTATCCATTGTCAAGTAACCTTCCTGGAAGCCTTTGAAGAAAGCGTTGCTGCTGTATGCTTCCGTTGGTTCCTGAGGACTGCCTATCGGGTTGACAAGTACTGTAATGATCAATACCGCTATTGTAATAAGCAAAGCAGGTGTCAAATATTTACCGACTATATCGACAATCTTGGCTGGTTTCAAAGAGAAGAAACAAGTTATTCCAAAGAATAAGATCGAATATATAATCAAAGGCCATGCTCCGGGATCGCCAGTTAAGAAAGGCTGAATGCCAATTTCATAAGAAACAGTTCCTGTACGCGGCAATGCAAAAAGAGGACCGATAGATAAATACAGAACGATAGGGAACACATAGCCGAACACAGGATGAACCCGGCTCGCTAAATCCTGCAAATCATTTTTACCGGAAAATCCAAAAGCCAGTATACCGAGCAGCGGCAAGCCCACACCGGTAACGATAAATCCCAGATTAGCGGTCAAGACGTTTGTTCCGGAACTCTGACCGAGCAAAGCAGGGAAGATTAAATTGCCTGCTCCAAAAAATAATGCAAATAACATGAATCCTGTTACGATGACATAAGAAAACGGTATTGATTTTTTCACAGTGTTTACCTCCAAGATGAAAAGCGATTTCTAATTAATCAGAAAATTCAATAGATTAAATAGTGAGAATATTTGAGCCTTGTTAGAGATTCTACCATAGTTCTTTTGTGACAACAACAATAAATAATATTACATAAGATGTATATTTTCTGCTGCATTCGGCATATATAAGTAAAAAAGCCATTTGGAGGCAGAGATCGTGCATTTTACAGAAATGGATATATTCTACGCAGAACTAAAAAGACTGGAAGATGAGTATAAAAGATGTCCTGAACCGGAAATCCGCAGTTTGATCCATGATGATATCCTTTTGATAGAACAAGCGATTGCCAGTTCGGAGAGAGTATAAAAAAAGCGGAAAACACTAAGGTGCTTTCCGCTTTTTTCAGCTTTCTTGATTTCTTTGAAACGGCTGGTCGATAATCAAATCCTGTTTCTTCACACGCTCACTTAAGTATTTCACATAGCGGTGATCTGTAACAAGGAAAGCTAGCTCTTCCCGTTTCAGATGCTTCTCAGCTTCTTCGAAGGAATCGAATCCGATTTCAGCAGGCTGCTGATTTTTCATAATATAATATTTGCGGTTTTGCTGTACGATGAGGAACTTGTCATTCTGTTCATTGACATACAGCGTCCCAAGGTCGTTCTCAGGAACGTTGAATCTGTTATCTGTTGCATCTGGACGCAATGTCTGCAGGTCGAAAGCATCCTTCACGAACAATTCAAATGCTTCATCAGTCAATGAAGCCCCGGATGCTTTCTGATGGCCGCCTCCGCCGTAGTTGCCTGCAATAGCAGATACATCAACATCATCGTGGATAGTCCGGAGACTCAAACGTTTTGTGCCCATCATGACCATTATGATTAGATCAAGATGCGGGAACGTCTTACCTAAGTCATTACCCAGTTCAGAAAGGTAAGATTCGGCATGGACGACGCCGGCCAAATAGGTATCGATCTTAATCGGTACAACTTGTTTTCTTTTCTTGCGGATATAACGAGCTGTTTGAGCATCTTGTACTTGAAGCAATTTTTCCTCCAAGTCACTGAAGACAAAAGTATCATTATGCTGCAGCCGTTCAATCATTTCATCAGCAAATTCTTCGATGCTTTGCAGGAAAAGAAGTGCGTTCAGCTGTTTGGCAGCCTCATTATTGCGCTTTTCCCATTCCCATGTATCGTATTGGCGGACAAGCTCGACAAATTCGCTTACCGCTTTCGTTTTTTCTAAGTATCCTTCTTTGACAAGGACGTCATACAACATACTTGTTGCAGAAGTAAGTGTTCCATCTTCTTCCTTTGTCGCAATCCAGGCCCAATCATGGGCATTCAAGTGTTCGCTTGTTTTGTGATGATCCACCAGGCGTGCTTTGCCGCCAGTTTGGATGAAATCACTGATAGCAGCTTCATTTTCTTCATTTACAGCCAAATCTGTCACCCATAGTTCTTTCTCATGCTGTGTTTCATCGGCTAGGAATTTCTTTACTTCTTCATTCAGACTGCTGATGGAGTTATAGCGGATGTCAACATCCTCTCCAAAAGCAAGTGTGGCCAAGATACCGCAGCCAACACCGTCCAGGTCATTATGTGTCAATAGTTTATACAATGTCTTCACCTCAATTACTAGTATAAGTATAACCCAGCGGAATTATCGGCTTCAAGCATGATTCTTTACAGCTCTTGCTTGAACAGTCGGAATCGGTGGAGAAGGAGCAAATAAAAGCTCGCAGAAATGAGCAGTACACTGCTAAGCAGCACATAGCCATTTGAAATGTACGAATCCAGCGTCATATATAAGAATATCGCACATGATGCCATACAAGTGATGGCAATAAGCAGTTTATAAAATCTTGCAAAGCTGAAAGGGAAACGAACAGCTTGATAAAGACTCGCAAAATGAAGTACTGTCCCGAGCACCTCTCCTAAGTTCAGACCGAGGATGACACCATTTACTCCCATACTCGGCTGAGAAGCAACGAAATAGATCATAAGCAAACTGACAAGCGCTGCAATGAGATTGTTATAGAGGACAACACTGCTTTTTCCGATACCAATCAGAACTGCCTGCAGCGGTATCTGTAAATAGCTGAGCATAAAACAGAAAATCATTTTCTGGATAAGCAGCCCCGCTTCCTCGGAGTGATAAAACAAACCTGTCAATTCGGTGGCGAAAAAGTAAAGAAACAGTGCCCACGGAATACAGATCATCATTGTAACGTTGATTACTTGGTTTATATTGCTGTACATCTGCTGGAATTGACGACGTGCATATAAGTCACTGATGGAAGGGAGCAGATTCGTCGATAAGGAATGTGTGATAAACGTTGGTACGAACACAAGCGGCATGACATAACCCATTAAGAGCCCATATGTTTCGGTAGCTGTCTCGGCAGTAAGCCCTGCTGTAAGAAAACTATGTGTGATAATTATCGGCAGCAGGACACCAGCAAAGCTATTGACCAAATGACTGCCGGTATTCGGCAATGCGACACGGATCAAGTCCCGTGTATGCTGCTTCCCGTCGCGGATGAGGTCTCGGATAATATGCAAAAAACGCCATTTGAATTCTTTTTGCCTGTTGAATGCTACGATCAATACACCTAAAGAGATTGCTTCACCAATGACCATGCTGATTACTGCGCCTGCAGCGGCAACTCCCAGCCCGTAAGGAAGCAGATATTGCACAAGCATATATGTGACGACCAACTGTACACTTTGCTCGAGAATGGAAGCGAAAGCCCCGGGAGACATATACTGCTTTCCATGAAAATAGCCTTTCAAGATAGAAGAAATGGCGACAATCGGTATGATCGGGATAATTGCTGTAAATGTGTATAGTGCACGCTCATCAGCAAATAAAAGACCCGGAACATAGTGGACCAGTCCGAGCAGCAGCATGGATGTGATAACACCCAGCGTCCCGGTTATCAAAAACGAAAGGGAGAGGACGTGCCGCAGTCTTGTCCGATTGTTTGTCGCATTATTCTCTGCCACCAGGTTGGCTACCGCCACCTCCAATCCAAATCCGGTGATGGCAATCAGCAGACCGGTGATCGGCATAGCCATCATTGCCAGACCGATTCCTTCTGGCCCCAGCAGCCGTGACAAAACGATTCCGTTTATGAATCCGATCAGCTTGCTGTAGCAAGCAGCAACCGCAAGGATGATCGTACCTTTCAATAATGATTGTTTTCCCACATTTGTCACCTCAACTTGTCCATAGTTTAGATGTATGTGAAGAATATGCTGTTTATGTCATAGAAGAGTAAGCGGTCACCCAATGAATTAAGTTATCAAAAGGTATGTACCTATTAATCGATCTTTTTTCCATTAGAGCTAATAATCCAGACGAATTACAGTCTAGATCTATAATGCTCTTTTTTTATTGCCCTGTATGAACTGAAATAACTTCAATAGTCGTTGCCCTCAGCATCTGCATTGCTTGTTACTTATCGAGTGGCTCTTGATAAAGAAACTGACAAGTGATAGGTAGGATTCCGTATTGATTTTTCTGCATCCTTACTCAGATAGGCCTGTTTTTCATAAAGGTTTTGACAGTGGAGATCTGCACAATTAACATAATAGTCAGAATTATTAATTATATTTAAGGAGGCGAAAAATTGCAGATATCCGAAATCATGAACAGCAGTGTTTTATGGGTGTTCTGTCTGCTAGTCGTATCTATCGTTATTTTTCAAGGAGCCGTTTTCATGCGATCAGCATTCCAGGTAAAAGCGAGTGTGGGTATGACGGATCGAGAAGCCCGAAGTGCGATGAAGACAGGTGCTATTGCTGCCATTGGTCCTGCCTTGGGCAATATCATCATTGCTGTCTCATTGATGACATTGATCGGAAATCCGCTTACGATGATGCGAAGTGCGATCATCGGGTCCTCCGCTACAGAGTCACTTGGTGCCCAGATGGCTTCAACAGCCTACGGCACAGAGCTAGGATCAGCAAACTTTGGTCCTGAGGCTTTCACAACCATCGCTTGGACATTGTGTATCGGCGGTACAGGCTGGTTAATCGTCACGTTTTTCTTTACAAAGTCGCTAGGGTCATTTCAAAAGAAAATAACAGCACGTAAGAATGGCACGAAAAAGATGGTTATTATCTCGACTGCAGCCATGCTAGGAGCATTCGGCTACTTTGCAGCAAATGAAGCAGTAAAAAGCAGCGGCCACACCTTAGTCATCCTTACAAGCATTCTGATAACGATCGGCACGCTACTCTTAGCCAATAAACTTCAAAGAAACTGGCTGAAAGAATGGGCTTTAGGCTTTGCTATCATTGGCGGTCTGACTGTCGGCTACTTTATCGGATAAAGGGAGGGAAAGAAGATGGCTAAAACAGCGGAACAGGTAGCAGTACAAGAACAGCTGATTGAAACACAACAAAAATCATTTGATGCTTTTCATGTGAATGCCCATTTCTGGGGAAGGCTTACGATTGGCTGTGTGATCGTCTTATCGGCAGCGCTGCCGCTTTATCTATCATTCGTCGAAGGATATCACCCTGGATGGCAGACCATATTCGCAGCCTTTCTCGCGTATATCGCCCTTGTTGGATTTGCTTGGGTAGTAGAGCCGGTCAGTTATTACGCAACACTCGGAGTCTCTGGAACGTACCTCAGTTTCCTTACAGGAAACATCGCTAACATGTGTCTGCCGTCTGCGGCTGCGGCTCAGCAAGTAATTGGAGCAGAGCCAGGTACCAGGAAAGGAGAGGTAGCAGCTACTCTTGCTATAGCGGCAGCCAGCTTTATGAATATCGCTGTGCTCATTCCTGTCATCTTAGGAGGATCTTATATCCTTTCCGTCATCCCGGAATCCGTTCAGGCCGCATTTGCCTATATCATTCCTGCTATCTTTGGAGGCATGATTGCTCAATTGGCTATAAGAAAACCGTTTTTCGGTGTGATCGGTATCGTTTTCGGGATCCTGATGACACAGCTCCCAATCCCTGTCTTCTTTAAAGGCTTGGTCTGTATGTTCCTGACAGTCATTATCTGTGTACTTTTGGAAAATAAGCAAGCATCTAAATCTAACAATAAAGGAGAGATAGTCCATGAGTAAAAAAGAGCTGGTACGTAATCTGGAGGAGTTGGAGCATGTCACAGGGAGTTTAGCACTTGATATATGGCAGCATCCTCAAATTGCTTATGAAGAGACTTATGCGAGTACAGCACAGAAGGATGTGCTGGCAGACGCAGGTTTCCGCATTACAGACAGTATCGGTGGTATGAAAACTGCTTTCTATGCAGAATACGGGAGCGGGCATCCAATAATCGGTATACTGGGTGAATTTGATGCATTGCCTGGGTTGTCCCAATCGAGCAAGCCTTACAAAGATCCAGTCAGTGAGAATGGACCAGGTCATGCGTGCGGCCATCATCTGCTCGGAACAGCTGGTGTAGAGGCCGTGCTAGGGCTCAAGCAGCTTATTGATGAAGGCAAGGTGCATGGGACGATCCGCTATTATGGCTGTCCAGCGGAAGAGGTACTGTCTGGCAAGACATTCATGGCAAGAGAAGGTGTGTTCGACGACTTGGATTGCTGTCTCACCTGGCACCCTGGAACGAGTAACGTTGTCCAAAATTACAGCACGCAGGCAATGGTCTCCATCAAATTCCGTTTCCACGGTATTCCGGCACATGCAGCAGGTGCACCGCATGCCGGACGCAGTGCACTTGATGCGGTTGAAATCATGAATATTGGCGCCAATTATCTGCGGGAGCATTTAGTGGATGGTACAAGAATCCACTATAGCATCACTAATGGAGGGCAAGCACCAAATATTGTTCCGGATGAAGCCGAAGTATGGTATTACCTGCGAGGAGCAAATAGGAATCAAGTAGAGGATATGCTGAGCCGGATGCATGATATTGCAAAAGGTGCTGCTTTGATCACAGGCACGTCAACGTCGCATGAACTTTTGGCGAATTGCTATCATATGCTGACTAATGACACATTGGATACATTGAATTATCGCAACATGGAGGATTATCCGATGGAAAGCTTTACCTCGGATGAAGTTGCTTATGCCGCTATTCTCCGTAAGTCGATGGATCCAAAGCTAGTTGAGGAATCCCGCCGAAAGCTTCAGCTGGACTCGAATGATATACTGCCAACAAAGAATTTCTATGACATGACAATGAAAGGTACAACGATGCCTGGCTCGACAGATGTAGCCGATGTGAGCTGGATTACACCGCTTGCCAGTATCGGTACAACATGCGGTCCGATTGGCACTCAAGTACATGCTTGGCAAGCCACGGCAGTATTCGGCACTAGCATTGGACTAAAGGGCATGCATTACGCTGCACGGATCATGGCTTTGACTGCATATGATCTTCTGACGGAACCGGCACTCGTTGAGCAAGCAAAAGCAGAATTCGCTGAAGCTATTGCCGACAAGCCTTATCAAGCAGGTCTGGATGAGACAGTAATAGCCCCGGGAACTGAACGAAAAGAGCAATTGATCTGAGTGTAATTGACTTCCGTTTTACTTTTGATATACTGTAACCAATAAACACGAGAGGATGATGGGTGACCAATGATTAACTAATCCTAATTTTTCACGAATTGAAAAGCGATTTTCAAGCGTATAAAATAGGATTAGTCTGCCCATTTTTCAAATCGAACTGAACGTATACTTCTCGTACAGATGTATGTGTCTTTCTGGTATGGCTAATCCTTCCAATTTCTATTGGGAGGATTTTTTCTGTCCTCCTATCTTTAAAGGAGCGGTTATTTATGAAAGAATTAATCAAATTACAGCAGGTCAGCTACTTATATGGAGAACGTCTTATTTTGCAGGAGGCAAATGCAATCGTCCACCAAGGTGACGTGATTGGCATAACCGGAAGAAACGGCGCTGGTAAAAGTACATTATTGCAGCTTATAGCTGGCAAGAAGCAAGTGGCGAAAGGGGCAATATGGTTAGCGGATACGCTTGAAGTAGATGTGGTAGAACAAGAAAAAGAAAATTATGCATCACAGCCAGATCTGCCTGAAGCGGTGATTTTACGGGGCAAATGGAAAGTTCCGTCTGTTCCTTATCGTAATATGAGCGGCGGTGAGAAATTGAAAGCCAGGCTTGCGAACGGATTTACAAGTAAGGCAGACGTCTTGCTCCTTGATGAACCAACTAACCACCTGGATGAAGACAGTGTGAACCTGCTTATTGAGGAGATCAAAAAGACAAACAAAACGATGCTGATTGTTTCGCATGACCGCTATCTGCTAGATCAAGTGGCGACAAAGATATGGTCGGCAGAAGAACAGATTCTTCATACTTTTGAAGGAAATTACACTGCCTATACTAATTATAGACAAAAAGAAAAAGCGGCTCAGCAACACGCCTATGAAAAGCAGCAGAAACGCATAAAACAAGTAGAAGACCAAATAGCCTCGCTGCAGAATTGGAGCGCCAAAGCTCATGTCCAATCCACTAAACAGGAAGGCGCCAAGGAGTATTATCGTAAAAAAGCAAAACGGATGGATAAAGCGGTAAAATCTAAAAAAAAGCGACTAGAAAACGAACTGGCAAAAGAGACAGTCGAATCAATCGGACCCGAGCGAGGCATATCCATTGAACTGAAATCTGATCGTAAAAGAGGAAAACGATTTTTAGAATGCAAAAACGTAACGAAGCATTATGAAAGTAAGGTACTCTTTCGTGATGCCAATTTTACAATCAAGCATGGAGAGAAAGTCGGCTTGCAAGGTCCGAACGGGTGCGGAAAGACAACCTTCTTCCGAATGATAACGGATAATGAACCGTATACAGGAGAGATATGGGTATCACCAACAGCAAACATCGGCTATCTTTCACAGGATGTCTATGATCTGCCCTTGGATAAGACACCAGCGGAAATCTTTCACCAGGAATCATTTGCGGAGAGGGGAAAGGTACAAACGCTGCTGCTTCACCTAGGTTTTGAGACAGAAAGCTGGACACTTCCGATAGCAGAAATGAGTATGGGAGAACGTGTGAAACTAAAGCTGATGCAGCACATACTGGCAGATAAGGATGTCCTTTTGCTTGATGAACCAACAAACCATATGGACCTTCCGTCACGTGAACAGTTGGAACAAACACTCGCAGCTTACAGCGGAACGCTGCTTGTTATCTCTCATGACCGCTATTTCAGAGAGAAAGTTACAGATGCGCAATTAATCATTCAGGAAGGCATGATGAGGAAGAATCTGGGTAAGGCAAAAGCGAAATCAGACACAGAGGCGGATATCATACTCATACAGCTGGAAAATGAACGGCAGGAAGTATTAGGGAAGCTGAGTATGCTGACACCTGACGATACGGCGTACAAGGATTTGGATGAGCGTTTTAATCAACTGACAAAAAGAATTAGACAACTGAAGAATTAGAGAAAAGTAAGAAAGAGCTGTGTATTCAAATAATAGCTCTTTCTTTAATTGGGAGTGTTTATGTATGTAAACATTCAGTCCTATATAAAAGGTAATAGGCAAGTTTTCCTGAATTTGAAAGAAGCTCTAATATTGAACCATCTTATAAAGGAGTATGTTAAACTTGGGACAAAAATAGAAATGGAGGTCATCATATAACAGGAAATACTACCTCTTAGCTTTAGTCTTTCTTTTGCTGCCCGCTCAGAGTTTTCGAAATATTGATTATATTTGAAGCTTCCCACTTTATTAAAGCACCTAGTTTTAGAAAAGATCGTTCGTTGTTGAAGTATAAGTGCTTCAAAAATGTCCAACAGAAATTACCCCGCTTTTGCAAGTACACCAGCATCACTGTTAACTAATTGCAAGGTTGATAGCCAATGCAAATCTGATCGATGTCTCATTCGCTGCCTCTTATTCCTACAAAACAAAGAAATCCTTTATGTACTCAATCTTGTAAAAGAGAGTGGTGATATAAAAATTCAGGCTTACTCGTTGTATCGATCACTCCTCTTAACCTGTTATCCTTGTACAGCCACTTTTTCTCTTTTAGGCACAGCATTAAATAATAGATATTTTATTAATAATCCAACCATCATTGACCCGGAATAAGACTTGGGATGTGTCCTGACTAAGAATAAAAAAACATTCAACATCAATGAATCCTGCTAACTGCAATCCCTTTTACGCTATAGGAAACTACCGGAGTGTAGTGATAGCTACTATTTACAAAGCTCTACTATCAAATAATTCATAAGGGGATGGGAATATGTTTAAAAAGAAATGGGCGGCAGCCGCTTTAGCTGCAGCACTTTCAGTTACAGCTTTAGTTGGTATCAAACCAACAAATGTGAAGGCTGAAACAGATGTGAAGGCAATTGTTGATGGAATGTCGGTCGAACAAAAAGTGGGTCAAATGCTTATGCCGGACTTTCGAAACTGGCAAGAGCAAGGGGAAAGCAAAGCAACGGGTTTTACAGAGATGAACGATGAAGTGGGAAGCATCATTCAGAAATATCATTTAGGGGGCGTTATCCTATTTGCCGAAAACGTCGTGGGTACGGAACAAACAGTCCGTTTGATAGATGGCTTACAAAATGCAAGCCCGGAACTACCGCTTTTTATCACCATTGATCAGGAAGGCGGAATCGTGACACGTCTGCAAACGGGAACGAACCTGCCAGGCAACATGGCGTTAGGTGCAACACGAAGTGAGAAATATGCCTATCAAACTGGAAAAATCATTGGGGAAGAATTATCGTCTCTTGGTGTAAATGTAAATTTCGGCCCGTCATTGGATGTAAACAACAATCCTGATAATCCTGTAATCGGTGTCCGTTCATACAGCTCTAATCCAGAGCTTGTCTCAAAGTTAGGCATTGAGACTATACAAGGACTGCAACGCCAGAATGTTGCTGCAACGGCAAAGCACTTTCCAGGACACGGCGATACCGCTACTGACAGTCATTACGGTTTGCCGCTTGTTACACATGACAAAGATAGATTACATGCTGTAGAACTTCTGCCTTTTCAGAATGCAATTGATGAAGGTGTAGACATGATCATGACAGCGCATGTTCAATTTCCTGCTTTTGATGATACAACGTATATCAGTAAAAAAGACGGTCAGGAGATTTTGGTTCCAGCCACACTCTCTAAAAAAGTTTTGACAGGATTGCTACGTGAGGAGATGGGGTTCGAAGGTGTCATCGTCACAGATGCCCTTAATATGAAAGCGATTTCAGATAACTTTGGCCAGGAAGAAGCCGTAGTATTAGCTTTAAAATCAGGTGTAGATATTGCGTTAATGCCTGCACAAGTAAACTCTTTGGATATGGAAAAGAATTTGGCTTCCGTTTATAACGCAGTACTAGAAGCAATCGAATCCGGAGAACTCCCAATGGAGCAAGTAAATGCCTCGGTTGAGAGAATTCTAAAATTAAAAGAAAAACGCGGTATTTTGGATCCTGCCAAAGCACCAATTGAAGAAAAAGTAGCTAACTCGTTAAAAGTAGTAGGCAATAAAGAGCATTTGAAGCAAGAAAAGAACATGGCGGAGGATGCTGTTACGCTTTTGAAAAACGAAGACAAGACACTCCCTTTTAAACCGAAAAAGGGTGACAATATTCTTGTGCTCGCTCCATTTGATGATCAAGTAGAAGCGATGACAAGAAGCATAAACGAATTAAAAGGCAGGAAGAAAGATGTTGAAGTTACTGGCTATGCTTTCTCGGAAAAGTCCTTCAATGAAGAGGTGGCAGCCATGATTGATGAAGCGGACTATGTTATTACCGGTTCCTATGTTGTGAAAAATGACCCAGCTGTAAACGATGGCGTCATTGATGATAGTATCCAGGATTCAAGCAAATGGGCAACAGCTTTTCCGAGAGCGGTCATGAAAGATGCTGAAGAAAAAAATAAAAAGTTTGTGTTAATGAGTCTGCGCAATCCTTATGATGTTGCAAATTTTGAAGAAGCAAAAGCTGTGCTTGCGGTCTATGGTTTTAAGGGCTATTCAAATGGAGCATATAGACAGCCGAACATTCCGGCCGGTATTAAAACGATTTTTGGTGAATCCAAGCCAAAAGGTAAATTACCAGTAGATATTCCATCTGTCAATCAACCGGATGAAATTCTTTATCCATATGGTTATGGACTCGATATTCGTTCAGGGAAGCTGCTTAAATAATCCGAATAAAGGGGAGGAGTTCCATTGAAAAGAGTATTGTTGATGGTAATGATTCTGCTGCTGGCTTTAAGTGCTTTTCCTGCGGAAAAAGAGGTTGCTGCCCATAAGAGGAAGAAAGATAGTAAAGTATCGCTTGGTGTTGAGGTCCTTTTAGATGATCAGAAAGAACTTTTAAAAGACAGAAAAGTTGGCTTAATTACCAATCCGACCGGTATTGACTCAAAAATGAACAGCATTGTTGATTTGCTGCACGAGGATTCGGATATTGAACTGACAGCTTTATTCGGTCCTGAGCATGGTGTACGCGGTGATGCTCAGGCAGGGGAATATGTTGAATCTTATATTGACGAAAAAACAGGACTACCTGTATACAGCCTCTACGGACAAACAAGAAAACCAACACCTGAAATGCTCAAAAACGTAGAAGTGCTTGTGTTTGATATTCAGGACGTCGGCACACGGTACTACACATACATCTACACGATGGCTTATGCCATGGAAGCAGCAAAAGAAAACAACATTCCAATTGTCGTGCTTGACCGCCCGAATCCTCTAGGCGGACTTTCAGTTGATGGTCCTGTGCTTGAGCCTGAATTCTCTTCCTTTGTAGGAATGTATCCAATTCCAACAAAGCATGGAATGACGGTTGGAGAGCTTGCTAGTTTCTTCAACGAAGAATTTAATATTGGAGCAGATTTGAAAGTCGTCAAAATGAAAGGATGGAGGCGGTCGATGGATTTCGATGAAACTGGACTTCCATTTGTCCTGCCGTCACCAAATATGCCGACAGTTTCAACAACGTTTGTTTATCCTGCAACTGGTCTGATTGAAGGAACAAACCTGTCAGAAGGGCGGGGAACAACCAAGCCATTTGAACTGATTGGTGCACCTTTCATCAACAGCACGGATCTTGCTGCAGAATTGAACGCACTTAGTCTGCCAGGCGTGAAATTCAGGGCGGCATCCTTTACACCGACATTTTCTAAACATGCTGGAAAACTCAGCCATGGTGTTGAAATTTATGTAACAGACCGTGATGAATTCGATGCGGTAACTACAGGACTTTACATCATTAAAACAATTCACGATATGTATCCAGACGATTTCGAATTTCTTTCAAACAACTTCTTTGATAAATTGATTGGAAACGATTGGGTCAGAACAATGATTATTGAAGGAGCATCCGTTACAGAAATCACGAAAAAATATCAGAAAGATCTATATGAATTTAAGAAGGTCCGAAAAGAGTACTTAATTTATAAGTAATTGTTTTAAAAGGGTGAAATCATTGAGATTCACCCTTTTTTTAGTATGGCGAAATACGTGTTTCCACTCGATCTTGAGGAATGCAATTGAAGCTGATGTCTGCAAGGAATATTAACAATAGGGAAGCGATCAAAGTTCACATCAACAACAGCGCAAATGTTTTTAGTGCATATTCAGGATACATATCAAATTAGCAACTGATTCATAATGTACACAGGATCAATTTGTTACAGCATTACCAGTAATTTGCATTTCGTAGAAATAGCTAATGACGGATTGAAATTTTAAAGAATCTTTATGATATTGGCTAAAGTGTATATAGATAGTCAATTAATTATGAAGTGATTTCAGATGCGCAATTATAATGCTTCAAATAGCTCAGGAATAGCATAGCGCAACTGAACTCATAGCAGCATGACTGTAGCATATAGCATTTTGTAAGATGAACGAGAAGAGGTACGAATATAGTTTAATAATATACATCTGATTATTTTATTTTCCTAGTTTACATAATATATATTATCGGAAGTAACTTTAAAACGCTGTTTCATATCTCAAAATCTAAGTATTCTTAAGATAGTGAGACAATATCAAAAAAACAGACTGCGCGAACAATCTTGCTGCACAATCTGTTTAAAATTAATCTGCCACGTGTAATACAATTTTTCCTGTATTCTTATTGCTTTCCATATATTCATGAGAATTTGCAACTTGTGCTAACGGAAATACTTTATCTACAATCGGTTTAATTGCACGTGATTCAAATAATGGCAATACATTATCAATCAGATCAGCTGTCAGTCTGGCTTTATAATCAACGCTTCTTGTGCTTAATAATGTTCCTTTTACATGTAAGCGTTTTGCAAGCAACGGCATTATTGTTGCATTTTCCAGCTCCGTACCGCCCAGGAATCCAATTAGGATCAATCTGCCGTCAGTTTTAAGCGTTTTGATATTCTGTTCCCAATAAGTTGCTCCAATGAAATCAAGAATGATATCAGCGCCTGTATCAGCTAATTTATCAGCAAAATCTTCATTTTTATAGTTTATTGTAATATCAGCACCAAGCTCTTTACAGAAATCAAGTTTCTCCTGAGATCCAGCTGTAACTGCTACAGTTGCACCGGCTTGTTTTGCTAATTGTATAGCAGCTGTTCCAACACCGCTTGCACCGGCATGAATCAAGACAGTTTCACCCTGTTTAAGCTCTCCAAGCCAATGCAGCGTCTGATAAGCAGTCAGGAAGACTTCTGGGACCGCTGCTGCCTCTTCATAGCTTAGATGATCTGGAATAGGCATTGCGAGCTTACTGTTCAATACAGCGTATTCTGCATAGCCGCCAGATGGTATCAGTCCAAAGATTCGGTCTCCCTTTTCCCAGCCGTATGCTTCCTCTCCCGCTTCTTCTACGACCCCAGCTATTTCCAATCCTAGAATCGGATCAAAATCACTTGACGGGTAGTTTCCTTTGCGTTTTTCTATATCGGCACGGTTAATGGCTGAAGCCTTTACAGCCACAAGAATTTCGTCCCGTTTTATAGTTGGTTTAGCGGTTTCTTCCAGTTTTAACTGCTCTGGTCCTCCGAAACCTTGTAATGTGATTGCTTTCATGTTAAGACTCCCTTTCTGCCTTTATTTTCACCCTTTACGGAAAAAAAGTAAATAAATCAGCACTATCCAGAATGGTATGGCTAACAAGATGCCAATTAGCAATCCTTTGAAGAATTTCATGCTGCTGCACCTCATTTCGTGTGCTTTTTCTTATTGTTAACCATATGTCAAAAAGCTTAAACATGCAAAAACCCGGCTCCGTTATCTGGAGCTCGGGTTTTGCACTGCTTGATATACGGGAGATCTTGCATGGATAGTCTCTAAATAGTAATCGAATAATTCACTGGAAGCATTCGTCCAGGAATGCTTTTCAGCTTCTATTCGTACATTTTGTTTCATTTTAGCTGCTAATTCCTGATCATCAAGTTTACCTACTGCTTTACTCATGCTGGATACAACTTCATTTTCAAAAAGGAATCCAGTCTTGCCTTCCTCGATTTGTTCCAATGTTGGTCCGCTTTTAGCAGCAATGACAGGAATGCCGGAAGCCATTGCTTCCAGTATGACTAATCCTAGTGTCTCCGTAATAGACGGGAAAACAAATGCATCAGCAGAAGCGAACGCCTGTGATAGCTCTTCTCCGTGAAGAAAGCCAGTAAACAGTGTATTAGTTCCTGCAAATATCTTCTCCAGTTCTTTACGTGCAGGACCATCTCCTATAATTGCTAATGCTAAGTCATCCCGCTCATCCAGCAATGGACGTATCTTATGGATTTCCTTCTCAATTGCCAGCCTGCCAACAAAAATGAGCAGTTTTTTACGACGATCACCTTGCAAGAGCCGCTCACGCATAGTGTCTGAGTAAAATTTCGGATGCCGCTTCTCTATATCGACACCTCTTCGCAATACATGCATCCGCTCAAATCCATGCTCGTCAAGTTCCTGCTTAATAGCAGCAGAAGTACAAAGATTGATGTCAGCCGTATTATGAAGCCTGCGGAAGTGCCACCAGAATAATGGCTTTAAAGGTTTATAAAGCTTGTAATAATCAAGGTATTTCGGAACATGCGTATGATAGGATGCCAAAAGAGGCAGACCTTTTTTATGCGCGTAATGTATTCCTGCTACTCCGACCAATGCAGGGTTCGCCACATGCACGAGATCCGGCTGGTGCTTCTCCAGTAAGGTTTTAATGCGTTTTGTCGGTAAGGAGAATTTCTTGGAACGGTAAAATGGCATTGTAACCGTTCCAACCCCTTCCACTAGCGCACCTTCGTATTCTGTTACACCTAGATCCGGAGCGATAACGACGACCTCATGTTTCTGGCTGCGCAGGAACTTGATCGCTTCGGTGAGCCGGGTGACGACACCGTCAGTGGAGGGCAGAAATGTCTCGGTGATAATAACGATTTTCAATGTAAACTCCTATTTCCACGTAACCGTAGGAAGCACATTTTCTTTGATGACGCGATCTTTATGTTCGATAGCAGTCTCCAAAATCTCGCGAAGTACATCATCTGTTAGCAGGTTAGGCTCGAGACCAAGATCACGAAGCTTCGTATTCACTGCATTATAATAATGGTCTTCTGCTTCCACTCTCGGATTCTCGATAGATTTGATCTGGGGATCAAGACCTTTCACCCGGCTCACTTTCTGCACCTTCTCAGCAAGCTCTTTCACAGAGAAACTTTCCGTGAATTGGTTGAATACCCGGAATTCCCCTGCATCTGCTGGGTTCTCTGCTGCAATTTCCACACAGCGGATGGTATCCGTGATATTCAAGAAGCCGCGTGTCTGCCCGCCGCTGCCATAAACAGTAATGTCGTGGCCAGTAGCCGACTGGATGAGGAATCTATTCAATGCAGTACCGAAGACACCATCATAGTCGAAACGGTTTGCCAGAACTGGATCCAGTTTCGTTTCTTCTGTATGAAGACCATATACGACACCTTGATTCAAATCTGTTGCACGAATACCCCAGATTCTGCAAGCAAGCATGATGTTATGGCTGTCATGAACTTTGGATAAGTGATAGAAAGATCCCGGCTGTTTCGGGAACGGCAGTTTATCCTTTCTGCCTTTATGTTCAATTTCGATATAGCCTTCTTCGATATCGATATTAGGGGTACCGTATTCACCCATCGTACCAAGTTTAATCAGGTGACAAGATGGAGCGAATTCTTTGATTGCATAAAGTACATTCAAGTTTCCGATCACATTATTCTGCTGCGTATATACGGCATGCTCACGATCGATCATGCTATACGGAGCTGAGCGTTGTTCCGCAAAGTGAACGAATGCGTCAGGCTGCGTTTGACGGAATACTTCCGCTAGAAAATCATAATGATTCAAGTCGCCTATGTATGTCTTGATTTCCTTGCCGGTCTTCTCTTTCCATTTCGCTACCCGCTCTTCCAAGGAATAAATTGGTGTTACGGAATTGGATCGTAATTCTTCATCATA
The DNA here is from genome assembly GCF_046592595.1 of Terribacillus saccharophilus. Taxonomy (GTDB): domain Bacteria; phylum Bacillota; class Bacilli; order Bacillales; family Amphibacillaceae; genus Terribacillus; species Terribacillus saccharophilus_C. The sequence goes on along the minus strand of NZ_JAWVPF010000002.1, from coordinate 184,392 downwards.
CTTACGTCTTACTAAGTTATCGACGATTGCTACTTCATGACCTTGCTTGGACAAATAAAGGGCTGTCGGCCATCCGCAGAAACCATCTCCACCAGCTACAACAATTTTCATGACTCATCCTCCTGTGACATCAACATTTCTTGGTACGTTCGTTAACAATTATATGCTAACGATGCTGCAATGAAAAACAATATGGTGTTAAGGAAGATTTGAGAATGTGTAAATAAGCTGTTAACTGTTCAGCCCGCGATCCAATTTTTTCAGCGGCTTTTTCGCTGGGCCTTCGAGTACTTCACCTGTTCCAGAAAAACGTGAACCATGACAAGGACAATCCCAGCTTGATTCCGCACTATTCCAATTGACTTCACACTTCATATGGGTACAAGTTGTATCGACTTGGTGAATTTCTCCGTTTTCGTCCTTATAGACGCCAAGCAAAAGGCCGTTAAACCGCACTTTGGTCGCTTCGCCCCGCTTCAAATTCGGGACATATTCATAGGGCTGTTCCAGTTTACCAATTACAAATTCCTTCGCTACTTCCATAACATTCTTAGTTACACTACCCAAATCAGGGTCCGCCTGAAACCTCGATGGCTGATAAATATTTTTGTAGCGGCTGTTTCCTGCCGTAATAAGTGAACTGATTTCAAGACCTGCAACGATACTGCTAGTCATGCCCCATTTACGATATCCAGTAGCAACAAAGATATTATCGCTGCCTTTGCTGATATGACCGATATAAGGGAGATTATCCAATGTCACGATATCCTGGGCAGACCACATATAGACAGGAGTCTCTGTATCCAGATAAGCGGCAAAGTCCGCGAGTTTCTTATAATATGTTTCCTCAGGATGACCTTCTCCTGTACGATGGGATTCCCCGCCTATGAGAAGCAAGGTGCCATGTTCTTCTGTTTCAATACTGCGTACGGATCTGGAAGGCGTATCCGCATTGATATACATACCACCAGGATAAGGCGTTTTTGGCTTGGCAGCTACTACGTATGATCTATCCTGATACAATCTGGCAAAGTAGAATCCTTTCCCGTCGTAGAACGGAAAATGAGAAGCGACGACTACCTTCTTACAATTTATCTTCAATCCGCTCTTTGTAACAACAACAGGTTCCTGTCCCTCTTCGATAGTATCAACTGGTGTATCTGTATATACCTTACCTCCATTATCAAGAAATACCTGAAGTAAACCGTTTAGGAATTCCAGCGGATGATATTGATACTGTTCTTTCATGATTAATGCCTTTTCTACATCAAAGCCAAGCGGAATCGAGTCAGTCAGTTCTCCTTGTATGCCAAGCTTCTGGTATGCGTCATGTTCCTTCTCCAGCTTATTGACGTTTTGTTTATCCTTTGTGTAGATATAAGCGTCCTGTTCTGCCAGATGGCAGTCGATACTGTGCGCAGAAGTCGTCTCTTTCACAAATCTGATAGCATCCATGCACGCTTCATAATGTGTTTTAGCTGTATCCTTATTAAAATGCCGGATATATTCATCGTAGATTAGCCCATGCTGCGCTGTCAGCTTTGCTGTCGTATAGCCTGTAGTTCCGCTATAAAGGCTGTCAGCTTCCAGAATGGTCACTTGCCGACCTTCTTTTGCAAGCATATAGCCTGTGACAACACCTGTAATACCTCCGCCAACAATGACTATTTCACTTTCTGTATCGTAACGAAGTGATTCGAACTGCGGAATCTTCGTTTTCTCCCGCCAATAGCTTTTATTATGTGTCATGCTTACCCTCCATCTGTAGTAATAGCACCATTTTTGCCAAAGAAATGATGTGTTAATCAGACGTTTTTTGTATACGCTATCAGGGAAGACGTTTTGCAAGGAGGCGGTATAGGTATGAAATGCGTACAGATGGTAGTTGGCGGTAAGGTCCAAGGTGTTGGTTTCCGGCTTGCTGCTGCAGAAATCGCCCGAAATCTTGAATTGGTAGGTTTTGTCCGGAACGAAGCAGATGGTACTGTTCGAGTGGATGCTGAAGGAGATCCAGAAAAAGTAGAACAATTCATTCAGCAAATCCGTAAAGGTCCAAATAATTTTGTGAAAGTGAAACAAGTAGACTTGAAATACTTAGAAAAGCAGCAAGGCTTCAGACGTTTTGAAGTAAGGTAAATGGAAAAACGCCCGGCATATAGCCGAGCGTTTTTTTAATCTACCTTTTTCAAGTCCTTTACCGCCGGTCCTTCTATAACTTCCCCGCTTGCTCTGAAGCGCGAGCCATGGCAAGGGCAATCCCAGGTTGTTTCTGCATTGTTCCAATGTACCTCACATCCCATATGGGTACATGTAGTGTCTACTTTATGGACAATACCATCATTATCTTTATAGATACCAACAAGCTTGCCGTTTTGTCGTATTTTTCCTGCTTCACCACGATCCAGCTCTTCGATGGTCTTTTCTGTTTTCTCGAGTTTTCCGGATACGAGCTCTTTACTCACTTCTACCATATTTTTGGCTAACGTACCAATGCCTTTGATTCCATCCTGCCTTGCCGGATCGTAAATATCGTTATACATACTTTTGCCATTTTCAATCAAAGAAGTGATTTCCTTCGCTGCGGTGATCCCTCCGGACATACCCCATTTACGGAATGCGGTGGCAACATAAAGATTTTGAGTGCGTTTCGTTATACGGCCGATATAGAAAAGACTATCCAGACTCATGAAATCCTCTGCGGACCAGTTATAATCAAATTCACCTATATCAAATTCTGATCTGCCCCAATTGCGGAGATTGCTATAATGTTCTTTCATATTATTTCCTTTACCGGTCCGATGTCCATCGCCTCCGATCAGCCACAATGTATCCCCGTTCTTATCCTTTGCACTTCGGACGGATCTTGATGGACTGTCGATAGAGATGTACATGCCACCGGGATAGGTGTGCGGACTTTTACCTGCAACGATGTAAGATCTTGCAATATCCAAACGTGCAAAGTATGCTCCTTTGAAATCATAAAATGGGAAGTGAGTAGCAATTACCACGTGCTTGGCTGTTACGCTTCCGCCATCCTTTAATTTGACAATAGCAGGTTCACCTTCTTCGATCGTTTCTGCCCGAGTATCCTCGTAAATACGTCCGCCATGTGAACTGATGTACGCTGCCATCGCTTGAAGGAAAAGAAGCGGATGGAATTGTGCCTGATTATCCATCCTTACCGCTTTTTTTGCGGAAACGGGCAGCGCTATTTCGTCTTCCAAAGCACCTGGTATGCCGAGCTTCTCATATGCTTTCCATTCCTTCTCTATTTGGCGGATATTTTTTTCATCGTCAGTGAAAACGTAGGCAGGTTCCATGCTCAGTTGAAAATCTGCTTGCAGATCATTTTCTGTTTCCCTGACAAAGTCGATTGTTTCCATTGCTGCGTCATAATGGATCTTGGCTGTTTCTTCGCCGAATTTGCTGATCAGCTGATCATATATCAAATCATGCTGGGCTGTCAGTTTGGCGGTTGTATAACCAGTTGTGCCATGGCCAAGTTTCAATGCCTCAATCAAAGTTACTTTAAAGCCTTTCTTTGTAAGCAAGTATGCGGTCGTAATACCTGCGATACCTCCGCCGACTACACAAACCTCTGTTTCTGTATCCTCTTGCAGTTTCTCGTAATTCGGAAAATTGCTTGTCTCGATCCAATAAGATTCATGTTTGCCAGTCGACATATAGCGACAACTCCTTTTTTGTTACACTTATCCTATTTGAGGAAAAGATAAACAAAAAAATCCACTGCCTCTGGGCAGTGGATTTGATTAGTTCTCCTGGAAGAACTTGCGGTTGATTTCGATATACTTCGTTTCTTCCGCTGGAACCTCATCTTCCATGAAGATCGCTTCAACTGGGCATACCGCTTCACATGCACCACAATCGATGCAGATGTCAGGATCGATATAGAACATATCTTTACCTTCCGCGATACAGTCAACCGGGCAAACTTCCATACATTCGCCGGCTTTTTCCGCTTCACATGGGGAAGTAATGACAAAAGCCATGTGTACAGCCTCCTCTACTACTATGAATGAACCGGTCATTTGACACGGTTTTTATCCAGGTATACTGCGACTTCGCAAAATACAACGAACTATATGTATTTATACCCTATCGATTCAAATTATAACAACAATATTCGATAATAACAACGGGCGTACTCAATAATTGACAGCTTGTCTGTTCTGCCTAAATACTTCATACTTGACATAGACTGTAGCAAAGGAGGCGATCCAGATGGAAATAACACTGCAGGAAAGCTGTCAATTAAGCACGGTGGCAACACTGTTCCACCTTCCGACGTATGTCCTGTTTGCTGCAAATCCGTTTCTTTCCACGCATGTTAAAGCACAGCAAGCTATTCAGGTTCCGGGCTATACTGCCAAGTCTGTTATCCTCGATGAGGAGATGACAGATGCTGCATTAGCTTCCGCTTATAAGCTCCCGCTTCGGCTAGTGCATTTATTGTATAACACATCTTTTTTCCCTGCAGGCGCTGAGCTCGCACTCCCACAGCGAGTGACCCATTCTGTAACTAGCTTCCGTCAGCACTATGATTATGCCACTTGTCTGCAAGATATAGGAGCTCTATATCAGCTTTTTCCTTTTTTACGTATGCGTACTGTGTATAAAACAGTACTAGGAAAACCAGTTACGGAGCTTCAAATTGGCAAAGGAAAGAAAAAGATTCATGTGAATGCAAGTTTCCATGGCAATGAATGGATCACTTCTTTGGCTCTTATGCGATTTGTAAATGAATACTTGCTTGCTGTCACACATGATAAAAAGCTATTCGGTTACCCTGCAAGCAAGTTATATCGGGATATAACGCTTTCCATTGTCCCGATGGTTAATCCGGACGGTGTTGATCTTGTTATTCACGGAAGCAAGGCTGCGTATGACTACGAAGAACTTGTCCATTTCCTGAACGAAGGTTCTCCTGACTTTAAAGGGTGGAAGGCAAATATCACAGGTGTGGACTTAAATAAGCAATATCCTGCCAAGTGGGAATATGAGCAGCTTAGGAAACCGAAACTGCCTGGACCTCGGGACTTTCCCGGTCTTAGTCCTTTGACAGAACCGGAATCAATTGGTATGTATGACCTCGTGGGAACAGAAGATTTTCATTCAGTCGTAGCACTGCATACGCAAGGAGAGGAAATTTACTGGAGCTTTGAAGAGAAAGAGCCACCTTTTGCAGAAGAGCTAGTTATTCAAATGGAGTATCTCAGCGGTTACAAAGCTGTTAAGGAACTGGATAATTATGCAGGCTTCAAGGATTGGTTCATAGGATTCTATCAGCGGCCAGGCTTTACGATTGAACTGGGCAAAGGACAAAATCCCTTGCCCCTGGAACAAGTTGATACAATTTATAATAAGCTGTGCACCATTTTAATGGTCGTTCTCACAAGTGATAGCATCTAAGCATTCCAGATACGTTCCACCATATAACTGCCGCCGGTGCGCTGTACGAGAAAGACATCTGGATTTGAAAAGCCTTTCCAATGGGAAAATCCGATATCGGTCTGGAATTCCTTCATGAGGATAGCCAGGAGATTGCCATGGGTGACCAAAGCCACTGTTTCCAGGTTCTTTTCTGCTTCCAATTCATCGAGCAGCGTACGCACCCTGATTCTTGCATCATTTGATGATTCACCGCCGGGTAAACGCAGATCAAAGTCAGCAAACGATTCTTCCAATACTTCCAGCCAATCATCAACTGGTTCTTCACTTAGAATCCGCTCTTGCAGGCGCCTGTCTAGCTCTATTGGTATATCAGCTGCATCAGCGAATGGTTTAATTGTCTCGACGGCCCGAAAGAAGGGGCTGGAGATGATACGCTGGATCGGAAAGTCCAGCCTTTTCAGAAAAGCAGCAAGCAATCGGGCTTCATTAATTCCTTCATACGTCAGCGGCGAGTCTTTATGCTGTCCTTGTGCATTGCAATGTCGAACAAGAATAATCCTTTTCACAAGCCCCATCTCCTTCTAGCTATGCTTAGCTTTATTATCGGTTAACCATCGGACAATTACAAGCATAGGAAATACCAGCCACCAAAAAAGGCTAACCTCTACTAGGTTAGCCTTTACCTTGTCAAATTATTACACTTCCTTGAAATAATCTTTCCGGAAAGCACCGACACGGTTTGTATTATCGACGATAAAAATGAACTCTTCTGTTTCATTTTTCACATCATAGATTTTTCCTGGTGTCAGTGTCGTATTGACGACATATTTTTTTGCGTTAGTGTGGACACATTCCACTTGTTTGATTGTTTTTGTATCTTCCCAATGTTTATGGATCATTGTGGTTCTTCCTTTCGTTGATGTTTCTCAAGCTTCGGTAACGTCCATTGCAGCAGCAGTGGCAGAACAAGTACGACCAAAAGCAGCCTTATCGTCTGCAAAGAACTGACAATGGATGGATCTCCGCCAGTCGTCTGGGCAGTCAGTGCCATTTCGACGAGCCCCCCTGGTGCCATGCTGAGTACAGAGGTAGCCATGTTCAATGATGTGAACATGCTGAACACAAGCCCTAGCCCAAAGCAAAGTAATATAAGCAGTATAGACAGACCAGCATAATAGAGACAAAGTCTGCCAGCCTTTTTTAAATCTCTTATAGAAATAGAATGACCTAAATAGACGCCAATTGTCAACTGTGCCGCGACAAAAAACAGATGCGGGAACTGATATAAATGCATGCCGCTTACTTGCAGAATCGCTGTGAGCAGCATCGGGACGATAACAAGTGATGAAGGAATAAATCTATTTGTCAGCCGGGCGATTATGTACATGATGACATATAACCCAATTGTCCACCAAGCTCCTTGTTCTGTCTGCGGCAGCTGTACAGCTCCTTGGGCACTGCCATCCATAAATAGATGTGTAGCGGCAAATGGAATGATGAAAAGAATGCTGACTAGACGAATTGTCTGGAATATCGTCACTAGACCCGTATTGGCCTTCATAGACTCGCTCAATGCTGATACAGCTGACAAACCGCCTGGTATACTGCCGAGCATACTAGTTTTCATATCCACATTCACCCATTTACTAACCAAATAAGCATTAACCATGCAAATTGCAATCAATAATAATGTCAAAAGCGTATAGATTAATAGATAAGGCTGCACATTATGGAACGTATGCACCGTAAATGTATTGCCAATTTGAATACCAAGCAGCCAATAGCTTACTTTACGAAGCGGCTGTGATGCAGCTGTTTTGTTATTCCAAATGATTTTGGAAAGCAAAAGGCCCGTTACCGGACCGAGTATCCATGGAAGCGGCAAATGCAGTAAAGTGAACAGGCCGCCCCCTAATAAAGCTATCAGATAAGACCTCAGGATGGAACGTAATTGACCGTTTTCCCCCATTGAAGTCAGACCCTTTCGCTTTTAGGTTTATAGAACCAGCCACCGATGGCAATAACAGCCATCACGATCCAGAATGTAGCATTCCATCCAGCAGAATCAGGGAAATGCTCTGGGATTATTTCCAATGCAGGATGTGCCAATGTGTGAATAGCCAATTTAATCGCTACCCAGCCGATGATCAGATATGCGGCTGCTTCGAGTCCAGGACGCTTGTCCAGTATTTTAACGATATACGACGCCGCGATTCGGATCAGAATCAGACCGATCATGCCACCTGCTAATACAACTAGGAATTGTCCGCCATCCATTCCGCCGATATGAGGAAGCGGTGTAGCTGATAGGGAAGCTGCAAGTGCCACTGCCGTCAAAATAGAGTCCACCGCAAAAGCAATATCTGCTAACTCGACTTTCAATACTGTCATCCAGAATCCAGAGTTTTTCTTGCTGAAAGGACTCTCGGCATCTTCCCCGCCGCCGTTTTTCTTCAGTTTAATAAGGTTAGCTATACAAATATATAGAAGATAAAGAGCACCTAAAGCCTGTATCTGCCAGATGTTCACTAAGAAACTGACAAAGAACAGGGAAGCAAAGCGGAAGATGAACGCCCCGCCCAGACCATATAATAAAGCTTTGCGCTGCTGATCGGCAGGCAGATGTTTCACAATCAGCGCCATAACGAGCGCATTATCGGCAGCCAGCAGTCCTTCCAGTCCAATCAAAACCAGAAGAATCCAGCCGTATTCAATCCATAATGTACTATCCATTCTCATACTCCTCGTCCAAAACAATGCTCTTGTTCCATCGTATAGCGAACAAGAGCATAGCTGTTACTGTATTTAATTACTTAAAGAGATATAAATACTCTCCATAACCTTCTTTTTCCATTTCTTCGACCGAAATGAATTTCATTGCTGCAGAGTTCATGCAGTATCGCAGTCCACCGGTTGCTCTTGGACCGTCATCAAACACATGCCCCAAATGCGAATCACTTTCAGTAGACCTTACTTCTGTCCGAACCATTCCATGAGAAAGGTCCATATTCTCTTTTACTTCATAGGAATCAAGCGGTCTTGTAAAGCTTGGCCAACCGCAGCCAGCATCATATTGATCCTTGGAAGAAAACAATGCTTTACCAGATACAACATCCACGTAGATTCCTTCTTTGGTGTTATTCCAGTACTCATTTTCGAAAGGTCGCTCTGTTCCATTCTCCTGCGTAACATGATACTGGATCGGAGTTAAAATCTCTTTCAGCTTCGCTTTGTCCTTTTTAGGACCCCAGTTCTGCTTAATAAAGTCTTCCCGGCCGGAACCACGCTTGTACATCTTATAATGGTACCTGTTCTTCTTGTAATAATCCTGGTGTTTCTCTTCTGCCGGATAAAACGGCTTGGCAGGCAGGATCGGCGTCACGATATCCTTTTGGAAACGTCCGCTCTCCTGCAGCTTCGCTTTGGATGCCTCTGCCACTTGCCGCTGCTGTTCATCATGGTAAAAGATTGCTGTTTGGTAAGATTCGCCACGGTCGTGGAACTGACCGCCAGCATCTGTCGGGTCGATTTGCTGCCAAAACGTTTCTACCAGCTTCTCATAAGAGAAGATATCCGGATCAAAAGTTATCTGGACAGCCTCGACATGACCAGTCGTGTTCGAGCACACTTCCTCGTATGTGGGATTCGGTTTGTCGCCGCCTGTGTAGCCGGAAACTACTGATTCGATTCCAGGGCGCTCCGTAAATGGTTCGACCATGCACCAGAAACAGCCTCCTGCAAAGGTAGCGTGTTGTAATGCCATCATAAATCCCTCCTTCATCATATGCTATATATTTTCCTCTTTTGCAGAAAAAAATCAAGTAGCACGCTTTAAATATACAATTTCGGAAGGGATTCTCCAGACGACTTGCTTTTCTGGGGTTTCGGTTCAGATAGCACTTTTTCTTCTTTTTGAATGGAAGTCAAGGTCTTCTCGGCTTTCTCCTGTATATCCCTTCCCTCAGCCTCGTCTTTTGCTTTTGTCTCGGATGCTGCTTCTTCATCATCTTCGTCAAAGTTGATGTCTTTTAAGGCTTTCATCATTTTGAGCATGGAAGGCAAGTTCTTCACCATTGGTCCATATTCCTGTACCATCGGCATAAAGGACTCAGCAGCCCTAAGTGCGCTTTGTGTATGATTCAGCATGTCAAGTAGCGATACTCCTCCAGAAGAACTGCTGCCAGCTGCCGGGAGAGCTGCCCTGGTTGCTGCAGTTTGCGTGCCTCTGCTTCCCCGATTCAGAATCTTTTGCAGAACACCAGATAAGCCGCCGCCAGATGTACGTTGAGCCTGCGGTGCCATTCTTTGCTGGGGAAGGAATGGGTTCCTCCTTACAGGCGGTTGGCCCCGACGCCCAAAAACGGAAGGACCGATTGGATTTCTTGCCATTCTCATACCTCTTCTCACGTCAATATTTCTATCAGTCTACGCAAGCAAGAAGTATTTTGTTCCATTCTATTCTGGATCCAGGCAATATATTTCCCCTCTTTGAGTTCCTATTTCCCGGGCAAGCGCAAAATTCTCCCTCTATCTCCTTTTTAAGCAGAACATTATGTCGTTAATTGACACTTGATAACGAAACAAGCTGATACGTAATAATAGTCTGCTCTTCTTTCAACGTCAATTCGACAATGATTGCCCTGCCAATTTCATCGGTATCTTTTGCTCGCTTGATATCAATCGGCTGATGCAGCGGAAATAAATGATAACCCTGCAGCTTCAGCTGAAAAATGTTTTCTTTGCTGTCAATTCGTTTTTCTTTTCCTTCTGTACGCAGGACTGTTTCAAAATTGATTGGTGTTCCCAAATTGTCTCCTCCTTATTGGAAAACGAATTTTGCAGATGACCCTGTCGGTGACGCATCAATCTGTAGTTTCGTATGAATCTCTTCTTTCAGCTGTGGTACGTGTGAAATAATCCCAAGTACCCGATTGCTCGCCTGCAAACCTTTCAGACTGTCGATTGCCTGCTCGAGTGACACTTCATCCAGTGTTCCGAATCCTTCATCGATGAATAAGGTTTCAAGTTCGACCCCGCCTGCATGCGCTTGAACGACGTCGGACATACCGAGAGCAAGTGATAATGCTGCTTTAAAGCCTTCACCGCCGGATAACGTCTTGACTGGACGCTCCTGCCCGGTATGATGGTCGATCACTTCTAGATCCAATCCGCTTTGAGCTCCGCGTTTAGCAATTTGTCCGCTTCGTTTGAGCTGATAGCGATGATCCGTCATTTCTTCTAATCGAATATTCGCCTGAAGTATGATTTCATCTAAGAAGCTAGTCAGCACATAGCGTTCAAAGGAAAGACGCAGACTATTATCTCCTTTTGCCAAATTGGCTAACTCACCAATATCATAGTATTGCGTTTTTTGATCAGCCGCTTCTTCCTGGAGCCGTACCAGGGAAGTCATAATATCTTCATGATAAGAAGCATAGCTTCTTGCCATATTCAAATTGCTATTCTTCGCTTCAAAGATTTGCTCTGCTTCTGTCACCGCTTGCTCGAACACAATTAAATCAGGTTTCTTTTTCTGATCAGTTTGTTTGCGCAAAGACTCGACCTGTTCAGAAACACTGCGGCGCTGCTGTTCGTAATGTTCCAATTCTTCTTGCAGCTTCCTTATTTCCAGCTCAGAACCGCTTGCTTGTCTAAAAGCATCTGTATCAGGGAATCCTGCTTCTGCTAGCTTAGCGAGAAACGCTTTTTCCTCCTGGAAGTATGTTTGCTCCAAATCCGCTGTGAATTTTTCTGTTGATTCAAGAGCTGCCGCTATTTGCTGTCTGCTCTTGGTGATTTCTTCGAACTGGTGCTGCAGTGTTTCCCATTCGTTGACGGCAGCTTCAATTGCAGCTTCTTCTTGCTTGATTTGCTGTTCCCATTCGGAATGATCCAGAAGCACTTCGGGCAGCTGTTTGCGTTGGTAGCTTATTTCTGCCTCAGCTCGAGTGTACGTTTCTTCTAGTGTACGCAGCTCGTTTTGAAGCTCTTCTGCTGCCTTTTGCTCTTGTTCAAGCGTTTGTTTAAGTTGCTCCAGTGTCCGTCTCTTCTGTTCCAGCTGCTTGCGCTCTTCCTGCTTAGCGCGCAGGGAAGCAGTTGTTTTGTCTTTATTCGTTTGTAAATCATGTTTCAGCGCATCCAGTTTTGTCTGATCGTATGAAGCCTCCCCGGTAATATTCCGGTATAACTCATCCGTTACCTGTCGGATGGCCTGCCCACTCGATTTTGCTTCTACATATTTTTTCTGTACTTCATCATATGCACGCTGGGCATTTTCAAGCATCGTTCTCTTTTGTTTCAGCATCTCAAATGATTGGATGTGCGTTGTTGTTTGAGCAGGTGAGGGATGCTCAAGGGATCCACATACAGGACAAGGTTCACCAGAGGCAAGCTGTCCCGCAAGATGTGCGGCGTGATGAGCCGCTTGCGCTTCTTCCATCTCCGTAATCTCACGCCGCAGCTGCTGCACATGGTTTTCTTTTTCCTGCAGCTGCTGCTTTGTTTGCTGATAGATGGTGCGCATTTCCTGCAACTGACGAAAAGCATCTTTCAGCCGAGCTGCTTCCTCAAGTTGCCGTTCAAGCTTCTCTACTATCCCCTGATCCTCATAGAATGCTTGAATCAATGCAGCTTCCTGGCTTAAATCTTGTTCAAGTACAGTCTGCTGGTTCTTTTTATTTGTGTATGTTTCTTTTAACTGGTTCAAACGCTGGTGCTTGTCTTCAAGCGACTTCTGAATGCGTGTCAATTCCAGTTTGCGCTTCTCATACTCCTTCCACTGCTCGAGCTGCTGCTTTTGCAGCTGCAGCTGTTCCTGCCGGCTTTTCCGCTGCGGTTCCAGCTCTTTTGCTTTTGTGTAAGAAGAGGAGATAGTGCTGTACTGCTGTTCTAATAGATCTTTTCTTTCTTTCGTCTCTTGCTGTGCCTTAACCTGTCGCTGCCACTCCTGTTTACGAGTTGCTAGCTGCTGCTCATATGGCACTAGCCGATTTGCTCGCTCCATTTCTTGAAGGCGCTGTTTTTTTTGTTGGATAGCAGGAAGCTTTTGCTCGAGCTGTTCTTTTTGAACCAGCGCTTGCTCCAACTGCTGGAATGTATCTAGAAGCTGCTTTGCTTCATAATATTCCTGCTGGCGTTTCTGCCAATTATTTTTATGCTTTTCAAGTTCCTGCTCGCCCTGAGAGACAGCAGCTGTGATAGACTCAAGCTCCATTTGCAGCTTTTTCATCGTCTCGGGTACACTATCTGTCTCGGCAGGTTCCTGTGTCCGCCATTCTATCTTGCTGATCTGCTGCTGCTCTTTCCATTCTGTCTGCTGCAAACTTTCCTTCAGCTGTTTGGCTTCATCCTTCAGCGCTTCTGTCATTCGTTCATAAAAGTAGGTACGGAAAATGCGCTGGAGAATTTCTTCCCTCTCTTTGCTGTTCTCAGAGATGAGCTTTCGGAACTCTCCTTGAGGAATCATGATCATTTTACGAAATTGTTCATAATCCAGACCAATCTTCTCTTCGATCACCTCGTTGACTTCCTTGATCCTGGAGGTGATAAGTACTTGTTCTCCGTTTTTCCACTCATAGAATTCTGCTCTTGCCGGGTCATCCGTAAAGCCGTCCCCGCGCTCTTTCTTTTTCTGCTGTTTCGGATAACGTATGACCTCATATTCCGTACCGCGAAGAGCAAAACGGTAGCGAACCTCTGTCGTTTCTCCTGGTGATGCGAAATGACTGCGAAGGGAATCTTGGTCGCGATCACTTCCGCTGGCTCGTCCATACAAGCTGTAACAAATCGCATCAAAAATTGTCGTCTTTCCTGCACCAGTCGGACCTGTGATCAAGAAGATGGATTCTGCTCCAAGTTCCCGGAAATCTATCGTCTGCGGTTTATGATATGGACCGAAAGCGGTCATGATCAATGTAATGGCACGCATATCAGCTTCTCCTCTCTTGCTCGACCAGACGCTGGATGATCGCTTCCATATGAGACTGACGGTGTTCCGGTATGGCTTCACCTTTCATCTCCTCATAAAAGGCAGCAAAGAGCTGCATATGCGACATGCGCTGTTTTTCCTTGATTTGCTTGATGTCAGACATGGAGCTGGCTCCGACCTTGGCCTTGCGTTCTAATCGAAGGATATTTGGATAAAGCTTGCGGAGTTTTCCCATAGGATCCAGCAGCTGTCCGTCATCTAATAGGCGGATATGCAAATAATCGTCTTGATTTCCTGCAGTTCCTTCCATCAATTCATCAAAAAATCCTTCCATAATGCGCATATCCCGTTTTGGCACAAGATCAATCTTCTCAAAAGATTGGAATCCATCAGCATCAATCTCCACCATCGTCACCGATTTCTTGTGGTTTGCTTCCGAAAAGGAATACTTGAGCGGTGAACCGCTGTAGCGTATATGATCACTTCCGATTCGCTGTGCCTGATGCAAATGCCCAAACGCTGCATACGTAAATGGCTGAAATAGAGAAGCATCTACATACGGACTTCCGCCGATCATAGAGAGCCGTTCTTCAGAATCTGATTCCATACCGCCCGCCAGGAAGGCATGTCCAACAAAAACATGGCGTTCTGACATATCATACGTGTCGGTAATATAAGTAACGATCTGCTCCATTGCCCGTTGGTGGGTTGTGATGCTGTCATCCCCAAAAAATGCCCGCACATCAGCTGGCTCTGTATATGGAATAAGGTGGAAATGCACAGGACCATGTTGATCTTCCAGTGTTACTGGGGTCATTCCAGGCCGAAGCTTCGTTTCGATGTACAGCTTACTTGCTTTGAAAAGCTGGCTGCCGAAGTCGAGACGATCCGGGCTGTCATGATTGCCGCTAATGGACAATACCGGTATTTCTTTATCGCCGATAAGCCAGTTCCATGTATTGTTCAGCAGTTCCACTGCGTCGCGGGGCGGAATGGCCCGATCATATAAATCGCCTGCTACGATGACCGCATCAGGCTGTTCTCTATCGATTATCGTTTTGATCTGCTCCAGGATAAGAGCTTGATCTTCTGTCATATGTACGCTGTTGACAATCTTACCAAGATGCCAATCAGCGGTATGCAATAGTTTCATACGAATTCCTCCTGCTATTATTCTAGCATGATTTAGAAAAGGGTGGTATGGGAAGAACCGCCAGGAAACTGCTAGTCTTACTTTCTTCTATGAAAAGGGCATTTGGAAGGCGAGCTATTGTCATCGTGGAGAAAGTACTGCTTCCATTCAAAATTATCCTTATTCCCATATGCATTTAAATCAGGATGAATATCATTTGAATCGTATTTGAGGATCCGTTCCCGTATTTTCTGCTTGATACCAGCTGCAGCTTTTGGCTTTGATTCGAATGTCTCCAGCACCCTTCTAGGTGTTATGGCCAGCATCATACAAGGGAAATTCCGGCTTTTTTTATTGGAATGGGCCGGGGTGGCACAATACATGAAATACTGCTCACCCCCGAAACAATATTCCCATAATGTATCCGCCGGATCATTTGGAATGTGTATCGGCCAGTTATGTGAATCGTGAACTGTCGCCTTGCTGAGCAGATTCCAAAAAATATCGAAATAAGCAGGTACAGCTAATTGCAGCTCTTGCTGCTTCGTTGTATCAAAGAAAATAATGAGGGAAGTATAAGAACCAAATCCCTTTGATTGCTGTCCGTATGTGTGCAGAAGATCTGCCAGCTGCTTAGCTGCATTATCTGTCGTCGGATCAGCAGCGAAACCGTAACGGAATTGACCAAGCTTATGGCCAACCGTGGCCGGTATGCAGGGGAACTGGGATTGCTGATCGGATAATTTACTATGGAAGGCGCGTAGTGCTTCTTGCTGCCAAGAAGAATTGAGGTGATTGTCAGTACTATGGCTTTCAAACAAGATCGTCATCACATGTTCTCCTTTACCTGGGTTTATCCCTAGTACCTTATTCAGGATGGAGACAGCAGGTGAATGACAGGAATCATGAGGACATGCGCCATGTGTTTCGCTTTGGCTGGATGGCAAGTATCCGATCCGTTCGGAAGGTACGCAGCTGTTTGCGCAAAAAACAATAGCCGGTTACAGATGTATCATTGATCCGTTCGATCTTTACTTGGCGCTTTGTCAATGAACCGTCCTTTGCCATATAAATCATCGTAACCTGCTGTTCTATGAATTTCGCCAATGCGGCTCTTTCCATTAAGATCCCCGCTTTCTGTATAATTTCATATATTCATTATATACGAACATATGTTCTTTGTCACTTGCGAAAGAACATATGTTCTATTATACTCTTAACAGGAGGAATTGAGGCATGGTGAATGATCGGGGAAAAATAAAATGGACATCTTTAATGCTGCCTGAGCATGTGGAGATGCTGCAGCAGATGGGACGGGAGATTGGAAAAGCAAAGCCGCCAATCATGGATGAGCAGCAGCTGGAAGAATTGGAGCAGAAGGTGCGCGATATCCAGGTAGGCAAAACGAAAGCCAGTATGATGTACAGCAAAGGGCGCGATGTGGAAAAAGCGACAGGCATCATTACAGGTCTGAAGCAGTCTGAGCATTATTTGCTTCTGGACACAGCGGACCGGCTATATCCCCTCCGCATTCCATTCGACCATATTATAGATATCACATTACACTAAAAAAAAGCCGCTTCCAGTTGGAAGTGGCTTTTTTTGTGTGCAGCGGAGAAATTTAACGTGCGATGTTTTCCACTGGTGTTGCTTCATTAGAAGCATATTTTTTTGTATCCAATTCGCCAAGTGTCCGGCTGGTAACAAGTCCTGATACCATCGATCCGCTGACATTGAGCGCTGTACGACCCATATCAATCAACGGTTCAACCGATATCAATACACCTGCTAAAGCCACTGGAAGGTTCATTGTGGAAAGAACAATCAAAGAAGCGAATGTTGCTCCTCCGCCCACTCCTGCTACACCAAATGAACTGATCATAACAACTAGTATCAAGGTTGCGATGAACGATGGTGATAATGGATTGATACCTTGAGAAGGTGCAATCATAACCGCGAGCATAGCCGGGTAAATTCCAGCACAGCCATTTTGGCCGATTGTGATACCAAATGATGCGGAGAAATTGGCAATGGACTCCGGTACACCAAGTTTATTTCGCTGTGCCTCTACATTCAGCGGCAGCGTACCGGCACTTGTACGGGAAGTGAAGGCAAAAGCCAATACCGGGAATACCTTTTTCAGATACTGCTTTGGACTAAGTCCCAGAACAGCCAGCACAATCAGATGAACCACGAACATAGCAATCAGCGCGACATAAGAAGCGATAACGAACTTACCCAATGTTGCGATTGCATTAAAGTCACTGCCTGCGACTGTCTTTGCCATCAAAGCAAGTATGCCATATGGTGTTAAACGCAATACCAATGTAACAATACGCATGACAAGACTATGCAGTGCTTCAATCATTTTTTGGAAGAAAGCAGCATGCTCGGGAGTTTTTCTCTTTATTCCCAGGTAAGCTACTCCGACAAATGCGGCAAAAATAACAACTGCAATCGTGGAAGTAGCTCTTGCGCCTGTCAAATCCAAGAATGGATTAGCTGGGAGGAATTCCAATATTTTTTGCGGCACTGTGGTGCTTTGCACTTCAGTCAGGCTTGTTTCCAAATCTTCACCGCGTGTAATTTCTGCCTCACCAGCTGTTACATCAATTGCTCTTAGGTCGAAACCTGCAGCGGCTGCAATTCCGATTGCAGCGGCAATTGCTGTTGTCACCATAAGCGTTCCAATAACAAGTCCGCTTATCTTCCCTAAATTGGATGACTTTTCCAGTCTCGTGAAAGCAGCTACAATCGAGATGAATACGAGCGGCATTACGATCATCTGCAATAGCTTCACATAACCGCTTCCGACCAATCCAAACCAATCATTGGTCATAACGATAGTTTCAGAAGCCGGGTCATAAACTAACTGCAGCACAACTCCGTACACAATACCGAGACCCAATCCGGTCAGTACCCGTTTGGAAAAGGAGATATGCTTTTTTTGCATGTAGAACAGTATGCCGATTAAGGCTATAAGAATAATAATGTTCACAAAAGTGAATAAGTCCAAACAAATCATCCTCCTATTAAATTATATAAATCCAATCAACTAAGTATGAATTGACCTTTTACACAATACCATGATGGAAGGATTATGTAAATATGAATCTGTGATGCCGGGAATGGGCATAATGGAACAAAAAATCCAGTTCCTCAAACAGGAACCGGATTTCATCAATCAGCGAAACGAAGTAGATCGCCATTCAGGATAGCATCTGAGTAATATAAATCTTCATTGCGTTTATCGAAATATGGAGAGCATTTTTCCATTTTGATCTGTTCTGCTGAAGTCTTATCATAGCAAAGCTGTTTTGTGTAAATAACCTTATCAGAAACAAAATCGCCATCTCGGAAAACAACAAATGGATCTCGATCAGCTGCTAGCAGATCTTGGCCGAAATTCGGATAATCAGCCGTATCCACACCTAGCAGATGCAAGATGGTTGGCTGGATATCAATCTGTCCCCCAGGACTATGGAAGGTTTTTCCCTCCTGTCCGGGTACGTGGATGATAAGCGGTACGCGCTGCAGGTCGAGTTCTTCCAGTGTAGATAGATTCTCATCCAAATAGGATGCTATGCCATCATAATAGTTCTCCGATATCCCATAGTGGTCACCAACGAGCACAATGATGGAATCCTCATACAAGCCAGATTGTTTCAGTTCCCCGAAAAATTCTTTGAGCGCTTCATCCTCATACCGAACAGTCTGGAAGTAACGGTCCACGACATCGAGTCCGGTGTCTGCTTCATCTAATAATATGTCCTCCTCATCCAACAGAAAAGGAAAATGGTTCGTTAGCAGCAGGAATTTGCTGTAGAACGGCTGCTGCAATTCTTCAAGGTAAGGCATGGATTGCTCGAGGAAGGCCTCATCCTTTATACCGTAATTAATAGAGTTTTCTTCAGATACTTGATAATAATCCTTCGAGAAGAAATCATCGTAGCCAAAAGCATCATATGCTTCTTCCCGATTCCAGAAACTGCCGACATTACCATGGAATGAAGCGCTGTGATATCCGGATTTTGCTAGGATTTCCGGCATCGCGATAAACTCATTCTCCGGCCGTCTGACATAGACAGAACCGCTTGCCAACGGATAAAAAGACTGATCGAACATAAATTCAGCATCCGAAGTCTTTCCTTGCGCAGTCTGGTGATAAATTTGATCAAAATAAAAGCTTTCCTTCATTAAGCTGTTTAAGAAAGGCGTGATTTCCTCACCTTTCACTTTTCTGCCGATGACAAATTGCTGGGTGGATTCCAAGTTGACCAGGATAATGTTCTTCCCTTTTGCGACACCAAAATATTCTGATGTAATATCTGTGTCAGCAGCATCCAAGTACGCTGCTGCCTTGTTATAATCCTGTTTTGTCGCAAACGTACTGCTGAGCTCTGCGCGTGCAGTTTGGTAAATATCATAGCCATGATAATAGACTGGTCCTAGTGTACTCACCATTGCTGACCGGTTATAACTTCCATCATGCTGATCTCCTCCGCCGATATAGGAAGAGCTAACATTAATACCAATCAATAAAGCAGTGCATACCGCGAAACTACCTTTTTGTTTCCATTTTAAAGGTATAGTATGGGGACGTTTGAAGATCCACCATAAAAGAAGAATTAGTGCATCGGCAAAAAGTACTAAGTCCAGTGGATCCATCAATTCTGCAGTGCTTTGACTGAGTCCCCCGACGTTTTTGAACTGGAAAAGAATAGGCAGCGTTACAAAGTCAATATAAAAGCGATAATACAACAGATTTCCGTATAAAATGCCAGTTATAATGATATGTAAAATAAGAAATGCGCCAGCACGCAGTTTTCCTGCAAATAGATACAGCAGGAAAAACAAAATGGCAACTGACGACATACAGGATAAGAGTAGCTGGATGTAATCAAAAGGTTCATACAAAGGTAAATCGAAATAGATGATACAAATAAGGTACATTTTACATAAGAGGAACACGGCTCCGACCGAGCAGAATCCTCTCGCATTAGCGAAAAAATTCATCAGGCGTATGTTTCCTTCTTTCCGATCAGAACGGCAAGCGCATCTGTCACACGCACTAAATCCGCCTCCTTATGATGTCCCATGACCGAAATCTGCACCCAATTGCGATCGATAAGGTAACTGCTATTACAGCTGATCAAATAGCCTTTTCGCCCAAGTTCCCGGCCGACGATATCAGAACGCTGCTCAGATGGCATCACGATAGTAACAATACCAGGTGCATGTGCTGCATTTGCTAAGAGCGTCAACCCCTTCTCTTTGCAGAGCTCAATCAATCTTTTAGTCAATTCGCTGACGCGTTGCATCAGCTTCGCATCTTCCCATTGATCGATTGCAGCAGACAAAGCTTTGATCAAATTGGATGAATGCGTGAACGGCGCGCTGTCATATGTATGATAAAGGCCCAGATCCAAATATCGTGGAATGCTATCGGATATTTCTATGTGGTGATGATAAAATACGAAAGCCAAACCAGCATAGGAAGCTACGCCCTTTCCGCTGCCAGCAGTGGCCAGGAATACATCTCGCAGATCCAGTGGTACATTTCCAAGGGAACTGCAGCAGTCCAGAACCAGCTTACTACCAGTCTTCTTGGTAATGTACTTCAGTTGATTTATGTCCTGCAGCACACCAGTTGAGGTTTCTAAATGGACAGCCCATATCCAGGCGGAATTACTAGCTTCTGCCTCTTCTAATAAATGATCATAATCAAAGCTTTCACCCCAAGGGATTTCCACTGTGCTGAAACGCAGACCCGCCCGCCGCGCATGATCTGTCAGCCTTGAGCCGAACTCTCCATTAACAAGAATAAGCCCATGCTGATCCAATGTGCGTAAGTGAGCTGCGGCTGCGTCATTTCCCAGGGTTCCAGTTCCCAGCAGTATTTGGACATGCTCTGCCAGAGTCAAACTGCTTAGACGCTTCCGCAGCTGATGAAGGTGATCAAGAAATGCAGGTGCACGGTGTGAACAGGCTGTTTCACCCATCGCCTTTTTTACTTGGTCCGCCATTGGAACAGGACCTGGAAGGAAACTAATCGGCTCCTGTTGCTGCTGAAGAACACGCTGAAATGCCCGCGCTTTGCGCTGAAATAATTCTTCCGTCACATACATCGGCTGGAATAGTGCATCTCCTGATCCAACCAATGGCCCGAAACTGACAAATCCCATATGTTTGTACAGTTTTTGCTGGCGCAGCACGCCAGAAATGACAGCCATATCAAACCCATTTTCGAGACAGTACTGTATAAGTGCTTCAGCAAGCCGGAAAAACACGAAGCTGTCACGATAAGCTTTTTCAACTGCCAGCAGTCTGATTTCACATTTGGCATCGTGAGGAGGCAAATAGTCATCAAGCAGTTCTAATTTTTCATCAAGTGAAAATGGTCTGAGTGATCGGATTGCGATCATCGCTACGACCGTCTGGCCATCAATCCCTATAATATATGTATTTTCCTGATCGAACCGATCGATTCTTATACGTTCTTGATTGGCTTCATGCTGAGGAATCTCCTCCGTGAAGGTACGGTAATTCAATGCATGCACCTGTTCGTATTCCCACGGTTCTGTAGCAATTTTGTACTTTAACTGTGTCGAATTCATCGTATGTCACCTTTCGTTACGTAATAGCAAATAGCTCCAAGCAGCCTTCAGATGCGTATGATGGGCTGCCAGGATAAGGACAGTCACTACAACGTAAACAGCAATTGTTAACATGTCCAATCGTAAAAATGGAAGCAGCATGGCTGTACAGGCATAAGCAAGTAATCCTGAGATGCTGAATCTCCTGACAAAAAGATAGATACATAAAAACACAGCGAGCAGCAGGAAGGTTGTTTGGTAGGAAAAGATGACAAGCGCCCCGAGGGATACCGCTATTCCTTTTCCGCCTTTGAAGCGAAGCTGAATAGGGAATATATGACCGAGCACTGCTGCTATTACACTTAAACCTGAGATAAGCTCAGTCTGACCGCTCCAGCGTATAAGCATAACGGCTAGCATTCCCTTAGCTAAATCGAAAGCAAGCACCCAAAAGAAACCTTTCTTCCCCATCGCTCTTCCCGCGTTTGTTGCCCCTGCATTCCCGCTTCCTGTCGTGCGTATATCGATTCCATGCTTCCTTTTCATCATATAATAGGCTCCATTTAGAGAGCCAAGCAGATATGCCAATAAGATACTTAGTAAAGCAAGTCCGACAGCTTCCATAAACTTACACCACCTTGCATTAGTTCCATAGTATAAATAATTATCAGAAACTTCAATGACATTTGACATTTTTTTACCTGAAGATGGTATAAAAAAATGCCTGTATCTGAAGATACAGGCATGATAATCACTTATTCTGTTGTTTCATAAGTCCGCCAAAGACGATCAAAAACCTGCAGCGCTCCATGGAAAGGACTGTTCCATTCCAAGTATTCGCTGATTTCGTCATAAGATGAGCTATGCTTTGGGAAATTATGATCCCCGAACATCCAGTCCGCAAGACGACTCTCATCCGTAGGCTTCTTCCGTCCTCGATATGTCATCATGTAATGATAAAAAGAACGCATTCATTCACCTTCTTTCGATTGTACTTCGCTTTTCTTCCTCCACACCGGGTAATAAATTGTCAGTGCTATAAGTAAGAAGAAAAAAACAGGCGGCAAAAATACATACAGCATTTTAGCGGCTTACCCGATCATATTGGATGAAGTAATAATCGTATGGATTGCGTTCATCTTTGACGCCCTTCTCACGTGATGTTTCATTCCACTCTTCCGGCGGAAAGTCAGGGAAATGCGTATCTGCCGGAAAACTTTCCTCAATATACGTCATATAAATACGATCAGCGATTTCCAATGTCTGGGAAAATATCTCGCTTCCACCGATAACGAAAATCTCTTTTTCGGAGTGCTTGTCCGCTAATTCCTTTACTTCTTTCACATCATGCAAGACCGTAACACCATCTGATTTAAATGCTTTATCCCTTGTAAGTACAATGTTCGTCCGATTCGGCAATGCACCATTCATCGAATCAAGTGTCTTTCTCCCCATGACAATTATTTGACCGGTCGTTTTTTCTTTAAAGAATCTCAGATCTCGCGGAATTCTCCATGGAAGATCATTTTTATACCCGATACCTCGGTTCTGATCCATGGCAAACAATAATGAAATCATGCTTGTCCCTCCTTAAACGGCGACTGGCGCTTTGATAGCAGGATGCGGTTCATATCCGATGATCTCCAAGTCTTCCATGGAAGCATCGAAAACAGAACGCAAGCCGTCTTTGATATGCAATGTCGGCAATGCTTTCGGTGTACGGCTTAGCTGCGTTTCCACTTGCTCAAGATGGTTTGTATATAAATGTGCATCACCAATTGTGTGGATGAAATCCCCAACATCCAATCCGCATTCCTTGGCAATCAAATGTGTCAGCAAACTGTAGCTGGCAATATTAAATGGAATGCCAAGGAAAATATCGCCGCTGCGCTGGTACAGCTGGCAAGAAAGCTTGTTGTCCGCTACATAAAACTGGAACATCGTGTGACAAGGCGGCAGTGCCATAGATGGTACATCTTCTGGGTTCCAGGCGGAAACTATCAATCTTCTGGAATCGGGATTTTTCTTGATCGTTTCAATTATGTCTTGCAATTGATCGATGCTTTCTCCCTGCGTTGTCTTCCAGTTTCGCCACTGTTTTCCATATACGTCCCCAAGATGGCCAAAACGTTCACTGAAAGCATCATCAGACAGAATGAGCTGTTTGAATCGTTCCATTTGCGTTTCATATGCTGTGCGGAAGTCATCATCTTGCAGGGATCGACGTCCGAAATCGGTCATATCCGGTCCGTCATATGCTTCACTTTCCACCCAGTTCTTAAACGCCCACTCATTCCAAATGTTATTGTTGTGTTCCAGCAAATAGCGGATATTCGTATCTCCCTTAAGGAACCAAAGGAGTTCGCTGGCGATCAGCCGGAAAGGGACTTTTTTTGTTGTAAGCAAAGGGAAACCTTTTTGCAGGTCAAAGCGCATCTGGTAACCGAAAACAGAAACAGTGCCTGTGCCTGTGCGATCTTCTTTCTTTGTGCCATTTTCAAGTACATGTCTGCATAGATCCAGATAAGCTTGTTCAGAAGTAGTCATAAAATATCATTCCTTTATCGTATATCATCACACGGCATTTCCCATTCCTCAAAAAATCGGTCCAGGAATTCCTGCATATAAGCATGTCTCGTTTCAGCCATACGCAATGCTGTTTTCGTATGAAGTGTTTCTTTCAATTTCAACAGTTTATCATAAAAATGCTGGACACTCGAATGCTTGGGATCATTTGGCCAGTGGATAAGGCGGCTCGCGGCTCCGCCAAACGCGAATGTCCGGGCAATCCCGATAGCTCCTATTGCATCAAGACGATCAGCATCCTGAATGATTCTGCCTTCCAATGTATCAGGAGTTCGTCCTTTACTGAAGGAAATATTGCGGCACGCCTGGAAGATATCTTGAATTACGCCTTCCTCCAATCCGATACGGCGCAGAAAACCTTGTGCCTCTGCCACAGCATCTGCCGGCTCATCAAATAGTTTATGATCTCCAATATCATGCATCCAACCGATCGCCTCTGTCAGGAACGGATCTGCACCTTCTTCGAATGCAATTTTCCTGCCCATTTTAGCAACACGTTTCATGTGGTAAAAATCGTGCCCTGTGGCGTCTTTACGGAAGATGGTATATGCATAACGCTCCATTTCTTCCAATTGATTTTTCTGTTCCATCATTCATCGCCCTTCCTGGTCAAATAGGTTCAGCTGTTCTGGAGGCGGATCCGGCAGCTGCTGACCAAGGAGCTGCATCATTTCCTTGGCATTATCACTGGCATCACCGCCGGAATTATTATTGAATAGTAAAATGACCCGTGAACTGGATTGCTCCAACTCCAACGCAGTATCCCGCCACTCTTTCAGTTCGCTGTTATTGTATCGATATAAAAAACGGACTTTTCGCCAGTCTTCGCGGCCATTTTGGTTCCAGCCGTGCACATTCCGTCCATGAAAACGAACAAGTGTCAGCTGGTCGTGGGTAGCTTCGGGAACCAGAGGAACAGAACCGCTTCCTGCCTGTGGTTCATCGCAAACTGTATGTATAAATCCTAACTCTCGCAACAAACCGAGCGTCCTGTCTCTGTATTCCTCTGCATACCAAGACTGGTTCCTGAATTCAATCGCTACCGGCAGCCCCTTTGTCAGCTCGCGAATAAAACGGAGTCTATCGATACTTGTCTTTTCCACCTGGAACCAAGGAGGAAACTGAAAAAGGATTGCAGCAAGCTTATCTGCTTCCAAAATGGGCTTAATCGATGCCAAGAAATGATCAAATAATGTTGCTGCCTCTGCTCGCGTCATTTTTTTCCGGCTTTGGCCAGTCATATCCTGATGTGCTTTTATAATAAAGGAAAAATGCTCAGGAGTTTCTTCTGCCCATTTCGTATAGTTACTGACAGACTGGATGGCATAAAAGGAAGAATCCACTTCGACAACATCAAAATGGGTTGCATATATTTTCAATTTTTGCTGCCTGGCTTTTGTATCCGGATATAGCTTATCATGATCTCCCCACCCGGTTACGCCGACTTGAATAGTCAAACATTCGCCTCCTTCCGACAATATACGATTTATTATATTGTAATGGAATCATATCAACCCAGCAACGGAGAGCGCTGGTTGTTCTAAAAAAACATAAGATGTCTCAAATTGAAAAGAAAGAAGGAACGATACAGCTTTTCAATCCGCGTAGAAAGCGATTACTTTCCCAATAAACCACCATTTTTCCCTACTTGACGCATTTTTCAAAATAAGCTATATTTGTGTCAAGCAAACAAGATGAGCGGAATAAGAACATTGGCAGCTTGCAGAAGAGCTAAGTAATTCCGCCCTTCTAGCAGACTGCCTTTTTTAATTCATGCACTTCTTTTTTGCATATTACATGCGTTTTCTGTGAAACGTCTTTTAGGAGGATAAGGAATATGCCAAACGGTATTGTAAAGTGGTTCAACGCTGAAAAAGGTTACGGATTCATTCAAGTAGAGGACGGTAACGATGTGTTTGTACATTACTCCGCCATCCAGGAAGAAGGCTTCAAGAATCTTGAAGAAGGTCAGGAAGTATCCTTTGAAGTAATCGAAGGAGAAAGAGGACCTCAAGCAGCTAACGTAGAAAAACTATAATATAATCCTAAGCGGCAATCCAGTGGGTTGCTGCTTTTTTGTATACACTTCTTTCCATTAGTTGCATCCGCATGGAAAAGCGCGTATACTCTTCCATTGTCTAAGTTAATTTCACTAGGAGGAGCAGCATTGAATAACGATTTACTTTGGATTGTCTTTTCTATTATAAATTTTGTCCTGCTGTTAATCATGTATCGGCTGTTCGGGCGTCTTGGATTGTTCGTATGGGTTGGTATGGCTACAGTATTGGCAAATATACAGGTGACAAAGACGATCGAGCTGTTCGGTTTGACAGCGACAATGGGTAATATCATATATGGAACCATTTTCCTGGCTTCAGATATACTAAATGAAAATTATGGTAAAAAAATCGCAAGAAAAGCGGTTGGACTTGGTTTTGCTACCCTTATCATCATGACAATCATCATGCAGGTTGTCCTTGTATTCGACCCTGCACCAAGCGACATTGCACAAACATCTCTTAGTACGATATTTGGCTTCCTGCCTAGAGTAGCTCTTGGAAGTCTGATTGCATTCGGTATCAGCCAATATGTCGATGTCTGGCTGTACGCACTCATCAAGCGGATTCTTCCAGATGATAAATTCCTTTGGGTGCGAAACAATGGCAGCACGATGCTCAGTCAGCTGCTGGATACACTCGTCTTTTGTACAATCGCCTTCGCAGGGATATATGAAGGTTCAGTATGGTTTGAGATCTTCATCTCGACTTATTTGCTGAAGTTCGTGGTAAGCATCATTTCGACGCCGTTTCTATACGGAGCGAAACGAATGTACAAGCAAATCAATGATTAGGAGGCTGAGATATTGATCGAGGTATATACGGATGGTGCGACTAGTGGCAATCCGGGGCAAAGCGGTGCAGGTATTGTGATCATAAAAGATGGTACACGAAAGACGTACAGCGTCCAGCTCGGTATGATGACAAATCATCACGCCGAGTTTTGGGCCATCATTAAAGCACTGGAAATCTGTCAGAGCGATCACCCCGACGATATCATCTCCTTGCGCTCGGATTCCCAAGCGGCAGTACAAGCAATCGACAAGGAATATACCAAGAACAAAGAGTTTCAGCCGCTATTGGAACAAATAATGAAGCTCAGCAGGCAGTTCCCTTATTTCTTCATTAAATGGATACCGGAAAAACAAAACAAAGCAGCAGATCAGCTTGCTCGGGAAGCGATTCGTCAGACTCAATGATACTGAAGCTGAAATCCTTTTCTGGCAAGCAGATCTTCTGCTTGTTTTTTTGTATGTATCTTATCGTCCCCGATCAAATCCAGCACACTAAGATAAAAGCTGCCATCAAAGGCATGCTGAAAACGCAAAGTCACTTGTACAGCAAAAATGACCTTCCAATCAGGAGCATTGGCATAATTTTTGCCAAAATAGATGAATTGTACGTCTTCGTCTGTCAGTTTAAACCCTTTTGCCCAGATATCATCAAGAAAATAGGCCAAGCTATGCTTCGTCAACGTGCAAAACCCCTTTATCAGAATCCGACTTATATTATAGCATTCTTGTTTCCGGTTTCAATGATTTTATGATAATTCCGTTTTATCGGATTTATTAGATTTTTCTAACTTGCGCAACATTTCTCCTAAGTATTTACAATTCAAAAAGTTAGCATTAAACTAAAAAAGCCAATTAGAAAGGGGATGTTAGCGTGAAAAAGCTTATGTATTTGCTTGCGTTAACGGCTATCGTAGCCATCTTTGCAACAGGTTGTTCAAATGCTGATTCACAAAGTAAATCAGACAGCGGTTCGGAAAAAACAGAAACGACTGATGTCAAAAAAGAACTGCTACATACGCAAATGGATTTTACAGCGGAATTCAGTCCTAATTATGCACCAATCGCAGCGTATCAGACTGCTCTAGCTGACGAAGCTTCCACAGAGGATGTTATCAAGACTTCCGCTGAGGCTGCTAAAAAAGCAGCTGATGAAGGTGCAGAAAAGCTTGCTGACTACAAACTGGAAAGCAATCTTCCAGAAGAAGAGAAAGAAGCTTTTACTGCTTCCCTTGATTCCTTAAAATCTTATTTCGAAGAAGTGAGCAAAGCAATTGATGCTTCTCAAACTGAGCCGAACTTTGATGCTGCTAAGAAACAATTCGATGCTTTCCAGTCTGACTTGGAAGGAATCTATAAAGACGCTGATTTGCAAGTGCCAGATATGGCATCAGCATTAAGCTAAGCTAAAAAAAAGATGCAGACTCTGTCTGCATCTTTTTTTATAATTGATAGATTTTGCTGTATTTCTTAGTCAAATAGCTTACAAGATAATTTGCATTTAATCCTTCACCAGTTACATCCTGCAGCAATTCCAATGGCTTCTTAGCTTTTCCGTATTGATGGATATGCTCTGTCAGCCATTGCTTGATCGGAGCAAAATCGCCTTCTTCTATTAACTTATCCGTATCCAAAGACTCCTGCATCTTGGCATGGAACTGTGCTGCGTACATATAACCTAAAGCATAAGATGGGAAATAACCAAAGTCCCCACCGGACCAGTGGATATCCTGAAGCACACCTTGAGCATCGCTTTCGGGTATAATGCCAAGATACTCTTCCATCTTCTTATTCCAGATTTCAGGAAGATCTTTAACTGTTATCTCATCTTTGAATAATGCCTTCTCCAGCTCATAACGGATCATGATGTGCAAAGCGTAAGTTAATTCGTCAGCCTCGATTCGGATGAATGAGGCTTTCACTTCATTCACCGCCTGATAGAAGGTGTTAAAGTCGATCTCCTGCAGCGATGCTGGAGCATACGTTTTGAACTCCTCAAAATGACCTTTCCAGAAAGCTTCGTTTCGTGCGACAAAGTTTTCCCAGAATAAAGACTGGGATTCATGGATTCCCATGCTTGTTCCGCTTGCTAAAGGTGTCGCAGCCAATGTATCTGCTATGTTCTGTTCGTACAGCGCGTGGCCGCCTTCATGAATCGTACCAAAAACGGCCATACGGAAGTCTTCTTCATCATAACGAGTAGTGATGCGGACATCCTTCGGGTTCAGTGTGATTTCAAATGGGTGAATTGTATCATCCAGTCTTCCCGCTTCGAAGTCATAACCCATTTTTTCCAGAACAGAAATAGTGAAAGCTTTTTGCTGTTCCTTCGAGAAATGTGTATGGAGGATACTAGTGTCTGGTTTCACATCTGATTGCTTGATTTGTTCAAGCAGATTTGTAAGAGATTTGCGTAATGCCGGGAACACTTTGTCCAGTGTCTCCATCGTCACGCCTGGCTCATACATATCCAACAGGACGTCATAAGCATGCTGATCAGCATTCCAGTAGGAAGCGAATTTCTTCTTATAAGTGACCAGTTCCTCCAAATAGGGCTGGAGCAAGCTGAAATCACCTTTCTCCCTAGCCTCTCCCCATACCGATTCGGCCTTGGATTGAAGCATGATATATGCTTTGAATTCTTCTTCCGGAATTTTCTTGTTGCGATCGTATTCTTTTTCACTCTCAGCCAGTGATTTAACCAGAATCTCATCAGTGGCAATCGGCTTCAGTTCGTCAATCAGTTCTTTCAGTTTGTCAGATGTAGATAGACGATGCGACTGCTGTGATAAATAGCTTATCGCTTCAGCCCGGTGTTCCATACCGGCTTTCGGTGCTTTCGTCCGCAAGTCCCAATGCATGAGGGCTATTGCTTCTTCATACGCCTTTTGTTCCTTGATTAAGTCCCAATATTGCTGTGTTGCATCTGACATACTATCCGCTCCCTTTTTCAGATATGCTTGCCGAAATACTGATAATAATCGGTTTTGATAAAACCGTTGAAAAGCTTGCGTTTTTTCGTTGCCTGCTTGCCATAGAATGTCTCGAAACCTTCATGTGCTGTTAAGATATAGCCGCTCCATGAAGGATGGTCCTTCATGATGGATCCCAACTCTTTATAGGCTTTTTCCACTTCAGGACGATCTCCCAATCTTTCCCCATAAGGCGGATTCGATATCATATAGCCATTCTCCTGCTTCGGATTCCAATCAGCCACCTGCATCTGTCTCCAGTCGACCAATTCCCCAAGTCCTGCTTCGATACCATTTGCCTTCGAGATTTCCACCATTTTATGATCAATATCCGATCCGGAAATTTGGAGTTCCTGATCATAATTGGCCAAGTCCTCTGCTTCTTCAAGGGCCTTTTCCCATAGATCGGATTTTATCCAATGCCAATTTTCCGCATCGAATTCCCGGTTAAAACCAGGTGCGATATTCTGACCGATAAGCGCAGCTTCGATAGCGATCGTGCCACTGCCGCAGAACGGGTCATGCAGCGGGAATTCCGGACGCCAGTTCGTCAAAAGCACCATCGCAGCAGCAAGGGTTTCTTTAATCGGCGCTTCACCTTGTCCGACACGATAACCGCGCTTATGCAGTCCAGTACCGCTCGTGTCCAATGTCAAACTGACTGTATCCTTCAAGATGGCCACTTCGATCCGGTGTCTTGGGCCAGACTCCTCCAGCCAGGAAGCAATACCATGCTTTTGCTTCAGCCTCTCAACGACAGCCTTCTTTACAATACGCTGACAATCCGGGACGCTATATAACGTCGATTTGACACTTTTCCCGATAACGGGGAATTCTCCATTTTCCTGTATGTACGTTTCCCACGGTAATGCCTTTGTCTGTTCGAAAAGCTCGTCAAAAGTAGTCGCCTTGAACTCACCAACAAGTACTTTGATACGATCGGCTGTCCGCAGCCACAGATTGCAGCGTGCGATGGCAGACGGATCTGCCTGAAATATTACTTTGCCATTGTCTACTTGCACATCTTCATAGCCCAGCTGCTTCACTTCACGTGCAACGACAGCTTCCAATCCCATCGCAGCAGTGGCAATCAGGGTCACTTGCCTTTTCATCATGTAAAACCTCGCTTTTATGTATTAAAAAGCCCTCTCTACCTGAAACCAGTTAGAAAGGGCTGTTTGTTGTATACAGTGGACCAAATGAATGTTCTGTAAGCCATGTTCTGTACCGATGCACTGCGAGCGGTGGTCAGCCTCGTACAACGGCAGTAATCATCTATCTACAAGCTCAGCGCTTGTCCCTTTTTAGGTTGAATTCCCATAATCAAGGGTGCCCCTACCAACATTTGGGTTGCTCACTCGTGGGGTTTACCTCGTTCCACTCAGCAAGTTTCCAAGCTGACTACGTCACTGTGGCACTTTCAAGACATGTCAGCCATATCCGAAGACTTAGGCTTTCTGCCTGCCGTTAGCATTGCTGCTACCTTGGCTTATGAATTCGCCAAGCACGAACACTACAAGCATCTCAGCCTGTGTGAGCATGGACTTTCCTCTGCATCACTGCAGCGATTACTCAAACATTCATTTTTAAGTTGCTAACCTATTGTACGCGGTTCGACGTTAATAGTCAAGGCCGCCCGGCATCAAACATCATTCTCTGCGAATTTTTTTCCAAAAACGGCCTTTTCCAGATTGGATAACCGTTTGAGGATGTCATAATTCACTTGATGATTCGTTTGTGTCTCTCGCTCCCTTACTGGAGCAGCTGGCTGAGAAACTTGCTCTTTCGGCTGCTGTGCAGATCTGGTTGATCTGACCGTGTCATTTGAGGCCTGCTGCTGTCGCAGGCGTTCATTTTCGCTTTTCAGCCGATCGATTTCTTTTTGGAATGTTTCATAGTCTTGAATGATCTTGTCCAAATATTCATCGACTTCATCTTGGTTATAACCACGCATGCCTGTTTTGAAATTCTTCTCAAAGATATCTTTTTGTGTCAGTTGGATGTTTGCCAAAGCCATACACAAGTCACCTCATTTATACAATTGTATATAAGTCCATTCTTTCAAAATCATCTAAGATTGTCAATTTTCTTCTCATGTCTGATCCCAATAGGAAGGATCATTCATTTGTTCCCGTTCAAGTGTGTCCTGTAAATCCAGCGCAGTTATATAATAAAGCTCATAATCATGCGCTTCTTGATAGCTGCGTGCTTCTTTAAGGAAGAAATCGACACTGCCTGTCTGGTTCTCGTCATACATGACCAGTGCTGCCTCCGTTTTAGACAGCATCCATTTGTCACGCGCTTTAAATTGATAAGGTCCTTTATAGTCGCCTTCATAAATTGGCTGATAGAAATCAGCGAGCATGATCAGCTCCTGATACTCTTCCTGCAGATCTTCTGCCCAGCGTGCGTCCTGATTATCAAATGGCGGGATGACAGCAAGCTGGATATCATATTCCTCTTCCTTCAAATCAAGGACAACCTGTGCTGCCCAAAGCTCTACACCTGTTTGTCCGGACAAAATCACCCATTCCAATCCTGCTTCTATCAGACCGACAAGCTTGTCCCGTATGGTTTGCTTGATATAATGCACACGAGGATCACTCATTTTAAAGATTCCCATTTCGTAGTGCTTGTATCCAGTCACATATAAATTCTTCATCGGGGACATACGCTCCTCTTCTTTTCACTGTTTCTATCTAAGCATAAAAGAGCTGGCTGACGCCAGCTCTAATACGACTATTAGTACCACTTTTTCTGAGTTGGTTTAGGCTTTGGTGCCATTTGCGGCTGCTGCTGAGGCTGCGGCTGGTACATTTGCGGGCTAACCTGCTGCGGCATCGGCATAGGTGCTGGCATCGGCATTGGCATTGGACCACAGTCATGACAAGGATTCGGTTTTGGAGGACTATTGTGAGTCGGGCTAAGATGAGTCTGCTCCATTGATTTTTCGTTAGCATAAGAAGTCGTATGCGGGTACATGTGGACATTCTTCACTTTATGGTGGTTCACCACTGTAGTGTGAACTGGGTGTATATGCTCAATTACCTCTTCAGAGTAAGTGTGTTGTACATTGTTGATGACAGGATCGACAATAGTCTTCGTTCCGCAGTGTACTGTATTGCAATGTACTGGGCGCGGAGGCGGACAGCAATGTCTTTTACGCATGTTCTTTCCCCTTTCTGTATTGGATTCTCTATAACATATGAAAGGGCGAAAGAACATGTACTATGACAAAAACCTATATTTCAGGCGTTTCGACTGATTAACCTGTCCGTATTTTTCAGGGACTCCATATTTTGAGCTCCGATTCCGAACATGCTGATCTTAAGCTCCAGTTCCAGCTGCTCGAATCGTTCAAGCAGCGCCTCTTTTGAATCGACAGCTTCAGGTAATATGGAACGCCCATAGCCTGCCATATCAGCGCCTAAAGCTATCGCTTTAGCTGCATCAACGCCGTTTGTGATTCCTCCGCTGGCAATCAAGCAGTCAGGTGCTTTTGCTAATCTGCTCAGCTGTTCGACGCATCTAGCTGTTGGAAGACCCCAATCAAGAAATGCTGACGCAGCTCTTTGCTTTATCGAATTCTGAGAACGATATTTCTCCACTTCAATCCAAGATGTTCCGCCAGCACCTGCTGTATCGATAAATTGCACACCAGCTTCAAGCAGCTGGCTGCATGTATCAGGAGCGATTCCAAACCCAACTTCCTTGATCCCGACAGGTACAGATAATGCGTCAGCCACTTTTGCGATTTTAATCAAAAGTCCGCTGAAGTCCGTATCTCCTTCATCCTGGAAAATCTCCTGCATGCTGTTTAGATGCAATACAATGGCATCTGCGCCAGTTAAATGTACAATTTGCCTGCATTCCTCTGGCCCATAGCCATAATTCAGCTGTACAGCTCCTAAATTTGCAAAGATTGGTATGGTCGGTGCTTCTTCCCGCAGCTGAAAGCTTGCCGCGGCTGTCTTATTCTCAAGTGCCACTCGACTGGAACCAAGACCAAGTGCCCAACCTTTTTCTTCAGCAGCACTAGCTAAATTCCGGTTGATCTCATGGGCACGGGGTGTACCCCCGGTCATACTGCTGATAAGGAAAGGAACTTTGATCTGTTTCCCAAGGAATATGGTGCTAGTATCAATGGAATGGAAGCTGATCTCAGGAAGAGCCTGATGCTCGAATCGGTAAGATTCGAAACCAGTTGTGATCCCTTTTCCTTGTACCTGTTCATTCAGTGTTATATGTATATGTTCATCCTTACGGTTATGTATGGATTTTTCTGTCATCCTGTTTCCCCCTGGCTCTAATACCTATCCCTGTAATATTGCTTGTGCTGTTAATTTACCGCTTAATGTGACCATGGGTGTACCGCCGCCTGGGTGGGTCGAACCACCTGCGAACCAAAGACCTTTAATATGGGTATCTTTATTCGGTATCCGGAAGAAAGCTTGCTGGAAGCTGTTCGAACTCATCCCATAAATTGCGCCTCTATAAGCACGGGTCC
Organism: Terribacillus saccharophilus; assembly: GCF_046592595.1. Classification (GTDB taxonomy): domain Bacteria; phylum Bacillota; class Bacilli; order Bacillales; family Amphibacillaceae; genus Terribacillus; species Terribacillus saccharophilus_C. The sequence continues at coordinate 150,412 of NZ_JAWVPF010000002.1, read as the reverse complement.
GTACCGCTAAGTCAGCTGGAGTTTGAAGCTCATCGCAGATGATATGTTCCGATAAAGCTGTCAGCCCTTTATCTTCAAGCTGCCGGATAAGCATTTCCTTATATTGTTCTTTATCCTCCAGCTGGTTTATTCCTGTTAGATAAGGCGCATTTGCAAGAACAAACAAATTGCTCATACCGGCAGGTGCAAGATCTGGCTCACTTGCTCCTGAAAAACAAATATAAAGTGTCGGCTCCTTAATATACTGTCTTTCCTTAAAGATCGAAGAAAATTCTGCCTTATAATCGGATGGAAAGAAGACATTATGATGAGCTAATTGGGCGTAATGCTTTTTAACACCTAAAAGCATCGTAAACCCAGACAAGGAAGGTTCCACTTTCTTTATTTTTCGGTCAGAGAAATGCGGTCGGTCAGAGTCATCCAGCAATCCGCTATACAAACTTAGGGCATCTCCGTTTCCGATAAGCGTATCACAAGCATAGTCACCTTTGGTAGTCGTAACCCCTGTTACAGCCCCTCTACTAGTCTTTATACTTGTGACATCGGTTTCTGTTTCGATGGCAACGCCTAATTCCACAGCCAGCTTCTCGAATGCTTCCACGAGTTTATATGTGCCGCCTTTAATGCCATAAACGCCCTTCCCTGCTTCCAGGAATGCAAGCATCGCAAAAATGGATGGTGCCTGAAAAGGGGAAGATCCAACGTATGTTGCGTATCTGCCGAACAAGCGTAATGTATTGGGATGCTTGAAGTACCGTTTTAATAAAGTTTGAAATGATTGCATCGGACGGATTTTGGCAAAATCACGCACAAGCCCAGGCTGCAGTTTTTCCAACCATAAAAACAGGGCTTTATGCAGAAATGCCTTTTCTGAAATCTGAAAAAGCCTCCTGCTTTCAGCTAGGAATGCGGGATAAGCTTTAGCATCAGCTTTGCTGTAGGCAGCAAGCTGCGCCTGCATTTGCTCTATGTCAGCAATGAGCTCGACAATGTGTCCATCCGGAAAGAAATTCTTCCCGATCGGTGAAATTGGATAGAAGGTCAAATAATCCCGGCTGTCCCGCCCTGCATCACGGAATACCTGTTCGAATATGTGCTTCAATGTAATAGTGCTTGGCCCAAGATCAAAATGGAAACCATCTTTGTTAACTTGCTGCAGCTTTCCGCCTAGTGTCTTGTTCTTTTCAAGTATGGTGACATTCCATCCGGCATGGGCAAGGTAAATACTGGTCGTTAAACCACCTAACCCGCCACCTATGATAACAGCACGTTTCATTCGTAATATCTCCTGCCTTTCCATTCATATCCCTCTCTTTGCTTATGAATCCGTATGGCATCCAAAGCGAGTAAAATGAAGCAGCTGCATGCAATAGGATAGAGAAAGGACGTATACCAGTCTGTCTTAGCGCGGGAATCAATGAAAATTTTAATGATTGCCCCTATCAGATAAGCTGCAGCGGCTGTGAGCAGGATCTGATTATTTCTGATTACTAATGCATAAACAAAGAAAACCGACGGCAGCACATAAAGCAGTGCATACAGGAAACATATAAACAAAGTAAGGAATATATTGCTCCCAGTCCCTGTGAAAATATTTTTACGGAATCCCAGCCATACAGAACGGTTTGTGTCGTACATCCGCATACTTGCGAATTTCTCACCGCGAAGCAACGCGACTGGAAACTGAAACCGCTTCATGAGGCGCATCAGTTCCATATCATCCACTATGGCTGATTTGATAGCAGCATGACTGCCTGCGTGTTGATAACTCTCCTTGTGGATGCAGATAAATGCACCGTGAGCAGCAGTAAATTTAGGATCTTGGTTTTTCGTTACTTGTCGGATTGGCAAGTGGCAAATAACGAGGAAAATCATAAACGGAACGAGCATGCGTTCCAGAAAAGTATGTACACGCTGCCTCGGAAACGCGGATATCATCCGATAATTCTTGTCAAGATACGGTTGGAGCAGCGCCAATCCGTTTTTGTCCACTGTTACATCCGCATCGAGGAACAACAACCAATCCCCTTCCGCATATTCCCCCAATTGCTGACAGGCGTAGTTCTTCCCTGTCCAGCCGGAAGGCAGCTCCTTCCCACGATAAAGCTTTAAATTGGGAAACGTATGCTGGAATTGACGCACAACAGAGGTTGTACCATCAGAGGATTGATCGTCTAATACTAGAATCTCTTTTATGTAGGGCTGCTGTGGTATCAGGCTTTCGAGTAATCGTCCAATATTATCTTCTTCATTACGTGCAGGTATCAAAATGCTCACTGGCTTAATCGATGCATTCGCTTTCTTCTTGCTTTTCGGGAAGGCTGTGCTGTTATAGAGCACCCAGATAAGCTGAAGCAGAAGCAGGGAGATGATGGTCATTAATAGTACAAACATAAACGCTTCTCCCTTCCTAGCTGATTTGTTCCTGGGGCTCTAACTGCTGTCCGCCAATGATTGTTTGCTTATGTTCGTCTGCTTGTTCCTCCAGCAGTTTTGATAAGTATAAACTCACACTGGCCCTCGTCATGGTTTCCCAGTCCTCCTGAATCGGTGCACCGAAATGCATGGATGCTATAGGCTTTTTTTCTTCTCCAAAATGATAATGCAAGGTGACCGGAACAACCGGGACAGGCATCTGATGAAGCAGATACCCTATTCCCGTCTCAAAGAGATATGGCCGCTGGTCTTGATGCAAAATCTGTCCCTGGGGAAACAGCCATACACAGCTGCCTCCTTCCAGCAGCTGTCTTGCATACTGGAGGGAAGTGACAACATCGCGAATTCTTGTCTTATCAATGGAAAAGGCACCAAGCTTGCGAAAGAAACGAAACGTTTCCAGCCCCTCTTGAGCCATCAGCATATAATGGTCACCCTTTACATGCTTTTCCGTAACTTGAAAAATCAACAGACCATCCCACCAGGAGCTATGATTGGCTATATATACGGCTGGTTTTTCTGGTACCTCGATATGTCCAGTTGCTTCTACCCGTTCAAAATTACGGGGAAGCAAATAGAATCGTTGATAAGCAGCAAAGAGTTTAATGAACCAGCGCTTTTTTTCTGCTTGAATCAAGTACTCTCCTCCCTTCTGAAAGAAGGATGAACAGAATGGCCAGACAAAAGACTAGGATGAAACCTTTCTTCAAGGCCAGCAATCCGAAAAACAGGAACATCAATTCCGGCAAACGATATGACCGGGCTGATGGCCTTTTTCCTTTTTGCAATGGAAGCAGATATGACAAAATGGCAGCTAGGAAGAACCATGTTATAAAGTTCGTTGCCGGAATGCCATAGTAAAAGCCGCCGTCATCCCACTGCCAAAAGCCCCAAGCCAATGCGACAGGGTCGAGTATAAGATCGATAAGGACGACCCATACGCCTGTCTCCAAAGCTCGCAGCAACTTATTTTGCTGAGTGCTGATCATCGTACTGTTAATAATAAAACCAACCCAAGCAATGGCAATTGTAAAAGGTACTCCTAACACATGATAGCCGAGCATCGTCGTGTATTCGTATTCTCCAAAAGGAAACCCGGTATAGACGCTCAGTGCTTCTATCAGCAATGTTGTCAAGCCAATAACCAAGAGAACGACAGTCGTCTTCCCAATTTTCGAATCATTAAATAAATAAGCTTTGCTTTCCACCAGTACAGCTGCACTGTAAAGGATCATAAAGATGCTATTTGCGAAATACAGCCACTCCGGAAGCTCCCAAAATAAAAGAAGCAAAAGCCCAATAAACAGCCAAACTGCAAAGATACGGTACATCATGTGATAGATTCCTTTTTCCTAGCCTTTTTAGCAGCTTGATAGAGTGCCAGTTTACGGGACTGCGATACATATGCGCGCCTATGGAAAACATCATAGTCATTCTCTTTGATTACATCCATGATTGCTGCGTAATAGCTGCTAGCCAAAGTTATCGCAAATGCGCTCGATTCAGGATACGTATTCAAGCCTTGCAGACCTTCTTCGAACCAATTGTTTGCAGTATTTATCAGTTCATCGACTACCTGGCGGAACGCCAAGGATGATTCCTGAGCATAGAACGCTTCCTCTGAATAGTCGTAGGCTGCCATAATCGATAATGGCAAATATCGCCGGCCCCTTTCCAAGTCTTCTCCAACATCCCGTAAAATATTAACAATTTGCATTGCCTTTCCGAGCTTGATTCCCGCTTGGACAATTTGCTCAGATGGATACTCGTGCAATACTGGCAGCAGCATTTCACCGACAGATCCGGCTACATGATAGCAGTAGTCTTCCAACTGTTCAAATGTCTTAAATTGCGTGTGCATCTCATCCATCCGCTGTCCCTTTATCTGGGTGAAAAATGGTTCTTTTTCTAAATTGGGGAATGTGTCGAAAAGCCAGCGCAAAGATGGCCAAATAAAATGTCCGTCTGCTTTGCTGAGATGATGAAAGTTCCACTCCAGCTCATCAAGCGTATACACGCTATTTTCAGGCTCATCCATGCTGTCATCGATCATCCGGCAGAAAGTATAAATAACGAACACAGCTTCCTTACGCGGAGAAGGAAGCTCGCGAAAAGCCTGATAGAAGCTCGCGGAGTGCTGCTTCATTGCCTTCTCACACGCTTTTGCGTACGGTTTCTTGAGCATTGTCTCCCACCTCTCTCTTCATTAGGTCACTTAGATTCTTCGCACCTTGCATGACGATTGGAACACCTCCACCGGGATGGACGGAAGCACCGACGGCGTACAGCCCTTCTATGCCGAACGGCTTGTTCTGTGGACGGAAGCCTCCAGATTGCAGCAGATTGGGAGCGATACCAAAGCTTCCTCCTTGATACAATCCCGTCTTACTGGCATCATCTGGCGTCCTTACCTTCAGCCATTCAATCGATTCCAATAAACCTGGCAGCAGTGTTTGTTCTGCTTTATGGAGAACACGTTCAACAAGCAAGTCTTGCTCCATCTCCCAATCGATATGGTCGCCAGATGGAACAGGAACCAGGAAATACAAGGCTGACTTTCCTTCAGGAGCACAAGTTGCATCTATGGAACCAGGGTTGAAAAGGTAGAACGAAGGGTCTTCGGGAATAGTACGAGTTTCGAATATCGCTTCCATATTGAACTGGAAATTATCGGGAAGCACAAACTGATGTGTCTGCAGCTCATCCCAGCAGCGATTCGTGCCCGCATAGATGAGCAGACAGCCGCTGGAGGCCTCGGGCTGTTTTTTCTTTTTTACTTTATTATCGCCAAGCAGCGAATGAATGGCCGGGAAATCTCCATTGAATACAATGTTATCAAACGGCTGGGATGTGCCATCAACCTCGATTCCGCTTACCCGTTTCCCATTTTTCCGTATCTTATCGACTTTTGCATTATATTGAAGTGTGACACCCCGCTCTTCACAATAAGAAACCAGCGTTTCAATCAATCCTGCATAGCCACCTTTGACATACCATATACCATGCGCGTGTTCACTATAAGAAATAAGACCATAAATTGCAGGTGTCGTATAAGGAGAACCTCCTATATACAGTGATTGCAGCGCATAAGCATCCTGCAGCTTCGGTTCAGTGAAATAATCACTGATGAAACTATGTACATCACGATAGGCTTTTGATTTATAAAGGAAGCGAAGATTGCTTGTCGTAAAGAAACGGAGCTTGTTAGAAAAGCCTTGCTCCAAAAACTGACTTACTCCAATCCGGTATATGTTCTCCATATCGTGCATAAATCGATCGAATTGCGGTGCTTGATTCGGAAACTTCGCCAGCAGTTCTTTTTTCTGTTCTGCTGGATCAGCATACTTTGTATAAGCCGTACCATCCGCATAATGGATGTTATAAAGCGGATCACATTTGATCAGCTTGAGATCCTCCTGCGGAATAGCGCATTTATCTAGTACATTGCGAATCATATCAGGCAGGAGAACGATTGTAGGTCCTTGATCAATACGGTACGTCCCATCTGTTTCGTATTGCATACGCCCCCCTGGACCTGCTTGCTGTTCAAAGACCGTCACTTGATGACCCTGTCTTTCCAGGAGCAATGCAGTTGTAAGTCCTCCGATTCCCGCACCAATAATCGCCGTCTTCACGTCGTCACCTTCTTCCGGGAAGATCTTATCGTTCGATAAGTTTTTACTCCATTGTTTTTCTCAACTAAATCAGCACTGATTTTTGCTGACTGGAAAATGGTTGGCAGCCCGCTGCCAGGGTGTGTTCCTCCACCGACCAGATAACAATGGGAAATCTCTTTTACTTGATTATGCGGTCGGTTGTACATCATCTGATCAAGTGAATGCGCTAAATTAAATACGGCGCCGTGCTGGATGTTCATCGCTTCCCAATCTGTCGGTGTGATACAATGCTCTGTTTCAATAAGTGCCTCGATATCCTCTATACCTGTTTCCCGTGCGAGGATATCAAGCATTTTCTGACGCATACGCGGGCTTGCTTCTTCCCAATCGATGTCAGATTCCGTATTCGGAACCGGCATCAGCAAATATACTGTTGACTTTCCAGCTGGTGCAGTTGTTGGATCAAGTTTTGTCGGATAATGAATGTAGACAGAGGGATCGTCTGAAAGTACGAATTGTTCTGTCATTTCTTCTACGTTCTTTTTGTAGTCATCAGCAAAGACAACCATATGATGCGGAAGGTCAACTTCTTGCTTCAAACCTAAGTAAAGCATGAAAGTAGAACAGGAATATTTTTTGTTTCCCATTTTCTTTTGGAATTTCTTTTTCCATTTATCCTCAAATAAATGCTGCATACTATAGCTGTAATCCGCATTGATAATAACTTCATCAGCTGGTATTTCACGTCCGTCTTCGAGGCGGAGACCTGTGGCCTGCTTGCCTTCCGTAAGCACTTGTGCTACAGATTTCCCGGTATGAACCATGCCTCCGTATTCCTCAATCACCTGCCGCATTGCTTCACAAATCCGATTGACCCCTCCAATCGGATGGTAAAGACCGAACTTATGCTCCAGATACGATAGTATCGTAAATGTTCCCGGGCACTTCCAAGGAGACATTCCTAAGTATTTTGCTTGAAAAGTAAAAGCATACTTCAACCGTTCATCGTTAAAATAGGTAGAAAGCTTACTGTATACTGTTTGGAACATATCCAGTTTCGGGAGGGCATGCAGCACCTCCTTGCTCATATAAGTGCGTCTATGTACGAAAGGCCTGCGCAGAAGCTTTTCCACTCGGTCGAACTTCTCTCCCTCTTTATCCATGAACTGAATGAAACCTTCACTTTCACCAGGAAAGACCCGTTCGATTTCATCCAGCATTTCTTGTCTGTCAACTCGCGGTGTGAACGTAACGTCGCCAAATCTGAGCGTATATAATGGATCCAGCCGATGCAGCTGAACATAATTATTAAGATCGCGGCCTGCTTCTTCGAAAAGCTCTTCTAGAAGCTGGGGCATCATAAAGAATGTCGCACCGAGATCAAATTGGAATTCCCCTTGTTTCAACCGTGAAGTCCTGCCGCCGATCACATCATTTTTTTCAAATATTTCTACGTTGTATCCCTTGGCTGCAAGCAGCATCCCTGCTGTCAGACCCCCAGGACCAGCTCCGATGATTGCTACTTTTTTCTTAGTCAACGGTCAGACCCCCCCATTCATAATAGTTCTCTATACCCTGTTTGCCTAATGAGGAAACCTTATCGAACGATAAATTAAAAAAGACCTAAAGTGTTAAACACTTTAGGTCTTTCCATTCGTTTAATTGTTATTGTGCTGCTTTTTCGTCAGAGAAAAGATCTTCTGGCTGGAAAGAAAACGGAAGCAGTTCTTCCATCGTAACTGTCTTGGATACGCCATTCATATTTGAAATGTGAATGACAGCATCTTGAGGGAAAAACTCAGCCATCACCTGCCGGCATGATCCGCATGGCGGTACTGGCCGTTCTGTATTCGCGACAACAGCTATTTCAGTAAATTCTCTCTCTCCGTTTGCAATAGCTTGGAAAATTGCAGTTCGTTCAGCACAGCATGTCACAGGATAAGCAGCATTTTCAATATTGCAGCCTTGATAGACATTCCCTGCCTTTGTCAGGACTGCAGCACCAACTCCAAATTTGGAATAAGGTATATATGCCCGTTCTCTTGCTTCTTTAGCTAAATCAATCAGTTCTTCTTTCGTCATTGTTCTCTTCCTCTCCGTCTCGTCCTTCTAAACGTTTCATATCTTCATCAAGCAGTTGGATGACGTAGCCGATCGATTGGTGATAATCCATATATCTTTCAGACCGGATGTCTATGTAATAGCTATGCAAGATGATTAGATGGACATTTTCTTCTGTAGACTGCACCTGCTGCGGATGCACACTGATCTCGCGCTGCTGGACAAAGTCCGCTGCAGCTTGATGCCACTTCTGCAGCAGCTGGTACATTGGTTCAGTTTCTTTCTTGACCATTTCAAAGAATGCTTTATCATGCTTTTCGCTTGGCGGCTCATGCGTAAGATAGCGCTCTTTCAGACGGGCCATCAAGTCGGATAGCTGCTTATTATATGTCTGTAATGTCGTCACTAAAACCCCTTCTCTGCTTATCGTGTTGTTCTATTATACAAGCAGTCAGGCTAATTTACCATGCTCATGATTCCTTTTATCATGCTTTTTATCCAGATGGGACTCTGCTCGGAGCACGCGTTCAATCAAAGGCTGCTTTAGTGTCGTCCTGTAACGGTTCGCCTGTACGGTGAGTCTTTGGTCCAATTTCCGATATACGCCAGCGAGCTGGAACAGAGCCAGCTGCAATTCTTCTTTGGTTACACCATTTTGCTTGTTCATCCGTATGCCCCCTTTTTCCTTACTGATTCTGCCAAGATAAGGCTTCTCCTGCACAGCTGACAAAACAACAAAAAATACGGGTACATTCGCATGATTCAGAGCTCTTTCGCTCATCCTAACTTTAAAGGAGGGTGAAAGATGAAAAAGCAAGAAAGAAAAACATCGACTGGTCAGAAACGCCCGACAGCCCGTACTGCTGGCGACGGATTTGATAAAAAGCTTGATGGACCGAATCGTCCTTCTGTATAAGTTTAAAAAAAGCAAAGCGATCAAATGACCGCTTTGCTTTTTTTCTTGATCGCTGCGGCTAAACTCATCACTCTTCTCTTCCAGTAAAAGACGGATCCTGTCGGGCGGTATCGCTTTTTTTTCGCAGAGATGAACCAACTTTCCTTTATGCCCCCATATCTGTACCAGTCCTTACGAATTTTATCTTCGTGTGAAATGACTGGATAGCTTGTCCGCAGCGGACAGCTTCCGGTAGTTCTAAACCTGCCAAAGTGTTCATAATCATCTCTGGACCCTGTATAAGGAGCGACTTTGGCAAATTGTAAAAAAGCCGGATGAAGCTGTTCATCAAAAAGGAGCTGACTTAATTTCTTACCTATCTCTATCCGCTCATCCACACTTGTAAAATGGTGAGCATACAGTCCATATAACCTGCCATCCAACGTAGGGAAAAATACCGCATTCAAACGCAATAAATCCTGCAGCTGGTATGGCCAACGGCTGAAGATATGTTTTTTATAAAAAGGCTGGACAATAACTGGTGAGCCGATGACATGCTGTTCATTGACAATAAGGCTGTAAAGCAGCTGCTGCACGTCTCCCTCTTTTAAGTATCGCTGCCACGTTTCTTCCATAAAAATAGAAACACGAAAATGACGCAGATATGCAATCATATCTATTTGTCCTTTTTTATGTGCTTCATATAAAAGCAGCTGCGGATACGCATCAGAGAAGATGAGCCAATTAGCACGTTCATAAAGGGAAAAAAGCTGTTTTCTTATCCGTGCTGACAGCAAGTCCTGAAACATATCCAATTGTAAATCTGTCATATTCCAGCCAGCGTTCCTGGAAACCATGGAAGCTAAAAATGCCCACTTTATCTCTGGATTGCTTTCATAAAAAGCTTGATAAGCCATCGTTCTTCGGATATTATCTAAGTTTGCAGCGGCTGTTTTCTCTTCGATGGAAGCTAGCAACTGTGCCGTGTCAGTAAATGTCATCGAATTGCCCCTTTTTCAGTTGAGTTACAGACACAAAGTGAAGTATTCTAAGGATTATGGTATGATCATTCCTATAGTGGGGGGAGAAACCGTGCAATATCCTAACGGGAAAAAGATCATCAGACAATCAGCTGCAACAAGGCTCAAGCAGCCGGTCGATTTCGGCAACAGGGGGATGACTTTAGAGGAAGATATCAATGAGACAAACGAGTACTACCTCGCTCAGCAAAAGGCTATCATCCACAAAAAACCTACTCCAGTGCAGATTGTCCAGGTCGACTATCCTAAACGAAGTGCAGCGGTCATTAAAGAAGCGTATTTCAAACAAGCATCCACTACGGATTATAATGGCGTATATCGCGGAAAATATGTAGACTTTGAAGCTAAGGTAACCAAAAACAAGACCAGTTTCCCGCTCTCCAATTTCCACGAGCACCAGATTACCCATATGGAGCATGTGTGCAGTCATGGGGCTATCTGCTTCGTCATTATGCGGTTTTCCGCACATAATCAAACATTTTTTTTCGAAGCAGAGAAACTTTTTCCGTGGTGGAAACGTCAATATGATGGAGGAAGAAAATCCATTCCCTATGATGTGATTTGTGAGGAAGGGTTTCTGATTCCAATGAAGTATCAGGCAAAGGTCGATTACTTGCACATTATCGATCAGCTTCATTTTAGAACGGAGGAAGAGGAGTAATGGCAGAAAAGGGCCAATCTCGTGCATCAAGAAGAAAACAGAAAAAGAAAAAAAGACCTATTTGGAAGAAAATTTTACTTACGATTGTATTGATTGGTGTATTATGTGTTATTGCAGGTGGTAGTGTATTTGCTTACTACGCTGCTACAGCTCCTAAGCTGGACGAAGAAAAACTATCTGACCCTGCTTCCAATATTGTCTATGACATGAATGGCGATGAATTTGCGGAATTAGGTTCGGAAAACAGACGAAAAGTAACGTATGATGATCTGCCGCAGCAGCTGATTGATGCAGTTACTGCAACGGAGGATTCCCGATTCTTCGAACATAACGGAATCGATATCATACGTACTGGCGGAGCGCTGGTTTCCAACTTTAAGAATGGATTCGGCGCTGAAGGCGGAAGTACAATCGACCAGCAGGTTATCAAACGTTCCTTCCTGTCTCCAGAAAAGACAGTAAAACGGAAAATGCAGGAATGGTGGCTTGCCTTCCAGCTTGATCGTCAATATTCCAAGGAAGAAATCCTGGAAATGTATTTGAATAAAGTATTCTATGGACAATATGCATACGGAGTTGCTACAGCCGCTGAAACATACTTCGGCAAAGATGATCTGAACGATCTTACATTGCCGGAAACAGCTTTACTTGCCGGTCTGCCGCAGCGCCCTACTGCTTATAATCCATTCGAGAATCCAGATCTCGCACAGGAACGTATGAACACCGTGCTTGATTTGATGGTACAGCATGAAAAGATCACACAAGCGGAAGCAGATGAAGCGAAAAAGACAAAAGTAGAGGATTTGCTTACTGAAAAGCAGCCGCAATCCAACAAGTACGGTGCTTTCTTGGATGAGGTACAAAAAGAGCTTAGCGAGCGTTTTGAAGATACTGATCTTAACTTGGATGGCATGAAGATCTACACAACTTTGGATCCGGATGCTCAGGAAACAGTCGAAAATGCGTTAAGTGAAGAAAGCGGCATTTCATGGGTAGATGAAAATCTTCAAGCTGGTATTACCCTGCTTGATACGAAAAGCAGCGCTATCCGAGCGATTGGCGGAAATAAAAACAACGAACTTGGCGGATTTAATTATGCAATTCAAGGATCGAATCAGCCTGGATCAAGCATGAAACCGTTAATTGATTATGCACCTGCTTTTGAAAATGGTGTGTATACATCTACTTATGAACAAATAAATGACGAACCTATTACTGTAGAAGAAGCCCAAAATTGGCAGCCAGGTAACTATGATAATCAGTTCCATGGTTGGCAGAGTGCTAGAAATGCGTTAGCTAAATCTTATAATATTCCGGCCATAAAAACCTTCCAGGCTGTTGGGCCTGAAAAAGCGAAGGAATTTGCAAATGGCTTAGGATTAGAGTTCAAGGACGATACCATTCATTATTCTGACAGTATCGGCGGTTCTTCGGAATTTCGGCCAATTGATCTTGCCGGTGCATATGCTGCCTTTGGTAATGAAGGTATTTATACAGAACCATACGCTATCACGAAAATAGAATTCAGTGATGGCAGCACGTTGGACATGAAACCAGAATCGGAAGCAGCAATGAGCGAATCTACTGCCTACATGGTTACAGACATGATGCGTTCTGTTATGACAGAAGGAACTGGAACATTGGCTAATGTTTCAGGACTTGATATTGCTGGAAAAACTGGTACAACAAACAAAGATGGTCAGGAAGGAAGTCCTGACTCTTGGATGAATGGTTTAACAACTAACTATACTCTATCCATCTGGACTGGTACTCCGGATGATACTATAATTGCTGGCGGCAGTGCCGGTACAAATGTTGCCAAGTACTTGTTCAAGCAAATTATGACCGAAGTCCATGAAGGCAAGGACACGGAAAGCTTTAAAAAACCCAGCAGCGTAGTGGAGGCGAAAGTCGAAAAAGGCTCTCGCCCTGCTGCTTCTCCAAGTGCTGGCACCCCCTCTTCTGAGATCCTGACGGAATTATTCCTGAAGGGTAATCTTCCTGGAACTACTTCAGAAAGATATGAAGAAGAAGAAATCGATCCGGTTACCGGACTTTCCGCAAGTTATGATGAAGCAAGCAATAGTATCAATGTGAGCTGGAATTATGACGGAGATGCGAGCTTCAGTGTAAGTGCTGATCCTAACGGCTCTACATCTACTTCTGATACTTCAGCAGTAATTGAAAACGTTCAAGCTGGACAAACCTACAACATAGCGGTTACAGCATCAGTTGATGGTGAAACTAGTGAGGCGAAATCAACTTCTGTCACCGTCCCTGGCGGAGAAGAGAATTCAGAAGAAGAAGAAAATCCAGATGAAAATGCAGAGAATCAACAAGATCAGAATAATGAAGATCAGCAAACTGAGGACGAGCAGAACCAAGATCAGAATGAGGAACAGAACCAAGACCAGAACGCCGATGAAAACAGTGACCAGAACAATGGTAATGGTAACGGTAATGAGAATAACAACGGCAATGGTAATGAGAATGGTAATGGTAACGGAAATTCTGATCAAGGTGAGGAATCAAGCAATACCGAGGAAGAGGAAAATCCTGATGAAGGAAATCAGGAATCTGATACCGGCGGAGAAGCTGAATCCGACAACGATCAAGGTAATGCTGACGAGCAACAATAATAAAGCAGAAAAAAGACAGTCACTTCATTTGGAGTGACTGTCTTTTAATTTGCTTCGGATCTAAGCCGTTTCTTCCCTTCCCGGCAAATGTCGTTCAATGGACATGCCAGGCAGTTTGGGTTTCTGGCCTTGCAATGATAGCGTCCGAAAAAAATCATGCGGTGATGTGTATCGCTCCACTCATCACGCGGCACTTTTTTCATCAATGTATTTTCTACTTCTGTTACATTGTCCTTCCAACGGCAAAAACCGAGCCGTTTGGATACGCGTTCTACGTGGGTATCCACGGCAATTGCAGGCTCATGAAAAGCAACCGATGCCACAACATTAGCTGTCTTGCGCCCTACCCCAGCCAATTTGACCAGTTCATCACGTGTGTCTGGTACAATACCATCGTATTGATCGATCAGCGTCTGACAAAGTTTCTGGATATTTTTCGCCTTGTTGCGATACAGGCCGATAGAACGGATATCATGCTGCAGCTCTTCTAGAGGAACAGCCAGATAATCTTCTGGAGTCCTATATTTTTGAAACAAATCCTTCGTAACTTTATTGACAAGATTATCGGTACACTGCGCTGACAGAAGCACGGCGATCACCAGCTCAAATGGATTACGGTGTACCAGCTCACAGGCTGCTTCTGGGAACATATCCCGCATCGCATCCAATGCCCGTCGTATCTGGGTTTTGTTCAGCATTGTATGCTTTACCTCCTCAATCTTCTTCCAGCCAGTTATAGTAAATACTCACATCGCGGGCTGGTGCTTGCTGCTCGGAACGCACTGCTGCTGCAGTCGGTCTTTGGTTCTCATGAAATGATTTGCTTTCCTTACGAGCCTGATCTACAGACCGGATACCTTTACGCTTCCATTCACGCAGGATACGATCGATATAGCGGAAATTCAATTTACTCATCAATACCGCTTCCCGCAGAGCAGCTTTAATAAGTGATGGCGGCTGCATGTCTTCATCCAGCCATAATGTGACCGTTTCTATTTCAAATGGCGACAATGGACGGCCGAATTCCTGCTCAAAGAGAATAAATATGGCTGCCTCTTCTTCTTTGTCTGTCTTCTTCTCAGGTTCTGGATAGACGGTTTCTGTAAAAGCAAGATGCCATAAGCCGTTCAAACTGTATGCTTGACTGCGCATATTGTCTTCCTGCACGTCTTCAATTTGAAGCAAGTTACGCTGCACGAGCTTGCGTAATATTAAAGCTACATCTCTTTCAGATAGTGTGACTTTTTTAGCAAGTTCATTCGTTGTTGGAAACATAATGCCTTGCTGCTGAAAAAAGCATATATGCAAAATGACCATCATCTCGGTTTCATTCAAACCAAGGGATACATATCGATTCATCAGGATGCCGGGAAAGGAAAATGGATTTCCCAGCATTCGTTGGTAATTCAAGTCGTTATTCATCTGGGTTCTCCTTCCATTAATAGGACAATCCCTCGTCATTCGACAAGGGATCGTTAGTTTATCTATTTATTATGGGTATAGACGGTTCAAAAGACGTGGGAATGGAATTGTCTCGCGGACGTGCTCCACACCGGATAACCAAGCAACTGTCCGTTCCAGACCTAGTCCAAAACCTGAATGCGGTACACTGCCGTATTTACGCAATTCCAAGTACCAGTTGTAAGCATCGCTAGTCAGATTATGTTCTTCATAGCGTTTTTCCATCAATTCAAGATCATCGATACGCTGAGATCCCCCGATGATTTCGCCATAGCCTTCAGGTGCAATCAAATCCGCACAAAGTACGACATCTTCCCGATTCGGATCTGGCTTCATGTAGAATGCTTTGATTGCAGCTGGGTAATGCGTGATGAATACTGGCTTATCGAAGCTCTCGGCGATAGCAGTTTCATGTGGTGCTCCGAAGTCCTCGCCCCACTCAATATCATCAAACCCTTTTTCTTTCAGCAACTCAATTGCTTTATCATACGTAATGCGTGGGAATGGCGCTGTAACTTTAGCCAATTTCTCTGTATCACGTCCAAGAATTTCAAGGTCCAGTTTGCAGTTCTCCAGCACAGAAGCAACAAGATGGCTGATGTAGTTCTCCTGGATTTCCAAGCTTTCTTCGTGTTCAACGAAAGCCATTTCCGGCTCGATCATCCAAAATTCAATCAAATGACGTCTTGTTTTGGATTTTTCTGCACGGAATGTAGGTCCAAAAGAGAATACTTTATTGAATGCCATTGCAGCAGCTTCCATGTAAAGCTGTCCGCTTTGGGATAGATATGCTTCTTCGTCAAAGTATTTCGTATGGAACAATTCAGTTGTGCCTTCTGCAGAGGAACCTGTCAGAATTGGCGGATCAATTTTTGTATAGCCATTTTCATGGAAATACTCATACGTTGCACGGATGATTTCGTTCCGGATTTTCATTACTGCGTGCTGCTTTTGGGAACGAAGCCATAGATGACGGTTATCCATCAGGAATTCTGTTCCGTGCTCTTTCGGTGTGATCGGATAATCTGTTGCAGCATGGATTACCTCTACATTGCTCACTTGAATTTCATATCCGAAGGAAGAACGGCTGTCTTCCACAACTTTTCCTGTAACATAAAGGGAAGTTTCCTGTGTCATGTTCTTAGCTGTTTGGAACACTTCTTCAGATACGTCACTCTTCACGACGACACCTTGAACGAATCCTGTTCCGTCACGCAGCTGCAAAAATGCAATTTTCCCGCTGGAACGTTTATTGCGGAGCCACGCTCCGATTGTTACTTCTTCTCCTACATGCTCACTAAGCTTAGCAATCGTTGTCTTCAAAAAGAACCCTCCATTGTCTGTCCTACATATGTAGTTGTATTATTGATATTGGCTGGATAGAGCAAAGCTTTCGAGCTGCTCGGAACCATCTAGTGTGTAATAACTGTAGCCTAAGCGATCCTGTTCGTCGCGATATGTGACTTCCCATGCTGGTGCATCATCGTACAATCCCAGCCGGACATCATCCATTTCGCACTCCGCTCCGCATGCAGTTTTCCAGCTGCTCTCAACTTGCTGTTCATCAGCTGTGTCGGTCGTATAAATGATCTGTTTTGGATCCTTCTCGCCTTTTTTCACATAAGCGATAGCATCTTCTCCATCGGCTTGCTTGCCTTTGACGACATGATAGACATGTTCGCCATTGAAGCGTGTCACTTCATCTGCGGTTTCTAAATCAGTGTTTTTAAGTGCAAAGTCCTCTGACGCTTCAAAACCCTCTGTGCGTGCATGTTGCGCTGTGTTATAAACATATATACCGCAGCCGAGGACAATGATCAGAACAGCCAAAGCGCTGAACAGTGTGATCTTAGCCCATTTAGGTACGGTAAATCGTGAATATCGCCGTATCATGATCTTCCTCATCCAATGCTAATCCGAACATTAAGTCCTTTTCCTTCAGTGTACGGTTCAGCGAATCGACCAGCTTGTACAGGTCACTGCTGTATTGTACACGTACAGTGGACAATGTTTCCATCTTATTATTTTCCATCATCGTTACCTCCGAGCCATTCATTTACATGATTTGTTACTCATAGAGATGGCTTTCTGCAGCAAACTAATGTATGTTGAGAAGCAATCCAATTCTTATTATACCAGTAGTCCTGGTGTAATTCTAAGACGAGTTCAAAGTTTTTTCAACAAAAATCTTCCTTCTCCCCAGCAGTTGTGCGTCCTAGTGGCGCACTTTTTTTATAGCCATTCCTCTGCAAGCTCCAAAAGCTCAGCTGTACTCTTATAATGTGTAGGTACATCAGGTATGGAGGCAGTGAAGTAACTTCCATATCTTGTCTTCATCATCCTGTCATCACAAACGAATACTATTCCTCTATCGCTGGACGATCGGATCAGTCTGCCAAATCCTTGTTTGAAGCGGATTACAGCATTAGGTAATGCAAGCTCCATGAAGGCATTCTTCCCTTCTGCCTTCAATTTAGCAGCTTTTGCTTCATAAATTGGATGATCCGGCGGCTGGAATGGCAGTCTGACAATCACCAGACAGCTTAAATCTTCCCCTGGGATATCGACGCCTTCCCAAAATGAACTGGTTCCAAATAAGATGGCTTTCTTATTGCTTTGGAAATTCTTTTTCAGGCGATCGCGGCTGCCGCTTGTAATGCCTTGCGCAATCAAGGTATAATCCTGATCCTCCGTCAGTTCCTTCACAAGTCCATAAGCTTTTTTCAGCATGTCATAGGAAGTGAACAGGACGAGCATCCTTCCATCTGTAATGGAAGCGAGGCTGAGAATCGACTCACAGACCGCATAGATGAAAGGATAGTTATCTTTTCCGCGAACATCGGGAAAATCATTGGGGACAAGCAGCTGTACCTGCTCTTGATACGAATAAGGTGAATCGAAACGTCTGGTGACGGTCTGTTCATCCAAGCCCAGCTGTTCTTGAATGAAAGCAAACGACTGCTTCATAGTTAATGTCGCACTCGTCAGTACCACACTCTTCTTTTCCGAAAAGAAATGTTCAAGCAGCAAATCAGCGATATCCAATGGTTCACTGTATAAGTAAACTGCATTACGTGCGCCATACATATCCACTTCTATCCATTTCACTTCCTCATCATCATAGATGAGGAACATCCGCTCAATCGCATCGATGATCGTCTGCAGCTGATCGACAGCATTGCGGATTGAATCTGCAATCTTTTTTTCTCCTTGCTTGTCTGCCGATTTTGTCAGCTGGAGCAAATGGTGCATACAATCTCGTACACCAAATAATAATCTGTTGCTCATTTCTGCGATAACAAGCACCTGTTTTGTCTCCCGTACATCCTCAAGCCGCAGCTGTAATCTCCCGATATCGTTGGTACCGAGTTTCTTTTTGTGCTGGGACAAGACAAAATCATGGATATAACGGAACATGTCATCTGCTTCTTCTTTGGTCTGATCCCATAAGCTTTGCCAAATAAGTATTTCAGCTTGTGTATTCGGAAGCTCATCCGTTGCTTTCTCATACACTTTGTTCGCATGGGAAAGCATATGATGGATGCTGACATAATCAAGTGCCAATCCAAAATGCTTCGCTGCTGTCGCCTCAAAATGATGCGCTTCATCGATGATGACCCGCTGATAGGACGGCAGGAGCTGGTATTCCTCCTGCATGTCACTGCAAAGCAAAGCATGATTCGTCACAATAATATCTGCTTGCCATGCTGCTTTCTTTGCCCTCTGATAAAACGAACGGGAAAACCATGGCGAAAATGGATCCTGCGTATCCTCTGCATCCGCGGACATATGCAGGAAAAAACGTTTTCCGCTTGAAGGCAAATTCACTTCATCAATATCTCCAGTTTCGGTCATTGTCAGCCATACAAGTAAAATAGCCTTTGTAAGGACGATATCGTAATTGTCATTTGCAGTTTGCTGCAGCTCCGATTCGAAACGGCTGAGACTTAGATAATGCTGTTTCCCTTTCAGCAGTGCCGCTTTGAAGGGAAAAGGGAGGATTCGCTGCAACAGCGGGATCTCCTTGTCCATCAATTGAGCTTGAAGCTGTGTCAGATGCGTGCTGATAACGATCCGGTTCTTTTCTTTTACAGCTGTGTAAACTGCGGGTAAAAGATATGCAAGTGATTTTCCGGTACCCGTTTCAGCTTCCAGAAGTGCGTGTCTGTTTGATTGGAAAACATCGAAGATCTGTTCACTCATCTCCAGCTGACTTTTTCTGGGTTCATATCCTTTCATTCCCTCTGAAAGCCAGCCATCTTTTTGATATAGCTGATCGGCCATATCGCCAAAAGACTGGTTGATGACAGAACCGGGAACTTCTTCTTCATGGATTTTGCGAAAAGCCAGCCCTCGATAAACCTCCAGCTTACCGTCTTGTGCATCCTCAAATGCAATTTCCTCCAAACGATACTCAAGCAAACTTTTCAAATCACTTTTTAAGGATCGTTCCAATGTTAATAGATGCGAAACTGTTTCGTAAGGCAGCTTACCTAATTCCTCTAGAAGAGACAGCAGAAGTTCCGCGGTAACGAGCGTATCAGACAATGCCCGGTGAGGCTGATCATGCTCGAAAGAAAGATGCTCGCTGAGAACACTCAATTTATAGCTTGGTGCTGTTGGAAGCAGAATGCGTGCCAACTCGACCGTATCAAGTACTGGGCGCTGGATTGGTGGCAAACCTGCTTCCTCCAAAGCGCTGTTCAAAAAGCGCAAATCGAAATTCGCATTATGAGCGACCACATAGCTATCTTTAAAGAAAGCAGAAATCTCTCCTGCCACATCTTCGAATTGCGGAGCACCAGCCACATCTTCATCAGTGATGCCTGTCAGTTGGGAAATGAAAGGTGGAATCGGCATACCGGGATCCAGCATCGTCTGAAATTGATCTGTGATCACACGTCCTTGGATGACGACAATCCCGACCTCAATGATTTTATCGCCATTCGACGGCGCATGTCCTGTTGTTTCTAGATCCACCACTACAAATTTTTCCATACTCCACCCTCCATACTGCTTAGAAAAGAAAGACTCTTATCACAGATAAGAGTCTTATCGTACGATTCTTTTATGCCGTTACATCATCACGGTAAGAGGCGGTTCTTCCTCGATGATTTCCTGAACTGTATTATCTTCATTCATCAGGGCGATCTTCGGTTTGAAGTCAGCCAGTTCTTCATCAGATAGCATGGCATAGGATACGATGATTACTACATCATCTTTTTGCACAAGACGTGCAGCAGCACCGTTCAGGCAGATGACACCGCTATGCCGCTCACCGGGAATGACATAAGTTTCGAGACGAGCTCCATTATTATTGTTCACAATCTGCACTTTTTCATGAGGAAGTATGCCTACTTGATTCAGAATGTGTGTATCAATCGTTATACTGCCAACATAATTCAAGTTCGCTTCCGTGACACGGGCACGATGTATTTTTGCTTTCATCATAGTGCGGAACATCTTATTTCCCCCTATATCAAAAACGGTCCATGATGGAGCCGTCGACTTCCAATACTAGATTGTCGATCAATCTTGCCTTGTCAAAATAAACTGCTGCGGCAATGATAATACGCGAATTTATTTCCCTGACTGGCTTTAATGCGGGATAAGACAAAATTTCAACGTAGTCTATTCTACCACTTGTTTGCTTGTTTATAAATTCTTTTACAGCAGATGCCACTTTTTCAGGGTCCTTTTGCCCGTCCTGGATGCTTTGTTTTGCTTGCTGCAGCGCTTGGTAAATTGCTGGTGCATCTTTTCTTTCCTGCTCTGATAAATAAACATTGCGGCTGCTTTTCGCTAAGCCGTCTTCCTCGCGAACTGTCGGAACTGGAACTACTTCAAGCGGGAAATTGAGATCGTGCACTAACGCTTGTACAACTGCTACTTGCTGTGCATCCTTCAACCCAAAATATGCCCTGTCCGGCTGAATCAAATGGAAAAGCTTCGATAAAACGGTAACCACACCATCAAAATGTCCTGGTCTCGATCTGCCGCAAAGTACATCTACCCGGTCGGAAACATGCAGTTTGATTGCACTATTGCCAGGATACATTGCCGCTGCTTCCGGCATAAAGACGATATCGACGCCTTCCTGTTCTGCAATGCGCTGATCACGGACGGCATCTCGTGGATACGTTTCAAAGTCCTCACCCTCGCCGAATTGCAGCGGATTAACAAAAATGCTGAGCACTGTAATGTCATTCTCTGCTTTGGACCGCTTCATCAACGATTGATGCCCTTCATGCAAAAAGCCCATCGTAGCTACATAGCCAATTGATTTCTGCTCTTTCGCCAGCTGCTTTCTTTCTTGCTGCAATGCTTCTAATGTCGAAATGATCTTCATATTCATTCTCCTAATTCAGGTAATGCTGCTTCGTCCATCGTAAAACTCTGTCCGTCATTCGGAAAAATACCATTCTTAACATTTTCCTTATATGTGGAGAAGGCATTCGTAACTGTTTCATTTAGATCTGCATAGCTGACAGCGAATTTCGGCAATCGATCAACACCGTACCGACTTAGGTCATGAAAGACAAGTACTTGTCCGTCTACTTCTGCACCGGCACCAATTCCAATGACCGGAATAGAAATATCTTTGGCGATGAGTGCGGCCAATTGCTTTGGAACACACTCCAGCACGACTGCAATCGCTCCGGCTGCCTCAACTTTACGAGCATCCTCCAGCAGCTGTTTTGCCGTCTGTTCGTTTTTACCTTGTACTTTATATCCGCCAAGTATATTCACTGACTGCGGTGTCAATCCTAAGTGGCCGACAACCGGAATACCTCCAGTGGTTAATGCCTTGATACTGTCCAGGATGACCTGATCTGCTCCTTCAAGCTTTAAAGCCTGCGCGCCGGTTTCCTGGAAGATACGTTTTGCTTGCGGTACAGTTGCTTCCACCGATACGTGATACGTCATGAATGGCATGTCAACTACGACAAACGTATCATTCCCGCCGCGAGTGACTGCTTTCCCATGATGAATCATATCCTCGACTGTTACGGGAATGGTGCTATCATAACCAAGCACTACCATTCCTAATGAGTCGCCTACCAGCAGCATGTCGATACCTGCTTGCTGGGCCAATTTTGCAGTGGGATAATCATAAGCAGTGACCATGGTGATTTTCTCATTATTTTCTTTCATCTTCTGAAGATCTAGCCTTGTTTTCATTTTCGTTATGCCTCTTTCCATTCCAATTCTGCAGAATACAAACGCTGTATGCTGCCATCATCATTTACAAGAATAAGCTCACCGTCTTCCCCGATTCCTTTAAAAATCGCCTCAAAGACAGTGGATGGCGTAGTTGCTGTTACGCGGTGCCCAAGACGCAAAGCGTACTGCATCCATTCGTCCCGGATCACATGAAAACCTTTATTTATGTAAAGCGAATACACATCCTCGAATGCTTTCCATATCTGATGGATAAGCTCCTGGCGCTTCCATTCTTTATCAGTCTCGATACGCAATGAAGTTGCTTTTTCACGGAGGTCCGGCGCTATCTCAGACGCAGACTGATTGATATTGATACCGATACCCAGGACGATATGCTGGATATAATCCTGCTCTGCTTGCATCTCAGTCAGTATCCCGGCGAGCTTCTTACCGCCCAGATAAATATCATTCGGCCATTTAATACTAGCTTCGATGTCATTCTGACGGAATGCGCGAGCAATCGCGACTGCTGCAGCCAGCGTCAGCTGCGCTGCTTCCCGAGGTCCGAAATCGGGTCGTATGATCAAACTCATCCAGATACCAGTTCCTGCTGGAGAATGCCAGCTGCGGCCTTTAGTCCCCTTACCATTTGTCTGTTGATCGGCAATGACGACAGTTCCATGAACTGCACCTTGATCAGCCAATGATTTGGCCAAAAATTGCGTTGAATCGAGTTCTTCTTCAAAAATGATTTTGCGGCCGATCCATTCGGTATCGAGCTTCCAGTTCAGCGTATTTTTGCTGAGTTTGTCAGGCGACCTTCTTACCTGGTACCCTTTACGCGGAACAGCATCTATCTCATAGCCATCTGCTTCCAGCGCCTTCATATGCTTCCAGACTGCCGCCCTTGAAATACCAAGCTGTTCTGACAGAGTCTGGCCGGAGATATACGACGATTTATGATCTTGCAGAATTCTGATGAGACGATTACGTGTCGTATCCATGGATGACCCACTCCTTCAGCTGTTCTTTTTTATTCGGTATCTTATTTTCTACAACAGCTTTTTCGGCAGCAAGCAAAAGATCACGAATCCAGCTCCCTTTTTTTCTGTCAGGGAACCAGCTGATCAGATCATTACCGGAAATGGACAATTCCGAACTGTTCCGGATAGGGAGCAGCTTCCTGATGGATGCTACGCTATCCTGCATATCTTTGTCTTTATATATTTTCACAAGCCGGCAATAGCCGTCATCTAGATGAACCGGCATCTGATAGACTGCCCAAGCATCCAAATCGCTTTGCAGGATGCGCACTAAATGTTGGGCATCTTGTTTGATAGCATTGGAAAGCTTCCACTCTTTTACCCATTCAAGCACTGGTCTTTCACTTAGCAAAGAACATAGGGCAACCCATTCTGCCAAACTGTGAAGAGGCTCGATTTTTTCGGCCAGCTCACTCATCAGGTCAGGATGATCTTTGAAAATCGGTAATGCTTCCCATAATCCCGTATCATGCAAGAGCTGAACAGCTATTTTCACATCTTTACCAGAGCATAATTTTTCCATTTCAATACTTACGCGTTCAATTGCAATACGAGCTAACCAAAGACGCTCGTCCTCCATCACTTTTCGTGCATCTTGATCCAACTTGTACCCTAGCTGCGATACAAATCGTACACCACGCATCATACGCAGCGGATCTTCTTGAAAACGATCAAAGGCTTTTCCTACTGTAACAAGTTCTTTTTTTTCAATCGCATCCCTGCCATGAAAAGGATCGACCAATTCACCAGTCCTAGCCATTGCAATCGCATTAACTGTGTAATCACGACGAGCCAGATCAGCAGCAACATCCGTGACAAAGTTGACGCTATCAGGATGCCTGTGATCAGAATACGCTCCTTCTGTCCGGAAAGTCGTAATTTCAAAGCTTTCATTCTCGAAACGCACAAGCACCGTTCCGTGCTCGATTCCAATCGGAATGACCTTATCAAAGACTTCCATTACCTGCTCTGGAGTCGCTGACGTCGCAATATCCAAATCGCCAACATCTTTCCCGATAAGGTAATCCCTCACAGCTCCCCCAACAAGATATGTGTCATAACCATCTTGTTCGAGCTGCTGTATGACTCGGAATGCTTTTTCGAATATTCTCATTGCAAAACCTCTTCATAAATTGTTTCGTATTGCGAGACAATCTGATCAGAATGGAAGTTTTCCGCTGCATAGTGGATGGATGATTCGGAAAATCGCTGCCACAGCTTCTCATCTGTCAGCAAATCCATAGCGAATGCCCCCATTTGCTCCACATCGCCAAGCTGCGTTATAAACCCATTCTTTCCATGCTCTATGACTTCAGGTATACCGCCGACATCTGTTCCGATACATGGCACCCCGCAGGCCATTGCTTCTAATAGAACCAAGCCGAAGCTCTCTTTTTCAGAAGGCAGCAGCATGATGTCAGCCATATTTAACAGAGCAGCAACATTATTCTGCTTACCTAGGAATAAGACTTTATCTTCGAGACCACGCTGTTGTACATCCCGCAGAATATCAGAGTATTCCGGGCCGTCCCCGATCAGCATCAGCTTGGCAGGCAGTTTCTCCTGTACATACGAAAAAACCTGTACAACATCCTGTACACGTTTCACTTTACGGAAATTGCTTATATGTACGAGTACCTTTTCGTTTTCTTCGATACCGAACTGCTGCCTAATGTCACGTACATCAGCCGGACGGTACACTTCTTCATCCACAAAGTTGTATACAACGTCGATTGGACTTGTGACATCGAGCATTTCCCTTGTCTGCTGTACGAGACTTTGTGATACCGCAGTGACAACATCACTTTCTTCAATTGCATGGACGATCATCTTGCGCAATCCATTATCTATTCCGAGCACCGTAATATCCGTTCCGTGCAGCGTCGTGACGATCTTCACATCACGCTTGGCAATAGCCTTGGCCAAGATTGCACATATGGCATGCGGAACAGCGTAATGCACATGCAGGATATCCAGCTGTTCTTCGTCGATCACTTCAGCCATTTTATTAGCCAGCACTAAATCGTATGGCGGGTATTGAAAGACCGGGTAATGACTCATCTCAACCTCATGGAAAAATACATTCGGAAGCAGCATATCCAGCCGGAAAGGGACACTGGATGTGATGAAGTGAATATCATGTCCCTTTTTAGCTAGTTTTTTACCAAGTTCTGTCGCAATAACGCCTGACCCGCCAAGCGTCGGATAACAAGTGATACCGATTTTCAGCTTTTTCATAGCTCCGGCTCTCGATCGCGAATGATCTTGCGCCAATCGAAATCGCCTCGATCAAGGCCGCGAATAAATATTTCGGCCGCTGCCAAATTGGTTGCAAGCGGGATACGATGGACATCACATAAACGCATTAGCGCACTCACATCCGGTTCATGCGGCTGGGCAGTAAGCGGATCCCGGAAGAAGATGATCAGATCCATTTGATTTGTAGCAATTCTTGCACCGATCTGCTGATCCCCGCCAAGCGGTCCGGATTGGAACAATTCCACAGGTAATCCTGTTGCTTCTTTTATACGTGTACCTGTCGTGCCCGTAGCATATAAAGTATGTTTTTTCAGCATCTCTTTATATGCAACCGCAAAACGGACCATTTCAGGCTTTTTCTTATCGTGGGCAATCAAAGCAATATGCATGTTTATCGCCTCATTCCAATATATTTTCTAATCCGTATGCAAGTATGTCCATCTTCATGACACGGTCCACTGCAAGCTCCACACCAGACATAAAGGATGCGCGGTTGAGACTATCGTGTTTGAGTGTGAATTGCTCGCCTGGTGCACCGAAAATAACTTCTTGGTGTGCGACAAGGCCCGGTAAACGGACGCTATGAATGCGCATGCCATCAAAATCTGCACCGCGTGCTCCAGCTATTGTTTCTTTCTCATCCGGATGTCCTTGTTTCGCCGGCTCACGTACTTCCTGGATCAATTGGGCCGTTTTCAACGCTGTACCGCTTGGTGCATCCAGTTTCTGATCATGATGCTTTTCGATGATTTCTACTGTGGGGAAGTATTTTGCTGCTTGTTTGGCGAATTGCATCATAAGCACAGCGCCAATTGCAAAGTTTGGAGCAATGATTGCTCCAAGCCCTTTCTCTTCGCTCAGTTTCTCCAGCTCTTGTACTTGTTCTTCCGTAAAGCCAGTAGTGCCTACAACTGGACGTACGCCGTGTTCAAGAGCAAGCTTCATATGTTTGTAGCCTGTTTCTGGAATGGTCAAGTCGATAAGCACATCTGCTTCCACTTCATCCAAACACGTTGCTGCGTCTTCGTAGATGACCGCATCACTCGCAGGCAAACCCTCGATATCACGGATGCGTTTCCCTCCATTTTTACGGTCAATAGCTGCAACCAACTCAAAATGAGCTGTCCGATCGATAAGCTGCAATGCTTCCGATCCCATTCGTCCTCTTGGTCCTGCTACTATAATTCTGATCATTTCATTAGTCATTATGTATATCCTCCTGTGTCTTCTTCGTCCATCTGTCTTTATCCCTTGTTTCAAATTTCGTCATCGATTTCTCAAATGCTTCCGACAGATCAATATTGAGGGAATTAGCAAAACAAGTCATCACGAAAATAATATCTCCGAGTTCATCTTCTATCGTATTAGCCTCTTCACTGGCTTTTTTCGGCTTTTCGCCATATGTATGGTTCACTTCTCTCGCAAGCTCCCCGACTTCCTCTGTCATTCTTGCAAGCATGCTGAGCGGTGAAAAATAACCTTCTTTGAATTGGGAAATATAAGCATCAACACGTGCTTGGATTTCCTTTGTCGTATATGTAGTATTCATGCGCGATCTTCCTTTCGCTATATCATTACCATGTTAGCTTAAAAATACGGCTTTTGACAAATGTTTTTACCTATAAGACAAATTTGTAGGGATGAGGATAGTTGTCTATAATATAGAAGGAATTGTCAACTTAGGAGGTAGAATATGTTCAGACTGCGTATAAAGAACATCCTGTTCATTTTGTTGGGCGCGGCCATTTTTTCGTTCGGTATCGTTCATTTCAATATAGCCAACAAACTTGGAGAAGGCGGCTTCACCGGTATAACCCTGATTTTACTATTCGAATTCGATTGGGATCCAGCGATAATGAACCTGGTGCTGAATATTCCGTTATTCTTGATTGGATGGAAATTCCTGGGCAGAACCACTTTTATCTATACAATTATAGGGACAGTTGCTGTTTCCTTGTTCCTGCGCTTGTTTCAAACATATTCCTTCAACATTGACTTAGGGAACGATCTGCTGATCGCGTCGCTTTTAGCTGGTGTGTTCATCGGTGTCGGACTCGGTATCATCTTCCGTTTTGGAGGTACCACTGGCGGTGTCGACATCATTGCCCGACTTGCTAACAAGTATGCCGGCTGGACGATGGGACGGACGATGTTTCTCTTCGATGCCGTTGTTATTGTTACGTCTGTCCTTACCTATCTTGATCTGATCCGCGGGATGTATACACTTGTTGCTGTGTTCGTTGGTGCTAGAGTCATCGACTTTATCCAAGAAGGTGCCTACTCAGCAAGAGGTGCAACCATTATTTCCAGCCAGAGTGCCGATATCGCCAACCAAATACTGAAACAAATGGACCGGGGTGTGACTGTCCTTGATGGCAGAGGAAGTTTTACTGGTGAAAAGCGCGATGTATTGTATTGTGTCGTCGCACGGAATGAAATTGTCCGACTCAAAGCAATCATCACAGCAGTTGATCCACATGCCTTCGTCGCCCTTAGCGAGGTACATGATGTCATGGGAGAAGGATTTACACTGGATGAAAATAAAAAACCATATCATACCGATTGACGTTTCGCATGCATTTTGAAACTTGAATTGGTAAAGTGAAGAGGAATAAACGAGAGAGGTGAGATCGTGGAACTTACAGGAAAGAAAATACTATCGTTCGTCAGTGATGATTTCGAGGATCTGGAATTATGGTACCCAATACTTCGGCTGCGCGAAGCCGGAGCTGAAGTATATTTGGCTGGTGAGTCAGCAAATACTGTTTATAAAGGTAAGTATGGGGTTCCAGCAACTTCTGATTTGACGTTTGATGAAATTGATCCGAATCAATACGATGCATTGCTCGTCCCTGGCGGCTGGTCCCCAGATAAACTTCGCCGTTATCAGAGCGTATTGGAAGTTACCCGGCATTTCCATTCCAATAAGAAAGCCATCGGTCAAATCTGCCATGCCGGATGGGTACTGATCTCTGCCGGCATATTAAACGGCGTGCATGTCACAAGCACTCCTGGAATCAAGGATGACATGACAAATGCAGGAGCAATTTGGCATGACGAAACAGTTATCGTAGATGGTCATATTGTAAGCAGCAGACGGCCGCCTGATCTGCCCGACTACCTAAGAGAATTGATTAAAGTCATAAAAGCACAATAAAAAAGGCATCCCTCGGGATGCCTTTTCTTAATCTTCGTTATTGCTGACAAAGAACATAAGTATGAAGCGTACAAGCTCGGCTACAGCTACTAGAGCTGCTGCAACGTAAGTCATTGCTGCCGCGTTCAAAACCTTTTTAGTGGAACGTTCTTCATCGTTCCGGATGATTCCCGTTGAAACCAGTTGAGTCATCGCACGGTTAGAAGCGTTGAACTCGACCGGCAAAGTAACAACCTGGAACAATACTGCGATAGCAAAGAACGCAATACCAAGTCCAACGAATTGCAGGGATCCAAAGATAGCACCTGCTATGATAAGGAACATGGAAAGGTTGCTGCCCCACGCAGCTGCCGGAGCCAGTGCAGTACGGAATTTAAGGAAACCGTATCCTTCCGCATGCTGAATTGCGTGTCCAACCTCGTGGGCAGAAACCGCTGCTGCTGCCATACTGTGACCGTGATAGTTGTCTGTGGACAAACGAACCACTTTATGACGCGGATCATAGTGGTCAGACAACATACCGCGTGTTTCTTCGATTTGCACATCATATATACCATTATCATCTAAAATCTTTCTTGCGACCTGTGCACCGGTCATTAGAGATGACGTTTCCACTTTCGAATATTTCTTGTACGTGCTTTTAACCTTCGATTGAGCCCATAAAGGGATAATCAGAAGAAGTGCTATATAGATTATATAAGCACCTAGTGACATATACATACCTCCGTAAAAGTATTTGGAACTTATTAAGGTCAATTTTAGTCAAAAATTCGAAAAAAATCAACTATTAGGATCGTTGTTCACACTTTTGTCATTTTCAGCTCGATACTTCTTATAGCCGACATACACAAGTGTCCCTACAATGCTTGCGCTAATACCAAGTATTCCCCAAAATCGTCCTGTTCCATAACTGTTTTCCTCAGGCACGGAAACACTGTACAGATATGCAGGCAGCGCTTCGAACTGTTGATCAAACGTTTGACCAGTTTTGTCGGAAGTTGACGACAGAGCCTCTGTATGCGGCCGCAGCAATAGTTCAGCAAGGTTGGCAAGTACAAAAAAAGAGGCTGTCAGAACAATGACGAGAAGCAGCTTTTTCATAAGCATCCCCTCTTTTTTAAATGTTCCTACAGCCTATGCTTGCAAACGTATGTATATGTCGGTATGTGCCTTATTTGTTTTCGTTTATCTGCGACTTCCGCTGTGTGGCATAATAGCCGACCAGGATGGATACAATGCTCAGCCAGAAAGTGAAATAGCCAATCACTTGAAGGTGATCCATCAGATTGCCGTAAATCGGCATCATGCCGAAAACATAATCAATGATATCATTGTGCAAAACGACAATGGCAGCCAATGCCAAATGCCGCAGCGTAACCCGATAAAGCGGTGCATATAAGATGCCTTGGACAGCCATTGCTAAGTGGGACGCAATCAGCATATATCCTTGCCATGAAAGTGTACCATTCACTGCTAAAGTGAGAAGGTTCATCACGACAGCCCAAATACCATACTTAAATAAAGATACAACCGCCAGAGCTTCGATATACCCATTATGTCTTCCAATCAGATATAAGCCGAGGAAGATAGTAAAGAAGAGACTGGCCGTCGGGCTATCCGGAACAAAAGGCAGGAAAATCGCTGGCGTTATTTCAAGCTGCCAGCCATACCACATATATCCATAAATCGTTCCAAAAAGATTAATGATAAACAATAACAGCATGCTGTAACGATGAAAAAGAAGACGATACATTCTGTGTATTTCCCTTCGTGGAGTATTTTCTATTATGTAATATAACCTGCTCTGGACAAGCAGCAGTTACTTTATTTTAGCAGAATATTTCTTGTCTATCGGCAAAAATAAATAGAAAGATAAAAAAATAGATGCGCTTTAACAGCGCATCCAGTTAAATGTGTTCAATTGTGTCTTGAGCATCTTCTTTCAATTGACGCATCGCCTCACTGAGTAAACGGAACTTATTTTCATCCCTCTTATCAAGAGCCAAATCAATTGCTTCTTGCAACTTCTTCTTTTTGTATTGAAAATGCGAAGCATCAAGAAGTTTTGTGGCCAGCTGTCGGTCTTCTTTCGTGACGTAATGATCTTCCGGCAAGAAAGGATTGTCTTCCAAGACAGCGACATACTCCATGCTTTGATGTGAATTCTTGAAATTGAGTTGAATATAGACCGGGTCTTTCTTGTTCATACGAATATCATGGAATGATTTCTCTGCGTCAGTTGTGACGATGTTGTCCTTATAAAAACGAAACGGTACTTCTTCTGAACAATGGGCGGATATGATGATTCCTCTGGGACTGAACCTTGCTTCACGGATGAAATGCACATTATCAAGAAACGAATCATGATTAATCAAGTAGTTCAAGATCCAGACACTTTCCCTGCGCTTCAATTGGTAATTATCTAAGAACCAGCGAATGAACGTCTTCTTATCCTGCATGGTAACGGAAATATTCATATGTGCCCCCTCCCAGAAAGCGAAATGATTTCAATTCAATGCATTTATTGAGACAAGAGCCTGTTGATATTTTCTTCTACTTCGATATCTGATGGCTCCAGACGAAGATACTCTTTAAGTATTTCGACAGCCTCTTGCATCCTCCCTTCTTCCAATAGGAAATATCCGTATTCTTTTAGAAAATCGCTATCATCTTTGAAGTTAGTATATGCTTCCCCATATGCCTTTAATGCCTCATCAAACATTTCAGTTTCATTATAGGCACGCGCAAGTTCCCAGCGGTATGCTGCATCTTCTTCATCTGTTTCCAAGATATGCGTCAATAATTCGATGATTGCTTCGTGGTCTTCATCCAGCTTGAAATTCTCAATCAGATAGAGTATTGCTTCTTTATACCCTGGGTCGAGTGCAATTGCATGACGAATAAGGAAGTAGCTGCGATCATTTTTACCGAGCTGTCTCGCAAGACGGCCCGCCGTGAAATAGAGTTTCTGATTATACTCATCCAATGACAAACCTTTTTCCGCTGTTTCGAAGGCCTTCTCCATCAAGCCCTCTTCTTCATAGGCTTTGGCAAGATACTCATAGACAGAGAGATAATCCGCTTCCTCTTTCAGCAGCTTTTCCCAAGTACTGATGGCAATGTCATATCTGGATAACTTGAAAGCAGTAAATCCAAAGCTGAACAGTTGTTCCACATCGTCGACATCTGTTTCTTGATAGTAAGTTAAGGCCTTCTCAAATTCACCAGTAGCTGCATACGCTTCTGCAAGGCGGAGTGCGATATCGATATCACCCATGACAGTTTGTTTTTCGTATACTTTTTCATAATAAGTGATTGCTTTTAAATAAGACGCAGTCGATAAAGCCAGCTCCCCTAATGCCAAATCGATAACTGGCTCGGAAGGATCAAATCGTTTTGCTGCCAGCAATTTTTGTTCAGCAACTTCGAATAAACCTTGTGCTTCGTACAAATCAGCAAGCTGCATTTGGGCAGGTACAAAATAGTCTTCATCCTCAACAATTTGATCAAGCTTGTCGATTGCTTCTTGGTCTTCATTCAAATCAATAAAAAGTTCAGCAAGCATCATTTTGAGCTCCATCTCATCCGGGAACATTTGCTCCAGCTGAAGCAGGACTGCTTTTGCTTCTTCATGCATACCCCATTGCATATATAATTCTGCTATTGTGAATTTCTCTTCCTCGTTGGCAGCAGGTAAATATGCCTCTAATGTATCCACTGCTTCCTGCGGCTGGTCATTCTCCATGTATGTTATTGCTTTTCTTATTTCTTCCATTTTTAACACTTCCTTTTATTTACACGCCTCTCGGCTTTTCCATCTGTCTTCAGTGTAACCTAAAGCAATAGCTTTAGAACAGCAAAAAAGTCTGATTCCCGTTTGGGAATCAGACATATTCAATTTTGCAGCGCACGCAAATCTGCAAAAAATGAAGGGTAAGAGATATTGATGCTGTCCGCATCAGTTAAAACTGTCTCCCCTGTTGCAATCAAGCTGGCAATAGCAATCATCATTCCAATCCGGTGATCACCAAAAGAATCAGCAGTTGCACCTGTAAGGGATTGACTTCCAGGAATTCTCATCCCATCCGGTGTAGACTCCACTTCGGCACCAAAGCTGCGCAGTGTAGAAGCAATTGCTTCGATTCGGTCCGTTTCCTTAAAACGAAGTTCCTCTGCATCTTTGATGATTGTGTCTCCCTCAGCCTGCGTTGCCAGCAATGCTAAAATTGGCAGCTCATCGATAAGCCGCGGGATGATGTCCCCGCCAATCTCTGTTCCTTTCAAAGGCCGGTATCGTATTGTGATATCTCCGATTCGCTCGCCTGCCTGAATGTCATGCTCTTTGATTTCCATATCGGCTCCCATTTGCTGCAGCACATCCAAAATGCCGGTTCGGGTATCGTTCAAACCTGTATTCGTCAGTACGATTTCACTGCCTGGGACAAGACATGCCGCAACCAGGAAGAAAGCAGCCGATGAAATATCTCCTGGAACATAGACATCTGTGCCGACGAGCTGCTGGCCGCCTTTGACCGTGACTGTCGTTCCTGTTACATCAATGCTCGCCCCGAAACTTCTCAGCATCTGTTCGGTATGATCCCTGGTCTTGACATCTTCAGAAATCCGCGTTTTGCCATTTGCCAACAAACCCGCAAGCAGCAAAGCTGATTTCACTTGTGCACTTTTGACTGGAGTATGGTATGTAAGGGCTGAAAGCTTTTGGCCATCAATAGCCAAAGGCAAATACTTCCCTTGTTCACGCCCATTAATTTTTGCACCCATCTGACGCAAAGGAATAGCCACTCGATCCATCGGCCTTTTCGTAAGTGAGGCATCTCCATATGCTGTTATATGAAATGGCAGTGCAGCAAAAACACCGAGCAAAAGCCGTGCTGTCGTTCCGCTATTTCCAAAGTAAATCGGTACAGTCGGTTCCGTGAAGCTGTCTTTCCCCTCGCTTTCAATGATAACTGTGTCCCCGTTCTGTTCAATTGAGACACCGAGCGCTCTGAAAGCATCTATTGTCCTGAGGCAGTCCTCTCCAGTCAAGAAATGACGGACAGTAGTTTTTCCTTTAGCCAAAGCACCGAAAATAATGCTGCGATGTGAAACAGATTTATCACCAGGTACGGTGATTGAGCCGGAAAGTCCCTCAGCTGTAGGGTTGAGTCGTACATCTGTCACTGCTTTCACCTTCAATCTTCTATCTTTACTTCATATCCAAAAACTTCTAGTACACCTTTCGCCTTCAACTGGATTTTCTGTTCTGAAAAGCTGAGACGAAGAACTCCTGTCAGTCCTTCACGCAGCTCGAGTATTTGGATATTTACAATACTCAAGCCAGCATCAGCGACGATGGTAAGTACTTTTTGTAATGCTCCCGGCCGGTCAGTAATATCGACATACAAATCATAATAGCCTGGTATTGCACCTTTTTTCCGAGGTTCCAGACCATCCCGGTATTGCTTTGCTTCTTCCAGATAAGTATGGATCTGCTGTCCCTGGTCTTCGGCCAATAGCTTTCTGAATGCCTGCATTTCCTCAATCCAGTCGTCAAGCAGGACCCCCATTTTCTCTTTGTTCTGAAAGAAGATATCCTGCCACATACCCGGATTGCTCGAGGCAATCCGGGTAATGTCACGGAACCCGCCTGCAGCAAGCTTCGGCAGGAAACTATGTTTTGCTTCCCACTTCTTTGCCTGCTGCACCAGAGCGGATGCAATCAAATGCGGGAAATGAGATACAACTCCCGTCATCTCATCATGCTCTTCTGCTGATAATGTGATAAAGGTGCTTTTGGTTCCATCAAGCAGGTTTTCCACCCGCTTGATGTCACTTTCTTTCGCGCGCTGCACAGGTGTAAGGACATAAATGGCATTCTCAAACAAATGCGCTTTGGAAGCCTCGATTCCATGTTTATGGGAACCTGCCATTGGGTGGCCGCCAACGAAGAAGACTTTATCGGACTGAAGTGAAGCAGCCTGCTTGAAAATCGGGCCTTTAACTGAGGATACATCGGTTACAAGTACATCTTTATCCAGCTTCATACCATCAAGTTCTTGAAGAAGTTCGACAGACTTGGAAACTGGTGCTGCAAGTATAATAATATCTGCCTTACGTGCAGCTTCTTGGAAAGAAGATGACGCTTCATCAATGATCTCATGCTTTAAAGCATACTCCAATGTACTTTCCCTTTGATCCACTCCAATAAGGTGAACTTGCTTGTGCATTTGGATATTACGGGCAAGCGAGCCGCCGATCAAACCTAGTCCCGCGATAACGACCGTCTCCATCTTAGCTTTCTTTCACGCTAGTCAAGAATTGATCAAGCAATACTGTGAATTCAGTCATGTCTTTTTCATTACCGATTGTGATTCGCACGCTGTTCGGAATACCAAGAGCGTCGCCGGAACGGATGATAAAGCCTTTGGAGAGCATATGCTGGAAGACAGCATCTCCGCTTACAGGCAGATCGTATAGTAACACGAAGTTTGTGTGAGACTCATAATATTTGATCTGGTGAGCATCACAAAATGCCAGGAAGCTATGTTTCACTTTATTGTTCTTAGCGATGGAATCCTTGATGAACTCCTGGTCGTCAAGTGCTACAATCGCTGCCTTTTGTGCAATCGTCGTATTATTGAACGGACTTCTTACAACGTTGATTTTATGGATAACTTCCGGATGACCGATACCGTAACCAACGCGCAATGCAGCCAATCCATACGCTTTAGAGAAAGTACGAAGCGTAATCAGATTCGGGTAGTCGCTCAAAGCAGCTAGTGTGTCAAAGTAATCATTTGTTTCCAAAAACTCGACATAAGCCTCATCCGCTACTACCAGAACATCTTTTGGCACTTGGCGAAGGAAGTTTTCAAAGTCTGCTTTGGCAATATGGTTCCCCGTTGGATTATTCGGCGTACATAGCCAAACAATGCCTGTCTTCTCGTCGATTGCTTCTAGCATAGCCGGAAGGTCGTGGAACCCATCCTTTGTTTCGATAGCTCGGACCTCTGCTCCTTCAATCAAAGCATGATGCGGATATTGAGAGAAAGATGGATGTGCCATTACCGTATTCAAACCAGGTGCGAGGAATGTACGGCAAAGCATCATGATGATTTCATCTGAGCCTGCTCCGAGAACAATTTGATCCAAACCTACACCAAAGCGCTCTGCCAATTTCTCTTTCAATGCTGTCCCATATCCATCCGGATAGATTTCCTGTTCATCCGCAAATGTCGGCAGAGCCTCTTTCACTTTAGCTGAAAAGCCGTATGGATTTTCATTGGATGCGAGTTTTACGATCCGATCCAACCCAAATTCTTTCCGGACCTCTTCCATCGGTTTTCCTGGTTTGTAAGCTGTCAATTCATTCAAGATCTGTTTTGCTCTCATTGATGCTCCTCCTTTAAGTCGGGACGTAACTTAATTGCTTCCTCGTGATAAACGTGATGAATGTCCTGCTGCGCCAAATCAGTGCGTGCTGTCAGCATCACCCGGATACATTTCTGCAAACCGCCTTCAATCGCCAGTTCCTGCATACACATGACTGGTACGTATGTCCAATCATCACGAAAAACGCGCAATGCCTTTGCCGGAAATGTCTTAGTCAAATCAGGAGTTGCAGAAACAAGCACTTGAACAACATCCTCAGGTTCTATTGCATTCTTTGAGACCATTTCATCCAGCATAGCTGCTGTTGCTTCGATAATTTGCTGTTCATCGTTCTTGGCTACAGTTGTTGCTCCTCTGAATCCTCTTATCATGGTCTGCTCATCCTCTCAAGGAATGATACAACAGCATCATGAAGCGTATCATGATCAACCTTTTCCGTCACAGGCTCTGCGATATCACGAAGCAGCACCATGTGAACCTCTTTGTTCTCCGATTTCTTATCCATTTGCATTCTTTTAACTAGTCTTTCAGAAGAAAGGTCAGGTAATTGCATAGGATAATCGTTTCGTTCCATCCAGCTGCGGAACTCATCTAGACGCAAATCTGCCCCGAATCGTTTCTCACTCAATTCCAAAGCAAAGAGCATGCCAAGAGCAACTGCTTCTCCGTGTGTAAATGTACCGTAGCCTGCTTCAGCTTCAATAGCGTGACCGAGAGTATGGCCCAAATTCAAAAACTTGCGCAAATCATTTTCTTTTTCATCTGCCTCAACGATCTTCGTTTTTACCTGTATTCCCAAAGATAAATCCTTAATCAGCAGATCTTGATTCTCTTTGTCGAGTTTTTCCCTTGCAAGCAGCTGGTCAAGGAAATCAGCGTTCCCTATATACGCTTCTTTAATCAGCTCCGCATAGCCGCTTCGTACTTCCTTTTCCGGAAGTGTGGTAATTGTGTCGACATCATAGACAACAGCAACTGGCGGGTAAAAGCTCCCGATCAGGTTTTTCCCAGTTTCATGGTTGATTGCAACCTTACCGCCCACACTCGAATCATGGGCAAGAATCGTTGTCGGTAACTGAACGAAATCTATCCCGCGCATATATGTACTCGCCACAAATCCTGCTAAGTCTCCAATTACGCCTCCGCCTAAAGCCAGGACAAGCGCCTTCCGATCGAGCTCTGCTTCGAACATACTATCCAATATGTCGAAATAGACATCCTTGCTTTTCGCTGCTTCGCCTGGCTCGATGATTTTCTTCGTTATCTTCGCATCAGGCAGAAGTGAAAAAACATAATCATCCAAATAATGAGGAGCGATGCTCGTATCGGTTACTATAAATACGTTTTGGTAGGACTTGGGCAAGAACTCAGATAACTTATGTCTGATACCCGCACCGACAGATACTTTATAGCTGGACTGACTTGCTTTTACTGTGATCTGTTCCATTAAAACACCCGGATTTCTTCCCGGTAGTTTTTGATCGCTTCCTGTAGCTTTGGAAACTGATCATTCGGGAATTGTTCCAAAATTGCCTTTGCAATCTCGAATGCCACTACATGCTCCATTACAAGAGCTGCTGCTGGAACTGCACAGCTATCAGAACGCTCGATGCTAGCATTGAACGGCTCCTTTGTCTCTATATCCACACTCTGAAGCGGTTTATAAAGCGTCGGGATTGGTTTCATCACACCTTTGACAATAAGAGGCATGCCTGTTGTCATACCGCCTTCCAAGCCGCCCAGGCGGTTCGTTTTGCGGTAATAGCCATTTTCTTTGTCCCATGCAATTTCATCATGCACTTGACTTCCTGGAAGTCTGGCAGCTTCAAAGCCGATGCCGAATTCCACACCTTTGAAAGCATTGATGCTCGCTACAGCTCCCGCAATACGTCCATCAAGCTTTCGGTCATAGTGAACATAAGAACCGATACCTGCTGGCAGTCCTTCTACATAAACTTCCACGACACCGCCGATTGAATCTCCATCTTTTTTTGCCTGGTCAATGGCATTTACCATCTGTTCTTCTGCCTGAGGATCTAGGCAGCGTACAGAAGATGCTTTCGAGATACTGTCTCTTTCTTCATATGTATAGTCCGGGAACTCGACTGCTTTAATACCGGCAATCTCTTTTGTATAACCGACAATATGGATATCCAATTCAGCTAGAAGCTTTTTAGCTACAGCTCCAGCTGCAACGCGCGCTGCAGTTTCGCGGGCTGATGAACGCTCCAATACATTCCGCATGTCGCGATGGCCGTATTTCAAGGCTCCATTTAAATCTGCGTGCCCGGGTCTTGGCCGTGAGACGATTCGACGAACAGATTGCGGGTCTTCGACTGGGTCCTCACCCATAACGTCTATCCAATGCTTAAAATCATCATTATGTATAACAAGTGCGATAGGCGAACCTAGTGTATAACCATGACGGACACCGCCTACAATGTCGACCAAATCCTTTTCAATCTGCATTCGCTTACCGCGGCCATGGCCTTTCTGCCTTTCAAGCAAGGAAGCGTTGATGTCATCGGTAGTCAACGGTAAATAGGAAGGAACACCTTCTACAATTGTTGTAAGCTGTTTACCATGTGATTCACCTGCAGTTAAGTAGCGCATGTATATTCCTCCGTTGTCTCTGTTCTTTGTAATTTTATTTACTATAACATAACTTGTTTCTTAAGTGGGAACTATTCTGACAATATTTTGAGCTGTAACTTAGAGATATTTCCTGCTGCGTTCTTCTAATAAGCGACGCAGTGTGCTCAGGCGGTCTTCCGCTTTATTAGAGGCGGCCTCCACGGTATAACCGTCTTCCAGCAATTCCTTCATAAGGACTATCTTCTTGATCATATAATAATCGAATCGTCTTGTAGTATTTGTCTTTTCCTCTGCCCTATCGATATATCCTTTATCTTCCCAGTATCTGAGCTTTCTAATTGGGATATCAGTGATTTTAGCTGCGTCACCAATCGTGACAGCCATCTGCAGAAGCAGCTTATAATCAATTTCATCCATTCAGAATATTGCCCCCTCCTTGCAGCTTTAGCCTCATTATACGTCATTTAATCCATTTGACAACTTTTGAAGATAATATATAATTATTGGAGATTAGTTACAAAAGGAGTACGAACATGATTGTCAATTCAAAAATTCACCGGGCTCTTTGTGGTGCTGTTACTGCTGCCATCATGACCGCCATCATTTCTTTTACTTTAACAGCTGTTAACTCAGGATTACATGCTTTCCAGATTTCAAACTGGCTGCGTGCATGGGTTATCGCTTTTACTTTAGTATTCGCCATTTCTTTTTTCCTGCCGGCATTCGTCAATCGACATATATCCAAGATTATACGGATTAAGGAATAAGAAAACAGACTAGGAGATATCCTAGTCTGTTTTTTGTTTTTGATAGAAAAATGTATCGACAGCGCCTAAGCCGTAAACATTCGGATTGAAAATCTGCTCCGTACTGCCGACAAATAGATAGCTATTATGTGCCAGTGATTTACTGAATTTATGATAGATATCTGCCTTCGCTTCTTCCGTGAAGTAAATAAGCACATTTCGGCAAATAATCAAATCGTAATTCGTATCATAAGCATCCGCCAGTAAATTGTGCTGCTTGAATTGGATATGCTGTTTCAATTCATCTTTTATTTGGAATACAGACCCATCTTGATTGAAATAAGCAGATTTGATTGCTGCTGGCATTTCTTTCAATGCTCTTTCATTGTACTTCCCGATTTTAGCAGTTTCCAGCACGCGCTGATCTAAGTCAGTTGCATGAATGGTATACGAAGTCCCTTTCGCATAACGATCCAGTAGAATTGCTAAAGTGTACGGCTCTTCGCCAGTAGAACAAGCGGCACTCCATATTTTAAGCGGCTTCTTTTTCTTAAGCAATTCGGGAAGGATGCGTCGCTCCAGCACTTCCCACCGCTGATAGTTACGGTAGAATTCAGAAACATTAATGGTCATTCGATCAAGGAACTCGTCCAACAGAGCTGTATCGCCTTTGATTGCCTGAAAATACGCTTTGAAATCCTTAAAGCCTTTCTTTTCGCGAAGCGTCGTCAAACGCCTTAGCATCTGAGCTTCTTTATATTGAGATAAATCGATACCCGTATTTGCTTTGATTTGCTGTACAAAGTAATCATAATCTGCGGCCACGTCTTTTTCCCCTGTCTATATGTATCTAGTTCTATTTTACTGTATATGAGGGGGGGATGGTAGAAGAAAATAAATAAAAAATGCAGGCATACATGCCTGCATTTTTATTTATTCATATAGCCATTTCGCAGTTGCTTGTTCATAAGAAACCAATTCATCGGCTTTAAACATATTTGCGATTTCCCGCTCAGCGCTTTCTGCACTGTCGGAACCATGGATAAGGTTACGGCTCATTTCTACTGCGTAATCACCTCTGATTGTACCTGGCGCTGCATCTGTTGGCTTAGTCGCTCCAATCATACTTCTTGTAAGCGCAACGCTGTCTTTACCTTCCCAAACCATTGCAAATACCGGACCAGATGTGATATAGCTGATCAATGAACCGAAGAAAGGTTTGCTTTCATGTTCTATGTAATGTGTCTTGGCTTGTTCTTCTGTCACGACCATTATCTTACCTGCCAAAAGCTTTAAGCCTTTCTTCTCAAATCTTGTAACGATTTCCCCAATCAATCCACGTTGTACGCCATCCGGCTTAACCATCAAAAATGTTTTTTCCATAATAAATCCAGCTCCCTTTTGTGAACTTTACTGTCATCATACCAGTTATGTAAGCGTTTTACAATCAGGAGCTGCGCTTACCAATATGTCTAGCAATTTGTTTCAGTGTATTACGATCTCTTGTTGGCGGCAATTTATCCAATTCCTGATATGCTTTCTGTAAGTAGCGGTCACTGATTTCCAACGATCGCTTGATGCTGTCTGAAGCTTTTATGTGCTGGATAAATGGCTGCAAAGTTTCCTGATCCAAGGTTTCGGGATTTCGAAATGCTTGCGTAAGCCGCTCTTTGAAGAAGCGATCTTCGCATGCAAGCAACGCAGGAAGCGTCACGTTACCTTGCAGTAAATCGCCGCCAGCCGGCTTGCCCAAATCAGCTTCGGATGCAGTGAAATCGAGTACATCATCTATGATCTGATAACTCATACCAACATAATAACCGTACCGATACAATGCCCGCTCATGCTCCAGCGATGCACCGGATGCAATAGCACCAAGCCGTGCGCTTGCAGCTATAAGTATCGCTGTCTTACGGCGTATACGCCGGAGATAATCCTTCAAATGCTGTTCAATTCGGTATTTATCCCGAATCTGTTCCACTTCACCGATACAAAGCTCGACAATCGTATGAGCAAGAATCTTGTGCGCCCTTGGTTCCTCGAGCTTGGAAAGGTATTCCAGGGAACGAGCAAAGATATAATCACCCGCATACATGGCCACCTTGTTATCCCATTTTGCCTTTACGGTCGGTTTTCCTCTACGGAGTTCCGCATCGTCAATGACGTCGTCGTGAACTAGTGAAGCCATATGGATCAGTTCGAGTGCGACGGCCACCGTTTGGATCCGGGGCAATTCATACGTACCGAACTTACCGCTCAGCAAAACGAAAACCGGCCGGATCCGCTTGCCGCCTGCTCGGAGAAGCTGTACCGACGCATCCTCCAGGACAGGATGCTCTGCGCGAATCGTGTTCGTCATTGCATCCTCGATTCTGTCCAGGTCTTTTTTTAAATATGAGTAGATCATCGGTAATTTCATTCACGTCACCTTCATCCGTCCAGACATTTTGCCAGTCAGTCCCTGACCGCCGGCTTTTCTCCCATATGCATAGCTGCTACGCCGCCTGTATATGTTTTAATCTTCACATTCGTCAATCCAGCTTGCTGGAAAAGGCTGCGAAGCTCCTTCTTCCCTGGGAAATCCTTTGCAGACTCCTGCAGCCAGCTGTATTCATCATAACTTTTCGCCAGAAGCTTACCTAAAACTGGCATGATTCGTTTGAAATAAAAATAATATACTTGTTTGAAACCGATCATTGTCGGCTGTGATGTTTCCAGGCAAACCACCTTGCCACCAGGCTTGACCACTCGATACATCTCCTTCAGTACTTGGAGATAATCAGGAACATTGCGCAGGCCGAAGCCAATGGTCACGAAATCAAAAGAATTATCCTCAAACGGCAGCTCCATCGCATTTCCCCACGTAAACGATAGCTGATCGATTGATTTTTCCGTGTTTTTCTTTTCTGCTACTGAGAGCATATTCTTGCTGAAATCAAGACCTGTCACTCGCCCTTGCGGACCAACAGCCTTAGCAAGCGAAAAGGACCAATCACCAGTTCCACAGCAAACATCTAATGCTGTGTCCCCTGGCTGCACCTGCATTTTCTTCATCACACTCCGTCTCCAAGCACGGTGACGCCTGAAGGAAATGACAGAGTTCATAAAATCATAGCGGTCATATATCTTTTCGAAAACGTGATGTACACGCTGTTCTTTCGTTTCTTGTGCCATAATTACCCTTCTTCCAGAAATAACTCTTCCTGCCGATTCCCCTGAAGCAGCAGCTTGCGGGATAGCTTAGCAAAAGCTGGCGGCAGTGTATCCAGCTTTGCTTGAAGCCTGCATTTGGCAGCTTCTATCTCCTGCTGTATCACTTGCATCACAGTCAGTCCGCTCTTCTCCATTTCGATGATTGCAGAAAGCTTCTTAAGCAAAGTTGTCTGATTTTCTTCTCTGACTTCCTGCTGCAGTCTGCTTATCAAGCAATAGTCATCCACTGGATCAAGTGTTGCTGTATCAATAAAGCGGGAAGCTGCTGTTCGGAACAAGCAGCCCTCCAGCCGTCCGAGCTTCTTAAAAAATGCTTCGGAAGTTGCCGCGTCATAATGGAGTGACATCTTCTGTTCATTGATTTCCTTGATGCTGGTAGCTAATAAAGCGACCATATCGATATCTTCCAGTCCAGCAAGTATCTGATAATATAACGCACTGTAATAAGTACCAGCCAATACAGTCAGCTGTCGGTTCTTCCGTTCATCAGCTGTCTCGTCAGTTTTTGTAGTAACAATCACTTTATCGTGCGTATCCAGCGCCATCTGGATCAGCATAATGGTGATCGTATAGTCAGTCTGCTGCTTATCGGGCAGGTTCGTTTGACCAAATAGCGTCTGCAATAGCAGCAGCTTATTTTCGTCCAAGAATGGCGCTTCCGTATTCTCGTCCAGATAAGTCTGCTGCATGCGCTTCTCTATTTTATTTCGTAGTGTGTGTAGCTCTTCCATGGATGCATAGGACAAAACAATCACCTGCGCCCTTTTTCGTATTTCAAACTGTATAAAAAGTATTATAGCATAGCAAGTCCTATTTCGTCTTGTCTGCACGCTTTTCAAATAAAAATGAGGGACACCTGATATACTCAGGCACCCCTCATCACAGCCCATATGTAATTACTTCACGTTATCCTTAAGGGCCTTGCCGGCTTTGAACGCTGGCACTTTGCTCGCCGGGATTTCGATTTCTTTCCCAGTCTGCGGGTTACGGCCTTTACGTGCAGCGCGCTCGCGTACTTCGAAGTTACCGAAACCGATCAATTGTACTTTGTCACCTTGTTTAAGAGAATCCATGATTGAATCGAAAACCGCGTCAACAGCTTTCGTAGCATCCTTTTTAGAAAGATCGCTTTTCTCAGCAACAGTATTGATAAGATCTGTTTTGTTCATACTTACACCTCCCTGACATTACCTTGAACAGTAAGACAATAGCATGTGCTATCATTTGTTCACCATAAAGATAGGTTTTATACCTATCAATACCGCTCATGTTGCGATATCAACGCTTATAATAAACGACTTAGCGGCATAATTCAACACAAAACGCCAGAAATCCTTAAATTTATCGCATTTCAGCATAATTTTTGTCAAAAAAAATAAAGCGGCTCATTTGCCGCTCATAGAATGATCGCAATTAAACCGCCCGATCCTTCATTGATGATTCTTTCCAGTGTTTCTTTCAATTTATATCTGGCATTTTCCGGCATCAAGCTGATCTTTCCTTGAATACCCTCTCTCACGATGCTGTTAAGGGAACGGCCGAAGATGTCTGAATCCCAGATTGAAAGCGGATCTTCCTCGAAGTCCTGCATCAAGTAACGAACCAGCTCTTCGCTTTGTTTTTCTGTGCCAATGATAGGCGCAAATTCAGAATGGACATCTACTTTGATCATGTGGATACTTGGTGCAACAGCTTTCAGCCTAACGCCGAAGCGGGAGCCTTGCCGGATGATTTCAGGTTCATCCAAAGCCATATCCTGAAGACTTGGGGCCGCGATACCATAGCCTGTCTGTTTTACCATATGCAATGCATCGGATACTTGGTCATATTCACGTTTCGCATGGGAGAAATCCTGCATTAGCTGCAGCAAGTGATCTTTCCCGCGAATCTCTTCACCGACAATTTCTTTCAACACTTGATCGTACAAAGCGTCTGGAGCATGTAAATCTATTTCTGCCACTCCTTCGCCCAGTTCCAT
This sequence comes from Terribacillus saccharophilus, assembly GCF_046592595.1. Lineage (GTDB taxonomy): Bacteria > Bacillota > Bacilli > Bacillales > Amphibacillaceae > Terribacillus > Terribacillus saccharophilus_C. Next base: position 106,052 of record NZ_JAWVPF010000002.1, on the reverse strand, counting down.
TCCTGCTAGATTTGCTCTTGCGATATAGTCATATTCATCAAAGTATCCCACAACACGATCAACATCACGAAGCCGTTTGATATCTTTGACCGTTTCCTGGATGGCTGCCTGGTAGTTGGAACGAAGCCAATGGTCTTCCTTGAGTACCATCACCCAGCTTGGCAAATTAACGTTCACTTCCAGGACCGGGAACTCATACAGGGACTCCCGCAGCACGTTGTATACATCATGTTCTGTCATGCTTTCAACGCTCATCGCGAGTACTGGGATATCGTATTTTTCACTCAATTCCTGACGAAGCAGCTCGGTGTTTTGGTTATGTGGTGTGACGGAATTGATCACCATGATGAATGGCTTCCCAACTTCCTTCAGTTCAGATACAACACGCTCTTCCGGCTCCACATAGTCAGTACGCGGAATTTCACCGATTGAACCGTCAGTTGTCACGACAACACCAATGGTGCTGTGCTCCTGGATCACTTTTCGGGTACCAATCTCTGCAGCATCATGGAATGGGATAGGTTCCTCATACCACGGTGTATTGATCATACGCGGTCCGTTTTCATCTTCGAAGCCTTTCGCGCCAGCCACTGTATATCCTACACAATCGACGACCCGGACACTCACTTCCAGACCTTCGTCCACTTGAAGGGAGACAGCGTTGTTCGGAACGAATTTTGGTTCTGTCGTCATGATCGTCCGACCTGCTGCGCTTTGCGGCAGTTCATCCTGTGCTCGCGCCCGCTCTGCTTCATCCTCCATGTTAGGCAGGACAACCAATTCCATGAACTTCTTGATAAATGTCGATTTCCCAGTTCGGACAGCCCCTACCACCCCAAGGTAGATATCGCCGTTTGTCCGCTTCGAGATATCTTTAAAAATATCTACTCTTTCCAAAAGATCCCCTCCCGATCTACTTTCGATGCATGGACAGTCTTAGCTACATACACTAGCAGTTTATGATGTTGTCCTATCCAAATATGCTAGAAATAATGGATTCCTTGCCTGCTGGCATCAAAGGGCGGTTTTGCAGGAAAGGACGAACAGCATATTGCCCTCTGCGGATAATCTATGCACTGCAGACGGGGATCATGCCAATAAAAAAAGAAGAAGCAGATGCTTCTTCTTGAAATAGACTAAATATACCCAAGGCAACCTAGAAAAATATGCTGGTGCGAGTTAGTTTATGCGTAAAGGGCAAGGGATGGTAAGTTGTTCTGCCCAATTGCCGCAGTTAGTTTTTGAATAATTTGCTTAGCGTGTTCATATCAGTCGGCATATTATTGCCGATGATCGCTTTGACGATTTTATCTTCTTTCGCCTGAGTAAGCGGTTTGCCAGCCATTGCTGCCAATTGCTTCACCAAGCCGCGCACCGTTGCTTCGTCTTGGAAGTTCGCACTTTTAACAGAGTTGGCTACCTTGTAGATGTCATCAGCCTTCACATTCGATTTTTTCTGAATCTGATCAATCAAGTTCTTTTGAAAGTCTGCCACGTTCATTCCTCCTTGCAGATTAGCTACGAAACAGTATATGCAAGGAGTGAAAAAATGTTAGCGGGCATTCAGCACATCTTGAAGATCATCCATTTCATGCTTCGGCAAACGTGTCATAAGCTGATCCACGATATCCTTCGCTTTCGCACCATGGAAAAGAACCTGATTGATACCTTTGGTAATCGGCATTTCGACACCAGCTTTGTCAGCAAGCTCAGCCACGGCTTCCGTTGTTCGAACACCTTCCACAGCCATCCCCATCTGGGCAAGTGCTTCATCCAGTGTCATGCCTTTACCGAGCATATTACCAGTTCGCCAGTTGCGGCTATGGACACTCGTACACGTCACAATAAGATCTCCCATACCGGATAAGCCAATGAATGTTAGCGGATTCGCTCCGAGCTTTGTCCCAAGACGGGCAATTTCAGCGAGCCCCCTGGTAATCAATGCAGCTTTTGCATTATCCCCGTACCCTAGTCCATCTGAGATACCCGCACCTAAGGCAATGATATTCTTCAAGGAACCGCCAAGTTCCACGCCGACCATATCCGTGATCGTGTAAACACGGAAGTTTTCGTTCATGAACAGTTCTTGTACCTTCTTGGCTTCTTCCATTGCGACAGAAGAGGCGCTTAGCGTCGTCGGCTGCCGTTTTGCCACTTCCTCTGCATGGCTTGGACCTGACAAAACGACGACCGGACGATGTGTGACATGCTCCAGTTCTTCCTCGATCATCTGGGAAACACGTTTACTTGTTTTTGGCTCTATTCCCTTCGTTGCATGCGCAATAACAGCTCCAGCAGGGATGTGTCCTGCAAGCTTTGCTGCCACTTCGCGTGTTGCTTTTGCAGGTACGACGAGGATGACAGCAGCCGCATCACGTACTGCCTCTTCTATATCAGCATAAGCAGTAATAGCCTCAGGAAGTGTCACTCCAGGCAGGTATTTCTCGTTCTGGCGCTTTTCATTAATTTCAGCTACTTGATTCGGATTATGAGACCAGAGCCTCACCTCATGTCCATTGTCTGCCAAAACCATGGCCAGGGCGGTCCCCCAGCTGCCGGCACCGAGCACTGCTGCTATCTGTTGTGTCATAAAAATCCTCCTCGTCCCTTTTTATGATCTTCTTCTAGGGAAAATCTTAATTGGTGTACCAGTGAATCCGAATGCTTCTCTGATTCTATTTTCCAGGAATCGAACATAAGAGAAATGCATCAGTTCCGGATCATTCACAAACACAGCGAACGCTGGCGGTTTGACTGCCACTTGAGTAGCATAAAGCACTTTCAGGCGCTGGCCTTTGTATGTCGGAGCTGGATTCATTGCCAAGGCATCCATGATCACGTCATTCAAAACATTAGTCTGGATACGTTTTGCATGGTTCTCACTTGCTGTAAGAATTGCAGGCAATAGGGTATGAATCCGCTTTTTCGTCTTAGCAGACAAGAATACGATTGGTGCATAATCCAAGTAAAGGAAATGTGCACGGATTTCATCCGTGAATTCCTTCATCTTCTTCTCATCCGATTCTACGGTATCCCATTTATTGACGACGATAACGATTGCTTTACCAGCATCATGCGCATACCCGGCAATCTTCTTATCTTGTTCGATGATACCTTCTTCAGCATTGATAAGCACAAGGACGACATCAGATCGCTCAATCGCTTTCAACGCACGGAGAATGCTGTATTTTTCTGTTGTTTCATATACTTTACCGCGTTTTCGCATACCTGCAGTGTCAATGATGACAAAGTCTTGTCCTTCTCTTGTGAAAGTGGAATCGACTGCATCACGTGTCGTACCTGCAACATCACTTACGATTACCCGTTCTTGGTTAAGCAGGGCATTAACAAGCGACGATTTACCGACATTCGGTCTGCCGATCAAGCTGAAATGAATTGTTTCTTCGTCTTCCTGCATTTCGGCACGCTCTGGGAAATGCTGGACAGTTGCGTCAAGCAAATCACCAAGTCCTAAACCATGCGTACCAGAAATAGGGAATGGCTCCCCAAACCCAAGGCTGTAAAACTCATAAATTTGATCCCGCATTTCCGGGTTGTCCACTTTATTGACTGCCAGTACGACTGGCTTATTGGAACGGAATAAAATTTTCGCAACTTCTTCGTCCGCTCCTGTGATACCTTCACGGCCATTCACCATAAAGATGATGACATCCGCCTCTGCAATGGCAAGTTCTGCCTGTTCACGGATTTCCACTAGAAATGGTGCATCTCCGATTTCGATACCGCCGGTGTCAATTATGTTAAATGGCTGGTTCAGCCATTCAGCTTCCGTATAAATTCTGTCACGTGTCACACCAGGTGTATCTTCCACAATGGAGATCCTTTCCCCGGCCAGACGGTTGAATATGGTTGATTTACCTACGTTTGGTCTGCCTACAATGGCAACTACTGATTTCCTCATGAAAGGAACATCCTTTCCTACTTTCCTTTATATGCTGGTTCTCTTGTTGCAACCTAACTGTTTTATTCTAGCAAAAGCGCCATAGGGAAACAATATTTTTCGACATCATGTTCTTCCTGGAGTCCATTTCGACTTATTTCGCAGATACTTTCGCAGCATACCTAGCAGCTTTGCCGAGATTATTAATAGCAGTACTGTTCCAAGTACATCCATTGCTTTAAAGCTGCCAGCAGCTTGCTTAAGGCCATATATATCCAATAGCAGAAGATAGACCACTTCCCCCAGGGCAAAGCCCAGGCAGCTGATTCCTAGCTGCAAATGGAAATTCCGAGTCAGATAAAGGACCAGGACAAATAATGTCAGTGAGAACAGAAGAACACGCGGAATAAGCAGTGCGACGGGGTTTGTCAGCTCCCAAAGCAGCATCCCCGCATAAGCGATCCCCAAGCAGATACTTCCAAATGTTCCGCGTCCCACTCGCTTACTCGCAAAGATAAATAGGTAGCCAATGACAGCAAGCAGAAAAACGGTGGCAAAAATCCGATGGCCGGCAAAACTGAAAGAAAAACCTGATAATGAAATGGTCAGCAGTATAGCAAATGCAAAAAGCGTCCGTGCCAATGAATGGCGCATGAAAAAGGTTACCAAGATCCAGCTGATCCACGTAGCCCAAAAAAAGTAGAATCCGTCCATTTTTCATTCCTCCCTGTATCAGCATTATGACAAGTGAGGCGAAAAACTATACACCGAGGACAAAAAAAGACCAAGGATGTCATGAGGACAACCTTGGTCTTTTCAATTATTGCTTGTACTTATTCAATTTGTCACCGAGAATATCACCAAGCTGGAAGCCTGAATGCTCTTCTTCTTTTTCGTATTCCTTGATGACAGCATCATTTTCATCTTGTTCTAATTCCTTGATGCTCAAGCTCATGCGTTTTTCGCTTTCGTTGACATCAAGAACTTTTACTTGCACTGTTTGACCTGGCTCAAGCACTTCCTGCGGCGTACCGATGTGACGGTTAGCGATTTGGGAAATGTGGACAAGGCCTTCCACACCAGGGAATACTTCAACGAATGCACCGAAGCTCACTAAGCGCTTCACTTCTCCGTCCAATACATCCCCGGCCTGTGCGCGATCACTGATGTTTTCCCATGGTCCAGGGAGTGTCTCTTTCAAGGAAAGGCTGATGCGCTCGTTTTCTTTGTCGACACCTAGCACTTTGACTTTGATTTCTTGACCTTCAGTCACGACATCAGATGCCTTTTCCACATGCTCATGTGAAAGTTGGGAAATGTGGACTAGACCATCAATTCCTCCTCCGATGCTGACGAAGACACCAAAGTCAGTCAAACGCTGTACTGTACCATCGATTACCTGACCAGCTTCTAAGCTGTCAAGCACTTCCTGCTTTTTGGAAGCTTCCTCTTCTTCCGCTACTGCACGGTGAGAAAGGATGACACGGTTTTGTTCGCGGTCAAGCTCGACCACTTTCAGCGTAAGCGGTTTGCCTTTGTATCCTTCGAACTCTTCCACAAAATATGTTTCCACAAGGGAAGCAGGGATGAATCCGCGAAGACCGACATCTACAACAAGACCGCCTTTAACGACTTCTTTGACTTCTGCTTCGAAGATTTCTCCGGATTCGAATTTCGCTTCCAGGTCCTCCCATGCAAGCTCAGCAGTAACTGCGCGCTTGGATAGGACGACTTCTTCGTCATCTACTTTTTTCACTTTTAGTGTCAACTCTTCACCTTCACTCACTGCATCAGCAGCGCGCTCAACATGAAGACTGGATAATTCGCTGATTGGCAGGATACCTTCCACTTTGTAGCCGATGTCTACCAAAGCTTGTTTATCTTCCACTTTCACCACTTTACCGGTTACAGTATCGCCTACAGACAATTCCTTGAAATCCGTAGCTTGCTCATTCATTTCATCCATCAAAGAGACCTCCTTCAGTTTACGAGACAAAACATAAGTAAAAAAACATAGAAATGTCCTTTTTTCTAACTTCTAACATTTGAAGATATTTGTCAAGTGATAGGGCATCTATCCGACATGCTTATTCATTAGAAGTTGAATTTCATCCATGATCACCTGTGATACTTCTTTGGCTGGTGCTTTACGCTCTCTCAGCTCTTCCATATCGATCGGTGGGCCATAGATGACTTTCAATGGTTTTACCCCTTTATAAGAGCCGATAATCGCACAAGGCACAACTTTCGCTTCCGAACGCATGGCAAAGAAGCCTATTCCAGGAAGGGGCTCCCCTAGCTTGCCGTCTTTACTTCTGGTTCCTTCAGGAAATAATCCCATCGTCTTGCCTTCTGCCAATATGTCCAACCCCACACGAAGTGCCCCGCGGTCCTGCATGCCCCGCTTCACTGGAAATACATTCAGGTTTTTCATGAGCCAGCCCAGCGGCTTAGGCTTGAAAAGCTCGCTTTTTCCCATGAAGGCAATGTCGCGCGGACATGTAATACCCAATATAGGCGGATCGAAATTGGAGATATGATTGGAACAGACCAAGACAGGTCCTTCCTTAGGAACATGTTCCCTGCCATACACTTTTATACGAAACATTGGATAAAAGGCGGCACTGAGGATCATTTTACCTATGGTATATAATGACATAATCCTTACTCCTTATCTTCCGAGAGCCTCGTGTACGGCTTGAAGGATTTTTTCTACAACACCATCAATGGATAGTGACGTTGTATCGATTTCAACAGCGTCTTCCGCTTTTACTAAAGGAGATGCTTCTCTCTCCGAGTCGAGCTTGTCACGAAGACGTATTTCTTCTTTCAGCTGCTCCAGATCCGCCTCGAATCCTTTGGCGATATTTTCTTTATAACGGCGCTCTGCGCGTTCCTGGACAGAAGCTATCATGAAAATCTTCACTTCAGCATCCGGAAGGACACGAGTTCCAATATCACGGCCATCCATTACGATTCCATTATCAGCTGCAAGCTGTTGCTGGCGTCTAACCATCTCTTCGCGTACAAGTGGATGCTTCGCAACAATGGATACATTATTTGTCACTTCATTCGTACGAATTGCTTCGGTTACATCTTTACTGTTTACAAGCACTTTTTGACCGTCTTCATGCTGCATCAAGACAATATCGATGCCTTGCAGCAACGAAAGCAAAGCCTCTTCAGATTCCAAATCAGCTCCAGCCTCGAGTGCAGTCAGCGTTAGCGCTCTGTACATAGCTCCAGTATCCACATAGACGAATTGCAGTTTTTTAGCGACTAGTTTGGATACCGTACTTTTGCCTGCAGCAGCAGGTCCATCAATTGCGATAGCGATAGTTTTCGAATTCATTTCATTCAATCCTTTTTCTATTCATAATCGGAAATAAAACCTAATAAAGCATAACACAGGATAGCAGCTTGGTCTATTTGAAGTCTACCTGATCCGAAGTCCTTTTTTCCGCTGTTCCCGCTGACGCTCAAAGCAGAAACGGATGATTGCTTGTCTGTCCCGTTCCTGGATTTCATCGAACCGGATACTGGCAATAATTTTACCCGTTTTTCCATTACGGACGATACGGACGATGCTTCCGGAAGCAGTCAGAAAAGCAGGACCTTCTTTCTGCAAGGAATAAGCGAGATACAGTGTCACTCCCATTCCTTCCTTGAATCCATGCTTCTCAGGGAGAAGCATGGATATACCCCCGCCGCTGACATCAAGCGTAATCGATGATATTGGAGTAATTCCTGCTTCATCACTATGAATTGCGACATCTGTACTCGTCATAATACGAACATACTGACGCCGTTGTATTTTCCTGATTTCATCATGCTCTGGCATCGAAAGTTTCAATGCCGGCACCTTGAGCATCTCTCTGCCCTGGATTATTGTTTCAAAAGTGAATGCGACTTCCTCTTCTGTCACATATAACGCTTTAAAAACAGTACCTAACGGAAAGATGTCTGTCCGTTTTGTCTGCTCATTTATCGGATAGTCAATATAGATTGTATCTTCTCTTAAGTCGATTACTTTGGCTCGATAACGCGACCATTCCTCATTTTTAGCTATATCATTTCTCTCTAAGACTAAAGTACCGCCTATTTTCAGCAAACGCCTCTCCTCTTCCCATAAACCGTCCTTTCTTCCTATTATTGCAAAAATAATCAAAAAGGGGAAGGCTGTTTGCCTTTCCCCTTTACGTACTTTGCAAGAAACGTGCTTCTGTCGTTGTTTGTTTCTCGATTTCTTCTTCTCTACCTGTATCAGCATTCACATAAATGCGGTATGTTTCGTCATTCCTAGTGCCCATGATTTCGTAGACGAGCGTTTCTTCGTGCGTGTCGTTTTCAATCAAGGCAAGATGTGTTTCCTGAACCTGAACATTTTGATTCAATTTTTCTGCTGCTTGTTCTTTTGTCAGCTTCGGTTTCTGTAAATCCCGCTCATGGTGATTCATGAAATAGTCACGGGCATTATAGCCTAGAATATCTCCATTATCCAGCGCAACTTTCACTTGAACAATATCTGCAAATATACGCACATCGTCCTGAACAGGTACAAAGAAGAAGATTCCGACAGAATCATACTGGCTGCTTTGAACCATTTCCATATCCGCCAGCTTCTGCTCTTTTAGAAAATCCTGCGCCTTTTGCTGGGCATCATGCAATCCCAATTTTGGCTCCTGTCGCTCCCTCTGCATCATAAGTGTAAGGATATGACCGCCTTTTTGGCTGATATCCGCATAGCCGCTTTCCCCATCTTTTTGATAAGAGAGACTGTATAGCGGAACATCAGAGCCTTTTCCGGATTTTCCGCCTTCAATGCCGCTGATCGTATTCAAATCAAACGCCTTCGCAGCAATAGTTTTTGCTTGTTTTTGATTGATTCTTTCTCCAGTCACACCTTCAAATTTATGCTCTTCATTAGAGGCTGGCAGCGCACCGTTATTGAAGTCTTTTTCATCAGAAAAACCGCCAGAGGTATCATCTACAGTTTGGAAACTTGAGATAATCGTATTATCTGAATGATCTGGTTCATCATCTGATAATGCAAGCTCCACGTCAGTCCAATGCAGATTGTCTCCCAGAACTGTATTCTGGACATTGCGCAGTTCATCTTTTATTTGCCCCGCGTTTTCATGCAGCTTTTCCAAGCGCTGCATTTCTTCTTCAGACAGTGGTTCTTTATCCAAATCCCGGACAGCTGTCTTATAAGTAAAATCACCAATGTTTGTCAGGAATTTCTCTGTTTTTTCAAACGGTAATAGTGCTAATGGAAGTTGACCGACATCGGTATGTGCTTCAGAAGATAAACGCCAGATTTCCGCTAATTGCGGAGATAGTGATTCTCTGGAGTTCATTGCCAGCGTCGCTCCGATTTTGTCGTGCAGCGTATCTATCCGGTACGTCAGCTCGTGGAAGGAACGCTGATAATTATTCTCTGCTTGCATCCTGATATCATTCTTTTCCTGGCGTTCATTATAGCCCCAAATAGCTGTTCCTGTTAGTGCCAGAGCCAAAACACCGATAATCACCCATTTGTACATGCTTCGCTCTCCTTTCTACATACAGAAAATATGCTCACCGATCGTTTTAATCTGCGGTCTGCCCCAAATCCATGGCGAGGTAGCCGTATTCGGGTTAAAGTAATAAATCGCTCCGCCAGACGGATCCCAGCCGTTTATGGCATCAAGTACGGCTTGTTCTGCAGTTTCGTCCGGTGTCAGCCAAATCTGTCCATCTGCAACGGCTGTAAAAGCTCGCGGTTCAAATATGACACCAGAGATCGTGTTCGGAAACGAAGGGTCTTCTACTCTGTTCAAAATGACTGCTGCTACGGCCACTTGACCTACATATGGTTCTCCTCGTGCTTCTCCATGAACAGCATTGGCCATCAATTTGATATCATTTTGTGAATATCCATTTGGAACATTTACTGCAGACGTGTTCTGCGGCTTTGCGTTGCCACCGCCTGCATTACCCCCGTTACCACGTTTCTTCACTTGCTGTTCTTGTGGCGTTCCGCCATAGTAAGTGAAGGTATTTCCTTCCTCGATTTGACGCATGACAAAGGCTTTATCATAATTTGTGATAGAAACTAGCTTGTCTTTTGCCTGCTGACCTGCAACACCGTCAATTTCCATGCCGAATTCATATTGGAAATTGCGCAGTGCCCAGTAAGTGCTCCACCCGAATACACCATCAATTGTTTTATTGTAGTATCCTGCATATTGTAAGCGCGCTTGCAGTTCCACTACGTCATCTCCTGTTGCTCCGTGCTGGATCACCTGATCGGAAAAGGCATTAGTCTGCACAGGTGCCGATAATAGTAAGCCTATCAACATCAGACCGGCACAAAACAATTTGCAAAGCCGAATCTTTTTACATTCCATTGTTCATTTCCTCCAACCTAACTATGATCTGACTACCGATAGCTTTCTTCTGGCACGCCCATATTATGCAACAAAAAAAGAGTCAGGCAGATTCACTGCCTGACTCTTTTATTTCGTTGTTTGTATTTGTTCGATAGGGTGCTGGATTGCTGCTCTCACTTTACGAAGTCCGATTATCCAAAGGATGATCATGAAAGGTACAAGCACGTAAATCCAGTTGAATGTAACAATCAGCAAAATATAATCATATAATCCGTGCAGCAGGAATGGAATCAGCATCGCTGCAAAAATGCGCAGACGCGGATGATAGCTGCCGAATTTGGCTCTGCCAAGATAATATCCCATCAGTACCCCAAAAAGGGCATGGGAAGACACTGGGAAGAGTGCCCGTGTGAAAGCATAGTCTACTCCGTGCGCAAATAAATAGAGGACATTCTCCACCGTAGCAAAGCCCAAGCTGATACTGACGCCATAAATGATCCCATCATATACCGAATCCATCTCGGTATGCCTGAAAGCTGTGTACAGGAAGACGAACCATTTAAAAAACTCTTCCATGAATCCGACAGTGAAGAATGAATAAACAATCGGATGTGTACTTATTCCCTCGGCTTTCATCGCGTATTGGATGAACATAATCGGAAAAACAAGCAGAGCGCCATATAGGAAAGTCCGCAATACCATGCTGAGCGGCTCGGGCTCCAGACGATCCTTCAAATAGAAGAAGGTGAGTAGCGCGAGGGCTGGTGCAATAGCAGCGGAAAGGATGGTAAGCATGATAGCACCTCTTCCAACTAACAATCTTCCCTTATCGTACCATGTGCTCTATTTTTTTGGAATATGTTACTGGAAAGAAACAGGAAATAATTCCTGCAATCTAGATAAGTCTATCTGCCTGATCGGAAGCCAGAGCTACAGCGAGCTCGATACGGGCCTTCTTACTATCTTGGTCCTTTCCTAATAGAACCCCAGCCTTATACAGATCGTAGGCACTGCCTTCATAATCATATGTTGTATATACGTTCCCCTCTTCAGAAGCAGTCGTCAAAATAATTTTGATGCCTGCCTGCAGAGCTTGAAGAATCTCATCTTTCATATTGGGAGCGACTTGTCCCCGCCCTACACCTTCTAAGACGATACCTTTAACACCTGCTTCACGCGCGGCCTTTATAAATTTGCCATCCGCCTGCAGATAGCACTTTATGATATCCACATCAGGCAGCTTGCCTTTCAGCTCATACGTATTCCGTTTGACCGGTTTTTGGTAAAGGTACACTTTATCATTGTCGATGATACCTAAATATCCAAATCCGAAAGCGTTAAAGCCTTGAATATTGGAGGCATGCTCTTTCTTAACATATTTTGCTGGGAAAATACGTTCATTAAAAACAACAACCGTTCCACAATCCAGTAATTGCTCATCATAAGCCGTAAGAACAGCATGGCGCAGATTAATGTACACATCAGAACCAAGTTCATGGATAGCCCGCTGGGAACCTGTGACAACGATAGGTCGGGCATCCGCTATGGTCAAATCAAGAAAATAAGCCGTTTCTTCCAGCGAATCCGTTCCATGCGTAACCACAATGCCTTTTACTTCAGGATCCTTTAGCTGCTGTTCAATTGTGCTTTTTAATGAAAGCAGGTCATCAAATGTAATATGCATACTGGGCTTTTGAAGTGCACTTACGACTTTTACTTCAATATGATCTGGCAGGTCAATCTGGCTGCGCAGTTCCTCGCCTGTCATTTCACCTGAAGCAAGCTTTCCGCTTTCTTCATTCGGTACACTGGCAATTGTGCCGCCAGTAGTAATCAATACGACTTTCCCTTTTATCATCTATTTCCTTCCTTTCAGTTGCGCGAAGCAATAGACTGGGCAATATGTCCGCCATGGAAACGACCATTTTCGATGAAAACTTCGTTATTGTTGTTCCCGGCAGCAATTACACCAGCAATGAAAATACCCGGTACGTTTGACTCCATCGTTTCAGGATCGTGGTCGGGCTTGCCTGTATCTGGATGGATTGAAATGCCCATACTTTGCAGCAGTTTCAGATCGGGACGGTACCCAGTCATCGCAAAAACAAAATCAGCATCAACTACATGCGTCTCGCCTTCTGCTTCATAAATAACCTGCGTTTCAGTGATTTCTTTAATATGCGCATTGAACTTATGATCAATGTATCCATTGCGCGCCAGAGATTCGTATTCCGGCAATATCCACGGCTTGACACTTTTCGAATATGTACTGCCGCGGTAGAGCGCTGTAATATTCGCACCGGCTTTATGAAGTTCCAGCACAGCATCGACAGCGGAATTTTTCCCGCCAATTACCGTTACATTTTTACCGAAATAAGGATGAGCTTCTTTAAAATAATGAAATACATGCGGCTGATCCTCACCGGGAACTTGCATCAGATATGGCTGATCATAATAGCCAGTTGCCACAATAACATAATCTGCTTTATATTGTTTCTCTTCGTCCTTTATCGTCTTCGTCGTTAACGTAAAGTCATGCATGCTGCCTGACACTTGCATCACTCGTTCGAATGTATGTATACGTAAATTACGTCGCTGTGCTACAGTTCGATAATAAGCCAGCGCCTGGTTCCTTACAGGCTTCTTCATTTCGGTTACAAATGCGACGTCCCCTACCTCCAGCCGCTCACTTGAACTGAAGAATGTTTGATGTGTAGGATAATTATAAATTGAATTGACAACATTCCCTTTTTCGATCAGAAGCGGTTCGATCCCAGCTTTTTGCAGCTCAATTGCCGCAGATAGTCCGCATGGACCTGCTCCTATAATAATAACGCGTTCTTTTTGCATTGTAGTGCTCCTTTCCATCTCTTTTCCCGATAAAAGAGAAAGCTCTTATCCTTTCGCTTCAGGATAAGAGCATGTTTTCCATTATGATTAAATCCAGCCTCTGAATCTGGATGCTTCCGCCATTTTGCGGACGCCCACCATGTATGCAGCCAGCCGCATATCGACTCGTCTTGTCTGTGCAGTCTGATAAACATTTTGGAATCCTTTCAGCATCACTTTCTCTAATCTTTCTTCTACTTCCTGCTCCGTCCAATAAAAGCCCTGGTTGTTCTGGACCCATTCAAAATAGGAGACCGTCACGCCGCCTGCAGATGCAAGCACATCCGGAACTAACAATATGCCCCGTTCGGTTAATATCTTGGTAGCTTCGAACGTTGTCGGTCCATTTGCTGCCTCAATCACAATCTGGGCTTTGATGTTATGCGCATTATCTTTCGTTATTTGATTTTCTACCGCAGCTGGTACAAGTATATCGCAATCAAGCTCCAATAGTTCCTGGTTGGAAATGGTGGACTTGAACAAGTTGGTCACTGTTCCGAAACTGTCCCGTCGATCAAGCAAATAGTCGATATCCAGACCATCCGGATCATGAAGCGCCCCGTAAGCATCTGAAATACCGATTACTTTCGCGCCAGCTTCGTGCATGAATTTAGCCAGGTAACTGCCAGCATTTCCGAAGCCTTGAATGACAACACGCGCTCCTTCGATGCTGATGCCTCTCTGCTTGGCTGCTTCCTTCAAACAGATTGTAACGCCTTTAGCTGTAGCAGTCTCCCTGCCATGTGAACCACCCAGCACAATTGGCTTGCCAGTGATGAAACCAGGATTATTGAATTCATCCATCCGGCTGTATTCATCCATCATCCACGCCATTATCTGGGAGTTGGTCATCACGTCAGGTGCTGGTATGTCCTTTGTAGGCCCGACAATCTGGCTGATCGCCCGTACATACCCACGGCTGACACCTTCAAGCTCACGGAAACTCATTTCACGGGGGTCACAAATGATACCGCCCTTTCCGCCTCCATAAGGCAAGTCGACAATACCTGCTTTCAGACTCATCCAAATGGACAATGCCTTTACTTCATTCTCGCTTACTTCGGGATGGAAACGCACGCCACCCTTGGTTGGACCTACTGCATCATTATGCTGCGCCCGGTACCCTGTGAATATCTTCGTACTGCCATCGTCCATCCGGACTGGAATACGGACTGTCATTAACCGTACTGGTTCTTTCAGTAATTCATAGACTTCTTCGGGATAGCCAAGTTTCTGCAAAGCCGATTGTACGACCCTCTGTGTCGATTCTAATACGTCCCTATGCTTGTTGTTGGTAGATTCCGCAGCGTTGTCGGCCACTGTTCTGTACCTCCTAAATGTTTCCCCATCTTGTTTAGCGATATTACCACATCGAATCTTCACATCCATTCTAACAAAAAAGCAGCAAGATGGATAATGAGAACCGTGTATTTAATCAAAAATCAAAAAGATACCGGCAGATGCTCCGGTATCTTCGGCAACTTATGCAAAATACGTACAGATCTGCCGTATTGCATCCTTATCAAAAATCTTCTTGCCGTATTCATTCAGCCGAACCGAAGTGACGATACTCGGATTGGCGAATTCCGACATGACCGCTATCAGGTTTTCCCGTGCTGCTGGATGGAGCAGCGTGCGGATTTCCATATAGTAAAGATCGTTCATAAAGTACACAGCAGCATCTTCAATGCCGATTTGGTCCAGCTGACGTGCAACGCTGATGATGTCCTCAAAATCTGTAAATGAGAAGATAAGCTCCCTGCTTTCGTCAAGTGTCACTTTCATCTCGATATAATCCTCTTCTTCTTCGAAGTCTTCTGTCTGCGGATACTGTGTTACAATGATCTGCATCCCCTGTGCTTGAAGAATATGCACTTGAACTAAAAGTGTGCCTTCCAATTCAAAGCCCAATTCATCGCTTGCTTCATACATCATATCGTGAAAAAGCTGATGAACGCCCGGAAGATCATGCCACAGATCTTCCTTAGTCAAGCCTCTCTCGATTAAATCGTCGAAGGTAAGAAAGATCTTGAATTGATTTAATGATACGCGCTCTAACTTCATCACTTTTCCCCCTTGGATGCCATTCTAGATATAGATAGCATATGATTCGCTTTATGTTTTGTACGCGGCACTCCCCCAATGGGAGCGTCCATTTTCTTGTTGGTTTTCACCCTCGAACAGAAAGGATTTGTACGTATAGTTAGTATATTAATCTTTGAGTTAAAAATACCCTCGTTGTCCAAACTGAAAACGGACTAAAATAAGGCTGGTATCGACAGCGGTACGTCTGTATACAGCAGGATAAACCCTATAACTGCCAGAACAATGACCGTCAGGAGGATGAACCTGGCAATACCTCCATTCCAGCGCAGGCGGAAGCTTGTCCGCTGTCCATCATGGACTGTCCGGCGCGGGGGTAAATTAAGAACATCGATACGCTGAACTGCTGGTTCCGTTTCTTCTGTCTCCGGTGGCGAATCCTCGTCACCTTGGGACTGTGTCACGGATGCCACCAGCTCCTCCAGATTCTGATCCTTCTCTTCTGTCTTTGCCATGAAGTGTCCATCCTTCCATTTCCGTTTTACTGCTGCAGGAGGTGATACAGCTGCTCACGCCAGCCAGAACGTTCCGGCTGTGCTTTGGTCAGAACCGCCTGCCATTCAGTAAGGGTATCGCCGCAGTTATCGCAGCATCGGCCTTTTGCTTGGCGCACATCAGATTGAAAGTCTGCAAAAAGCGCCTGGCGCCTGCATGTATCTGTATAGACCCATTCTTTCATGCGCTGCAGCTGCTTCAGCTTATGTCTTTTCCTGTCTCCAACAAACTTCTCTATTTGTTCCAGGAAATCCTTCCAAGCATTTGCCTCATAATGCAGATGATTTCCCTTTACTATATCATGTTTCTCCATTTGATAAAGTAAAAATCGCCATTGCGTCTCACTAATCGGAATATGCTGGATGAGCAGTTCATAGGAAGGCAGTTCTAGCTCCCCTGCTTTTACCCGCTGATATAGGAAACGCAGCATTTGCTGAATCGATGCTTGCTCCGGAAGATCCTGTTCGATCAAGTGGATGGGTATTTGCCAATCCCCAGGGCTGTAAAGAACAACACTGACACTTTCTTCTCCGTCCCGCCCTGCCCTGCCGACTTCCTGGATGAAAGATTCCTTGTCACTTGGCAAATGATAGTGAATGATCAGGCGTACATCTTCTTTATCCACTCCCATGCCAAATGCACTCGTACAGCAGATGATCTGCAGCTGGCCGGCAAGGAATTGCTGCTGGATCAATATCCGGTCTTCATTCTCCATGCCTCCATGATAGTAAGCACAGGCCATGTCCGGCATATTTGCCCGTATGATGGCCGCCGTGCTTTCAGCCATGTTACGACTCGAAAAATAAATGATAGTAGGTGCTTGAAACTTTCTGAGCAAAGCCAGCATCGTCTCATTCTTTTCCTGCTGATCTTGTACTTCCTTGATAAAATACGAGATATTTTCCCGATCCATCGGATAGATATGCTTATCCATGTCCAAATCCCCAAGCAAATGCTGAATATCTGCTTGTACTTCTGGAGTAGCTGTGCCAGTCAAAGCAAGTACTGGCGGATGGCCCAGATTTCGGATCACTTCTGCCAGTCGCAAGTAATCGGTACGGAATTCCTGTCCCCACTGCGAAATACAATGTGCTTCATCCACGACAAACAATTGGATATGCAGTGACTGCAAACGATTGATCAGAAAGTCGTTTTGGAGCATCTCCGGAGAAACGTAAAGCAAGTCATAATGCTGCAGTTTCCGCAAGATCTGCTGTTTGTCTTCAAAATCAAGAAAACTATTGAGTGCCGCTACCCGCTTGAATCCTCTTGCACGCAGCTGTTTCACCTGGTCCTCCATCAGAGACAGAAGTGGCGAAACAACGATAACTTGTCCGCTCCGCATGAATGCAGGCAGCTGATAGCAAATGGATTTCCCTGTTCCCGTAGGTAAGACTCCCAATGTATGATGGTCGTTTAAGACACTTTCCAGTATCTCCTCCTGCCCGGTCCGGAAACGATCATAGCCATAATACTTCTGCAGTGCTTTCTGCAAATCCGCATTCATGCTTTCACCTCCCGCTCTTTCCGCAATGCCAGTGCCAATCTGATCTGAAAATAGTCATATTTCCCTTCCAGCAAAGCATGAATCTGTTTGAGTTTGTTTGTACCGGCTCTCGTGGCGCACGCTAAAATGATATTTGCATCGGCTTCAGAAATAAATTGACTGGAAAATGCTTCACCATCGAGCCAGGTTATTTCGACGATATGATCTTTGATTGTGTTCTCTGTCAACCCTCTGACAAGCGCAATCTGCTCTACTGACATACCGCGTTCAAGCATTGTCCGTGTCCTTTGCGCTGTGGAGGTAATGGACCGAATCTGCTGCTTTGGACTATCCATAAGTGCAGCAAGATGCGGATAGGAAGGTGTATCGCCTTCTGCGTGCTGCAGGAGATGATGGATAGTCGACGTTTGATAAAGGAGCACATCCGTATGATGCACATGATATTTTTCTGCCAGCTGTTCAGTAGTCAAACCGATATGCTGATATCCTGTTAATCGGTCAACAAATAAATCAGCTTGTATTTGCGGCAGTTTCTCGAGCAATCCGTATAACTCTTCATACACTCCGTTTCGCCAGTCATCCAGATGATGCTGTTCCTGTCGGTACAACTGTTTTATCCAATGCTGGATGGCAGGGTTGTCCGTTACAGGTATATACCGTTTCTCCTCATTTGCTTGGTTGGAAAGCAGCTGAACGAGCAGAAGCAGCCGATACAGGAAGTGCTCTGTTTGAGATTGATAGGCCATACCATTGAAATACGGCATGTCTTCCGGGATAACCTTCCCTTCTTCTTGGATGGTTTCGTCAGCTATCTGGTCGAATACCTGTCTCTGTAATTTCGGGTAAATTCCGAACAGATGGGTGAGGCCATACATATGGGCATCCTGCAAAGTTTGGGCAGAACGCTTGCCTTGCAGCAGATGATAGATGGACGCTGTGCTCCGTTCCTGACGGATGGGCTGAGCGGCATGGATGATGATAGATGCCAGAAGCATGCTAACCAACCTTTCTGTAAGCTTGTATTCCGTTTCGGTACGCGCTACACTTAGTATAAAGCAAGAAGCATCTTTGTTGAAAGCGGAAGGGGGAAAAGCGGGATGGCAATGTATACATATGTCGATCAAGATACTTGTATCGCCTGCGGTACATGCGGAGCTGTCGCGCCCGATGTATACGATTATGATGATGAAGGTCTGGCATTTGTCCTGCTCGACCGCAATACTGGTACCTTCGCTGTACCAGAGAAATTGCAGGAGGATGTAACAGAGGCATTTGAAGAATGTCCGACCGAGTCGATCAAGCTAAGTGATTTGGTTATCGCAAAAGAAGCACTATCCCATATATGAAGAACCACTTCCTGTTAAGAGGAAGTGGTTCTTTTACCTTCCGCAGGAATCCACTTGCTGAACAGCCTGCGCAGAACCGGATACAAGATGAAAAAGAAAATACCGTTGCCGATCGCATGCATTGTATCAAAACTTATTCCTGCAAGGTAGTACGCCAGGAAATGCTCCATTATGAACAAATTAGGCAATGATATCAATAAACCATATACATACCCTGTCAGAACACTGGCAGCCGTCATGACAATCAGCGGCGGGTTTTTCCACAGCCTGCCAGCTAGACCGAATGTAAGACCAATCAGCCCCCAGGCCAGCATCTGCCATAATGTCCATAACCCCATACCAAGTATCATATTGGATAACAGCGTGGACAAAACAGCGATAATGATGCCTGCAGCCGGACCTAGCAAAAGCGAACAAATGATGATGACACTCGTCATCGGCTGCATATTCGGCAGAAAGGGAAATAGCACGTTCGCATATATTCTTCCTACCGCTGCAAGTGCCGTCAGCATTGCCAGCAGCGTCAGCTTACGAGTTGTAAACATTAAGCTGCTTGCAGATTGAAGACAACCTCATCGCCGTCCTTCAATTCAAGCTCATTCGCCCCGACTTGTGCCATCTCCCCGTTGACAGTGAACAGCCAGTATTTGCTTTTTTCTTCATCTTGGCTATGACCGTCGATTGACGTGATGAACCCATCATCTTCTTCGATTTCGAAGTTCTCTTTCATCACATCCAGCAGATTGTCGCCTTCCTCGAAGCTGACTTCCTTCGAAGAGATTTCTTCTCCACCTTCAGAAAGTGTTACGGTCACTTGCTGTTCGGCTTGCTGCTCTGTTTGCTGGTTTTGTTGCTGGGATTGTTCTGTCGTCCCGCACCCAGCCAGGATGCCTGCTGCCAGCAATAGGGCAGAAAACATATGTAGTACTTTTTTCATAAAAAAATCCTCCCTTTTAGTAAAGGAAAGAGCATCAGAAGCTGCCGCTCCACCCGCTCAGTCCTCGAAGCGGTGAAACACAAGCACACAGGGCAGGTCTGCTGACTGATACCTTTATCTACTAAGAACCCTTCCCATCCATCAGGACAGTGGTTATGTTCCTTTCGGCGGTAATCACAGCTGCGAGGACAGTCACGGAATCACACCGTGTTCCCTATCAAGTCTGTTCGACACCTTGTACGCTTTGAATCCAGCTTATTTTATCATATTATGTCAGGTTTGTATCCTGTGGGAGACGAATCGTGAATGTTGTTCCTTCATGAAGCTTACTTGTAACTTTGATAGTTCCGTCATGTGCTTGGATGATATTTTTAGCAATAGCAAGTCCAAGGCCATTTCCAGTTCTGGCGGTTTTTCTCGTTCTTGATTTGTCTGCCTTGTAGAATCGTTCGAAAACGAAAGGCAGATCTTCCTCCGGGATCCCGCTCCCAGAATCTTTGACAATTACGACGAGCTGTTCCTTATCTTCAGATACCAACACTTGAACAGCCCCTGCATTCTCTGTGTGCGTAATGGCATTATCAATTAGATTCGTCAATACCTGTTCGATAGCATCAGGAGCAAAATGATAGGTCTGCTTATCCAATGCATTGACCAGCCCTAGTTTGATTTCCCGTTCATCGGCCAAGCCTTGAAACTTACGGACTATCCGCTCCAGGAACGGATTTATTTCCACCTCTTCCATGACGAGATTCGTATCTCCTGCTTCCATCCGTGCTAGGTCAAGCAGCTGGTTGACGAGCCTTCCGATTCGCAAGGATTCATCATGGATGATTTGAGCAAGTTCATTTTTTGCTTCAACAGTATCAGCAATATCATCGATGATCGCTTCACTATAGCCCTGCAGCAAGGAAATCGGTGTGCGCAGCTCATGGGTGATATTCGTTATAAAATCTTCACGGAGCTTATTCAATCTGCGCTCCTGCGTCATATCCCGCACGACTGCCACGGCACCGCGAATTGCTGCATCATCATAAAGCGGTGTGGCAATAATCACCCATTCCCGCCCTTGGATCGTTACTTCACGGGTAACCTCCGATGCAGTCGAGACAACATTTTCCATGATTTCAAGCCAGAAACCCGGAACTTCATGGAATGTCTCGCCATTTTCAAACTGCCAATCATGGATGAATGTTTCAGCAGGGGGATTAGTTACGGTCAATTCGCCTTGCCTGTTGATCATGACTACACCATCCACCATTGCATTGACAACGCGGGCAAGATGTTCTTTTTCCTGGCTGAGTGCGTTTATATTGAATTCCAGCTGTTTTCCCATTTTGTTAAGAGCAGTAGCAAGCATACCTATTTCATCATGTGTGACAACAGGCACTTCGGTACCAAATTCACCTCTGGCAACATTCAGCGCGGCATCCTGCATCTTGATCAGCGGTTTTGTGATCCTGGACGATAGGAAAAAGGCAAATACTGTTGTGAGGACAAAGGCAATTCCTGCTGCCAGCAGGATGATTTGTGTCGTCTGATTGCCTGTCTCTTTCACGACAGATAATGATTGATAGACATAAACTGCGCCAGACCCATCCTGCAGCGGTGTACCGACAACGATTACACTTTTGTCGGTATCAGGCAGGATAAGCTGTTTGGATACATCTTCTCCATCTGTTACAGCCTTATTTAATTCCGTATCATTCAGCAGCCATTGCTTATCCACATCCGGCAGTGGCTCCTCTTCATCTGCGTCAGATAACCAAAGCTCATCATTTTGAAGGATGGCAATACGGGAATTCGGATCCTGAACACGTTCTGCAGTATCGTACACCGTACTGCGGTCGTCAATCTCTTCCAGCAAGATGGATACCTTTGCTGCTGTCTGCATAAGACTTTCCTCTGCTTCTTCTATATGAAAATTACCGAAGAACTCCAGCAGCAGAAATGTAAGCAGACCAAGGACGACTGACACAAGAACCAAGATGGTCAGCCAAAGCTTGTTAACAACACTTCCCCACAGCATCAGCTCTTATCCGCTTCGAATTTGTATCCGACACCCCACACTGTCACAATCATGCTTGCAGCTTCCTCTGATACCTTGCTCAGTTTTTCACGAAGTCTTTTGACATGCGTATCTACAGTACGCAGATCTCCGAAGAACTCATATTTCCAAACCTGCTTCAGCAGCTCTTCTCGTCCGTACACTTTATCTGGTGTGGAAGCAAGGAAGTGCAGCAATTCATATTCCTTTGGTGTCAATGTCACTTCTTGATTATCCGCTGTCACACGGTGGGCATCTTTATCTATAGTCAAATGGGAGAATACAAGCAAATCCTTCGCTTTTGCGTCTGTATGCAAATATTTAGTCGTAGAAGACCGGCGCAATAAGGCTTTGACTCGCAGCACGACTTCACGAGGACTGAAAGGTTTCACAATATAATCATCCGCACCGACTTCAAAGCCTTCCACTCGGTCAGCTTCTTCTCCCTTGGCTGTCAGCATGATGATCGGCGTTCCTTTTTCCTTGCGTATTTCCTGGCAAACCTCGATGCCATCCTTACCAGGCATCATGACATCCAGCAGGATAACATCATAATCTGTTTCATTTGCCATTTGAAGTCCCTGGTCTCCGTCAGCAGCTTCATCAAGCGTGTAGCCTTCTTTCTCCAGATACATGCGCACGAGTCTGCGGATTCTTTCTTCATCATCTACTACAAGAATATGTGCTTCTGTTTCCATGGTCCTTCCCCTTTTCTCTTTTTATGTTAAGCATACGCGTGTAATCCTACGATAAGCAAGTTTACTGCCAGCAAATTGAACATGATGATACAAAAGCCGATTACAGCAAGCCATGCGGATCGAATGCCTTGCCAGCCTCTCAGCATGCGTATATGTAAATAAGCTGCGTAGAAAAGCCAAGTAATCAGTGCCCACACTTCCTTTGGATCCCAGCCCCAAAAGCGGTCCCACGCCTGCTGAGCCCAAATCATCGCAAAAATAAGAGCGCCTAGTGTGAAGATAGGAAAACCGACTGCGACAGAACGGTACCCTATGTCATCCAGCATTTCCTTTGGTATTCTCCTCACAAAAGGCTGGAGCGCTGCTCCAATCCTTTTTCTGGTGAAAAAACGAATGAGAATATACAAGACACAGCCTGCGATCAAGGATAAGCAGATTGTATTAAGCTTCAGTGCCGCATTCTCACCGCGCAGCCAATCCGGAACAGGTATGCCGAACGGAAATGGTGAAGATACCATATCACTTGGTACAAACAAAGGAGGCAGCTGATAAATGACGCTTGTATCTGCTGTCGACACACTGGCTGTATATCCGAATGATCGGAAAAGAATAGCGAGAAGCATATAGCCGGCAACCGAAAGGATAAGAACAATGATGCCCTCGATGAGCCATACCCTCTTAAGCTGTTTCTCCTGATTTGTTTCATGCAGGATATAAAGAAAACCCGCAAAAAAACTGACAGCAAGTACTGCTTCTCCAAGTGCAGCCGTTGTCACGTGAATATACAGCCAATGACTTTGCAGTGAAGGTACAAGCGGTGCTACCTCACGAGGAAACATGGCAGCACAGCCGATAATCAGGACACTGATCACCAATGCCATCACCGCTAAAAGCGGATAGCGATAAAGCTGGTAGATAATCAGTAAAACCAGTATGAGCATCATGCCAAAGAAAGTCATGAATTCGAATAAGTTGCTTACTGGAGCATGTCCGCTGTACATCCATCGCAGGATGAAAAATCCAAGCTGCGCGATCCATCCAGCCGCAGTGACAATCCAAGCAATGCGTTCTGTGAGGCCATGCCGGTGTTTAGCTGCTGCCCATGTGAAGAAAATGATTCCAAGCAGATAACTGATAAAAGCAGCCTCCAGTAAATGTCCGCTTATAATAGATAACTTTTCCATCAGCTGCTCTCCCCTTTATCATAGCTGTCGAAAATACGATCCAGTTCTCTTTCAAAGGAAGACGCATGCTTATTCGTATGTCCTGCAATCATATAAGAGCCGTCCTCTTGTTTTTGAAGCCATACTCTGCGATGCTGCCAATACAGTCCCTGGATAAGACCAATCATGAAAATAAGACCTCCGAGCAGGAATACCGGCAAGGTCAAATCGCGTTTCACTGACAATCCTGTCACGTTATGTGTATCATAATCGACAGTGCGTACGCTGAATCTATCCGTTCCCGTCTCCGGCACCACCTCATCAATCGCAAGGAACAGCCTTTCTGTCTTATCGTCCTCTGTAATATCGAAAACGAATGCAGGATTACGAGGATATTTCGTTGCAGTAATGATGTTGTTTCCGTCCAATTGATAGTCCGGATAATAATCAACCAATTTCGCATGAAGCCCGTTATCCAGCGTATAGTCGGCTTGGGGATTTTCCGTGCTGACAAGAAAATCAGCTGTTTCGCCTTCCCTATTCTCTGCGCGGAAAGTCAGGCTAGTGAATTCATTCAGCTGATAGCCTGATTGATAGATCGTATATCCAGCTGCTTTGACAGGATGATTTACGGATACCTGCAGCTTTTTCAATTCATTCAATTCTGGGGTCTCACCTGCAATATGATCTTCGGCTTCGTAGATAATGACATCTGTTGTGAAGCTTTTCGGTATCAATCTGCCTTCTTGTTCAATAGCAGCTTCGAACTTTGGATCCTTATCATCGTATGTATCTACCCGGAATTTCTCGTTTTTTATAAACAATGATTGATCCGTATTGGGTACAATCGCTGTTTCACCGTCCCGTATCCATACAAACTCATCTTGATAAAAATATGGAAACAGCCGCAGAAATGCACCAAGCAGCACTAAGAGCAAACCGATGTGATTCACGTAAGGTCCCCATCTGGCAAAGCGGTTCTTCTCCGCCAGATAATCTGTTCCATCTTGCTGAATGCGATAATGCCTTTCTTTTAACTGTTTCAACAAGCGCTCCGGATTAGTTATGTCCTTGTTTCGAACGTAAACTAGCTGCTTCAAAAAATGTTGCTTTCGCTTTACTGGCTGTCGTTTCAATGCACGGTACAAAGGAAAAAAACGATCAATGCTGGCAACCAGGATGCTGGCCCCAAGCAGTCCCAGCAGCGTCATATACCACCAAGAGCTGTATAGCTGATCAAAGCCTAAATCATGATACAGGCTTCCGAACATACCATATTCCGATTCGTAAAACTCCTTGGGCAGTTTTCCGATAGGAATGTATGCCCGCTGCGGCAGAATAGTGCCGATTGCCGTTGCAAGCAATGTCAGCAGCAGGATATACATGCCGTTCCGTACAGACGCGAAAAAACGCCATACCTTATCTATAATCGTCCGGTTACACTGCTGCGAGCGCCGGTTTGCTCCTTCATAGCGCATATCCAGTTTTTCTTTTAAGATGCTGCCGCATTGGCAGCATTTTTCGCTATCAGGATTGTTTTCATGCTTACAAGCAGGACATTTCTGCAATTACACCGCCTCTTTTCTCAAGGCACAATCTTATCCAAATATTCCTCCAGCCGCTCCGTTTCTAAAGGACCATATACAGTCCTGGAAACTGTTCCATCTTCTGAGATGAAAAACGTAGCCGGCAGCGCATCTACTCCATATGCTTCCATCACCTGTCCGTTATCCAGTAAGATCGGAAATGACAAATTATACTGCTCGAGGAAACGGTTAATAACCACGCTGCTTTCGTCCACATTGACAGCAGCAAAGATAACATCTTTGTTTTCGTATGTATCGGATGCCTCTTCGAATAAAGGCATCTCCTGTTTGCAAGGCTCGCAATAGGTCGCCCAAAAATTGACTAGGACACCTTTTCCGCGCATATCGGATAACTGAAACGCTTCGCCTGTCTGCATATCTGTCAGCTTAAAATCAGACGCCAGCTGTCCTGCTTCCACTTTTTCTTGCTTCCCTTCTCCCAGCAGCCTCCAGCATGCTGTCAAAACAAGGCCGGCCAGTATGGCCAGCACAATTAGACGTGTCATATAACGACGCTTACGAACAGGTGCCACTTATCCTCACCTCTTTGCCAAGTATAGCATGTCATCCGTCTGCCAATTTTGACAAATTATTTACGTTTTTCTTTGTACTCCGTTTTGAACCGATGCACTTCTTCTGGAGTAAGCTTGCGATACGCACCAGGCTGCAGCCCTTCCAGTGTTAAGAACCCATATCTTTCGCGTTTTAGTTTCTGGACAGGGAATTGAATTCTCTCCATCATTTTTCTTACCTGGCGGTTTCGTCCTTCATGCAGGATGATCTGTACAAGGCTTGTATTCTTCTTTCTGTCTGCGCTCATCAGCTTCGCATAAACAGCTTTGCATTTATGCCCATCGATCATGATGCCGCGTTTCAGCTGTTTCAGTTCATCAGGGGTAGGAATGCCTTTTACTTTGGCAACGTACACTTTATCGATTTTTTGACTTGGATGCATGAGCATATTGGCAAACTCACCGTCATTTGTCAAAAGCAGCAAACCTGACGTGTCATAATCCAGACGGCCGATTGGATAGACTCTCTCCAGGACTTCCGGCATTAAATCCAAAACCACTTTCCTGTCTTTCTCATCCTGGACGCTTGAAATGACGCCGCGCGGCTTATAAAGCATATAATAGACGGACTTTTCCTTTTCAAGCGGTATCCCATTTACCTCTACCGTATCTCTGTCTGTTACTTTGATGCCAAGTTCCTTCACTACCTTGCCATTGACCTTGACTTTACCTTCCAAGATCATCGTTTCGGCTTTCCTCCTGGATGTAATGCCGCTGTGGGCAATTACTTTCTGAAGGCGTTCTGCTTGTTTATCCATTTACTGATCCTCACTTTTTATCATCAGGAACAAAAGAAAGAGCGTTAACGGTTGTCAACGCCTCTCATGCTCCGAATATAATCGTTACTACTATGATTGAAGCCATTATACCAATAACATCAGCCAACAGTCCAACTTTTAATGCATCCCCCATCTTCCGGATACCGACTGCGCCAAAATATACTGTGAGAACATAAAAAGTTGTATCCGTGCTTCCTTGAAGGACAGAAGCCAACCTTCCAATAAAAGAGTCAGGTCCATGTGTCGCAATCAGCTCTGTTGTCATCCCGAGTGCGGCCGTCCCGCTGATCGGCCTTACAAGTGCCAAAGGGACGATATCAGCTGGCATTCCGATAAAACTCAAAAAAGGTGTTATCAGACCTATCAAGGCATCCAAGGCACCAGAAGCTCGGAGAATTGCGATCGAGACAAGCATTCCGAGCAAAAAAGGCAGTATCGAGATTGCCAGACCGATGCCTTCCTTGCCGCCATCGACAAATAGTTCATAGGTCGGCAGCCGTTTCGCCGTCGCAATAGTCAATACGACAAGGATGAGGCAGGGAATGATCCACATGCTGGCGGTTGCAAGCAGACTCATAGATGCCGCTCCTTCCGTCGCCTGATTTCATAAAAGAGCCTATCAATCAGAATGGCGCCTATGAATGATATAATCGAAGCCAGCAGCGTTGCGCTGACAATTTCGGTTGGAGATTGTGAACCATATTTCATCCTTACAGCAAGCACGGTTGTCGGAATCAGCGTCAAGCTTGATGTATTGATAGCAAGGAACGTAATCATCGAACGACTTGCTTTCGGGCTTCCGCTAAGCTTCTTCATCTCTTCCATTGCCTTTATTCCCATTGGTGTCGCCGCATTTCCCAAACCAAAGAAATTGGCTGTCAAGTTGGACAGGATATATCCCATTGCCGGATGGTCCTTTGGGATGTCTGGAAATAATCTCGCAATGAATGGCTTGGCAAGCCTTACCAGACCTTTCAATAGACCTGCTGCTTCTGCTATCTTCGTGATACCGAGCCAGAATACCATCACACTGATCAAACTGATAGCGAGCACGACTGCGTCATCGGCACTTTTGAAGATGGCCTTATTCACTTCGTCCATCGTGCCATTGATCATGGCATAAATTATGCCGCCTATGGCCATGACTGCCCATATATAGTTCACCATAGGCGAACACCCGCAAGATCATCAAACACTTGCTTCGTTGAACCGGCCAGCGTCGGTTTTTCGGGGACTGCAAAGATTGGCACTGTTCCGATTTTCTTTTCATTGAGATAATAAACATCCGCACCAATCTGCTGGTTTTCCTTTTGCTTGTCCTGTTTCAGAAGCTGTGTCTTTGTATGGGCTTGTTTCTTTTCCTGTTCGGTGAGCGGATAGATAAGGGATGTGCCTGTCTCAGACTGTTTCAGCTTGCTAAGCTCATACTCATCGAAGCCCCATTCAAAAAGATTTATATGATCCCTCCAATCATCCGGATCATTTATCGTTACGACAACAAGTTCCATTCCATCCTTTTCTGCAGTACTGACAAGTGTGCGGCCCGCTTTTTTCGTATAGCCAGTCTTACCGCCGGTAGAGTATTCATAATAACGTGTGAGCATCTTGTTTTTGTTTCCCCAGGCATACAGCTTGGAATCGGGTTTGTATGTTTTTGTCCCGCTGATTTTACGGAAGGTCTCGTTCTGCATCGCATATTTTGTCAATAATGCCATGTCATATGCGGAGCTACGGTGTGTTTCCGTATCCAGTCCGTGTGGATTATCAAAATGGGACTCCTGCATGCCAAGCCATGCCGCTTTTTCATTCATCAAATGTGAAAATCCTTCTTCACTGCCGCCCACATGTTCAGCTATGGCTACGGCTGCGTCATTTCCAGATCGAAGCATCAGCCCATAGACAAGATCTTTCAAAGGAATTTCCTCCCCCTGTTCCAGGTATATGGAAGATCCCTCTGTATACACTGCATTTTTGCTGACATGGACTTCTTCATCCATCTTTCCAGATTCGATAGCGATAATAGCGGTCATGATCTTTGTGATACTGGCGATCCTTTTCGGATCAGATGCATTTTTTTCATATAAGACCCTGCCAGTAGAAAGCTCCATCAGGATGGCTGCATCTGCAGATACCCCAGGTTTGGCGGCCGCTTGCCCTGGCAGGAGCATCACACAGAGGATTATAGCAGTCATAACAACCAGAACGCGCTTGAACATGTATCAAACCCTCCCTTAATCATCTACCATCAGTGTATGCACAGAAGACAAGCTTATGAACAAGTGAAAACCCCTATCCTTATGGATAGGGGTTTTCACTTGTTCAGAATGGCGCCCAGTTCACTTGCTTGGCTGTTTGGAATCTTTGTGTCACGTTTGCCCAATTGACGACGTTCCACCAATTATTTATATATTGCTTTTTCTCTGTTTTATACTGCAGATAATACGCATGCTCCCACATGTCTAGAACCAATAAAGGAATCGTATCTGCCAGACTGAAAAGCTGGTGCTTTTCGAGCGTCTGTATAGCTAGATGGTGCGACCTTGGCTCCCAAACGAGAATAGCCCAGCCGACACCTTCGACACTATCTGCAGCCTTGGAGAACATATCCTTGAATCTCTGGAACGAACCGAAATCTCTTCGTATTTGCTGGGCCAGCTGCCCGGAAGGTTCTCCCCCGCCATTAGGGGACATATTGTACCAGAAAATCGTGTGCAGAAAATGACCAGAACCGTGGAAGGATTGCTCTCTTAAATGATGCTTATAGTCCGAGCTCGTTTTGTTCTCCCGATTCACATAGAGCATTTCTTCTGCTTTATTCAAACCATCAACATAGGATTGATGATGTTTTGTATAATGCAATTCCATGATCTCCCTGCTTATGTGCGGCTCAAGTGCATCAAAGCGGTAAGGAAGCGGCGGCAGCCTGTGCTGGCCCCAGCGGACACTATTCTGGCGGCTGGCTTGCTCTGCTCGCGCTGCCAGCCTCTGTGCATCCTGACGAAGCTGCAGCACTGCTTCCTGCGCAATAATTTCCGAAGTTAAAAGCTGCTGCAGGTTATGCTGCAGCTCACGAAGATCAGGTTCCCATTCTTCAATTGAAGACTCCCCTGCATGTACTTCCATTGCCTTACTCCATTCCAGCAAGGCTTCCAAATAATTTCTGCTGTTCAAGATCACTCACCTCGCCCTAGCATATGTACCCATACAGCCAGGTGAATCTTGTCAATCTGATTCGGCAGGGAAATCTTCGAAGAACAGATCCGCAGCTCCTTCCGGGTCATCGGTCCCTTCTGGCAGAGGCGGCAGGTCATCCAATGTATGCAGACCAAAATATGCAAGAAATGCAAGTGTCGTAACATATAAAATTGGTCTCCCGATGCCTTCCTTACGTCCGCTTTCTTCTATAAAGCCTCTTGCAACAAGTGTCTGGATCGGCCTTTCGCTCTTCACACCGCGAACCTCCTCGACCTCGACTCTTGTGATTGGCTGTTTATATGCAATGATAGCAAGCGTCTCAAGCGCTGCTTGCGATAGTTTACTGTTTTGCGGAGAATCCAGCAGTTTCCGGTGATAAGATGCATGCTCTGATTTCGTTGTCAGATGGAAAGCACCTTTCGATTTCATGATCGCTAAACCACGGTTTGGAGACGCGTAAGCTTCCCTTAGCGCTGCCAATTCTTCCTCTATTTCTTCTTCTCCTATTTCCAAAGCATGCATGAGCTGTTTCTTTGTCAGCCCTTCATCCCCGGCTGCAAATAACAGCCCTTCTAAAATACTGTTATACGGTACTTCCATCGAGCATCCCCATTTCAAATACGATTAAATCATCAAAATGCTGTCTTTGCTTACAGAAAATCTGCTGTTTCTTCATCAGTTCCAATATAGCCATGAAGGTAACGACAATGTGCTGCTTCGTGCGTTCCGGGAATAATTCGAAGAAATCGACCCCTTCTTTTCTGGATTTAACAGATTGCAGGACCTCTCCCATTCGATCTTCCAGCACAATTTCTGCGCGTTGGATCTTCGTATCAAGCGGCTGGCTCCATTCCCTCCTGCGAAAAACACGCTGCAGGGCAGCTACCATATCATAGACAGTAACCTCACCGGGCTCGAGCGGTTTCAATTCCGGCTTGTCCGGAAGCGGTGCTGGAGGTCTTGTGTAAAGCTTATCAGCAGACATTTCTTTTTCTTTTAAATCTTCTGCCGCTTCTTTAAACTTGCGATATTCGATCAATCGGTTCATCAGCTCATCTCGAGGATCTTCTTCCTCCATCGCTGATTCTTCATCAAGCGCAGCTTGATTCGGCAGAAGCAGCTGGCTTTTCATCGCAAGCAGTGTGGCTGCCATCACCAAGTATTCACTGGCGATATTCAATTCCAATTGCTGCATCGTATGTATATAGTGCATATATTGCTCGGTGATCACAGCCACCGGTATGTCATAAATATCGATTTCATATTGGTTGATCAAATGCAGGAGCAGATCAAGCGGGCCTTCGAATCCATCCAGTTTCACACTGTATCCTTGCATAAAATCTCCTCCTTCCGAAAAAAGTTCACTACCGCCCATACCCTGGCTTACTTCCCGACATACCTTATACCGTAAGATAAATGTTCAGACATCCTGGCGTTTATCTGAGCCACAATTCATAAAGGAGGAATTTCACCATGGGTAGCTACAGCGGAGGATTTGCTTTGATCGTTGTTCTTTTCATTCTTCTAATTATCGTAGGTGCTGCTTGGCTATAAGCCGAGCGCACAAAGAAAACCAGCCTTCATAGAGGCTGGTTTTTATTTTAAGCTTCTGTTTCGCATTTCTCAAGGAAATTCTTTGTTTCATCCGTTGCAGTGACTTGATGCATCGGTGAGTACATATTGCGTAATTCACAAACCATCTGCTTGCCGATGCCATTGCCGCGGTGAGATGGATCAACCGAAATATGCTGCACAATTGCCTTATCCTCATCAATCACGACTCCTAGAGCGCCGAGGATATCATCTTCATCTTTCCAAAGAAACAAGTGCCAATTCGGATTGTTATTATATTCCTGAATTGTCTGCTGCAGCTTTTTTACCTCTTTTACATCGGGCATGAAAGATAAAAGTCCCATTGCGATTTTTTCCATTGACTTCTTGTATCGTATTAGCATAATAACCCCTCATTAAGAAAATAACTTTCCGATCAGAGACAGAAGGAATAAGCAGCTTGCTCCCATCATGACCCAGAAAAGCACCTTCTCTTGTTTGTCACTATCCTGCAACTGTGTTCAACTCCTGCCGTACGTAGTCTTATTTAAAACCTATCTACGTTTTTTGTCAACTTTACATCCTGTATTTCCCGCATATACTTCATTCCGGACTACTCCAAAGAAATTCTATGCTAGTTTCTCCTACATTCCTCGCTCCATACAAAGGATGGAAGCAGAATCTGGCGAGAGTGGGGGGATATGTGGTAGAATCATCACGAGTACATACTCATTTAATTTTAGGAGGACAAGCAAATGGCGAAAAAAGGTTACATCCTAATGCTGGATGGCGATAAAATTGAATTCGAATTATATCCGGAGGAAGCACCAAACACTGTAGCGAACTTCGAGAAGCTCGCTAACTCCGGTTTCTATAATGGCGTGACATTCCACCGTGTCATCCCAGGCTTCGTAAGCCAAGGCGGAGACCCGACCGGTACTGGTGCTGGCGGCAGCGGCACAACGATCAAATGCGAAACAGAAGGAAATCCTCATAAGCATGAAGCTGGCAGCTTGAGCATGGCACATGCGGGTAAAGATACAGGCTCCAGCCAGTTCTTCATCGTGCACGAGCCGCAACCGCACTTGAACGGCGTTCACACTGTATTCGGTAAAGTAACATCCGGTCTTGAAATCGCCCGTAACATGAGAAACGGCGACACAATGGAAACTGTAGAAGTTTTCGACGAAGAATAAAAAAATCCTGTATGCGTCATGCATACAGGATTTTTTTATTCATAAGAAAGATCCAGCCTTGTCAATTCTTCGGCTTCTTCTCTCCTGACGACAAGTCTGTCGACTCCATTTTCAACAAAGACTACAGCTGGTCTGCCAAAGCGGTTATAGTTGTTTGCCATCGCGTAACCGTATGCGCCAGTACTGAAAACCGCAAGCAAGTCCCCGGCCTCCGCTTTTGGCAAATCAATATCCCAAATAAGCATATCGCCTGATTCACAGCATTTACCTGCAATGGAGACTGTCTCTACCGCTTCCTCATCTGCACGGTTAGCAATTTTGGCCTCATAAACAGCTTTATAAAGAGCCGGACGAAGATTATCCGTCATCCCGCCATCAACAGAAACATATTTACGTACTCCCGGAATCTCTTTAACAGAACCAATCGTATAAAGGGTAACTGCCGCATTTCCGACAATCGACCTACCTGGCTCGATCCAAATTTCCGGCATCTCGATTGACGCTTCTTCTGCTTCTGCTTTGATTCGTGTCACCAGTGCATGGATATAGTCGGATAACGGAAGCGGTTCGTCATTCTCTGTATAGCGAATGCCAAAGCCGCCGCCCACATTCAGTACGGAAGGTGCATAACCATAATCAGACTGCCATGCTTTGATAAGCTCGAACAATCTGCCTACTGCCATAAGGAATCCGTCTGTTTCGAAAATTTGGGAACCGATATGACAAT
Source organism: Terribacillus saccharophilus (assembly GCF_046592595.1). Classification (GTDB taxonomy): domain Bacteria; phylum Bacillota; class Bacilli; order Bacillales; family Amphibacillaceae; genus Terribacillus; species Terribacillus saccharophilus_C. Next base: position 72,986 of record NZ_JAWVPF010000002.1, on the reverse strand, counting down.
GTAATCCCTTCATTCTGATCACTTTGCTATCCTTCACTTTACGGAATGCTTCTTCTGCTTGTCCATTGCCAATATCAAAGCCGAACTTCGAATCTTCGTTGCCTGTCAAAATATAATCATGCGTATGAGCTTCGATGCCAGGTGTGACACGCAGCAGGATATCCATCTGCTTACCTTGTTCCTTCAATACTGCTTCCAATAAGTCAATCTCATGGAAATTATCCACAACCACACAGCCAATGTCATGTTCCACTGCCATTGAAAGTTCCTGATAGCTCTTGTTATTGCCATGCAGGTGAATTTTTTCAGTCGGAAAACCGGCTTTCAATGCAGTATGCAGTTCACCCTGGGAAACAACATCCAAGCTAAGTTTCTCCTGCTTTGCTACCTGCACCATTGCCACCGAAGAAAAAGCTTTGCTGGCGTAAGCAACTTGGGCTTTGACTCCCAGTGTTTCAAACGCTTCGACAAATGCCTTGGCATTTTTCCGGATAACGCCAACATCGTATACGAATAATGGTGTACCATATTTTTTAGCTAATGTGACGGCATCTATTCCGCCGATTTCCAAAATGTGCTGATCATTAATTACAAAAGGGTGCTGCATACAATAACCTCCAAACAACGGCTTCATCGGATAAGGCATAAAAACGAAAGCCCATCTTTCCGCATAGGAAGAAGATGAGCTATCGCATCACACGCTACACTACCCGTACTGTCGTAAAAAATAGATAGAGTAAACGTACCATATTCTCATTTTTCTAGCAACTAAGAATTCGGTGCCCTTGTTTTATCTGGAGAGTTGGTAATAGTTGGACGGTATTTCGTGAGTGGAACCGGTGTCCTATATCCAACCTCCAACAATGCTTTCAGATTGAAAGGAATGAACGGCCACAGATATGGTGTATTAAGTGATTTCGTTCCTATTAGTATCAATATGGCTAAAGTAATGCTGATGACGAACCCTGGAACCCCGAAAATGGCAGTTGCAACAAGGAAGAAGATCCTTGTTATTTTGTTTGACACACTCAGCTCGAAGCTAGGCGTAACAAAGGAACCTATAGCAGAAACAGCTACATAAAGGATTACTTCAGGTGTGAACAATCCCACATTGATGGCAATTTCCCCGATCAGGATAGCTGCGATAAGACCCATTGCCGTAGATAATGGTGTTGGTGTATGGATTGCAGCTAGTCTTAGGAATTCAATACCTAGATCTGCCAGGAGAATTTGCAGGAATAAAGGTATGTGCCCGTCATCTTTATTCGGACCGATGAAGTCAATGCTTTGCGGTAGCAATTCCGGATGGACAGTAATCAAATACCAAAACGGCAAAAGGAACAGTGATACAAAAATGCCTATAAGGCGGACCCACCGTATGAATGTTCCAGGTGCTGGCGATTCCCTGTATTCCTCAGCATGCTGTAAATGGGAAAAATAAGTTGCCGGTGTGATGATGACACTAGGTGAAGTATCCACAATAATAAGGACATGGCCTTCTAACAGGTGGACCGCACCAATGTCCGGGCGTTCGGTATACCTGACAAGCGGAAACGGTCTATTTCCTTGCTTTACCAAATATTCTTCCACTGCTTTATCAGACATAGGTAATCCGTCGATTTCAATTTCCTTTAGTTCTTTTTTAATGAGCTTCACTAGATTTGGATCAGCAACGTCCTCGATATAGGCGATACAAATATCTGTCTTAGATCTCTCACCGACCTGCATCATTTCCAGCCTAAGGCGTTCGTCCCGTATTCTCCTGCGTGTCAAAGCAGTATTAATGATAATATTCTCCGTATATCCATCCCTTGGTCCACGAATGACCTTCTCTGTGTCAGGCTCTTCCGGTTGTCTCCCTGGATATGACCTTGTATCGACAACAAAAGCAAAATCACAGCCATCGATGAATACGACAATTAATCCTGATAAGAACTGATCCACACAGTCATCGATGCTTTCAGTCCGCTTCACTTGCATGTGCACAAGTCGATTTTCGATAATTTCCGAAACTTTGTTTGTGTTTTTCTCATTATCATTGATACTGATCAACTTCGAAATCACGCGCTGGACAACCATAATATCCACAAGACCGGTCGTATAGTAGATTTCAATACGTTTTTTTAGAATGATCAAGGTGCGGTGACCGACGTCAAAGGAGACACCGACCCCGACACGCTCCTTCATAAAGTCATTGACTTCATCGATCTTTGCTGGGATCGGTGTTTTTTGTTCACTAGCCATTACTGCTTCCCTCCCTTTCTAAGATGATGCGAAGCGCTTGCTCTGTGATTGGGGAGCCAAGTTCAATTGCATCCTTCCCGTGCATCTTACCGATATCTCCGATTGCGATCACTAAAGGGAGATTCAGCTGGTCAAGCAAATACACTGTATCACCATTGATACGGCCGACTTCCTCTGTGATAACACCTTCTTTATCGACACCGAATGGCTGGAGCTCCCCATCCTGATCGACGGAAAAGCTGACGCGGCTCCATTCCCTGTTTTGCGTATGAGCCGCAACTGCCAAGGCACCGATAACTGTAATATCCGGATCATCCACAATCGATCGAAGCAGGACCTCACCGCTTCCTACGCCCGGTACACCACCATCATCGAGCAGGACATAAACCGGCTCGATTTCAGCTGCATGGATAGCATCAATCATTGTTTCAGCTCCCACTGTCATCGGATTATCAGCTAAATAAGAGAGAGACGTTCCACCGATTTTATCCGCTAAATAATCAATCGTCCGCTTTGCATAAGCGTCTCCGTCTGTAATCAGAATTACTCTCTTCATACGGGGTCATCCCCTCGGCTTAAAGAATACAGACACTAAGAATCCGAAAAGAATAGCAGCTGCGATACCGGCTGAAGTAAGCTGGAACATCCCGAGTGCAATGCCCCAAAAACCATGTTTATCCGCTTGTTCCATTGCTCCGTGAAGTAAGGAGTGTCCGAAGCTGGTAATTGGAACCGAGGCACCGGCTCCTGCGAAAGAAATCAGATTATCATACAAATCAAATCCATCCAGCACACACCCTAAAACAACGAAGGTACTCATGACATGTCCAGCATCCAATTTAGCAACATCCAAAAGCAGCTGACCGGCTACACAAATCAAGCCTCCGACTACAAATGCCCAAAAAAAGTCCATGGTTACTCCTCCTCCCTTACGAGTACGACACTATGGGCGATAGCTGGTATCGATTCCTTCTGACGTATGAGTGTAGGGTTCATCAAAGCGCCGGTTGCGGTTACCAGTATCCGTTTATAGGTTCCCTTTCGCATCTCATCGAGAAGATGGCTATAGGTTACGATAGCGGAACAAGCCGTACCGCTGCCCCCGGCAAGCATGCCTTGATCACTGTTATAAAGCAGATTGCCGCAATCCTTATGTACGGCATCAATATTGATTCCGTCACTGCGGAGCATATCTTTCAAAATAGGGGATCCGACACTCGATAAATCTCCAGTCACAATAAGATCATAATCAGCAGGTGTACGTCCGAAATCGCTCAAATGTCGTTTGATTGTGTCATATGCGGCTGGTACCATTGCGCTTCCAAGATCAAAGGCATTTGTTGCACCAAAGTCAACTACTTTTCCGATTGTTGCCCCTTCAATCCGAATCGGACTCTTTTCACGGCTTACAAGTGCACACCCAGCTCCAGTTGCTGTACTAGTTGCTGTAGCAGGTTTCTGATTCCCATATTCGGTCGGGAAACGGAATTGCCGCTCTGCTGTCGCATTATGGCTACAGACAGCTGTCAAAATGCGGTCCGCCACTCCTGCATCGACCAGTTGGGATGCTACCGCCAATGTTTCCATACTTGTAGAGCATGCACCAAACATACCGAGATAACTCATATCCATATCTCGTGCTGTATAATTGGCACTCACATTCTGGTTAAGAAGATCTCCAGCGATGAACATATCGATATGCTGCTGCTTCAAACCGGCTTTTTCCAATGTGATTTGGATAGCATCTTGCAAAAGTTTTCTTTCTGCCATTTCCCAGTTATCTTCACCGCAGTAAAGATTATCGTAGGATTTATCAAAGGTATCTCCGAGTGGTCCTCTCGATTCCTTCGGTCCCACACTCGTACCTGTTTCTTGAATATAGACGCGCTGATTCAACGTCCAGGATTGCTTGCCCACTTTCACCATTTTCTCATCCTCCGATCAGCTGGCTGAAAATATACCGGATGATGCCGACAATATAGGCCGACGTAACACCGAATACAATAACACTGCCAGCAAGTTTGAACATATTGGAACCTACTCCTAGCACATAACCTTCTGATTTGTATTCCAAGGCAGCACTAGTCACGGCATTGGCAAAACCAGTTACCGGCACTGCTGATCCTGCCCCGGCAAATTGTGCGATCCGGTCATACACTCCGAGTCCTGTCAATATTGCGGAAATGAGAATCAGTGTTGTAACGGTAGGTGTACCAGCCTCTTGCTGGGTCATATCAAAAACCTGCATGTAAAACTTGGTCAAAAGCTCCCCGATCAGACAGATAAAACCGCCGACAAAGAAAGCTTTCAAGCAATTTCGGACGTAAGGTACTTTCGGATAGTACGTTTTGGCTGTGTCAGTATAATTTTCTTTTTTGAACTTGGAGTCCATGATGTCACCTCTTCGATTAATAGGAAAATAAAAGCCATTGGAACAAGGATCCGGTAATCTTCCCCAGCACGATTGCCATGAAGAACCAGATCAGACTAGCGTCCAGACCAATTCGTCTAGTCAGGATTGGGAAAACGTTTAAAACCTCGGTCAAAGCTGCCGCAAGCATTCCGACGAATATTCCATGCAGAAGACCCCAAAGCGTGATCAAAAGAATCGGTGCATGGAAATGAAAATAGTGGAAGGAAAGAATTGTGCCTGCAAAAGCACCGGCTGTGACGCCAGCCTCATAAGAAATCAGGAAATGCTGTGTTTTGCTTAGCTGCACCAATCTCGGAATGATACCCAGTACTGTCAGAAAAGCGACAAATCCTGCTCCAGTTGCAAGGCCTGCACTAAGCCCTATCAGCACTTCAACTGTGGCGATCCACATGCTGCTGTTCCAATTCGTTCTCATGATAAGCTACATAAACATCCATATCACGCTGATATTTGTGCATCTCTACTTCAAGCGGACTAGGCTCTTCATTCAAACGCTTTTTGAATACATGGTTGAAAAAGAGAATCATCCCCACCCCTATGCCAATGCTGTACGGAATTTGCAGCCATAGCGGATGCACAAGCTTTTCCCCTGTCAACAGAAAATGAATTTGCTGCTGGACCGGCTCCATGGCTACATCGAAATGGAAATTCATGATCGTCATCGCCGACCCTATGAATAAAAGCAGCCAAATGAGAATGACGAGAGGCCATACGGTACGTTTTGCAGCATGCTGGACATGGACTATCGTCTGTTCTGCACCAATCAGCTGCAGTTCATGCTCGGGAAAGAGCTTCATCAGCTGTTGAAAGACCGAAAAACAATCAAGGACAACGATGTTGCTGTCTTTCTTCGTAATCCGGTATATGACGGTGTCGAGCATACGATCCTTATAGTCTCCAGCATTTGCAATATGTGCGATATCCTTTAGCTTGATCACAGATTCTGGAGTGGTGGTGATTTTTCGGATGAACCGAATATAGACAATAGATGGCATAATACACCTCTCCTCCTATGAAGAAGGGTTTCTGTACTTAGTATGGGAAAAGCACAGGAAAACATGCTGGTAATTCCAGGCAATAAAAAAAGCTTCTGCACGATGTGCAAAAGCTACTTTTCCAGCTGCTCTTTGATGCTGGCCAATATTTTCTTTTCAAGCCGGGAAACTTGGACCTGGGAGATGCCAAGACGTTCTGATACTTCAGATTGTGTTTGATCTTTGTAAAATCGTAAGTATACGATCAGCCGCTCCCTTTCACCAAGTGATTGGATCGCTTCTTGCAAGGCAAGCTTATCAAACCAGTTATCATCCTGTTCAGCAATCTGATCCAATAAGGTGATCGGATCCCCATCATTCTCAAAAACTGTCTCATGGATCGAATGCGGCAGCTTGGCAGCCTCTTCCGCGTGGATAATATCCTCCGGTTCTAGCTCCAGCTCTTTGGCTATTTCCTGAATAGTCGGCACTCGATTGAGTGCTTTCGTCAATTCTTCTTTTTTCTTTCTTACTTTATTAGCGGTTTCTTTGAGCGAACGACTAACCTTCAGACTGCCGTCATCCCTGATGAATCGCTGAATTTCGCCAATGATCATCGGTACCGCATATGTCGAGAAGCGTACATCATATGACAAATCAAATTTATCGATCGATTTGATCAATCCGATACAGCCGATCTGGAACAGATCATCCGGATCATAGCCGCGGTTGATAAAACGCTGGACGACTGACCAGACGAGCCTGACATTTCTTTCGACAAGGATGTCCCTTGCTTCTTTATCACCATTCTGACTTAACTGGATGTATGTTTTTACTTGCTTATCGGTCAATTGTTCTTTTGCCTTCTGCTGTTTCAAATATACATCCATATGCCCCACCTACTGACTCATGGCTTTGCTTCGATTGAATTGCTTATTCATCGTCACTGTGGTGCCTTCACCTTCTGCGGAATGCACATACACATGATCCATGAAATTTTCCATGATTGTAAAACCCATACCGGAGCGTTCCAAATCGGGCTTTGATGTGTACAGTGGTTCCATCGCTTCTTCCACATCAGGAATGCCAACACCTTCATCCTGGATGATCAATTCCACTTCATCATCGGAAAGTGTGCAAATTATGGTAATCATCTGGTCTGGGTCTGAATTGTAACCATGGATGATAGAATTGGTCACTGCTTCAGAAACGACTGTTTTGATTTCAGTAAGCTCGTCCATTGTCGGATCCAGCTGAGAGACGAAGGATGCAACTGTAACGCGGGCAAAAGCTTCATTCCTGCTTTGACTTGAAAAGGAGAACCGCATCATATTTGTGTTCATGATAATACCACCCCGAAAGTTTCCAGCGCATAGCGCTCATTTTCTTCAAATCGGATAATCTTGAATAAGCCGGATAGCTGAAACAGTCTGTCCACAGCCGGTGTCAGGCTGCAAACCACCATTTCCCTTCCTTCTGCTTTCAATTCCTTATATCTGCCGAGAATGACACCTAGACCAGAGCTATCCATAAATGAAAGAGATTCCAGATTCAGGACCATATGCTTGATGCCAGGCTGCTGCAGGGCAAGCTGCCAGCTTTCCTTCAATTCGCTCGCTGTATGATGATCAAGCTCCCCGTTTAGACGCGCCAGCAAGATCGATTCCTTCAATTCATAATCAACTGTCAACCCCATAGCTTTTCTCCTCCCTTATCTGCCTATAGTTTTCTGCAGAAAAAGGCGAATACCTTTCGAGTGACAAAAATAGAAGAAACTCGTACGTCTTAGTCAGAATCAGCGGAATTTCACCACATCATCAAAGCTGCGCTTGATCAGCAGCCAATAGCTTGCTTTTGGAACGTCTTCTTTCAGGACGAGCGGTGTAGTGGAAATTCGTTTGCCACCGGCTTTTACTTCCAGTACACCTACTTGATCACCAGCTTTCAGCGGCAGGGAGAGCTCGGCTTTATACACGATATTCGTCGACAATTCTTCAAGCTTTTCCCCTTTTTTGACAAGCAGCGACACTGGTGTGCCAGTCACAACTGGAACATCTTTATTACGAGCTTTCAGCATATCCAGCTTGGCCACAGTCTGATCCTGTTTATATAGCTGCTTTACCGTATACTGGTTAAAGCCATAATCGAGCAGCTTGGATACTTCATTATTCCGCTGTTTTGGTGTTTCGGCACCCATCACGACCGCGATGACCCGCATCCCATCTTTCTTGGCGGTAGCTGTGAGGCAGTATCTTGCTTCTTTCGTAAATCCAGTTTTCAATCCATCCACACCTGGATAGAATTTCACTAGCTTATTCGTATTGACAAGCCAGAATGGATCATCGGAATCCTTGCGCAGATAATCTTCGTATATACTTGTAAATTCAGTGATTTCTTCGTGTTTGAGCAATGCTCTGGCCATCATAGCCATATCTTTAGCTGTGGAATAATGATCTGCAGCAGGAAGTCCGGTAGCATTTTGGAACTTAGTATGAGTCAGCCCGATTTCTCTTGCTTTCTCGTTCATCTTCCGGACAAATCCATCTTCGGTTCCGGCAATTTTCTCAGCCATTGCCACACTTGCATCGTTGCCCGATGCGACGGCTATACCTTTCAAAAGATCCTTCACCGTCATCTCTTCTCCGGGTTCAAGGAAGATTTGTGATCCTCCCATACTAGCTGCGTACTCACTAGCTCTTACTTTTTCATCATACCGCAGCTTGCCAGCTTCGATTTCTTCCATAATCAAGAGCATCGTCATGATTTTTGTCATACTGGCTGGAGGGAGCTGCTCCTCCATATTCTCACCTGCCAGGACACGGCCAGTATCACGTTCGATTAGAATAGAGGATTTAGCAGTCTTCTCCTCTTGTTTTGCTGCAAAAGTCTGTGGCGGCAGTGCCATAAGACTGATAACGAATGCAATCAGCAAACTTATTAGACTCATTTTTTTCATTTAGGGTTCCTCCGTTTACGGTAATACAGTTAGATTCTCCCAAATGAAATGATTTATTAATATTTTGCACACAAAAAAAAGCAGCCCTTAAAAAGGACTGCTTTTTCATTAGGAAATGACGTCGTAAATCAATGCCATTTTTTCAGGCTGTGCTGTATCAATTGTATAAGAAGACAAGACTTTAGCCACTGAATCAGCTGCTTGTGCATCACGAGCATGCAAGACAGCGATCGTTTCGCCTTGCTCGACAGCATCTCCCTGCTTCTTCTTCAGTGTGATACCCACAGCATGATCGATGTCATCGTCTTTCGTCGCACGGCCTGCACCTAAGTACATTGCTGCTGTTCCGATTCCTTCCGCATCAATGCTGTGAACGAATCCGCCAACAGGTGCTTTGACTTCAATATGATAATCTGCCTGAGGCAAAAGTTCCGGATTATCGACAAGGGCTGTATCACCGCCTTGAGCCCCGATGAACGTACGGAAAGCTGCCAATGCAGTTCCGTTATCCAAGCATGCTTCCAGATGCGCACGCGCTTCCTCGTAGCTTGAGAACTTATTCGCTAATAGTGCCATATGAGCTGCCAGTTCGACAGAAATTTCCCGAAGATCTGTTATCTTCTCCCCGCTCAAAACCTGAATTGCTTCTTTTACTTCATTGCTATTTCCAACCTCAAACCCAAGCGGCTGGTTCATGTCCGTAATAACAGCAACTGTCTGGCGGCCAAGGTTTTTACCGATTTCGACCATTGTCTCTGCCAATTTCTTGGAATCATCCAATGATTTCATGAAAGCGCCAGAGCCTGTTTTCACGTCAAGTACGATCGCTTCGGCACCAGATGCCAGCTTTTTGCTCATGATAGAGCTTGCGATGAGTGGGATGGCGTTGACCGTTCCGGTAACATCACGCAGCGCATATAGCTTTTTATCCGCTGGTGCCAGGTTTCCGGTCTGACCAGCTACCGCAAGTTTGTTTTCATTCACCAATCCCATGAACTGCTCGCGGCTCAAATCAATGGAAAAGCCTTTGAAGGATTCAAGTTTATCCAATGTTCCGCCAGTGTGACCAAGACCGCGGCCAGACATTTTCGCAACCGGAATTCCAATAGCAGCAACAAGCGGTCCAGTAATCAATGTGATTTTATCTCCTACACCGCCTGTGCTATGTTTATCGACCTTTTTACCTTCAATGCTGCTAAGGTCGAAAGTTTCACCAGAATTGGCCATCTCTTCTGTCAGCCAAGCTGTCTCTTCTTCTGTCATGCCATTGAAATAGACAGTCATCAAAAAGGCAGAAGCCTGATAATCGGGGATATCTCCTCTTGTATAGCCATGGACGAAAAAGGCTACCTCTTCTTTGGTGAGCGTATCGCCGTCTCTTTTCTTCGTAATCAAATCAACCATTCTCATATTCGTTCACCTGCTTTATTTTATTGGAAGCTGCTTCACAATTTCTTTTACGAAACGCAGAAAATCTTCCCTTACTTGACCCGTAGTCTCCATTACTTCATCATGGGTAAGCGGCTGGTCAAGGATACCAGCTGCCATGTTGGAGATACAAGAAATTCCTAAGACTTCCATCTTTGCATGGCTGGCAACAATCACTTCCGGAACAGTAGACATACCGACAGCGTCACCGCCCCAAACACGAAGCATCCGCACTTCAGCACCTGTTTCATACGAAGGACCTGTGTTTCCGACATAAACGCCTTCTTTCACACCAAGTCCGATTTTAGCAGCCACTTCACGTGCATAAGCTAAAAGCTCTTTGCTGTAGACAGATGACATGTCAGGGAAACGAGCGCCAAGCTCTTCATCGTTTGGTCCAATCAGCGGATTTGTTCCCATATTGTTAATATGATCAGAAATCAGCATCAAGTCACCCGGCTCGAAGCTTTCGTTGATCCCCCCAGCTGCGTTGGTTACAATCAGTGCTTGTACACCAAGCGCCTTCATTACACGAACAGGTAATGTAACAAGCTCCATCGGGTATCCTTCATAGAAATGGAACCGGCCTTGCATGGCGATTACATCTTGTCCTTCAAGCTTCCCAATAACCAGCTGTCCTTTATGACCGCTGACCGTTGAAACCGGGAACCCTGGAATATCACCATAAGGTACGACAGTTGTTTCGGTAATCTCATCAGCCAGTACGCCAAGTCCGGATCCTAAAATGAGACCAATCTTCGGTGTACTAGTCAGTTTCTCTTTAATATAATCTGCTGCCTGTTTGATTGCTTCTGCCTGCATGTTCATTTCCCCTTTTTCAATGCTTGTAAAAAGCTTGTGCCGTGCTCTGGCATTTCAATACCGAAATTATCAGCAATAGTTGCGGCGATATCCGCGAATGTATTGCGCAATTCCAGTTCCTCTCCTTGCTCGCTGCCAGTATGATAAGCAATCAATGGCACATATTCCCGTGTATGGTCTGTCCCAGGAGCAACAGGATCATTGCCATGATCAGCTGTAATGATGAGCAAATCATCCTCTTTCAATTTTTCAAGAACTTCCGGAAGCCGTTTATCATAATCCTCCAACGCTTGTGCGTATCCCTCAGGATCGCGGCGATGACCGTATTTCGCATCAAAATCGACCAAATTAAGGAAGCTGATGCCTGTAAAGTCTTCATCCATACTTTCTACAAGCTTCGTCATACCATCGTCGTTGTCCTTTGTGCGAACAGACTTGGTAACACCTTCACCATCGTAAATATCAGAAATCTTTCCTAGTGCGATGACATCAAAATCCGCATCCTGCAAACTATTCATTGTCGTTCTGCCGAAAGGTTTCAGTGCATAGTCGTGACGGTTCGACGTACGTTCAAAAGCGCCCGGTTCCCCTGTGAATGGACGAGCGATGATACGACCTACCATATAGGGATCATCCAATGTCATCTCACGGGCGATTTCACAAATTTTGTACAGCTCATCAAGCGGAATGATATCTTCATGGGCAGCGATTTGCAATACAGAATCAGCAGATGTATAAACGATCATATCGCCAGTTTCCATATGCTGTTCACCAAGCTCATCCAAAATCTCCGTACCGGATGCTGGTTTATTACCGATGATACCGCGTCCAGTCCGCTGCTTCAGTTCATCAAGCAAAGCAGCTGGAAACCCATCCGGAAACGTGCGGAAAGGCTGATCGATACGAAGGCCCATGATTTCCCAGTGTCCAGTCATTGTATCCTTGCCATTTGATGCTTCCTGCATTTTTGTGTAAAAAGCTTTTGGCTGTTTGGCAGCCTGTATACCTTCTACTTCCCGGATGTTGCCAAGACCAAGAGCTGCCATATTCGGCATTTGCAGACCGCCGCGGTGAGAAGCGATGTGGCCGAGCGTATCCGCTCCTTTATCACCGAAAGCCTCCGCATCCGGTGCTTCCCCAATGCCGACAGAATCCATTACTATTAGAAATACGCGTTTGAAATCCAAGTTAAAAGCCTCCTATTAAATTGCTTAAGCCCGAGGATGATGTGTTTTATATATATCCTTCAGTCTTGTTTTCGTCACATGAGTGTAAATCTGTGTTGTACTGATATCAGCGTGACCGAGCATTTCCTGAACAGCACGCAAATCAGCCCCATTCTCCAATAGATGCGTAGCAAATGAATGACGCAGTGTGTGAGGGGTGATTTCTTTCTGTATCCCGGCATCCCGGGCTATTTGTTTCAATACCTTCCAAAAACCTTGTCGTGATAATTGGTTTCCATGATGATTCACAAATAGAATGTCGCTTGCTTTGGACTTCAGCAGCAATTTACGAGATCGATTCAAATAGTCCTCAAGCCTCGCCTTTGCCATATCCCCAAGCGGTACGATCCGTTCCTTCGATCCTTTCCCGAAACAACGGACAAAGCCCATTTCCAGGTGAAGATCATCCAGTTCCAGTGCTAATAGCTCAGAAACCCGCAGACCGGTTGCGTAAAGTGTTTCCAGCATTGCGCGATTCCGAATCGTCAATGTGTCGGTGCCTGGACATGTAAGCAGCTTGTCCACTTCATCGGAAGAAAGGATCTTCGGCAGCTTACGCTCTTTTTTTGGTGTATCGATATGTATGCTCGGATCTTCCTTCAGCCCGTATTCACGCAGCAAAAACTGATGGAAGAGTCGGATGCTGGATAATGTCCGTGCTATCGTAGCAGCGGATTTTCCGTCATCATGCAGCCAGCGCAAGTAGGCAGTCAGTTTGGCACGAGTCACATGTGCCCACTCCATCACTTCATTTTCCTGGAGATATCTTGCATATGTACGCAGATCCCGGGCGTAGGATTGCAGTGTATTATCCGAAAGGCCCCGTTCGATCTGCAGATAATGGATAAAGTCATCCAGAGCTTCTTGCATGTATCCTACTCTCCTAACCGGAAAAATAACGTCATCCTATCCACTAGACTTTCCTGCTCCATTGCCGCCACTTTCACTGCATTTCCCTCTGGAGGATCATAACGGTGATAGCTCTCGTATTCACTATGGATGAACCGTAATCCGAAATAGAAGAATGTAGAGCAGGCTACAAATACGAGCAGAAGCTTGCAGGTGTCGAAGATGAATCGCTTCATGTACACTTCCCCTTTCTTAAGACTTGTCTTTGTAACAGACTATGCCAAAGAAAGCGGAATTTATACGTACAGGATAACGTTACCTCATTCCTGTTGTTTTGTAAATTGGTTAGTGAAACGAAAGAAAGCCTTTTCCATCTACTTGGAAAGGCTTCATCTGCTTATGATGTTCGATTCACTTGCACAGCGGCTGCTTCGAGCTCTTCTTCCTTCTCACTTGCCTGACAGACGCGGCAGATACCGTGGAATGTTAGGCGGTGATCCTTGACCTTGAATCCCCAGTCACTCTGGACAATCTTCTCGACGTCCTCCAGCAAGTCTTCATCAATCTCCTCGACCGATCCGCATTCCATGCAGACAAGGTGGTGATGGAAGTGCGTTGCTCCTTCTTTGCGAAGGTCATAGCGGGAAACGCCGTCCCCGAAGTTTATTTTATCAACAATTTTTAATTCTGATAATAATTCCAGTGTACGGTATACAGTAGCCAAACCGATTTCCGGTGCTTTTTCCTTTACGAGGAGGTAGACGTCTTCAGCGCTTAAATGGTCCTCTTCTCGCTCCAGCAGCACACGTACCGTTGCTTCCCGCTGCGGTGTCAGCTTGTAGCTCTGCGCATGTAATTGCTTCTTTATGCGTTCAATGCGGTGTTCCAAGTGAATTCCTCCCTCGTAATCCCACACTTATTATATACTGATTGCGAAAAAGGTGTCAAATTATAATTATTATAAACAGCTAATTATAATCATTCTTAATAGAACAAATCACAGCAAATCATTCACAAGCATTGACAGAAGCGGGTTTGCCAGAAAAGTTTCAATGATGGAGGCTGCTGCTGAACCTGCAATAAGCACCAGGAAAATGGTACTGTATTGGAAAAAATAGCGTCTTAATGATAATGGAGACCGCTTCGTTATGAGCTTACGCAGAAGTGTGACAGAAAACAGCATCGCGCTGGTTCCAGCTATTAGATACAGCGGGATGACGACTAAATTTTGCGGAGCAACAGCTGCCGCTGCAAGCGTCAGGCCTTTCCAGCCAAGCTGATTTACCAGAAATCCAACACTGAAACCCATCATTAGTCCTTTGCTGAACAGCAGCATCCAGATGATTGGAATGCCGATGATGGAAAGACCGAGCACATACAGAAACAGCAGAAATTTTAAATGGGCAAGAAAACTCGATTGGAGAATCTCCTGCTTGCTGATCACCTGCCCTTGCTGAAGCTGCGCGAAAAACCGTTCCAGATAATAAAACAAATCTTCCTTTTGCGTAAAATTCATGCTGTTGACAACTATCGCTCCGAATATGATTCCAATCAAGAATAGAACAAGCATGAACAAATAACTTGTCGCATGCTGCTTTACATGATGAAAGAGAATAAACTGCCGCTGCTTCATCTTATCTGCCTCCGTATTCTAGTCTAGTTACTAGAATCTATGACGGAAGCTTGTCTGCTAGAACAGTTACTTGCTTGCGTGCTTCAAGCGGAGATGCAGCAGAGCATACATTGTTTTCGCATCATGAATCCGCTCCTGGTTTACAAGCTCCTCTGCTTCTTCCAGCGTCAATTCCATCAGCTCGACAAATTCATCATCGTCACCAGCTACCTTTTGGGATAGAAGTTCGATATCATCTGCTTCGTATACATGCAGCAACTCATCGGCAAAGCCGGGTGATGTATAGAAAGATCCAAGCTTTATCAGTTTTTTAGTTGTATATCCCGTCTCCTCTTCAAGCTCTCTTACTGCCGTCACTTCTGGTTTTTCACCAGGCTCGAGCTTGCCTGCAGGGATCTCGATTATCGATTTTTCCAGTGCTTTTCGATATTGCTCGACAAAAATGATTTTTCCTTCTTTTGTGATCGGAATGACAGCTACCGCACCAGGGTGCTTGATAAGTTCCCGCTTGGACGTATTCCCATCGGGCAAACTAACCGTATCCACCCTTAAGGAAATGACCTTCCCTTCATAAATGGAAGTTGTGTCGATTGTTTTTTCTTCGAATTTCTTCATTATGTACACTCCTTTTTATCGCTTCTTCCATCTTACCACAGCTTGCACAGGACAGATAAGTTGTCTGCTGATCTGCTTACGCTTACACTGAACACGTAGGATAAAAAGGAAGGTGGTTCTTACGATGCAGAAAAGACGAGTAGGCAGTTCTGATCTTCAAGTATCTGAAATTTCTTTCGGGACAATGAGCATCGGTACCGACGAGCAGCAAGGAATCCGGCTGCTTCACGAAGCACAGGATCTAGGTATCAATTATTTTGACACTGCAGATTTATATGATCAAGGTAAAAATGAAGAGATTGTCGGAAAAGCATTCAAAGGCAGACGGGACAAAATAATTCTCGCCAGCAAAGTAGGAAACAGGCTGGATCCTGGCGGAGAGTCTTGGCATTGGGATGCAAGCAAAGAATACATTGTTTCACAAATCAAAGAAAGTCTTCGCAGATTGCAAACAGATTATTTGGACCTTTATCAGCTTCATGGCGGAACGATGGAAGATAATATCGATGAGACGATCGACGCATTCGAAACACTGAAAAAAGAAGGACTCATTCGCTATTACGGCATTTCGTCCATCCGTCCGAATGTTATCCGTGAATATGTAAAGCGGTCGAATATCATCAGTGTCATGATGCAGTACAGCTTGCTGGACAGACGGCCAGAGGAAGAAGTGCTGGATTTGCTTGCAGAAAGTAATATCAGTGTCTTTGCACGCGGCAGTGTTGCCAAAGGTATGCTGAGTGATTTTGCCAGTGAGAAAGTAAAACAAAAAGGTGCAGACGGCTATTTGACTCACTCATATGAGGAGCTGCTGGCTGTTAGTGAAAAACTGAGTGTACTGGCTGAACAAGAGCATACTTCCCCCACCTCGCTAGCCGTTCGTTATGTACTTCAGCACCCTGCTTTGGCGAGTTGCGTTATGGGAGCGAGTTCATTGGAACAGGTAAAGCAGAATGCCGCACTCGCCACTGATCCGCTGCCTCAAACGGCTTACGAGAACCTGCAGCAGATCACCCGTCAAAATAACTATACGAGCCATCGATAAGGAAAAACCGGAAGTCAGCAGGAATCTCCCCTGCCAGCTTCCGGTTTTTTGTCCAGAAAATCTGTATGTGTCAGATGTGCTTGTGGAATCAACGCATTCAGATATCCTTCTTTACTGGAGAGACGGAACACATTATTGCTGAAGTCCAGTTTGACTTCCTCAGCGAAATATACCTCCTGCTGCTCATTGACCAATGCTGGTATCGTCTCGCTTTCCACTTCGATATCTCTTGCCCGCGGTTCTTCCGCCAGACGCACTGTCGGGATGCCATTTGATTTACATCCCACACCTACCGTATCGTAATATAAAACAAGGTAACGATGTGACTCATCCTGCAATGCGTGCACTTTTTCCAAGGCTGTTTCTGTAATTATCAGCTTCATATTATGTTCCTCCTTCATTTCTTGTTGAATTGGCCTCCAAGCAGCTTTTCTGCCACTCCCGGCATCAGCTGATACATCTTGCTGCCAATACCCATCCAGCTAGGCAGATTGATTTCACGCTTATTTTTCCCAATAGATGAAATGACTTTACGGGCTACTCTATCAGGCTGCAGCATATAGCGGGCACTCGCCTCACGATATCGACCGCTTGGATCAGCTGTGTCAAAAAAGTTTGTGTCCATCGGTCCAAGATTCACCGTTGTCACTTGAATGCCATATGGCTTCATCTCCTGGCGCAGTCCATTGCTGAAACCGATGATGCTGTGTTTGCTTGCGCCGTAAACTGCCGCTTTAGGTGTGGCTACTTTACCAGCCATCGAACCGATCATGATGACGTGTCCTGTTCCCTGCTGCAGCATACCTGGAAGTATTGCTGCAGAGGCTTCCATCGCTGCCAAGACATTCACACGCATCGTCGTTTCGATCTGCATTGGCTCAGTATCCGTAAAGAGACGGAAATAGCCAACTCCCGCATTATTGATCAATACATTAATTTGCTGATTTTCAGTTACGATCCGCTGTAAGACAGTACGCCATTCCTCAGGATTATTCAGATCCGCGACATATAACGTACTGTCTGTCTGGAATCGCCCTTTCAGCTCAGCAGCTATCTGCTTCAGCTTATCCTCAGATCTTGCAACAAGCAGCAAGTGATAGCCGGCAGATGCGGCTTTAGCGGCAAGTTCTCTTCCAAGGCCGCTTGATGCTCCGGTAATCAACATGCTTTTCTTCCTTGCTTCCATATGCTGTACCTCTTTCTGTTTACCCTTCTTTCCTGATCATTATGTACGGAATGCTAACCGGATGGCTTTTTCCATCAAGTCGGGCAGCTTGCCAAAACTATAGGTCACTTCCAGCCGCTCTGTCCACTGATGTGCATCTTTACCATATGGTCCTAGATGCAGTACAGGCATTTGCAAACCTTCCATTAAATCGGCTGGCAACGTAAATCCTTTCTGCTGCAGCGGCATGTTTGATATCAAGTCCTGGATTGCTGTCCGTGATGTAGGTTTACCGATGAAGCTGGAATCAGAAAGACCAGGGAAAAACTGTATTTCTGTCAGTTCTGCTGAAAAGTTCGCTTTTGCCTCTAATTGTATATCAGCAATCAATTGCCTTACATAAGGGTCCTTTTTAGAGGAAACTGCAGGATAAAATGGCGGGCTGTAAAAAAGAACGATAACAGGTGCCAGATCATGACACATACTTACGAGTTCTTTGACAAGCTTAGTTGAAAAATCCCTGTCGCCTTCCTTGCGGGTGGTGACAAGCCTGTTTTGTCTTCTCTCCACTTCTGCCTTCCCGAACCGCTTGACTGCATGCGCATAAAGTTCTTCATAGAACATAGTCTTAATTTGGAAAGCTATTGGCTGATATGCATTCGTTCTAGCGGCCGAAAGATTGGCTTTTTGCTGATAATGCGCTTCTATCTTACGGGCTGCCTGCTCCATTGCTTGCTTTAATTTGGTGTTTATCTCTTGAATGGACTGTTCCAAAAACAGCACATTGTACATCGTGACAGCAGATACAGGAGTCTGTACAGAATAAGCTTCTTTCAGATCTCGGAGCATTAAGCTTACCGGAGGCGGAGTCACTTCTCCGTCCACTTCTTCAATGAAGGATTCCTGCAGCTCCAGCTCCTGTGACAGATAACTGATCATCAAGTTCGCGTTCAGTCCGCCGAAAGGCTCTCCTACATGCGTTTCTTTACCGTAGCAAAAGAAACCTGGCAGCACTTTACCGATGGATCCGCTGTACAAATAATTACCTGTATCACCGGGGTATTTGCTGAACACAGGTTCTCCATTCATGCACAATTTGTAAACCAATTCTTCAGCCGTCTGCAGCTGCTGCAGAATCTCCAGTGCACGCAGCATTCCGGAAGAATTCACTTCTTCATCTGGTACTGTCAATAATAGTATATTACCGTCGAAAGCATCATCCATCGCCCTTTCCAACATGGACAGATGGATTGCCAGGCCCGCTTTCATATCCATCGTCCCCCGGCCGAACAGCCATTCTCCTTGCTGTATTTCGGTTTTTATATAAGCAGGCAGTTCCACTTCATTGTTTAAATATGCCGCAGTCAGGTCATGTACTTTAGTGGCAAGATGCTGGAAGGTGCCAAAGTCCTCAGTCCCGACGACATCAAAGTGACTGAGCAAAATGATAGTATCTTGTTTGTCAGATTTCTTTACTAGTGCCGTGAGAAGCTGACGGCCGTCCTTTAAAGGATGGAGCTGCAAATGGTTTTTGTGCTTCTGGAAGTACTGCTTTTGTTCCAGAAGCGTATATACATGCTCCGGAAAACGGATTTCTTCTGGAGAACCTGTAATACTCTCGATTTCTACAAGCTCTGCCAGCAATGCTATCAATTCGTCCTTCGTTTGCCATTGTTTCATGCATGCACGTCCTTTCAAATTGACTTTTGCAAGTTTTTCTCGCACAATTCAACTATACGTCCAAGTTCGGGGTGAAACCATGTCTACCAAAATATTTGCACATCGCGGTGCCAGCAAATATGCACCGGAAAATACGATGGCCGCTTTTCGGCTGGCAGAACTGATGCAAGCTGACGGCATCGAAACCGATGTGCAGCTGACGAAAGACCAAGTACCAGTTATCATTCATGATGAAAGTATCAATCGCACGACGAATAAACGCGGTTTGGTTCGGAAGCTTACATACGGAGAAATACAGCAAGCAGATGCTGGCGCCTGGTTCTCCCGTGATTATGCTGGTGAGAAGATCATTTCATTAGATTTGTTTTTACAATGGATAAAAAAGACACCTATGCTTCTAAACCTGGAGCTGAAGACGAATAAGTATCCCTACCCTGGTATCGAGGAAATCGTCTTACAGCGTCTTTCTGATCATGGAATGAAAGACAGGACGACCATATCTAGCTTTAACGCAGATACAATTCGTCGTACTGCCGATTTGGATGGTGAAATAGATACAGGCTTTCTTACATCAAGACGACCGCGTCAGCTTTTTTCCTTGATGGAACAAATCGGAGCGAAAGCTTTACATCCAAAATACCGTTTGCTTAACAAGAAACTTATTCAAGAGTGCGAGCTGCACAACGTACCAATTAGGGTATATACAGTCAATCAGCCTGTTTATATCTTGCGTGCTTTGGAAGCGGATTGCGATGTTATCATCTCAGATGTGCCTGATCGGGCACTCGAACTGCAAAAGGGCTATATAACTAGTTAATCAAACAATCGGAGGTCCTACAATGGCTACACCAAAATTATTTCAGCCTATCACTTATAAAAACTGCACCTTTAAAAACCGCATTGTCGTCTCCCCGATGTGCATGTACAGTGTAGAAGAAAAGGACGGCAAAGTCACTCCTTTTCACATCACCCATTACGAAAGCCGGGCAATCGGACAAGCTGGACTAGTTTTCCTGGAATCTACGGCTGTTACACCAGAAGGAAGAATTTCCGATCAAGATCTTGGCATCTGGTCTGATGAACATGTTGAAGGACTTCGCGCTATCAGTGAGAGAATTCAAGCCCATGGCGCGAAAAGCGGCATTCAGCTTGGCCATGCCGGCAGAAAATCAAGAGCGGAAGATCCAATTGTCGCACCAAGTAATGTGGCTTGGGATGGCGAATCTGCCGCACCCGAGGCTTTAACAGAAGATAAGATAAAAGAATTGGTGGATGCATATCGTAAAGCAGCACTTCGCGCGAAGGAAGCAGGATTCGATGTGATCGAGATTCACGCTGCTCATGGATATTTGATCAATCAGTTTCTCTCTCCACTGACAAATAAACGAATTGATGCCTATGGCGGAGCACGGGAAAACCGATACCGTTTTCTGCGGGAAGTGCTCGATGCAGTCAAGCATGTTTGGGATGGTCCATTATTCGTTCGTATTTCGGCTGATGAATACGCAGAAAACGGCAATGGAATCAATGATTTTATTTACTTCAGCATTGAAATGAAACGACAGGGTGTCGATCTGATCGACTGCAGCACAGGAGGAGTCGTCCCTGAAGGTCCATCTGCTGTCTACCCGGGATATCAAGTGGTTCATGCAGAACGGATACGCAAGCATGCTCTTGTCGATACTGGAGCTGTCGGCTTGATAACGAACGGACAAATGGCTGAGGAAATATTGCAAAATGAACGCGCTGATCTTGTCTTTGTGGCGCGGGCGATGCTTAGAAATCCATACTGGCCGCTCAAAGCGGCTGAACAGCTGAACTATAGATTGGAAGCACCGGCCATGTATAAACGGGGCTGGTAACAGCAGGAGGCTTTTATCATGGAATTACATTTTCTTGGAACAGGTGCGGGGCTCCCGTCAAAAGATCGGAATGTAACGAGCCTCTGTCTGTCGATGCCGCAGGAACGGCAAGCTGTATGGATGTTCGACTGCGGCGAGGCAACCCAGCATCAGCTGCTTTATTCTCCATTAAAACCAGGGAAAATCGAAAAAATCTTCATTACTCACCTACATGGAGATCATATATATGGATTGCCTGGTTTATTATCGACCCGTTCATTCCAACAGTCCGATTTGCAGCTGGAAGTTTACGGTCCGCAAGGCATCAAGGAGTATATCGAGGTCTCCTTGCGCGTCAGCGGAAGCAATGTGGCAAGTTCCCTTATCATTCACGAGATCGAGCCCGGGCGGATCTTCGAAGATGAGGGCTGGACTGTCGATGCCGTACAGCTTTCCCACGGTATTCCCTGCCTGGGGTATATTGTAGAAGAAAAGGCTGTACAAGGAGAATTGAAGGTTGAGAAGCTCAGACAAATGGGTATCTCACCTGGACCAATTTATCGTCAAATCAAAAACCAGGAAATGACGGTGCTGCCTGATGGACAGCAAATCAGAAGATCTGATGTAGTCGGTCCGGACAAGCCGGGCAGAAAATTAGCTATTTTAGGTGATACAACGTACTTGCCAGAGCTTAAGGACCATGTGGAAGGTGCTGACATTCTCGTTCATGAGGCAACGTTTTCTGCAGATGAACCAGAAATGGCAAAAGCTTATGGGCATTCTACAGCCGTGCAAGCAGCAAGCTTAGCTAGCGATGCCAATGTAAAAAAACTTATCCTGACACATATTTCGGCACGCTATCACCAAGACGACGCACAGATACTGGCCGATCAAGCTCGAAGTGTTTTCCCTGAAACAGAATTAGCAGAAGATATGCGTGTGTTTGATATACCAAAAAATAGCAGCGATTCATAAAAATCGCTGCTATTTTGTATAATCGTCAAGAAAATCCTTTTGAAAGCTCGTTCTCATACTATCCGAAGCAGATGAACGCAGAGTTTGAAAAGGATTTTTCCCAAATTTAGCTGTGAGCTGATCAATCACTTGATATAAGCCTTCTTTTGAAGCTTCTTTTTCGTATGTGAACAAATCAAGCTGTTTACCAACTTCTTTTTTCTCTGCCACATCAAAAACACTTACCCCTAAGAGACGTATCGGATCCCCATTCCAATGTTTTTGCAGTAAAGATTGGGCATGATGGAACACCTCATCCGCAGATTCCATGAAATGCTGCAGCTTCT
The DNA here is from genome assembly GCF_046592595.1 of Terribacillus saccharophilus. Taxonomy (GTDB): domain Bacteria; phylum Bacillota; class Bacilli; order Bacillales; family Amphibacillaceae; genus Terribacillus; species Terribacillus saccharophilus_C. The sequence goes on along the minus strand of NZ_JAWVPF010000002.1, from coordinate 50,773 downwards.
TGCTGCGAGTGATCGTCTTTCGATCATGATAACGGATCATAAGCTGTATGCCTTTTGCAATCGCTTCTTTCCGCAGCATACGCCTTTCCACGCTCTTGGATAAGTCCAACAGCAGTTTATCCAATTCTTTATCATCGGTTGTATCCTGCGGGAGCGTTTGCGAGCTCCCGATACTTTTGAAGCTATGCACCGCATCCGGATCAACCGGTCTGTCGTCCAACCCATTGGCCCGATTAGCAAGCCTCTCCCCGTTTACGCCGAAGACACGTTTCAGCTGATATATATCTTTATGAGCTAAATCGCCAATCGTCTTTATACCGAGAGACCGCATCTTTTCAGCAGTCTTTTCTCCGACACCGTACATTTCCTCAATCGGAAGCGGCCACAGAAGTTCAGGTATATCCCGTTTCCGCAATACTGTGATACCAAGCGGTTTCTTCATGTCTGAGGCCATCTTGGCTAGAAATTTGTTCGGAGCAATTCCGATACTGCAAGGCAAATCCAGTTCCTTCATAATACGATCCTGAAGGGTCTGGGCGATTTCTAGCGAAGATCCCAAATGGGCACAATCCGTCACATCCATATACCCTTCATCTATGGAAACAGGCTGGATCAATGGCGTTACTTCCTGCAAGATTTTGAACATCTCACTGGATGCTTTCCGGTACCGTTCAAAGTTCGGGCGCAGCACGAGCAATTCCGGGCATAGGCGCCTTGCTTCCCAGAGAGTCATCGTCGTCCTGACACCCTTCTTCCTCGCTTCATAGCTGCTTGTTACGACGATACCTTTCCGCTCAGCAGGATTTCCGCATATGGCGAGCGGTTTTCCGCGGAGTGATGGATCAAAGGCCATCTCGACCGAAGCATAAAAACTATTCATATCCACATGGAAAATTGCCCTTCCTTTTGGCTGCATGCTGTCCCTCCTCTCGATACGAACTGTCGTTCTTATTATAGCATGTTTGCAAATAAAATAGGAGGCATGTGCCTCCTACTGCTCTTTGCTGTTAGCAACTTCACGTATGATGGCCGCAACCATCTCTGCAGTTTTCACTAATTCTCCTACCGGGATGCGTTCATTGGTTGTGTGGATCTCTTCATAGCCTACAGACAGATTCACAGTCGGGATACCGAAGCCTGCAATCACGTTTGCGTCACTGCCACCACCGCTGTGAGTCAGCTTACTGTCACGTCCGATGCTTTTGGCAGCTGTTCGAGCTATCTCGACGACACGGTCTCCCGCTTGCTGTTTGTAGCCAGGATACTCCACAGTGATTTCCACTTCTGCACGCGCACCCATACTTTCAGCGGTTTGCTCGAAAGCCTGCTTCATCTTCTGGACCTGTGCCTCCATCTTGTTTGCTTCAAGCGATCTTGCTTCTGCAAGGATCTCGACGTAATCACAAACAATATTCGTTTGTTTGCCTCCAGCAAATCGACCGATATTGGCAGTAGTCTCTTCATCAATTCTGCCAAGCGGCATTTTTGAGATGGCTTTAGCTGCTACAGTGATAGCTGAAATTCCTTTTTCAGGTGCTACCCCTGCATGCGCTGTCTTACCATAAACTTTTGCCAGCACGGAAGCACGTGTCGGAGCTGCCACAACGATGTCACCTACAGGACCATCACTGTCAATGGCATATCCGAAAGAAGCTGTCAGCAGGGATGAATCAAGTGCCCGGCTGCCGATAAGTCCCGCTTCCTCCCCAGCTGTGATGACGAATTGAACTGTGCCATGCGGCAATTCCTGCTCATTATACACTTTGATTGTTTCCAGTATGGCAGCGAGCCCAGCTTTGTCATCAGCTCCGAGTATTGTTGTGCCATCACTCGTAATATATCCGTCCTTGATCTGCGGTTTGATTCCTTGGCCAGGCACTACTGTATCCATATGTGAGGTGAAATAAATCGTTTCTGCTCCTTCAACATTTCCTTTCCAAGTACAAACCAGATTGTTTGCTCCATGTCCGGTTTTCGCCATAGAATCATCTTCTTGAACCTGCAAGCCTAGTTCGGTGAATTTTCTTTTCAGTACCTCGGCGATTTCTTTTTCATTCCCTGTCTCCGAATCAACTTGGACTAATTCGAAGAACTCTTCGACCAAACGGTCTTCATTTATTTTTATCATGGATTTATGTACTCCTATTCTATCTATTGGTTTCTCCTTGTCCCCCTAGCCGCTTCCCTGTACAATGGACATAAACAGATAAGGGGGCTCCATTCCATTGGCCAAACAGAACAAAAAAAGATCCAAGCAAAGCGTTGCCATGAAGTTCATGGTCTACTTGATGATAATCACAATGCTATTATCCACTTTTGCCATCACTTTGAGCTATTTTGTCCTTTAGGAGACAAAATAGCTCCATCTTCCCTTCCAATTTCTTCAAATGACTTCCATCCAGTCACAATTCTTACCTTTGTGCCTACTGGTATTTGTTCATATAATTCTTCCACATCACTGTTTCGCATCCGGATACATCCTGCGGATACACGAGTACCAATCGACTCTGGTCTATTCGTTCCGTGTATACCGTAGGTGCGTCCTTGAGTATCGTTGGCATTGAAGCCGATCCACCTGCTTCCCAACGGATTGTCTTTATCACCGCCGGCAATACCTTTTCGGGTATACCCGGGATATTCCGTCTTAAACAATGTAAGGAAGATCCCTTCCGGTGTCGACTCCGGCTTCTTGCCGGTCGCTACCGGATAAATCTTGATTACTTCCCCTTTATCCAAATATGCAAGCTGATTTGTCGTTTTATTGACAATGATGAGCGGTCTTCCCGGCATAGGATTTTCACCGAATGGCCATAACGGAGATAAAATCGACAGACAAGTGAAAGCTACCAGCAACGTGCGCATAAGCACATCCCCTTTTCAGATGGTGATGTGCTTATTGTTGCTCCTTCTGTCTATTTCTATGTTGTACATCGCTTTCTTTGAACGATTGTTTCAGTTCCAGGTAATTTTCCATCTCGTATAACAGCTGCAATAAGTGGGCACGTGTCTCGAATTCCTCTCTTGTCTTCGGAAGCGGATCTTCATCGAAGGACTTCCGCAATGCTTCGAGTTCCTCCAGGAATAAAACTGCCGTATTTCCAGGATGGACAGAATCAGCTAGACCTGCAAAGAAATGAGCCAGCTGCTCACACTGTGAATAGGAAGTCTCCGGAAGCCTGCTGATAAGAGGCAGAATTCTTTTCACTATCGCAAATTGCTTCGTACGCATCTCAAAGTAGTCATAATACGGATGCTCTGACCGGAGCACATGATTCTCCACATCCCTGCCGACAAGCTGGTTTGCTTCCTTCAGTATCTTTTCGGTCTGAGTGATTTCTTCCCCTGACCAAGACTGGTCCCCTTCACGAAGATATAGCGCGATTTCTTCTAAAATCTTCATAAAATTCCGTTCCAAAATGATCTGTTTCCGGCGGATTGTAGCTTCCAGGCTTGGCATATACAAATTCACAATTAGTGCCACGCCTATCCCTACAGCTATGAGGATTATCTCGTTGATGATCAAATCCAGCGTAATATGGCGGGAATTGTATAAATGCAAAATGATAACAGCACTTGATACGATTCCTGGAGATACATGCAGCATGACAGTAATTGGAATGAAGACAAGCAGCAAGATACCGATACTAATAGGGTGGAACCCGATAGTCTCAAATATCACAAAAGACAGCACGATTGCCAGCAAACAGGCAGCTACTCGATGCCAAGCTGCCAAAAAGGACTTCTTTCTTGTTACTTGTGTGCACAAAATTGTCAGGATACCTGCGGATACACTGTTCTCCAACTGCAAAAGCTCCGCTATCCATATTGCAAGCGGTGTTCCTACCGCAGTCTTAATCGTTCGGTAACCTATTTTCACAGTCCTGCTCCTCGTTAAAAGTGATCAAAAGCAGAATAGTCCCGCATCCAGATGGATGGGGACTTGTTCCGTCAAACTTCTTTACAATGCTCATCGAACAAAGACTGCAGTCTATTGACTACTTCCATTGGCTCATGACCTTCGATGTCATGACGTTCAATCATCGTAACAATTTCGCCGTCCTTCAAGAAAGCAAATGACGGAGAGCTTGGCGGGAAGCCAGTGAAATATTCCCTTGCTCTTTCTGTTGCTTCTTTATCCTGACCTGCGAAAACCGTCACAAGCTGATCAGGGCGTTTGTCATAATGCAGACTGTGGGCGGCTGCCGGGCGAGCAATTCCGCCGGCACATCCACAAACGCTATTGATCATTACAAGCGTCGTTCCGGAGTTCTTAAGCGTGGAATCCACTTCTTCCGGTGTTGTTAATTCCGTATACCCTGCATCGGTAAGATCCTTCCTAGCAGTCGTTACGATATCGTTCATAAACATTCTGAAATCTGCCATCGGTATTCCTCCTTTTACACTAGTTTAAGTGTATCAGCAATTTCAGTCTCTTTCAATTTCTATGACCTTCTCAGTAAACCGGCATTGTCGACTCGGATACGTTCTCCAGAATCTCTTTCACCCTGGCCATGAACTGTCCGCAGATCAATCCATCAAGGATACGATGATCGAGGCTCAAACAAAGGTTCACCATATCACGTGCAGCAAACATATCTTTGATGATGACTGGACGTTTTACGATTGATTCCACCTGCAAGATTGCTGCTTGCGGATAGTTGATGATGCCCATGCTCTGGACTGATCCGAATGAGCCAGTGTTGTTCACAGTGAATGTTCCGCCTTGCATGTCGGCTGCTGTCAGTTTGCCTGTACGTGCTTTCTTGGCAAGGTTTGTAATTTGCTTCGCGATACCCTTAACGCTCAAATCATCTGCAGATTGGATGACAGGGACAAATAATTCCTGCTCTTTTGCTACTGCAATAGAGATATTCACATCATCATGCTGGATGATTTTGTCGCCAGCCCATGAGCTGTTAAGCTGCGGGAATTCTTTAAGTGCCTGCGCGACAGCTTTTACAAAGAAACTAAAGAAAGTCAGTGCATAGCCTTCTTTCTCTTTAAACGCATCCTTCACCTTATTGCGGTAAGCAACCAGATCGGTTACATCCACTTCCACCATCATCCATGCATGCGGAATTTCCGTTGCTGCTTTGACCATATTAGTGGCGATAGCTTTTCTGACGCCAGTAACCGGTATGGATTTACCCACTGCATCTGTTTGGGCTGTATGTGCTGGTTCAATTGCTTGCTCACGGACAGGTGCTGGCGCTTCTTCAGCTGCTGGCTGCTTCTGCTCCTGTTTCTGCGGCTTTTCACCAGACGCAATGATGGCTTCTACGTCCTTACGTGTAATCCTGCCGCCTTTTCCGCTTCCAGTGATTGCGGAAAGATCCAGGTCATTTTCCTGTGCAAGCCGCATGACTGCCGGCGAATAACGTGATTTCATCGCAGTATCGGCAGCCGCATCGCGGGATGATGCTGCATCTGCAGAAGGAGCAGTTTCAACTGCTTCCTTTTTCTCTCCTGCTTCTTCTGTTTCAATCGTACAAATCAGCGCACCGACTTCGACCGTATCGCCTTCTGACACACTCAATTCTTTGATCACACCAGTGAAACTGCTGGGTATTTCCGCGTTTACTTTATCCGTCATCACTTCCGCAATGGCATCGTATTTACTTACTTGATCTCCAGGTTTGACCAACCACGTGCTAATCGTACCTTCGGTGACACTTTCACCGAGCTTTGGCATTGTTATTTTTTCTATCGTCATCATTACACCTCGTTTAGAATTCCGCTAATTCTCGCATGGCTGCTTCCACTTTTGCAGGATTGACCATGAAGTATTTCTCTGTACTAGGCGCATAAGGCATCGCTGGCACATCCGGTGCTGCCAGTCGCTGAATCGGCGCATCCAAGTCGAAGAGACAATTCTCCCCGATGATAGCTGCAACTTCTCCAATGATTGAGCCTTCTTTATTGTCTTCTGTGATCAGCAGGACTTTCCCAGTTTTTGAAGCGGCCTCGATGATCGCTTCTTTATCAAGCGGGTAAACGGTACGCAAATCAAGGATATGTGCTTCTATACCTTCAGCTGCAAGCTTTTCTGCCGCTTGCAATGCGAAATGCACACATAATCCGTACGTGATGACAGTGATATCGGTACCCTCTCGTTTTACATCTGCTTTACCGATTGGCAGCGTGTAAGGATCAGCAGGCACTTCACCTTTGATAAGACGATAAGCACGTTTATGCTCAAAGAACAAAACTGGATCCGGATCCTGGATAGCTGCTTTCAAGAGACCTTTCGCATCATAAGGCGTAGAAGGCATCACGATCTTCAATCCAGGCTGGTTTGCAAAAACCGCCTCTACAGATTGGGAGTGATACAAGGCACCATGCACACCGCCGCCATATGGCGCACGAATTGTAACTGGACACGTCCAATCGTTATTGGAACGATAGCGGATTTTCGCAGCTTCTGAAACAATTTGGTTAACCGCCGGCATGATGAAATCAGCGAATTGCATTTCAGCAATCGGTTTTAAACCGTACATCGCAGCACCTACTGCGACACCGGCGATTGCTGATTCCGCAAGTGGTGTATCCAATGCACGTCCTTCTCCGAATGTATCATAAAGGCCGTCTGTAGCACGGAACACACCGCCTTTTTTCCCGACGTCTTCTCCTAACACGAATACTTTTTCATCTGCTTCCATTTCTTCACGCATCGCCTGCGTGATTGCCTGGATATAAGACATTACTGGCATTGTTTCTCCCCCTTAATCGGCATACACATGAAGCAGTGCGGATTCCGGCTCCGGATCTTCAGCATGCTCAGCATAGTCTGTTGCTTCATTTACGATTAGCTTTATTTCTTCTTCCATTTGCTTTTCCAGTTCTTCCGTCAGCACACCAGCTTCACGCAAATATGCACCGAAAGTCAGCAAGCCATCTTTCTTACGCTGTTCCTCGACTTCTTGCTTTTCCCGGTATGTCATATCGTCGTCATCACTGGAATGCGGTGTCAGGCGGTATCCAACTGTCTCGATAAGCGTTGGCCCCTCCCCATTCAGAGCACGCTCCCGTGCTTCTTTCACAGTTTGATACACAGCTAGAGGATCGTTGCCGTCAATTGTGAATCCAGGCATGCCGTAACCTTGAGCCCGGTCTGATACGTTCACGCAGCCGAGCTGTTTTTCCTGCGGTACACTGATGGCATACTTATTGTTTTGAACCATCGTGATGACAGGCAGTTTATGAACACCTGCAAAATTCAAGCCTTCATGGAAGTCACCTTGGTTTGAGGAACCCTCTCCAAGCGTTACAAAGCTGACCAGCTGTTTCTTTTCCATTTTGGCAGCTAGTGCAAAACCGACAGCATGCGGCACCTGTGTAGTCACTGGTGACGAACCTGTCACGATTCGAGAGGATTTTTTCCCGAAGTGGCCCGGCATCTGACGGCCGCCGGAGTTTGGATCTTCTGCTTTTGCAAAAGCAGACAGCATCAAATCTTTCGCAGTCATACCGAATGGCATAACCAGTCCTAAGTCACGGTAGTATGGCAATAGATAATCAATTTCCGTGTCCAACGCCATTGCAGCGCCAACCTGTGCTGCTTCCTGCCCTTGACAAGAGATAACAAACGGAATTTTACCAGCTCTGTTCAAGAGCCACATACGTTCATCCACTCTTCTTGCCAGAAGCATCCATCTATACATTTCCAATACTTTTTCGTCTGATAATCCAAGAGAAGCATGTCTTGTTTCTGACATCGCCGCTCCCCCTTTCTTCAATATCTTAGCCATGGATTTGCTCTCCATCGACCGCAAGTGCCGCTTCTCCGATAATTTCCGAGAGTGTCGGATGCGGATGGATCGTTTGGCCGATTTCCCAAGGTGTCGCATCAAGCAACTTGGCAAGCGCAGCTTCTGAAATCATATCTGTCACATGCGGACCGATCATGTGGACGCCAAGCAGGTCATTCGTCTTTTCATCGGCAACAATTTTCACGAAGCCTTCTGCTTCACCGTATACCAACGCTTTTCCGATTGCTTGGAAACTCATTTTTCCAGTCTTGACTGTATACCCTTCTGCTTTTGCTTGTGCCTCCGTCAAGCCGACACTTGCTGTTTCAGGGAAACTGTAAACACAAGCAGGAACCAAGCTGTAGTCCAATACGCCTGTCTGATGTCCTGCAATATGCTCGACTGCGATGATGCCTTCCCTGGAGGCAACATGTGCCAGCTGCATACCGCCAATCACATCGCCAATTGCATAAATATGGGATTCACTGGTCTGGTAAAAAGCATTTGTCTGGATGAAGCCTTGCTCTGATAGCTGGATATCGGTATTTTTCAGCCCGATGTCAGCGACATTTGCGGAACGGCCTACAGAGACGAGAATTTTATCAGAAACGAATACTTGCTCTTCCCCATTCATCTCCGCCTTGACGGTCACTTTGCTGTCATCGGCTGCGGCGCTCTTCACTTGCACATTGGTATGGATGGTGATCCCGCGCTTTTTGAGCTGCTTGAACATTTCCTTGCTGATATGTTCGTCTTCAGTAGGCAGGATACGATCCTGATATTCGAGTACGGTGACTTTTGTACCGAGATCATGGAGCATAGATGCCCACTCTATTCCAATGACACCACCACCGATGATCGTCATGCTTTCCGGAAGCTCCTGCAGTGCCAAAGCACCTTCAGAACTAAGAATTCTGATTTCATCAAAGTTGATGCCTGGTAAGGAACGCGGAGAAGAACCAGTGGCAACGATAACGTTTTTCGGAAGAAGAATTTCATTTTCGCTGCCGTCGGCAAATTCCACCGAAATCGTTCCTGCCGTCGGAGAAAAGATGGAAGGTCCGAGGATTCTGCCGTAACCTTGAAAAACATCTATTTTCCCTTTTTTCATCAAATGCTGAACCCCGCGATGCAGCTGATCGATGATTTTTTCTTTTCTTTCTTGTACGCCTGAAAAGTCCAGACGCACATCTGTTGTATGTATACCGAAAGCTGCCGCTTCCTTTGTTTGCCGGTAAACTTCAGCAGAACGGAGCAATGCCTTGGATGGGATGCATCCTCGATGAAGGCAAGTTCCTCCAAGCTCAGCTTTTTCCACGATCGCTGTTTTTAATCCTAGCTGGGAAGCACGGATGGCGGCTACGTACCCGCCCGTACCGCCTCCTAAGATGACAATGTCATATTCTCTTACCATTGTTTCTGCCTCCTATACGACATAAACTTTTGCCGCTTCTTCTTTTCGCATGACACGAAGCGCACCTTCAGTCAGAGCTCTAAGCTCGTTTTCTCCTGGGTATACAAGCACATCTGCGATCCAGCTCACCCGATCCTTCAGCAGGGAGATGAACAGCTCATCATGCGCAAGTCCGCCAGTCACTGCAATCGCATCTACTTCTCCAGAGAGAACGACACTCATTGCCCCAACTTCTTTTGCTGTCTGATACACCATTCCTTCAAAAATCATCCTTGCCTCTTGATCGCCTTTTTTGATCCTGTCGGCAATGAGCCTTCCGTCATTCGTACCGAGATAACCCATGAACCCGCCTTTAGTTGTGAGCATTTTCATAAGCTGGTCCTTTGTATAAGTCCCGCTCAACGCAAGCTCGATCAAATCACCCGCTGGAACTGTCCCCGCACGTTCTGGCGTATATGGACCTTCCCCGCTCAGACCATTGTTCACATCGATCACGCGTCCATGATGATGCGCACCGACAGTAATTCCACCTCCAAGATGCACGACGATTATATTTGCTTCCTCGTAGCCCTTATCTTTGGCAGCTGCCGCTTTTCGCGCTATCGCTTTATGGTTCAATGCATGGAAGATACTCTTTCTTTCCACACCAGGCAATCCTGAAAGCCGTGCCAGCGGATTCAATTCATCAACCACAACAGGATCGGTGATGAAGGCAGGGATATGGAGACTGCTTGCAATCTCATAAGCAATCAATCCTCCCAGATTGGAGGCATGTTCGCCACTGTAACCAGCTTTAAGATCAGCAAGCATTTCTTCGTTCACACGGTATGTACCGCCCTCAAGCGGACGGAGCAGTCCGCCGCGTGCACAGACCGCAGTTAGCTTGGACACATTGATACCTTCGAAATCCAATGCATCCAAGATGATTTGTTTTCGAAACTGGTACTGATCCATCACTCTTTCATATCCGCCTATATCTTCTAAATCATGGCGGATCACTCGTTCAAAAATGTTATGCTCGTCATCAAACACACCGATTTTCGTAGAAGTAGAACCTGGATTGATAGCTAAAATGCGGTTTTCTGCTGTATGCACGCGGTTTCCCCCTCGTTATTATCTTCTGCTTAAAGTATGATGGCCGTTACGCAGGAATTGGCTTCTGGATCTGCGCATTGTTTCGATTCTTTCTTCAGCCATTCTATCAGCAGCGATACTAGTCGGAATCTCATCACGTTTTGCGATTTCGAATACGCGCTGCAAGCTGTCATAAATCGTCTCTACTTTACGAAGCGCACGTTCTCTGTTGTAGCCGTGCAATTCATCCTCGACGTTGATAACACCGCCGGAGTTGATCACATAGTCAGGTGCATAAACGATACCGCGTTCAAACAGGATTTGCCCGTGATGTTCTTCTTTCAACTGGTTATTTGCAGCTCCAGCCACTACTTTCGCTTTCAGTACACGCAAGGTATCGTCATTGATTACTGCACCTAATGCACAAGGAGCAAAGATATCACATTCCACACCGTAAATATCTTCTGGATCGACTGCAGTTGCTCCGAATGCTTCAACCGCTTTTTGGACAGCTTCTTTGTTGATGTCAGTCACAATCAATTTGGCGCCCTCTGCATGAAGATGTTCACACAAAGCATAAGCAACATTTCCGATACCTTGGACAGCAATTGTTTTTCCTTCCAAGCTGTCATCCCCAAAAGCTTCTTTAGCAGACGCTTTGATTCCTTTGTATACGCCATAAGCTGTTACAGGAGACGGGTTGCCTGAAGATCCCGATTCAGCAGAGATACCAGTTACAAAATCTGTTTCAGTATGGATAAGCTCCATGTCCTCTACTGTCGTACCAACATCCTCCGCCGTGATGTATCGACCATTCAAAGATTGAACATAACGGCCGAATGCACGGAACATCGCTTCGTTTTTATCTTTTTTTGGATCCCCGATAATGACAGTCTTTCCTCCGCCAAGATTCAAACCAGCTGCAGCATTTTTATATGTCATGCCTTTTGCCAGACGCAGCGCATCAACGATTGCCTCTTCTTCTGTTGCGTACGTCCACATTCTTGTACCGCCAAGAGCCGGACCAAGCGTTGTGTCATGGATTGCGATGATCGCTTTCAAACCGGATTCTTTATCCTGGCAAAGGACTAGCTGTTCGTAATCGTATTGTTCCAACGTTTCAAAGATTTTCATCTTAATTCCTCCTAGGCAAGTGATGCTGCCGCTATTGCGAAGCATATTGCAAAATATTTACTCGTACTGTCATCCGCACGTGATGTGAGGATGACAGGCGATTTCGTCCCTACCAGCAAGGAGGCACTTATAGCTCCTGCTGTATAGGTGAATGATTTATATAGCATATTTCCGCTTTCGATTTCCGGGACCAATAGGACATCCGCATCTCCTGCAACATTTGAATCAATTTTTTTGATAGCAGCCGACTGGGCGGATAAGGCACTATCCAGTGCTAGCGGACCATCAATCTGGCAATGCTTTATCTGCCCGCGCTGCTGCATGACAGAGAGAAGCGCTGCGTCAGTCGTGGCTGTCATTGCAGGGTTCACTTTTTCAGTAGCAGCCAGTGCTGCGACTTTCGGCTCTGCGTGGAGCATCTTTGTGTAAACAGTTACGGCATTGTCCAAGATTTTTTTCTTTATCTCCAAGGACGGGGCGATATTAATACCTGCGTCCGTCAGGAAAAGCAGTTTATGATAAGAAGGAATATCGAAAATTGCGAGCTGTGACAGGATGTTTCCTTGCGTGAGCATCGTCTTATCCTTCAAGATTTTACCAGCCAGCACATCTGTACTGACAATTCCTTTCATCAGTAAATCTGCTTTGCCTGACTTCCAGGCTTCTATCGCCATATCAGCGGCTCTATCCGAAGACGCTGCATGAATACAGGTGATTTTCTCTTCTGCCAGCTGTTCTTCCTTCATAAACTGCTTCAGCCGATCAATGTCTCCATATAGCAGAAAGGACGCCATTTGCTGATCGGCCGCTTTCTTTACTGCTTTAAGAATGGAAGGGTCATCAGCAGCTGCGATTGCAATCGAGAAGTCTTGCTTCGCTGCCGCCATTTTTTCAAGAGCGGTAAACTTATGCATCGTATTCTTCCTTCCCCATTATGAAAAATCTTGCATGCCACTTCTATCAAAATCATATTTATCCATCTTATAGTAAAGATTACGAATCGACACTCCAAGCTGATCTGCTGTTGCTTTTTTGTTAAAGTCATTCGCCCGTAATGCTGATTCAATCAACTGCTTCTCCAGATTCTCCACCTGTTCCTGTAATGTACCCGTTAAGGATTGCTGATCCTGAGAAGAAATCTGCAGGTGTCTAGGCTGGATGACATATTCCGTCTTGTCCAGGAAAGTCATTGCTTGCGCCACAGTTGTTTCCAGCTCTTTTACATTATGAGACCATTTCTTTTCTTTCAATACACTGATTGATGCTTCAGAAACAGATTGAACAGCACACTGCAGGAGCTGATTCTGCTTGTGGACAATTGTGGATAACAATCCTTCGAAATCCTTCATCCGTTCGACTAAAGCTGGTATATAGATTGTTATACGCTTCAATCTCTCGAAGAGAGGTTCATAAAATCTCTTTTCGAAAACCGCGCGTTCCAAAGGATGACGCGCACTAACTATTATCCTCACGTCCACTTGTTTCAACTTCCCTGAAGTAAGCTGCAGTTTGCCTGTTGCCATGAAGTTCGATAGTTTCTCCTGGACACGAAGCGGCATGGCATCAACATCATCGAGAAATAATGTGCCGCCGTCGCTTTTTTCAATCATTCCAGTATCATGACTGTTGCGCAGTGAACCGAACAGCCGTTTCTCTAAGCTCTCTTCATCACCAACTGTACAATCGACTCGGATGAAGGGCCGGTGGCGTCGTTTGCTTTCATTATGGATGATAGCAGCGAACATTCCCTTTCCTACACCTGCATCTCCGCGCAAAAGACAAGGCGCATCCGCATTAACAGCGAATTTAACTTGTTCGAGCGTTACTTGCATTGATTCCGAATCCGCTACGATATCATTCAGCGTGTATTTGTTTTCCAAACTGCGAATGATCTTACGAGCTCGCTGTACCTCATCCTGCAGCTCATGCAGCTCCGATATATCATGCAGGACTCCTACGCTTCCTCGCAATTTCCCGTCAACAATGATCGGCGCTGCATTGACCATCATTTCCTTACCATGTTTACCAACGCGCATCCGGGCTCCTGTGGCCGGTCTGCGTGTTCGGAGCACCTGCATATGCAGACTTTCACCTTCCATAATATCCGTAACTGCCGGCTTCCCGACTATCTGCTCAGAAGTATAACCGGTAAGCCGTGTATAAGCAGGATTGACAATCAAACCTATGCCATTTTCGTCTACTACACTGATTGCCTCCTGAGAGGAGTCGATGATTGCTTCCAGCATTGACTTGACTTCCCTGACATCCGTAAGCTTTTCTGCCAACGCAACGATATCGACCGTTTTCTTCATCACTGTAAAAGCGCCAGTTACTTCCTCTTGGTCATTTTCTATCGGAGCACAGGTATAGACAATCTCAATACCGGAAGGAAGCTTCAGCTGCTCATCCACGTATCGCTCTCTTTTTCGAATGGTTTCCGGCAGCCTCGAATTGGGAAGAACTTGTATTATCGGTTTACCTATTAAATGGTGTTTCTTGCTTCCAAGCAGTTTTTCTGCTGCTTCATTTATATACATAATCTCGTCCTGGCGGTTGATGCACAGGACCCCCTCATGCAAGTACTCCAGCGTTTTACTGCGAAACTGCTGGTTATTATATGTAGAAGATTTCTCTGTCTCTTCTTGAGATGCGAATGCTAGCATCAGCTGTGCACTTTGACCTGATATGATCTCCGCTTTGCAGGAAGTCGGATCAATGTAATCTGCTAATCTCTCTGAAGTCTCCAGCACAAAATCGACATGTCCGAGCAATTCCGCTGTCACATCTTTCCAAAGCGGGATATCCAATCGTTCCGCTTGATATTTTACGATAGCGCTGGGCTGTTTAACTAGCATCGCGACTATCTGGAATCCTTTTATCTGTTGGAACAGTTTGATGATTTGAACCGCTTCTTCACCGGCACCAACAATAAGTAATTGTCTCAATATGATCACATCCTGCAAAGTTTTGCACATACATAGCGTAAACTAGTCTGCAGAAATTAGCAATAACAAGATTTTTAGCATGCAAAGAATGCCTTTTCCTTTCCTTTCAAGCTAATTTGCGAATCAGTCTCTGTCATTCCCCCGCTTAATTAACCACTAGAAATCTTTTTGGCGCAAGTAATATTTGAGGATCCTCTATTAAGTCCAGCTTCCTTACCTTCAAAAATAATAAGCATTTGAGGTGTGCATTAATTTGTAGTCAGCAGTGCAAGAAACTTCATTTTAGAGACAGGAAAGATAATCGGTACGCTCATCAACTTCGGTCACGGGGCAGCTAGTATAGCCAAGTCTTGCATCTAATCTGCTATCGTCCATGAATCCAATAGCACTATTTTGGAACTCCTATACAGGATTACCAATGCTGATTAAATCGAAACATTCGTATGTAATGGTTCTATAGATCAAAATTAATCCGTTCTTTATCAGCAGATTGAAGGTATTAGGAACACTTGCCATGAGGGATTTATCAGGCTCAACGATCACTGTTGGAGACTGAAAGAATTGAAGGTCAAAGAAGGGATAGAAAGCCCTTTCATAATATTGAAAGAAAATGGAGCATATCTGTTTTTAGTTCCTTAATGTGAAAAATCCGGACAACGTCACATCAGACGCTGGCCGGATTCATCATTTCTTGAAAAATGCTGTGTACAATGATTGCACAGCTTCATTGATTTGATGTGCTTTGATACCGAACATCAAGGATACTTCAGAGGATCCTTGGTTGATCATTTCGATGTTCACATTTGCATCCGTGAATGCTTTTGTAGCGGTGCTTGATACACCGATTGTCTCGATCATTCCTTCACCAACTATCATGATCATAGCCAAATCACGGTCAATTGATACTTGATCTGCTTTCAGTTCATCTTTTAACCTGCGAACGACAATTGCTTCTTTTTCAGGAGGCAGCTGACTTTCACGCAGAATCACACTCATATCATCGATTCCGGAAGGTGCATGCTCGAAGGAAATATTCTCTTCTTCAAGTATTTGCAGCAGTTTCCGTCCAAAGCCTAGCTCACGGTTCATTAAGTATTTGCTGATATAGATACTCAAGAAGCCTGTATCACTGGCAATTCCGATAACTGGATTACCTGATACTTCTCTTTCGGCAACGATCATCGTTCCAGGTGCAGACGGGTTGTTTGTATTTTTCACACATACTGGTATCTTTGCTTGGAAAGCAGGAATCAGTGCTTCATCATGGAAGACAGAAAAGCCTGCATAAGACAACTCTCGCATTTCCCGGTATGTGAGCGTGTTGATTTCTTTCGGATGGTCAACGATATTCGGATTTACACTGTACACGCTATCCACATCGGTGAAGTTTTCATATAAAGATGCTTTTACGCCTGCACTTACGATAGAACCAGTAATATCTGACCCTCCTCTAGGGAATGTTGCAAGCTTCCCTTCTTTTGTATAGCCAAAGAAGCCCGGAATAACAAGTACTCCTTCACGCTCGCGAAGCTTGTACAATAGCTCGAAGCTCTCATCCAGTATACGCGCACCGCCTAAATCCTCTCTCACAAGCAAACCTGCTTCTTGAGGATTCACATAGGCCGCCTTCACGCCTAATTTATTGAGATACGCACTGAACACTTTAGCTAGGGAATCTTCTCCTGTCGCCTTCAGCGCATCCATTTTATTAACGGATGGGACAGTATCTGCCAAGATACCTTTTAGATGATCGGCAATCTGTTCAATCAGATTGCTATCAAGCTCTAATTCCTCCACAATGGACCGGAAACGTGATAGTACTCTTTCCACCTGTGTACTGACGTCTTCCCCTTTGTTATGCGCTTCTCCGATAGCGATAAGTAAATCTGTCACCTTGGTATCCGCTTTATCACGTTTACCTGGGGCAGAAACGACTATAAATTTCCGCTCCTGATCAGCTTTTACGATTTGTGCTACTTTGCGGAGTTGTTCCGCACTTGCTACTGAACTACCACCAAATTTTGCTACCTTCATGTGTCTCTCTCCATTACGCTTTTTCTTTACATAGGTAAAATAGTATCACAGAATTTCTTCTGCTGGCTAGATGAAAGACATAATTTTGAGAAAAAAATGACTACATTAATTGACATAATATTTTTATCGTCAACTGATGTAGTCTGTTCAAGAAATAAGAGAGAATCTCAAGAGTTTAAACTTCTTTAGATTCTCACCTCTGTTATCTTCCAATTCCTCAGTTCAAGAACATTCGCTTTTCAGTTTGAGAGGGTAAAGGACATGTCTTCTTAAGAAAGAGTTTTCTTCGGTTTCGCGCTATGACACGATAAATTGCATCCCTGACTGTTCTTGGAATCAGCTTAGCTAAAACTAATGGGTAAAAAAGTTTGTTGGCTGATTTAAGGAGATTGATGATGGAGTCCGAATAGATG
Source organism: Terribacillus saccharophilus (assembly GCF_046592595.1). Lineage (GTDB taxonomy): Bacteria > Bacillota > Bacilli > Bacillales > Amphibacillaceae > Terribacillus > Terribacillus saccharophilus_C. Next base: position 34,011 of record NZ_JAWVPF010000002.1, on the reverse strand, counting down.
TACCTTTCATCATTTGATATAAAAATCATACTATCTACATTGGGGTCAACATGTATATTTTCTTTTGTCCAATTACTATTGAAATCAGTAATAAACAATCGAGGATTTTTGTTGATTCTGATCACAAAACGGATAAAATTGCTGCAAAGATTACACTCCCCATCATAAATGAGCACGTACACTTGATCCTCCCCTTTCACTCAGACCAGACCATACAGGAAACTGACTATCGAAAATGTAAAGAGTATACACAGAACTAGAATCGGAAAGTTGTATTCTTTCCTTATGATTGTAAGTAAGCTAAAAATCCCCAATAATATAGCTGTCAGACTTTCGATAGAATTCACTATCCAATCTGGCGGCTCTAACTGCATAAAAGTGGCTATTAATGATAAGTAGATTAATAGTGCTGCAATGAAAAAAGACTGTATTTTAATAAGATAAGAATAATAATCAAACTTATTTTTGGGTGTTACTTTATATGTACCTAAGAGATCTTTTGTCTTTACAGCAGCATATGACTCATTTAACCTCGGATAGATTGGCTGCATATACGGAGCTGCCCCCTCCATCGACTCAAAGCCCCATGCCAATTCCTTTGCCCCAACCTTATAGACAGTATCCTTCATTGCTGTGCTTTTATTTGTATAAGCAGGATAAAGCTTCCTCTCTGGGTCTATTGAGAATACAACACGACCTTCCTCAATTTCTTCCGCATAACGTTGCTTATTACTAAAAGCTCCCCATCGGACAGTAGCTCCTATATTCCTCAATGGATGTCTTGGGAATGTGTACATCGCCAGACTAACATCCATGGCTACCCATCCTCTGCCCTTCAAATACACTTCATTCCATGCATGGGGCTGAAACTTGCCTCTGAAACTGCCCACCATCACGCGGCACGGTATTTGAATGGAACGGCAAAAGGAGGCAATGACTGCCGAAAGTTCTCCGCAATCCCCTTTTTTATTACGTATGCATTGCTGAAAGCCTCTTTCTTTCAGTCGACTGGTATAGGTAAAGCTTTTTCGTACGTGATCAAATATCGATCTGACTTTATCCACATCTCTGTCAAAGGGTGATGTTAATTCCTCCGCATACCTCTTTGTTTCTTCGTTTATTGGTATAAGTTCTGTGCTCCGGAGGAAATATTGGCGTTCTTCTGGTTTAAGCTCGTATCGTGCTGCATCTTTATAGTCTGCTTCATACGATACTGTCTTTTTGGCAGGGACCTCAAAATAGTAAAGATTCCCGAGCACATTATCTTCATGTATGCTGATGGGCTCCTCGTGTCCAAAAGTAATACCCTCCGTACCAGGTGCAGCCGATAGCCAAACTTCAATCGGTTCCTCGCTTTTGTTTTTGTACAAAAAGGAAATTTTACTAGGTTTCATGCTGACGTCCTCTCCTCTTTTCTTCCCGTTCTCCACCTTTTTCTAATTTTCTCTATGCCGTTTTGAAGCATATTATGACATGCGCGATATTCTTTGTTTGTGATCAGAAGCAGGTCCATTGCAATCATGATGAGGGAAAAAGTTACTAGCCCCATTTGGAAAAGGATTCCTAGATGGAATAGTACTATACCGGTTAATACTATATATTTCGTATAGCGATTGAATATCGCAAATGGGAAAGCCAGTTTTATCAATACAGAAGCATAGGTAGCAATCACGATGAATTCAGGATTTGTAATCAAGAAATCTGGTAATAGACCTATGGAGTATTGTTCTACCTGCATAATATAATACACCGCTGTACCGCTGCTCCATCTTTCCCCCATTGCCTGATAAAAGCCGGACATGAAATACATTAAACTCAGCTGCGCAATTACAAAGATTACTCCAAAGTTATGCAATATAGCACGTTGCTCTTGAAATTTATAACTAAGCTTAGATTTATTTTTCAGTTTGAAAGAAAAATATGCGGTCACATTCATGAACAGCATATAAAATAAACACACGTACAGTAGATTGTCGCCGCCATCACTGATTAAACCGTTCCGGTTAATCAATGAGAAGGTAAAAATATAATTCAGGATCTGAACGATTTTACCTCCAAATCCTAATGTGAATAAAAACGTGATAAGCATACCAAGATGATAGATGATCTCAAACATCACAGCCCCATCCCATAAGCCATAGACGGAGAAAAAGACACGATTCATTTCAGTGTATGAAGCGTTATCGATTATTCCGGAATCTCCCCAGAAATATTGCCGTAAAGAATAATTGGCAACGTAAGAATACAGAATCAGTATACCTAGGGTTATACGCAGAATACTAGCACCAATCAGATGCTGCGGGCTTTTGAACCATCCATATAATTTGGTTAGCATATGAAATTCTCCTCTTATGAATAAGTTAGGACAGGAAAGTATTCCTTCCAATCAAAATCGATATGCTCTGATACTTGCTCATAGTCAGTGTTATTTCGTTCAGAATATGGGATTGCCTTCACATTTACCACTCTGACTCTTACATCTTTTACTTCTTCTTCAGTTACTAAGGGAATTGCTGAATTTGCAAAACGATACAGCAAATTTATTTGCTTTGATCTTGTTTCTTCGATCTTATCCATATCGATCGATTCATTCAGCTCCTCATCACTTGCATTCTCGCCCATTGCAGTTAGGATATCATTTTCTTTGAAGATGCCGAAGTAGATACCTGAAGGTATACGAGCAGCTTTGTTATAGGAACTTATAATATTGGAGCGATTTGCTTCAAGCAGAGGTTGTGATATATTAAACCATTCTGAAGTTTCATTCGAAGCTGTGCGATACTGAATAAGGATATTTTGCGTTTCCTCGACTGGATCTGGGGCAAACAAATTCCAATTTTGAGTAAAAAGCGGACTGATATAGTTTTCAACAGGAATACGATACTTTGTATAAACAGGATTAAGCGGACCAGTATGTAATACTAAAATCGAAAAATGAAAAAGTGTGAAAAGAGAGAGCACGGTTATTATGACCACATTGACTTTCTTCCCCATCACCTAACCTCCCAGATTATAAAGGGAGGAGCAAACTGCTGCTTGCTCCTCTTTAAATTAGAGTAAGTATATAATCATGATGTTAAGTATCAGTCAAACATTGGATCCAAATTCGCATCACTGTTTACCGGATCTTGTTCAGAACTCCAAATCCCAATGATCTTATCAGCAACCCAGTCACCTACCGCAGCTCCAGCTGCAGTTGCCGCTCCTGAAATGAAGGCTGTTCCAACAACAGCTGGCACAGCTTGCGGTTCAACCGTTTCCTGATTTTTCCCTTCGTATTCTACAGACGCCGGAGATAGATCTCCAGTTGCTGCAGATGCCGAAGTGGATACTGCTCCAATAGCAATTGCTGATGCAAGGACAACTGTAAACAACTTTTTCTTAGGTTCCATTTTTTACCTCCTCTCTGTACCCATATGGTAACTAGTTCCATATAAAACAGTCAATTAATTATCAGTTAATTTTGATAAATGAAAAATACTAACTAGGAACTTATTCCTCATTTCATCTTTAAGCTCATCTCTCGAAAAACATACTATAATTGGGTGGACTGCTATATGTGTACTGCGATGCATCTGTCATGGGATTCTCGCCTATCAATTCCTTTATATTACCGTCTATCGCGGTTGATAATTTCCTACTATAACAAATTGACCATTAAATCTTAGCAATATAAAGTATCTTTTTCCGTTCGAAACGTTACCAAGTGCTTTACATACAAATACCGTTCCCAATAGGAACGGCTCTATTTTTATAAAACAACGTATTCAACCTCAAGTAGAATAGAAATCTTCTCAAGCTGTGAAGCAATGTGTCCAACTGCCAGTGCGCAATGATGTGTCGGAGCTTCTTTAAACCATCTAGTCATATAAATATCTGGATGCTCATTAAAGCTGACATGCGTCTGGGTATTTCCAATTTGCATAATCGGACCATCTACTGCCTCTCCTTCGCTAATAATGAATTTGACTTTCCCTTCAACCGTTTGAGTGACATTTAGTGTGGTAACACGACCTGCTTTCACTTTTGCCTCCACTGCCACTCCGGTTCCCTGCTTTCCATGATACAGACCCATTCCCCGCAAGATAGGCTTTTCCTTTGCGATAGCTATATGGAAAGGACCATCATGACCAAGCAAAATCGTTTCTTCTGCATAGTCTGTGAGCACAATTTCAGCAAAACTGCCGCCTGCATCGAGAAGGTCACAGATCTTCATAGCAATATTGGTCTTTAGATCCCCTTCTCCTGCACATGGGATATGTTTGGCTGTCAGCAAGCTGTTTCCAACAATCATTCCTGCTTGCAATGCTTCTTCCTCACTGCCCGGCGCACCGTGATAATAGTAAGTCAATGCATCCAAATTTCTTGTATCAGCGAGCTGTGCCTCGGCAGCAGCTACTTTTGCCGCCCAATTCAATTGCGTTTCTGTTGGCTTCTTGGCAATCGGGTCACTATGCGAATCCTCACTGATCGTAAACACACTTTCAATTTCTGCGCGCTTTTTCTCTACATCTTTGTCTGACACTTGCTCTAGCTGTTCTTTCAAATCACCAATCTCCAAAACGTCTACATGAATTCCAAGCTGTGCCTGCAGCATCGTAAAATCACTGTACATATCCAGCATACCGCTGTATGTGTTTCCGAGAAAACCGAAGTTACTATATTGCAAGCTGCGCTTCACAGAAGCCGCTATAACCCATTCCTTAATCTGTTTCCAAGCATTGATTGCCTCCGGCTCCTCTGCTGTCGCCTCATTCGTTTTGGAAACTGATGGAGTTTCCCTCAGTCCAATCAACCCATTCACAACATGATACGGAATATTTGCTCGGTGACATGCATTCGCAAATTCAGGCACTGGACAGGCGCCGCAGTGAGCCAGCCATTCTTCAGTTGATGTTTCTGCATAATTGATTTGGCGTGTCGGCTGCAAATTGAGGAAAATGACTGGCACAGAACACATTCGATGAATCGGCAGGATAGAGGCACTCGTGCAATACGTTGCGGCATGGCAGAATATAATGTCAACTTGCTCCTTTTGAAAGTATTCGCCTGCTGACCTGCCAGCTTGCTCAGAGTCTACCAAACCGAAATTGTACACATCTGCCCATTGCGCTATTTGAACCTTAACATGCTGGTTATATCCTAACAAACGTTCTTTTAATGTAGGAAACTGACTCCAATATGCCTCTAAGCCAACAGAATACAATCCAATTCGCGCTTTCCTCATGAACGGTCCTCCTATTGAGCACGGAAATTTAAAACTCTCCCGCTAGTTTCTCCAACTATATTTGATACCGCTTACAAAAAAACATAGCGCCAGCTCCTTAGGCTGGCTGAGCCTTTATTGTCATTCATCACAGCGACTCAGGATACGTTTCTTTTAAAAAGTTCACAGAATCTCTAATCAATTGCTTTAAGACATTTTCATCAATATCTGCTGTCTTATTAATATACACACATGCCTTCCCGGTCTTATACTTACCGAGTTTCTGTAAGCGTGCTTCCCTATCAGGTTCACCCGGAGCTAGATAAAGACTGATATTGGCTTTTCTCGGCGAAAACCCGACAAGTGGTGCGTCTCCTTCGTGACCGGTTGCATAACGGTAATGATAAGAACCGAATCCAATTATACTCGCACCCCACATTTTGGCTTCATAACCTGTTGTCTCCTTAAAGATATCTAACAGCTTATAAGCATCTTCTCGCTTTTTAGGATTTTCCACAGCTTCAATAAAATCCAGCACACTGTTGTCTGTTTCCTTTGTTTTAAGTTCATATCCCAATTATTTATCCTCCCCTGCTTTTAATTTCCCAATAAGTAAAAGTAATTTTTAGAAGCAAAGCTTGATTCTATACTTTCTATAAGTTTCCTTCCATGTCCTTTAAACAGTAAGTTTAATATGTAATTTCACAGTGTTATGGCTGTATATAATCGCTGCTGTGTCATTTCCTTTTCTCATGCTGCTTTCACCGAAATTTATCTCATCTGAGAGTTGGTGTGTTGTCCACATTATGTTCATTAAAATCCAACATTAAAATAAGGAAAAGGCTGCCTGATGATTGACAGCCAATTCCCTTATCAAAGCTTTACTTTAAATTCGTAACTTCCTGATTCTATTTCGTATACAGCCTTTCCTTCCCGCATTCCTTTATGCAGCACTTCTGCATTTTTAACATCTATATCTTTCCCTGTATCTTTTCCAATTGGGAGGTATAAAGTAGCTGTCGTATTCGCTGGGATAGTCACCTTATAATAAATACTATCGCCATTAATTCTCCATCCACTTTTGATTACACCGTAAACTGAATTATATTCTGCTCGAACTTCCTTTATTCGTTTTTGTTCATCAAAAGTAGGCTGTAATTGAATATGCTTGAATCCAGGGGTATCTGAGTCATAGCTGATACCTGCCATGTATTTATACATCCACTCTGCAATAGCGCCATACGCGTAGTGATTAAATGAATTCATACCCACATACCCGAATCCATTTTCCTTGGAGTAAGAATTCCATCGTTCCCAAATCGTTGTGGCACCATTTTTGACAGAATACAACCACGAAGGCATCTGATCCTGCAGCAGTAACGCATACGCAAGATCGGAACTGCCAATATCAGATAAGACAGGAGCTATCACATGGACACCAAGAAAGCCTACTGATAAAGTGTTTTCAGCATAATTCACACGCGTGCTATTGGGATGTGCAGCCTTGTATGCCGTTTCATTTTTTATATTGTTTTTTAATAACTCTATTAATTTTGCTTTTTGTTCTTCATTTTCATAAAGGCCAAGCTTTAACACCCATAGCAGAGCAAATTGGCTGTTATCCTCTTTCGTTGCTTTATATACGTCAATTCCTTCTTCAAAGATATCTTCTGGATTTTCAGTTAAAGAAGATTTGATTACGAGATTATCTTGATCTCCCGTAGTTATATAATGCTTAATGAAAGACGTTTTAATGTTATGAAACAGTTCTTTGTATTTTTTCGCGTCCTCTGTTTTACCGATATGTTTCGCCATGCTGCCCATCAATTCAGCAGCATACGCATAATAAATATCACTTACAAGTTGATTCCCGCTTCCTTGGAATGCCAGCCAATCCCCAATACCTGCTGCACCTCTATGGCCGTCACCAGATTGGATGTACAGCCAATCCATATACTTCACCATCGAAGCATAATGTTTCCTTATACTGCTGTCATCTCCCGTCATTTGCCAAAGAGTCCATGGAATGATCAGCCCTGCTTCTGCCCAGCCTGCTTGCCCTTTTGGCCCTTTTCCCGTTCTGGCAAAACTGTTGAGGTTTGCCCATTTGCCACCAGGAGCAACGGAAGTAAAGGAAGCTTGATCAATTCCATACAATTCCTGAGAATCTACAAGGGTATCCATGTAAGTTTCTAAAAATAGGACAGATTCTGCATTATACAGAGCTGTATTTGCAAAAACCTGTGTATCTCCAGTCCAGCCTAAACGCTCATCACGCTGCGGACAATCAGTTGGAACCCAGAAATAATTCCCTCGATGTCCCCAAATCACGTTCCGATAAAGCTGATTTACAGCATCACTAGATGTTAAAAACTTCCCCGTTTCATCTATAGAAGAAGATGCCACCTTTCCAGTAAACTGTATAACTTGAACGGAAGCATCATCTGTCAGTACCTTAATCTCTGCAAACCTGAAACCATAAAAGGTCATAGAATCCTGATGGGTTTCTCCATTTTCATCGCCCTTTAGCGTGTAAAGACTTGTTTGCTCAGCAGTTCGCAGATTCTCAAAATAAACAGAGCCTTCGGGGCCGTCCGCACCTTCGCTATCATCATTAGTAATTTCTCCAAAACGGATTTGGATCTGTGCGCCAGCTTCACCCTTTACCGTGTAGTTTGGTACACCAACCATATTTTGACCAAGGTCTATGATGGCTGTTTCGCCATTCTTTAAAGTAAAGCCTCCACTCAAATCTGACGGCCGATACTCTCTTACCACCTTAATCTTTCCCCGGCCGTTTTTCCCTTCGAATTCGGGCAGGACACCTTGGTAAATAGTGATCGATTCTGGGTGCTGTTCAAGCTCTTTCAGTATTTGAGCAGGTTTCGCCGGATATGCTTTCAGCTTAGCATCAGGAAAAGATGCTCTATATGAATGTTCTTTTACAGTAGACCATGCAGCGTCATCATAGTCCTTTTCCAGCCATCCTTCTGGTTCCATCGTTGCATCGTATACTTCTCCGTCATAAATATCATTTTCTCTGATAGGTCCTTCGTCTGTTGCTTTCCATTGTCCATCTGTATCAGAGATAATACTTTCCCTGGTATCATCTTCATAGGTTACCTCTAATTTCACGAGCAGCCCCAGATCGTTTCCAGTCTCGTTATAATAATTGCTGCCTTCTCCAATCCTGCTGTTAAACCAGCCATTTCCTACTTGGGCAGCTAATACATTTTCACCAATAGCAAGATCCTTTGTCACATCATAGGTGAAGTAATGTAAGGTCTTATCATAGTTCATCCAGCCTGGTGTCAGAAGTTCTTCGGCAGCAGAGCCATCTTCCTGAAGAAAACCTGCCTTATTTCCGTTTACAAAAAATGTGTATACACCAAGTGCAGTGACATAAAGTCTTGCATTTTTCACCTTTTTAGAAAGCTTCAACTCCCTTCGAAACATGACCGCATTTGCTTTTTTATCTTTCTTCCCTTCCATGGCAATCCATTTTGCTCCGTCCCAATTATCCAAGGAATCTTCACTGAACAGTCCTGTCTCAAAAGAGCTTACCTCCGACTCAATTAGGTTTTCTTCTTTATCCCAGACAAGAACCTTCCAATAATACGTAGAAGAAGGGAGGAGTATGTTACCACCATACTGGATTGCAACAGATATCCCTGAAGGTACTTTCCCGCTATCCCAGCAATCTGCAGCTTGAGGAGTTAAGCTATCCGGGTTTCGTGCGACCAAGATTTGATAGGCAGTTTGCTTTTGACCTGATTCAGCAGCTGACATATTCCAGCTAAACCGCGGTTTTTCGCTATCAATTCCGACTGGTCTGATTCGATATTCCACTCTTAAATTACCAATGGCAGTTGCTTGTAGACTCATACATAAATCCTCCCTTATTAAAATGGTTACTTGATTGATCCAGCTGTCATGCCCGCAACTATCCGTCTATTAAAGAAAATAAACATAATGAGCGGAGGCAATGAAATGATAAGAATATTGGCAAACAGCAAATTCCATTGGGTGCTGTACAGACTCATAAAATTATAGAGGGTGAGCTGTAAGGTAGCGTTATCAGCTCCTGGGAAAAAGTACAATGGGTTAACAAAATCGTTATAAACTCCTACAGCTGTAAGTACAATGACGGTTGCAGACACTGGTTTTAGCAGCGGCAAAATGATAGAGAAAAACAGCCTCAGCTTTCCGCATCCGTCTATAAGAGCCGCTTCATCCAATTGTTTCGGGATTGTTGCCATAAAACTGCGATAAAGCATAACAGTGAATGGCAGGTGAAGTGCAACTTCAACAAAAATAATTCCTGGCATCGTCTTGAAAAGACCGATACTTTCCAACACCCAAATAGTTGGTACAACAGCGGGCGGTATTATCAGACCTACTAAAATCAAAAAATTGATTACTGGTGTGCTTTTTGTACGTTTACGGTGTAGCACGTACCCTGCCATCGCACCGAAAAATATAAGCAAAACAATCGAAGCGATTGTTATAACAGCACTATTGAAAAAGGCCCGCATGATCATGCCGTTTTCAGCTGCAAAAACCAGTTGGAGATTTTCAATCAGCTGAAATGTACTTGGCCACGACATGTTAAGCAAAGAGGATTCTTGTGTGTCTTTAGCAGCATTCACAAATATGAAATACAAAGGTATGCCAAAAAGTATAATGGTCACAGCTACCGCGAATATTTCTGTGATCAAACGTCCTGCGGTTCTTGTTCTTTTCTGTTTGATTCTTTTTGGTACAAACATCTTTTCTTCTGGCGGAGATGAAGGCGCTATCATTTTTTCCATTATAAATCCACCTCTTTTCGGTTTAAATAGAGATACAACGGAAAGGCCAGCGCAGCTACCACTATGAACAAGATAACATTACCGGCTGTGGAGATTCCGTAAAAACCAGCTTGATATTGTTTATAAATGATAGAGGCAATGATGTCTGTACTGAATCCAGGTCCTCCCTTTGTCATCGCCCAAATCAAATCGAACGTACGAAGACCGCCAATAAACGATAGAATTATGACGGTATTCATAGCTGGACGACTGAGTGGCAGAATGATATTCCTGAATCGATGCCACGCGTTACCACCATCAATCGAGAGTGCTTCGTGATATTCCTGTGGAATGGACATGATACCGGCTATAAAGATGACGGTTGCGATGCCGACACCTTTCCACACATCGACTAAAGCAACAGAAAGTAATGCTATCTTTGTATCGCCAAGCCAGTCAGGTCCTACAATACCTAAGAAAGAAAGGGCAGCATTTATCATCCCCTGTGATGGGTGCATCAGCGTGGAAAATGCAATTCCAACAGCTATGGTACTAAGAAGTGCCGGAAAGAAAACCATTGAACGGATGAAGCCCACCGAACGAAGCCGCATACTAAGGAATACACCGAGCAGCAGACCTAAAACGACTTTCAAGCCGCTGGTTACAACTGCATAGATGATCGTATTTCGAAAGCCTATGTTCATGGAAGGTTCGGACAGAAACACTTTAAAATTTTCAAGTCCAATGAATTTCCAATCCGTCAATGTCCACCATGTCATACTAAAGAAAAAGGATAATATAGTCGGCAGGATAAAAAAGATAAGGTAAATAGCACCTGCCGGCAGTAAAAAGAAGTACGTATATGGATCTGATTTAATCTTTCGCACGAACAAGTCTCTCCTTCTTTTAAGGGTCCCCCGTATGAAACGGGGAACCCTCGCTATTTATACCTACCATCCTTCTAAACCAAGTTGTTTTGCCTGTTTCTCTACATCCTGATCGTAGAGCTTTGCCCCTTCTTCTGCTGTTTTTCCACCGCTTCCAACTTCTGTTGTGATTTGTTCAAGATTTGGTCCTTTGAGCGGACTCAAAAACTCCAGTGCTGGAGCTGTATTTCCTTCTTCAAAATATGGAAGCATATCTTTGACAGCCTGCGGTACATCTTCCGGAAGATCCACCCCTTCAACTGCCAATGGTCCATCCAGTGTAGCTGCTTCGACAAAACGCTTCACTCCTTCATCGGAAAGAAAAGCTTCTGCCCATTTTTTTGCCGTATCGACTTTTTCACCATTTTTATTTAAGTAGAATGCATGTGGCATCCAAGCTGTAAACCCATTTTTATCGGGACTATCACCTGGCTGCGGAAATACACCAATGTCATTTAATTGATCTGGATAATTTGTTTCGAGAAGAGGTAAAATCTGCGACAGCATAGGATAATGAACACCAGTACCTTCAGCCAGCATTTTAGTTCCTGCATCATAGGTAGTTGCCAGGAAATCATCGTTCATATATCCCTTCTCGTATACCTCCTGCAACTTCTCAAAACTGCGTAGGGCACCAGGAGTCGTGGCCAATTTCGCTTTGTTTGCTGTATACTCTTCTGGGAAGGTCGGATCCTCCGCCAACACATTGTAATTATCACCTAATACAATAAGCTGGCTGGTCCACGTTTCTTTGTAAGAACCAATTACAGCAGTTTTGCCAGCAGCTTTTATCTTTTCGTTGTTTGCCATAAGATCATCCCAAGTTTTCGGTATCTCTAAGTCAAGCTCCTCGTATACTTTCTTATTATAGAACCAGGCCCCTACCATGACCGAGGTAGCTGGAATACCGTAAATTGCACCGCTATCATCAGAAACAGTTTCTTTAAATGTATCCAATACTTTATCCATATACGGTTCTTTGCTTAAATCGACGAAATTTTGTGATGGGTTTAAAGCCTGCAGCAAAGACCCAGAGTTATAGAACGCAATATCAGCCATATCACCCGTGGCTAGACGCGTTTTCATGATATTATCTCCTTCTGTACCGCCAGGTCTTGTTTCGAACACTGTCTTGATTCCATGTTCTTCTTCTATATAATCTGTTACTGCTTCAATCGCAGTTCTAGATGAATCATTGGAGATAAGAACAGTTACCGTATCCTCTTCACCAGCTGATGAAGAATTTGCACCTCCGCACCCAGCTAAAAGGCCAACAAGAAGCACTGTTACGCAAAACAAGGAAATAAACTTCTTAAACTTGTTCATTTTATCCCTCCATTGCATGAAATGAATTTCTTTGCACTTTTATTGTAACCGCTTACAAAATGAATTTTAAGTCCGTATAATTTAGGATAATGTCCGTTTTTTTCATGTAGAGCATTTACTTCTTCTCTCTGTACGAACCCGGGCTCACTCCAGTATGTCTCTTAAAAACATCAGTAAAATGACGATAGCTATGATACCCCACCTTCTCACTGACTTCCTTTACTTTCCCGCCGTTAAGCAGCAATTCCTTTGCTTTTTCAATTCGTATATTGGTCAAGTATTTAATGTAGGTGATGCCGGTTGTTTCCTTGAACAGCATGCTAAAGTATGTGGTATTCATTCCAACCCGTGCCGCAACATCTTGCAGTGTGATGTCTTTATAATAACAAGTCTCTATAAACACTTTTGCTTGCTCGACTGACCCTTGGCTTAGTGTTATCTTAGCTTGTCGAATACTTTCTAAAAATTTGACCATTTTACATAACAGCCACTTCTCCATTGCTTCGCTAGTGTCCAATGTTCTTATATCATGATGAAAATTATAATCGTGTCCAGTATCATGTGCACCATTTTCTTTAGCGACTTCTAATCCCAAATAAACCAGACGCACTATTTCACTTTCCAGAATTTCAAGCTGGCAAGATTGTCGGAGTTCTCTCATCCATGTTCTTACATGTTCTTTTAAACTAACTTCATCGTTAGTCCGCATACTAGCAAAAATAGCCTTTTCCATGCTTGATAAGTCTTGCGGAGCAGTATTACTTATATCAATGTCTTCATAATGAAGGAAGGGAACACCTAAAAACTTTGCATAACGATATGCTTTTTTCGCTTGCTGATAGCTTTTATGTAAATAACCAGGCTCCGTATACGTTCTGCCGATTCCAACCTTCCCTTTTACATTGGAAGTTACCGAATATTTATAATGCTGACTTGATAAAGCTGTTAGATGAAGAAGGACCATAAGATATTCATCTCCAGAACGGACAGGTACACTTTTAAGGTTTGGTTTCTCTATTTGAATAACATCTTCGGAAGCAAGAACCGTAAACCCATATACCTTTTTTGAATAGTTCTGCACTGCTTGCTCCCAGTTTCGCTCTCCTTCTTCATGGCGAAGCATTAGGTGATGGAGGACATGTTTTAAGCGTTCCTGCTGATTTATCTCCCTTTCATTCTCTAGTGTTTTTATCCGTTTTATATGATCTGCTTTTTTTATTGCACGTGCCAGAACATCTTCTACCTTTGAAAGTGTCACTGGTTTCTCCAAATAATCAACGACTCCCAGCTTAATCGCCTTCTTTAAATAAGCTGTATCATTGAATCCGCTGAATACAATACATAATGTGCTTGGTTCTAATTCCAGTATCCGTTCAATCAGGGCTAGACCATCTAGACCTGGCATTCGAATATCAGTAAGAATTATATCTGGCTTGTTCGCTTTAAAGTAGTCAAGCGCCTCTAATCCATTTTGAGCTGTACCGATAAGTTCAATTCCGAATTTGTCCCAGCAAACCATTGTTTGTAGACCTTGTACAACAATAAATTCATCATCAAATAGAGCGGCACGCAGCATTATGAATTCCTCCTCATTTTTATTGGGAAATGAAGTTCTACAGTAGTACCTCGATTCTTTTCACTCGAAATGGAAAATGCTGAGGACGGATAATATAATTCCATTCTCCGCTGTACATTTTTTAGTCCAAAACCCTTTTTCGTATTGGACATATCTTCTATCCCTACTCCGTTATCTTCTATAATGAAAATTGTTTTTTCACCTTCAATCTTTCCAATCATCCGTACAATTCCAGCTTCCAATTTTGGCTCCAGCCCATGATATATTGCATTTTCTACTAGCGGCTGCAGCAATAGCTTTAAAATTTCCATATCATGCAATGCCTCGTCAACATTTTCTTCGTATATAATCCGCTCAGGGAATCGCAGCTGCTGGATCGTTATGTAATGACGAATATGTTCTAATTCATCAGCTACCGTAATCATCTCTTTCCCCTTGCTCAAGCTAAGCTTAAAAGTCTCCGAGAGAGCATTTGTCATCTTCGCGATGTCTTCATTTTGATTTAAGATAGCCATCCAATAAATGGAATCCAGTGTGTTGTACAAAAAGTGCGGTTTAATCTGTGCTTGCAGCAGGTTAAGCTCTGCTTCCTTCGTCTCTAATTTCGATCGTATCAATAAATGATTCAACTCTTCGTTCTCGGATGCCATTTGCTTAAAAGTATTGCTTATCAAACTTATATCATCAGAAACTATTTCTCCTTTGGTTTCTTTTGACGTCTTCACCCAGTCCACTACCAGCTTCTTGAGCTGTGTCAAAGGATGCGTGATTTTGCTAGAAGCAATAAAAGAAAGAATCAGCGCAATGAGCGCCATCATTCCAACAAGTACACCCGTTACATTCCGTATATAATAGGTTTCATTGAGTAACACGTCCTTTTCAATAATATGAACAAAATCCCATCCTGTGGTCTCATTTTTATAGCTGCTGATTAAGTATTCGTCTGGTGGTAAGTCCTCGCTTTGAATGAGTGGAAGCATACTCTTCTCTCCCCGATTGGAAATCGGTACAGAATAAACCAACCGATTTGAAGTTTCTGATTTATCCTGAATGGCAGATTCACTAGTTGGACTCTCTTCTATAACTCTTGAGAAAATGGATTTATGAATATTTACAACAAGTACACCAAGAATCTGCTGATCAAACACACTATCCGAATCACGGAGCAGCTTTACTGATGAAAATGTATTCGAGGATGGATCATCCAGCAGAACATTTCGGCTGAAAAACAATACCTTTCCTTGCTCATTTTCCGTTTCTCTGTACCAATTCTGCGTTCCTATCTCATGAACTGCTCCTCCACTAGTATCATACTTTCCCATACTGCTGCTATTACCGTAACAAAACGACCGAAAATGCTTATCAAACAAACAGACTGAATCTATATCCTGTGTATCAATAAAATAGCTGTACAGTAAGTGCTCCATCCGTTCCTCCATATTTTTTTCTATCTCCTGAGAGGAATCGGATGTTATTTTAGCGCTCTTCTTTAACTCAGCTTGCATATCACTATTCCAGGCAATTAAGCGCTGCATATTTATGACGTTTTTCAACAGTACATCAGCACGTTCGCTTGATGCTTTTACTTGGGTCTGCATCGTATTGATTTGGTGTTGCATTAGTGTTGTCTTTGCGATGTAGTATGAAGTAATACCCAAAACAGCTAATGGGATGATTGAGATAATCGTTATCGCTATAAAATATCTATGACGCATTTTCCTGAGTCTTAAAGACGAAATAATTGCTCTTTTTATCCTCATATTATAATCCCTGCTTTCATCTTCTTTTAATGAAGCGCTTACATTATAACGTAAATCATATGTACACAATCTAAGAGGTATGTATCCCATTTTCTGTTCTTTTGAATACATACGCTACCTTTCTCTTATTTACCTGTCGAAAATTATGAAAAGCGCCTGCTGTCAGGCGCTTTTCATAATTTATATAAATCCTCCATTAACACGCAATGTTTGGCCAGTTACCCACTGTGATTCCTTACCCGCTAGGAAAGAGATTACCGAAGATATATCCTCTGGTTCTCCAAGCCGGTTAAATGCATTCATTTTTTTCAGGCTATCAATCTGCGCTTCCGATTTTCCTTCCGTAAATAATTCGGTGTTTACAGGTCCAGGAGCAACTGCGTTAATTGTAATCTGTTTAGAGCCAAATTCCTTCGCAAGCTGTCTTGTGAATTGTTCTACCGCTCCCTTTGTTCCTGCATACATGCTGTATGCAGGAAACATCTGACCCACTACAGAAGTAGATATATTAATGATGCGTCCATATTCAGCCATATGCTTCATTGCTTGCTGACAAGAGAAATATGTTCCTTTTACATTTATAGCGAAAATCTTATCAATATCTTCTTCTGTTGCATCCAAAATAGGTTTATTAACCATGATTCCTGCATTGTTGACCAAGATATCTACTTTGCCGAAAGCCTGTAAGGTTTCGCTGAATAGTCGTTCAACGTCTTCCAGCTTACTAATATCTGCTTGGATAGCCAATGCTTCTCCGTTTTTTTGGGTAATAGCTTGAACGGCTGCTTCAGCTTTATCTGGACTGCTTGTATAATTGACAATTACTCTTGCTCCTTCATCAGCGAGCTGCAAGGCAATAGCTTTGCCGATTTCCCTTGATGCACCCGTTACAATTGCTACTTTTCCGAATAAATGACCTGCCATACTTTAAACCTCCTATTCTTAAAAGATACTTCTTACTAAACCGCCATCCACACGTAAAGCCGCACCATTGATTGCAGATGCTAGCGGACTGCTTAAATACGTAACAAAATGTGCAATTTCTTCCGGTCTGATCAGCCGCTGTATGATAGATGTTGGGCGATTTTCCTTCATGAACCGTTTTTCCGCTTCCTCTATCGACAAGTTCTCATTAGGATATAAAGTCTCAAGCATTTTTTCTACGCCCTCTGTCAGCGTTGAACCCGGCATTACAGTATTGACCGTTACATTCGTTCCTTTTGTAAGTTCTGCCAAGCTTCGGGAGATAGATAATTGCGTCGTCTTGGTAGCGCTGTAATGCGCCATCTCCTGAGAGGGCATAACAGCCGCTTCACTAGCGATAAATATAACTCGTCCTTCTTTCCGCTCCAGCATTGATTTTGCATAGCTTCTTGTAAGCCGTATACCGCTCATCACGTTTACTTCAAACATGTTAAGCCATTCGTCATCTGTAATATCAAAGTACTCTGCTGGCTCAAAAATACCCAGATTATTGACTAGAATATCGACTTCGGGATAACTTTGAAGTATTTTTTCACAGTCTTCCGCAGTACCAAGATCTGCCTCTGCTGGATATAAAACGGCATTGAAATTGAATTCTTTTATTTCACGGATTGTTTGGTCAATTTTTTCTTGAGATCTGCCATTGATGATAACCTCTGCTCCTTCGGCCGCGAGCGATATTGCAATTGCCTTCCCAATCCCTGACGTAGAGCCAGTTATAAGAGCTTTTTTACCTTTCAATCCCAAATTCATGTTCAGCCTCCTCCTTGTTTGTTAGTTCCATGTTATACGCTATAGTTTTAGAAGCAAGCTATATGCTATTCCAATGGTTTTAATTAACTTGATTCATCAAAAAAACCGGGGATTGTTAGCTCCCCGGCCATTTACTATCAATAAACATCCTTCCACTCATCAATATTGGATTTATCAAATTTGAACGGATCTCCAAGCATGATCTGCGTACCATCTCCGTCCTCGACTACTTCTACTTCACCAAGGTCACGCAAATCTACTTTTTCCCCTAGTTCGCCAGTGATGTTGCCTTCGCCTAATTCATATGCTGCATATGCGGCACCTTTACCAACATCAATCGGATTCCACAAGTACATCCAAGGGCTGACACCGCTTTCGATGTAAGTTGCCATTTCACTTGGAAGGCCAAGGCCCGTCAAAGCTATTTGCCCTTCCAAACCTTTGTCTGTGAGCACTTTACCTGCTGCTGCAATACCAACAGTCGTAGGCGCAATGATTGCCTTCAAGTCTGGATAGGATTTAAGCAATGCTTCTGTTTCGGATACACTCTTATCTCGCAAGTCGTCTCCGTAAGCTACTTTTACAAGTTCAATATCTTTATATTCATCTTTTTCAAGTTCCTTCTTCATCCACTCAATCCATGTATTCTGATTCGTAGCCTGGCTCGTCGCACTCAAAACTGCTATTTGGCCTTCGCCGCCGATCATTTCGGATACAGCTTCAATCTGTACCCGCCCGATGCGCTCTGGGTTGGCTTGGTTCACATGGATATCACGACTGGCAGCATTCACTGCTGAATCAACAGACAACACTTTGATACCCTGATCCTTCGCCTTTTTCAATGCTGGCTCCAGTGCATCTGGATCGTTACCTGCTACCGCGATTACATCCACTTTTTGCGTGATCAGCTGTTCGATAATCTGAATTTGCCCTTCCGCAGTTGGCTGATCCGGTGAGCGCAGGATGACTTCTCCTCCTAATTCCTCAATCGTGCTTTCAAAGCCGTCCAGCATTTTTTCACCATACGGATTGCCTGTATTTTTAAATACAAAAGCATATTTCTTCGGTCCGTCGTTTGACTCTCCGCCAGATGCACCACTTGATTCCGGCGCTCCTTGGCTGCAGGCAGCCAGCAATAGTACCAACAGCATCATAGCAAACCATTTGCTCCACTTTTTCATCTCGGTCTCCCCTTCTTATCTATTAGTATCAGCAAGCGCTGGAATACTCACTTTCTTTTTATCATGCCGCCAAGCTTCGGAATGGCGACTGACAGGATAAGCAATGCTCCTACAATGATCAAGAACATTTGACTTGGAAGATTGATAAGTCCAAGTCCATATTGCAAGTAGCCGATGATGAAGACAGCTATGACAACACCGAGCACACGCCCTTTTCCGCCGGCTGTACTGACACCGCCAAGTGCTGCCATCGCAATAATGTCCAATTCATACATGGTTGCTATATTCGGCCGTGTACTGCCCATTCTTGATGTAAGGAAGATAGCTGTTACGGCAGCCAGCAATCCTGCCAGCATGAAGACGATTACTTTGACTTTATCCACCTTGATTCCAGAAAAACGGCTAGCGGTAGGATTGTTGCCGATAGCAAACACCTTTCTGCCGAACGTCGTCTTATGAAGCACGATGCCGAATACAACTGCCAACGCTGCAAATACAATCAGCAGAAACGGTATTCCGAAAACATAACCCCATCCAAAGAATCCGAACCACTCAGGAAAACCTCCTGCTGCCTGATCTTCTAAAATAATGTAGGCAATTCCCCGGTAAAGAATCATGGTGCCGAGTGTAACGATAACTGCCGAAAGCTCTTTGAATTTCACGATCAAGAGTCCATTGATCAGGCCGCAGATAGCGCCTGTCACAAGACAAGCAATGATGGCCAATTCCATCGGCAGGCCAACACTGGTATAAAGTGTGGCCATGACAACAGATGATAATGCGACCGTTGATCCTACAGAAATATCGATATCCCGCATAATCATGATCATCGCCATCGGAAAGACGATCAACGCTTTATCGAGGAAGACCATCGTCCCATCCCGCAGACTCGGATAATTCAGGAAGTAAGGTGACAAATTGCTTCCAAGCAGGAGCACTGCAACCAAAATGACTAAAAGCATCCATTCCCATTGGAAGAAAAGGCGTTTCCAGGAGAACGGCAGATGAGTTTCCAGAGTACGAGGTTGATATGATTGTTTCTTTTGTTCCATCAGCCAGCCCTCCTAAGCAGATGAGTTCTTTCGACACGGCGTTTCACGATGGCATTGACAATCACGGCAAGCAGGATGATAAAGCCTTGAATACCGTTCTGCCAAAAAGGTGATACATTCATAAGCGGCAGTGCATTGTTCAGAATTCCGAGCAATATTGCACCAAGCAGGACACCAGCAAGTTTTCCAGAACCACCGGCAATGCTCACCCCGCCTAAAATACATGCTGCTATGACCGTAAGTTCATAACCCGAGGCTGTATCTCCCTGGGCAGATGCAAACTTGGATACCCACAGAACACCGCACAATCCAGATAATCCTCCCATGATCGTATAAACCAAGAATAAGATACGCCCTTGTTTGATACCGCTCACAGCAGCAGATTGCGGATTGCTGCCGACTGCATAAATTTGCCGGCCCGTACGTGTGTAATTAAGAAAATAAAAGAATACGAGGCAGAAGAGCGCTGCAACCCAGATTAAGTGATTCAGTCCCAGGAAAGTTCCTGTTGCTATTTCCACGAAGCCTTCCGACATCTGATAAGAGCTGACCCATTCCCCGTCACTCACCAAAAATGTAAGACCGCGGAATATGTTCATCAATGCAAGTGTAGCTATGATTGGCAGCAAGCCAACTTTAGCTATCAGGACTCCGATGACCATTCCGCACACAGCACCGATGACGGTACCGATGAGCAAACATAGGAATGGATTTACTGACGGATTGGCTGCCACAAGCTGCGCTGTCAGCATACCGGAAAGCGCAATGACAGCTCCGATGGACAGATCGATTCCCCTTGTGATCAGAACAATCATCATCCCAAGCGACAGGATAACCAGTATGGAGGTATTCGTTGCCATATCAAGGATGTTTTCGCCCGTCAAAAAAGAAGGATTTCGCAGTTGTACCCCGATACATAATAGGACGATGAAGAAAAGCAACCCGAGCTCCCGGAACTGATAAAACAGCGCCAGCGGATTTTTCTTTTCCACTTCTAGATTTTCTGTTTTCATTTCCATTTTGACCCCTCCTTCTTCATCCGCTTTTCTCCTGTACTTGCTCTTCGCCCATTGCTGCTTCCAAAATCATCTCCTGGGTGATTCCCCTGTTAACGAAGTCGGCTGCAATCCTGCCTTCTTTCATCACTAAAATCCTATCGCTCATTCCGAGGATTTCGGGCATTTCAGAAGAGACGAATAAAACGGCATACCCCGCTTCTGCCAGCTGCTGGACGATTTCATAAATGGCTGCCTTTGCTCCGATGTCGACACCTTTCGTCGGTTCATCCAGCAAAATAACTTTCAAGTCCTTGGTCAGCAATTTCGCCACAGCTACTTTTTGCTGATTTCCGCCGGAAAGTGAATTGACCGAATCAAAGATGCTCATTGCTTTGATATGCACCTTTTCACCAAATTCTTTGGCTTGTCGTTTTTCTTTATCACGGTGAATCCAAGTAAAGCTGGATAAATCGGATAGATTGGCTAGCGTGATATTTTTTTCAATACTCCAATCCACGAGCAAACCTTGATCCAAGCGATCCTCCGCCAGGTAACCTATCCCATTATTCATGGCTGCCTGTGGATTTTTATTGCGTATTGCGTTGCCGTTCAGCAGAATTTCTCCCTTTTCATAGTCCGATATGCCGAAAATCGCTTGGCATACTTCGGTTCGTCCAGCGCCAACCAATCCTGTCATACCCAGTATTTCGCCGCTTCTTATAGAGAAGCTGATATCGTCGAAATCACCCAGCTTAGACAGATTTTTCACTTCTAGAACCGTCTCTCCTGCACTCGTCTTTTTATCAGGGAAAATCTGATTGATTTCCCTTCCCACCATTGCGACAATCAATTTCTCATTCGATATGTCTTCCACGTCCCATGTGCCAATGTAGTTGCTGTCGCGCAGCACTGTCACACGGCTGGCTAATCTGTACATATCCTCAAAACGGTGGGAAATGAAAATGACGGAAGTACCTTCATCCCGCAGCTTCTCGGTAATACGATACAGTTCTTCACTTTCTCTTGCTGTCAGTGCTGCGGTCGGTTCATCCATGATGATGATCTTTGCTTTCGTACTTATTGCTTTTGCGATCTCGACGATTTGCTGCTGTGCCACGCTCAGCGTATTCATTTGAGCTTTGGGATCCAAATTGCTTCCCAATTCGCGCAGGAGCTGCCGTGCCTGTTTATGCATTTCCCGCCAATTCAGCGTCTTCCATACAGGATGCCTGATCTCATGATTCATAAAGATATTTTCGGTAACAGATAAGTCGGGATAACTGGTTACGTGTTGATAAATAGCAGCAATCCCTTGTTGCTGAGCTTGTTTGGGATTCTGAAAAGATACTTTTTCTCCCAGCAGAAACATCTCACCTTCTGTCGGCTGATGGACGCCCGTTATGATTTTGATGAAGGTGGATTTCCCTGCACCGTTTTCACCCATCAATGCATGGATTTCTCCTTTCTTCAGCTGGAACTGCATATTGTTCAAAGCCTTCACACCAGGAAAGGCTTTGGATATCCCTTTCATTTCGAGTACATATTCATTTGTCATCTCTTGCCCTCCTTCATCACTGAATGCGCTTACATAAAGAGTATGAAAAAAGTCCCGCTTCGAGAAGGGGACGTCTTTCGGAAAAGGAGGTTATTCTTCTGTTATTGTCTTATCGGTGGAAGCGGCGATATTCAGATGGAGCAAATCCTGTATGCTTCTTGAACAGCTTGCTGAAATACTTGTGATCATGATATCCGACGGAATCAGCTATCATCGTCACTTTCTCATCTGTATCCTCCAGCTTGCGCTTGGCGAGCTCCAGCCGCTGTTTGGTGACATATTGCAGAACAGTTTCTTTGGTATGCTTTTTAAAATAAGCACAAAAATAGGTTGGATTCATGTAGACGTGTGCTGCTACTTGTTCAATCGTTATCGCTTCCTGCACATGATGATGTATGAATGCTTTTGCCCGCTCTACTGCTGTACGATCTGAATGTTGATCCACTCTGTTGCACATCCCTGCCAAATCCTTGGTCCAATTTTCAAAGCCTTGCAGCAATTCAGATGCTGTCAAGGTTTGGCTTGTGTATCTTCCCAACCTCTGAAGCATACGATTGACATCTTTGACCGGCAATCGCTTGCTGACATCATGCAGCATTTCAATACCTGTACTTTGGAATAATGCTGCTGTCGAGTCCAGCTGCCCTGCTGCAAGCTCATCTTTTAATTGGGATAAAGCTGCATCCACTTCATCGAATACAAACTGCTTGAAAGAAAAACGCAACGTATGCAGAATGCTCTGGATGTTAACACCGATCGCCACCGAATAGTGATCTTCTGCAGAAGCTGGCTGTAGCTTTATCTCCATCTGTTCTGCTTCCATTGCCGCAGGCAGCAATTCTAATTCGTGCAGTATTTGTCCTGGAGAAGCTGTTAGCTTGAAAATGGTTTTATGAGACAGAATTCCTGCAAGTTGATCAAAAAATATGGATGGATTTTCTTCTGTATGTACAAGCAAACCAAAGCTTTGTTCTTGGTCCCACCACCACCATATGCTGGAGTCAGACCACTGATTTGACAGCTCTGTCTCCAATATCCGGACAACTGCACTAAGCTCCTGGTGGAAACGAACCGGATCTCGCTTAGCTTTTTGCTGATGGAAGTTTTGAAGCTGCAAACGGCACGTATGATATGTTCCTGATGGGAATATCTCGGTCCATTGTGTATCGGCCAAGCTGTTTTCACTCGGGAGAGCTCGCAGCACCTGTAGTTGCTCATGCTTCTGATTCTCCCGTTCTCGCATATCTTCTATTTCTTGTTTATTTTCATACAGCTGCCGGAGCCGTTCCTGCAGCTGCTGCCTATCGATTGGTTTCAGAAGATAATCGGCAACTTGATTCCGTAATGCTTGCTGCACATACTGAAAATCATCGAATCCGCTCAAAACAAGGAAATCCCCAGAATAACCAGCCTCTTTCAGCTCTTGTATGAGGGTTAATCCATCCATGAACGGCATCTTGATATCAGTTAGAATCACTTCCGCTGTTTTTTTTAGTTTCCATTCATCCAATGCCTCTTGCCCATTAGCATACGCACCAATGATTGTACATTGCGGCTGGGCATTGATGAAACGCTCCAGCCCCATGCGGATTCGATATTCATCTTCGACGATCATGACTTGCAAATTCTGCATCAAAACTTCCCCTTTCCGATACATGACGAAATGGCAAGTAAAGCCGTACAGTCGCACCCTTTTGATTGTTCTCCAGTGAAACACCATAGTCATTTCCGTACAGCATTTTGATTCGATTGGCAACGTTGCTTAACCCATAATGCGCAGATTTTGAGGTTATTCCCGGTTCCAGACTGAGCTCTTGTTCCAGCTCCGTTTTAACTGCCGGGTCAAAGCCTGGTCCATCATCTTTTATGGTCAGTATGAGCATATCGGGTGTTTCGTGGATCTTGATATCAATGTGAATGGTTGTCTTTGTTTCCAAACCGTATTTTATACTGTTTTCGACAATTGGCTGGAGTA
The DNA here is from genome assembly GCF_046592595.1 of Terribacillus saccharophilus. GTDB lineage: Bacteria > Bacillota > Bacilli > Bacillales > Amphibacillaceae > Terribacillus > Terribacillus saccharophilus_C. The sequence continues at coordinate 9,929 of NZ_JAWVPF010000002.1, read as the reverse complement.
TGAATTTCGGAACCTGTACTTCCGCTGCTATGTTCGGGTCATCGGCCTTCCACGTAAGACGGTCATGGAAACGGAATTGCTGAATAGCCAGAAAATCTTCAACATGCCTGATTTCCTCCGCAAGCGAAACAAATTTGACACCATTATCCAAGGAATAGCGCAGCATCCTGCCAAGCGTCGTAATAATATCGATGACTTCCTCCTGTTCGCCTGCTTCCACCGCATAATTGATCGTTTCAAGTGTATTAAAGATAAAATGCGGATTGATTTGAGTTTGGAGTGCGTATAATTCAGCTTCCTGCTGTTTTAGCTTGATCATGTAATTCTTTTGAATCAAATCGCGGATTTCAACGATCATGTGATTATAGCTCTCCGTCAGTCTGCCAACTTCATCTTGTTTGGTTACTGGCAGTGTTTGCTGGAACTGGCCACCCTGGACACTGCGCATGTTTTCTATCAATCGCTTGATTGGCTGCGAGACGTTATAAGCAACAAATGTGTACAAACACACACTGAATAAAATGAACAGCAAAAAAAGAACAATAGAGACAGTCCGGGTTTGCTGCTGTTTGGCAAAAAGCTTTTCTGTAGGTATCTCATAAATCAAAGCATAATCCTGCTGTATGGCTGGCGTGATACCGATGAGTTTTCCATCCTGCAGAAAACTTCCATTTTCAATTGGATAAAAATTGTCCGGAACAACTTGGTCGCTTTGCTCATGTTTCGAATCATAAGCTATTCTCCCGGATGACTTTTCCAGAAGCATGATTCTTGCTGCATTATGCTCTTTGATTGTACCGGTGATGCGGTCGACAAATGCTACATCCAATGCCAAAAACATTGTACCAAGATAAGCTTGGTTATCACGGTCTTGAAGTGGTACCCCGATCAACAGATAATCAGCATTATCCTCGAAGACGAGGTTTGTATCCTGCGGAAGAAGGATCATGCTTCCTTTTTCCAGCTCCAAACTCTGTCCGTAAACAGCTGCTTCACTTTTTGAAAAACCGCTATAATTCTTAGTTGCCGCTGCAAAAACCCTGTTTTTAGAGAAGACGAAAACACCAAGCAAATCCGAAGAACTGCTATGAAGGAAGCTGCTGGAAAGATACCGCTCCATCTCGTATTGCTGCTGCATTGCTTCCGCATGCGACTGGAAGCTATCCTCTCTCAATATCTCTATCATTTGCTGTGATTGGTAGAGTCTCTCAGGCATATTCGTCACATCCTGCACATTACGGTCTATTTGCTGACTTGCTTGTTCCAGCATTTGTGGTACAAGTGCTCCGATCTGCTCTTCTGCTGCTTTTGTATATGCTGTATAGATGAAAAACCCGAGAAGCGCGACCGGTATAATGGTAAGCAAAGTATAAGAAAGCAGCAGTTTATTCATCAATGTAAGATTGCGGAATTTCTTTTTAAAAATCATATTGATCCACATTCTCCGCCGTAAAATCTATTGGTTCCCCCATAATGATCTGTTCTCCCTTTACTTGGACCCTCCCCACACCTTCTATGAGCATACCGTCCTCAATCACTGTTCCATCTTGCATCAGCTTGGCAATCATGACAGTCAAGTAACCAAGTTTCTTTGGGCTCCATAAGGTGATGCCTTGGACATCACCTTCTTTTAAGTGCGCATTCATGTCACGCGGAGATGCCAAGCCGACTATAACGATTTCATCCGTTTTATTTTCTTCCTTCAAAACAGCCGCTGCTGCTGGCGGCCCTAGTGATGCAATCCCGATGATTCCTTTTAAATCCGGATAAGCTTCCACCAGTCTTTTTGATTCTTGATAGGCTGTGACAGGATTATCATTTGTATAAGCCACTTCTCGAAGAATTAGATTTGGATAATAAGATCTGTTATGCTGCTTGATATAATGCAGCCACTCTTCTTGATTGAGCGAAGAATGTGACCCTGAAAGAATGCTATAGTCGCCCTCCTCGCCCATTTGAGCAGCGAGACTGTCCAGTAAATGCTCTCCAAGCATTTCAGCATCCACCATATTGATAAAATAGTCTCTTGCTTCAGGATGAGCATCCGCATCCCATGTCAGGACTGTAATGCCCTGCCGTCTGGCTTCTGCCAGTACAGAAGTCAGTCGATCTGGATCTATGACACTTACTGCTAGTACATCGATCTCTTGTTTTATAAATGTACGGATGATTTCTTCTTGCTGAGCAGGATCTGCTGTTGTTGGCCCTTTGAAGTGAACAGTAGCCCCAGATGATTTTGCCGCTTCTTCCACTCCCGCTTGTACAGCTTGGAAATACGGAATATCCATCACTTTTGGAACAATAGCTATATCAATTTGTTCCGTTTGCACTGGATCGGCTTCAGACGGCGGCGTTTCCTGGACATAGAGTATTTCCTTTTTGTTGCAAGCGCTTACAAAAAACAACAAAATAAGCAGGATAACTGATTTCTTATACATAGTATCATCCTTAGCAACCCCGCAAAGCATAGCTTTACGGGGTCGTTGATTAGTTCACTGCTTGGAACTCCATGTTTTGTTTTTCGAAATAGCTTCTTGTGACTGCATCGATCCCTATATCTGTGTAGACCTTTGAAATTCGTGCAAGAGCAGTGATGGTCGCAAACGACCGCTTTCCGAATTTACTTGAATCAGCCAGCAAAATGGTCTGGCCTGCTATCTCGATCATTTGTTTCTTGACGATAGCCTGCTCTTCATTAGAATCACTCAATCCATGCTCAAGATGCACACTTTTACACGAAAGGAAGGTTTTATCCACATAATAAGTCGTTAAGGACCTCTCCGTCAGCGGTCCGACGAATGATAAAGATTTTGATAGCAGCTGCCCACCGAGCGAAATGACTCGTATTTGATCCTTCGTACTGCAGGCAAGCGCCACCTTGATACTATTTGTGATGATCGTGAGGGGCCTGTTTGGCAATTCCTTCGCCATATACCATGCAGTCGTACTGGCATCGAGTATGATCCGTTCGCCAGCCTGGATTTCCGAAACTGCTGCTTTGGCAATTGCCTGCTTTTCCTGCATTCGCATCACTTCACGCGCTTCATGGGCAATCTCTGTTGCACCTTCTTCTATGCGGACTGCCCCGCCATGACTGCGATGCAATAGCTGTTCCTTTTCAAGCTTCTCAAGGTCACGGCGTATCGTCTCCTCTGTCACATGAAAGAGAGAGCTGAGCTCGGTAACCCGGACACTGGTCCGCTCGTTGACCAGTTCTACGATCTTCCTTTGTCTTTCTGCAACTAACATCCCTTTTCCTGCCTTTATCACGTTTTGATTATAGTGTAGCATAATCTAACGTGTTACCGATGAGCCATTTCGTTTCTTTCATACTCCTGGACATGCTGCAGCCAAGCTGTCCCGCGCGGCACTTGCATCTCCTGACAGAAATAATCCCAAACCGCGCCGAATGGATAACTCTTCAACTCTTCCATCAACATAAGCCTTTCCGTGAATTGTCCCTTTTCTTGATATTCCTTCAGCTCTGCATGCGGCGTCAGCAATGCATAAAGAAGAGCCTTCTGCATATTACGAGTACCAATTACCCAAGCCGCTACACGATTGATGCTGGCATCAAAGAAATCCAGACCGATTCTTATCGTATCAAGCGTATCATTACGAACCAGCTCATGTGCAATCTCCTTCAGCTCGTCATCAAAGGTCACGACATGATCGCTGTCCCAGCGCACCGGCCGTGATACATGCAGCGCAATTTTATCTGTAAATGGAAGCATACCGCTAAGCTTATTCGAAACTGTTTCAGTCGGGTGATAATGGCCGGTGTCCATCAGCAGGTGCTTGCCGCGAGTCAACGCATAGCCCATGTAAAATTCATGGGAGCCGACTACATAGGACTCTGAGCCGATGCCGAACAGCTTGCTTTCCACAGCATCAATGTTGTAGTTTTCATCAATTTCAACAGCAAAGATCTGATCAAGTGAACGTTTGAGGCGTTCCCTTGGCGTCAGGCGATCACTTGGGACATCCTTGTAGCCATCGGGTATCCAGATATTTGTAAGGCTCGCTGTGCCAAGTTCTTTTCCGAAATACTCGCCGATCCGCCGGGAAGCGATACAGTGCTCTATCCAGAACTGACGTATTTCCTCATCCGGGTGAGCGAGAGTCAATCCATCAGCCGCTTTCTCGTGGGAAAAGATCGTCGGATTGAAATCCAGACCAAGATCGTGTTCTTTTGCCCATTTGACCCAATGGCGGAAATGTTCTGGCTTGATTTCATTTCGCTCTACATGCTGTCCATCCGTTTCTGCGTAAATCGCATGCAAATTGATACGATGCTTGCCCGGGATAAGACGCAATGCCATTTCAAGATCTGCTCGCAGTTCCTCCGGAGTTTTCGCTTTACCAGGATAGTTACCTGTCACATCAATTCCGCCGGACAGCTCATTCTTCTGTACTTCGAAACCGCCTATATCATCCCCCTGCCAGCAATGAATACTTATTGGTACCGTTTTCAATTTATCCAACGCAGCTTCCACATCGACTCCCAATGCTTCGTACATCGATTTTGCCAGTTCATACGCTTTAATGACTGTCATATATATTCCTCCTCAATCTAAATGAAATACTTCCTTCACTTCTTCACTGACTGGACTATGATCAGGATTCGTCTGCATGATATCCTGCATATATGTCCACCATCTCCGGCACACTTCTGTTTCAGCTATACTTGCATGCTTTTCTTCTGATTCCGCCTCTAAATAAGCAAATAACATAGCAGTCGGTTCATGGAGGAAGATACTGTAGTTGCTGACACCATGCTCCTTCAAAACTTGTTCCATTTCAGGCCAAAGGTGATTATGGCGTGCTTTATACTCATCGAATTTATCACGGTAAACATACATGACACTAGCTTTACGAATCATGGACTGTCCTCCTATTATTCTCCGTTATATCCTGGCTGATCGGTTTGAAAGTCTCGACAGGGAACGATTTTCGGATAAGCTGTCTTCCAGCATCCAAGGATTCCAACTCGCCAGCAGCAATCATTTGCACAATCAAATTTCCAAGAGCTGTCGCTTCTGTAGGTCCGGCAATAACTTCCACTCCGCTGTAATCTGCTGTCAGCTGATTCAGTACCTTATTCTGCGAACCGCCGCCGACAATATGAAGCGTTTGAATGCTCTCTCCTGTCAGTGCTTCCAACTCCTCTAATGCTTCACTGTAGGCAATTGCTAGATTATGAAATACTGTCAAACTGAGATCCCCTACACTATCGGGTACAATTTGAGCCGTTTCCCGGCAATAATCCTGAAGTTCTTCAATCATATTATCCGGCTTTAAAAATCTTGCATCATTCAGGTTTACTGAAGGTACTTGTGTGAGATCAGCTTGTTTTGCGGCTTCAACCATTTCACCAAAATTATAGTCAACAGGATATACTCTTCTGATTTCCTGGATCACCCACATACCGATGATATTTTTCAAGTATCTATATGTGTTGTTGATGCCCCATTCATTCGTAAAATTCTTCTCTAAACTGCTGTCTTCAAGGATCGGCTGCTTTCGTTCAGTCCCAATCAGGGACCAGGTGCCGCTGCTAAGGTATGCCCATTCTTTCCCGCTCGCAGGCACCCCCGCGATTGCAGAAGCTGTATCATGGGAACCGACAGCAATGACAGTACAAACGGGCAAATCGTACATTTCATTGAATGTATCTCGAAGTTCACCAAGTATAGTACCGGCTTCAATCAGCGGAGCAAATTGCTCAGAGTGAAAGCCTGTCAAAGCAAGCAGGTCAGCATTGAAATCCTTGGTAATTGGATGCAATAGCTGCATCGTAGAAGCATTGGTAGCTTCCATCACTTTTTTTCCAGTAAGTCTGTAGTGCAGATAATCAGGAACCAGCAATATCGTATCGGTTTTTTGTATCAGCTCCTCACTTTCTGTGAAGAGCTGATAAATGGTATTGAATGACTGATACTGGATACCGGTTTTTCGATAGATTTCAGTCTTTGAAACCTTTTCCCACACCTGTTCCATCACACCATCTGTCCGGGAATCCCGGTAAGCGATCACATCACGCAGCCGCTCACCATCCTTCCCTAACAATACATAATCCACTGCCCATGTGTCGATTCCGAGCGTACAAGATGTAATACCCTGCTGCTTGGCAATCTCCAGACCTTGCAAAATCTGTTCTTCTAAATGATCAATATCCCAGCAGTGGTGGTCTCCTTGCTTCTGGTAGCCATTTGCAAAACGGTGTATCTCCTGTATGACGAGCTTTCCGTCTTTTCGTTCACCAGAGACAAGACGGCCGCTAGACGCTCCGATATCAACCGCTATATGCATAGGATATCCCCCTATCTAGTGAAGGCAGCCGGTACGCCGCCGTCCACTGTTATCATGCAGCCAGTTGTCTTTAGTGCTGCATCTGAGGCAAAGAAAGCAATAGACTCCGCTATATCACTTGGATAGATATTCACACCAAGCGTTGTCCGTTTGCGGTAATGCTCTTCCAGTTCATCGGGTGAAATGTTATAAGCAGCTGCCCGCTCCTCACGCCATTTGGAGCCCCAGATTGCTGAGCCTTGGAGCACGGCATCAGGCAGTACACCATTTACCCGAATGCCATAGCTGCCTCCTTCTGCAGCAATACATCTAGCCAAATGCATTTCCATCGCTTTCACTGCACTGTATGCTGCTGCATTTTTACCGGCATACACACTGTTTTTAGATCCGACGAATACCATGCTGCCGCCAATTCCTTGCTGCTTCATCAATCGGAAAGCTTCACGGGCAACGAGGAAATAACCTGTACCTAATACATCCATATTAAGCTGCCATTCTTTTAATGTTGTTTCATCAAATGGACTGCTTGTAGCAAGACCTGCATTATTGACGATATGATCTACTCCGCCAAACTGCAAAACAGCTGTTTCAAAGGCTTCGGCAATAGCATTTTCATCCGTCACATCCATTTTGACGGCTATTGCACGACCCGCTCCGTACGTTTCGTTTAACTCTTGGGCGACCTTTTCCGCCCCTTCGAGATTGATATCTGTCACAATCGCATGCGCACCGCCTTGAAGGAATAGGCGCAATGTTGCACTGCCGATACCGCCAGCTCCTCCTGTAACAAGAACCACTGAGCGGCTGAATCTTGCTTCTGGCGGCGCCAAGGAAAGCTTATACAGCTCAAGCGGCCAATATTCCACTGCAAACGATTCTGCTTCAGACAAGGAAACAAAGTCCCCGAGTGCTGTTGCTCCTTTCATCACCGCAATCGCACGGTGATACAGGGCAGCACTGATATCAGCTGCTTTTTTGTCTTTGCCTGTTGTCACCATTCCTACCCCAGGGATGAGCACTACTCTTGGTACAGGCTCGAACATGACATCGCCCTCGGAGGCAAGACGATTGAAATAATCCTCGTAATCTTTAGCAAAGCTCTGGATACCTTCTTCGACTTTTTGCAGCAATTCCTCTGCATTGTCAGCAGACGGGTCGAATGCAATGTACAAAGGCGTACGCTTTGTATGTACAAGGTGATCCGGACATGCCGCTCCTACCTGACTCAGCTGCTGAGCTTGTTCGCTGTTCACAAATTCCAGCACATCTTCGCTGTCATCGAAGCTTAGGATCATCTTCTTATCTCCACTCACTGCACCTCTAATAGCTGGCATGACTTTCTTAATTAGCTGATGCCGTTTCTCTTTATCAAGAGCAGCTGTTTTTTCTCCGCCGAAAGCTTTTGTTTCCGATTGCTTTTGATTAATATAATCCTCTGCTTCGTTAATTACAGCTATCGTGCGATCATAGCTCTCTTTCGCTGTCTCTCCCCACACAACCAAACCATGCTTCTCCATCAGTACAAGCTCTGCCTTGGGATTTGCCGCTACTGCTTCTGCAATCATCTTGGATAAAGTAAATCCAGGTCTGATGTAAGGAACCCAGACAAACCGCTCACCGAAGATCTCTCTCGCAATTTCCTGTCCATTGTCTGCACAGCATAAGCTGATGATGCTGTCAGGATGAGTATGGTCAACATGCTTGAATGGAAGGAACGCATGCAGCAGTGTTTCGATAGAGGCACGCGGATGACTTGCATCAATCATGCATTGACTCAAGTATGCGACCATCTCTTCATCTGTCATGGATTCTCTTTCGATCAATGGACGTATATCCTCCATTCGCAAGCCTGTGAAGTTATGCGCACCCATTGTTGCCAAATCAGATCCGCTGCCTTTAACGTACATAACTTCAACCGGCCGGCCGCGGAAGTCTTCAACCGTTGTTTTCATTGATGTATTTCCGCCGCCCCAGTTACAAACAGAACGGTCACTCCCAATCAAGTTGGAACGGTAAACGAGTTCACCTAGTCCTTCAAATTGGTTAGCATTTGATTCATTCCATTTATTCTGTACCAATTCTACCACTCCTTTTAAAGGTGATGAAGCGCTTTCAAATTATAGAATCATTATACAATATAAATCCTGACTTTTGTGTATTTATCTTTATTTTTATTTGTTTATTTTTGTTTCATTAATTTCTTGCCTGACGCGCTCTTTCTACTGCACTTCCATACCGTTCTTCCTGTATTTCTTCCAATGACTTTCCTCTTGTTTCAGGCGCCATAATTAAACCAACTATCGCTGCGATAACAAGGAATCCGATCATAATTAACCCTGCTGCCTGGAATCCAAGGGAACTGATCATCAAAGGAACAACAAGTGAAATCAATCCTACCGCAATTCTCGCTAAAGCAAAGATAAAACCTTGTGCCTTTGCCCGATAACGTGTATGGAACAGCTCTCCAGCCCAAAGCCCATAAAATGCCTGAGCCCCGAACCCAGCTGCAACACCCCATAAGACAACAAATGTGAATAGCTCGATCATACCCATACCACCAAACGTAAGTACAAGCCAAGCAGCAATACCCATACCTGCTCCTATTCCATAAAGAAGCTTACGATTCACTCGGTCACCGAGCTTAATGAAGACAAAATAAGTAGCTGCAACAGTTAATGTCCAAAGGAAGCCTTGCAGCAAGTTAGCCTGTGAGGCAGATAAGCCGCCGACCGTTTCGTAAATATAAGGCATGAAATAGCCCATGACCCCTGCAACCAGATTCCAAAACACATAGATGCCAACAAGCAGGACAATCGCTTTGAGATTTGCCTTGACCGTAAACAATTGTTTCCACGAAACGTCTTGCTTTCCTTCTTCTCTTCGGCTTTTTTCTTTTTCTTCCGTCCAGATGGTTGACTCATTGATCTGCTGCTGCATAATCCATGTGATGAGAGCTACAACGAAGAGCTGCGCAAAAATAATCCGGCTGCCAAGCAAACCTAAAGGAGCCAATAAAACAGATAAAAAGAGGGTGATTGCTGGTCCAATCGACCAAGCAAACTGGCCCCAGCCGACTCGAGCAGCCCTCTCTCCTTTCGGCGCTTCTTCTGCTATGTATGTCCAAGCAGCTGGTATAGCCGCTCCAACAGCAATCCCTGTCACCACATAGCCGACGAGCAGCATCGGGAAATTGAAAGAAAACGTAATAAGCAAAATACCAAACATGTACACAAGCAGATCATACTTATAGATGAATTTTCTGCCGAACTTGTCCACCAGAATACCACCTAGAAATGCACCGATCGCAGATCCGAAACCATTGGCACTCAAGGCGCCGAGCAAACCCAGCTTTGCATCATTCAAATTCAGGTACTCCATCCATAATGTCAATCCGCCAGCTCCGGCAACAATCGAACCCGCTTCCAGATAGTTGGACATCGCAACTGTAATTGTAGCCTTTAAACTACCTTGTTTTGCTTCCACTGCTTTTCCCCTCCTATGTATTTAAATGGATGTAAGCCCATTAATAAAGCGCTTACAAAAACTTCATGACTGGATTATACACTATAATGTTTTGTTTGTCTTTATTTGTCTTTATTTATTTTGTTTTACTTATA
>NZ_JAWVPF010000001.1:0-507190 GCF_046592595.1 Terribacillus saccharophilus | reverse complement strand
TCTTGCTGTCAGCTCCGTTCCGAAGCGACTTGAATATAATATCATGTATCAGGGTACACTGCAATACTTTATAATAAAAAATATTGAATTGCTGCCAGTGAAGCTATTCCCGGAATACCTAACAAGCCCACTAATACTGTTGTTGCGGCATTTATTGGGATATGGAGTCCGGCAAGTGCCCCTACTACATTAAATAGAAATAATAGAAAGACACCAATAATAAGCCTGACTGAACCTTTGAGTACAAAACTAAAAAGCTTTCCTGACGTTCCTGAAATAAGTAAGATGACTACTGCAGCCAATAGTATACCGATTATTGCATATGACATTTTCCATCTCTCCTTTAACTTGTCCTGCTTTTCTACATTATGAGAAGGGACAAGAAAAAAGAACACGCATTGCGTTAGATACGCAATGCGCTTAAGTTTCGGTGTCTTGCTTCTCGCAGCATGAACAGGTACTTGGCTTGTGCTACCTGCAGATCATACTGCCCCATCTCACTAGCATCGACACTTCTCTCTATTATGGATTGGATACTGACCCAATCATTTTTCATCTTGAATATATCAGCTAACAACTCTTTGTCCACATCAGATCTCTTCAATCTTCTGCCAGCCATTACTCTCACCTGCTTTACAGTTCTCTTCTGCCTTCCATCGCTTTGGAAAGGGTGACTTCATCTGCATACTCCAGATCTCCACCCATCGGCAGGCCGTGTGCAATCCTTGTTGTTCGTATACCAGATGGTTTGACTAGTTTGGATATATACATCGCTGTTGCTTCGCCTTCTATGTTCGGATTGGTGGCAAGGATCAATTCCTTTACTTCTTCATCCTTCAGGCGGTTCAATAATGACGGGACATTTATATCTTCCGGTCCGATGCCATCCATCGGAGAAATTGCTCCATGCAATACATGGTATTTCCCATTGAATTCACGCATTTTCTCCATAGCGATGACATCTTTCGGATCCTGCACGACACAAATAAGAGAGCTGTCTCTTGCTTCATCCTGACAAATACTACAAGGATCCTGATCGGTGATATGACCGCAGATGCTGCAGTGGGTCAATTCACGTTTGGCATTGACTAATGCCTTCGCAAAATCCATGACGTCATCTTCCTTCATGCTAAGTACATGGAAGGCAAGGCGCACGGCAGTCTTTGGTCCGATTCCAGGCAATTTGGTAAAGCTGTCTATCAGCTTCGAAATCGGTTCGGGATAATACATCTATTTAGTTGCCTCCTAGAACATTCCTCCAGGTAACCCTTTCGTGAACTGTCCCATTGTTTGGTTGGATTTTTCGTCGACTTTCTTCAATACTTCATTTGTTGCAGAAATAATGAGATCCTGGAGCATTTCTACATCATCCGGATCTACTACCTCTTCCTGAATGACAACATCAGTAATCTCTTTTTTTCCATTAGCGATAACTTTCACAGCACCGCCGCCTGCAGTTGCTTCGAAAGTCATTTCGAAAAGCTCTTCCTGAGCCTGCATCATTTTCTTCTGCATCTTCTGCATCTGTTTCATCATATTGTTCATATTCCCACCACCACGCATGGAAAAATCCCTCCTTGAATTGATAGTTATTCTTTTATTTCGAGTAAGTCATCTCCGACCAATTTCCTGGCCTCTGCGATAATCGGGTCTTCCGCTTGCTTTCCATCTTCAGATGAATCCTGCTGCTTCTGATTCTTCAGGAAATCTTCCCGCAGTTCTGTCCAATTTGCCTCCGGAATCGGTATGACCGAAACTTGGTGTCCGATCCGTTCTGCTAGTAATGATTCTATCGTGTCTTTGTGTTCCAAGGCAAGCGAACAATGGATCTCATATTTGAAACCTATAATAAGCGCATTCTGGGAAGCTGCCCTTGGCTTGCTATTCAAAATCGTAGCATGCGCAGGAGCACTCTGCCGCTTCAAGGCATCCATAAAGCTTGCCCAGTGTTCGGCAACCAGCTTCAATTCGTCCTTTGTTGCTTCTGATAATACTTGGCGTATACGTTCAAAAGGAACACGATAGCTGTTTTTGCTGCCTGTCCTTGCCGGACGCTTAGGCTGTTCGGCCGGAGCCGATGCTGCTTGCGGCTGCGATTTCAGCTGTTTCAATTCCTGTTCCAGCTGAGAGATCTTGCGCGTCAGCTGCTGCACAGCCTCTGCTTCCACACTCGCTGTCGGAGCACTTTGATCTGCAATATGCAGAATCGCAATTTCAACAAATACCTTTGGACTGTTTGCCCATTTGATTTCCTGCTGACAGCGATTAAGTTCTACAATCGCCGCTTGGATCCAAGAAGCATCCACTTCCTCTGCCAGTTGTTTGAAACTATCGTCTACAAGCACGCGTTCCAGAATGTTCTCCATACCAGGTGCACTTTGGAACATGAGCAAATCCCGTAAGTAATAGATAAGATCAAAAACGAAACGCCCCGGATCCTTTCCATCCTGTATCAGCAGATCAACTTGTTCCAGTGCTGCTTGTACATCCTGTCGCGTACAAGCCCGGATTACCTCGGTTAGCCTATCCTGGGAGACGGCCCCGGTAACTGCAAGCACATCCGCAAGCTCCACGACATCTTCACTATAGGAAATTGCCTGGTCAAGCAAACTGAGTGCATCCCGCATTCCGCCTTCAGCAGCTAGCGCCACTGACTCAACTGCGTCATCGGATACAGTGATTTGTTCCTTCTCCAGAATCTCCTGCATCCTGTTCACCATTGCCTGCTGGTTGATACGTTTGAAGTCGAAACGCTGACATCGGGAAATGATCGTCAGCGGAATCTTGTGAGGTTCCGTTGTTGCCAGGATGAACACCACATGTTTCGGCGGCTCTTCCAATGTCTTGAGAAGTGCATTGAATGCCCCGATCGAGAGCATATGGACTTCATCGATAATATACACTTTATATTTAACCGCACTAGGAGCATATTTCACTTTGTCCCGGATGTCCCTTATTTGTTCGACACCATTATTGGACGCTGCATCAATTTCGATAACATCTGCAATTGAACCATCCTGTATACCTCTGCAAGCCGCACACTCGTTACACGCTTCCTCTACCGGCGCATGTTCACAGTTGATCGTCTTTGCAAAGATCTTGGCCGCACTTGTCTTCCCTGTACCACGCGGACCGGAAAACAAGTAGGCATGCGAGAACTTATCCTGCATGATGGCATTCTTCAATGTACGGATGATCGGCTCCTGGCCTACTACATCAGCAAATGTCCTTGGCCTCCAGACACGGTATAACGCTTGATAACTCATCACGCCGCGCTCCTTTTTTCATTCTTCCTTCATTATAACGGAATTAAGTTACTGATACTACATGTATAAAAAGAGCCCTTACCAAATGGCAAGGACTCTGATTGTTTATTGGTTAAGCGCCGTGCACCCACCGTCGATAATACAGATCTAAGCGTTACATAAGTTCATGGCTCGACCCAGGCTTCCCCGCGGCACACAGGAGAGACTGCTTACTGCTGCTTCCTTCCGGACCTGACAGGGTTCACAGTTTCCTGTTGCGCAGGACCCGGGTGTCAACACCAATTCCTTATGGCAGACCTTAAAGCCGCATTACCTCGGGCGGGAATTCGGCCTCGCTATAGCGGATTGCGAGTACAGGGCACCGCTACCTCCCCGCTTAGCACGGCTAAGTTGTGAATAAAGTTAGGCGCTTCTATAGCGCACTTCATAGTATAGCTTGTTTACGGAAAAAAATCAATCCCGGCTGTTTTTGGCTGCTTTCCGTTTTCGGAGCTCCCGGAAAAAGGAAGTCAGCAATCCGCCGCATTCCTCTTGCAGCACACCACCTGTCACTTCTGTTTGGTGATTGAACCGATCGTCTTCCAGTAAATTATATAAAGTGCCTGCACAGCCAGCTTTCGGATCATAAGCACCGAATACAACACGCCGCACGCGTGATTGGATAATGGCACCTGCACACATCGGGCAAGGCTCCAATGTCACATATAAATCACAATCCTCCAGCCGCCAGCTGCCTATCTTTTCATTGGCTGCCTGAATTGCATGCATTTCTGCGTGCGAGTGTGCCTGCTGTGTCGTTTCTCTAAGATTGAAGCCGGAAGCGATGATCTCCCCATCCTTCACAATAATAGCTCCAATCGGAACTTCTCCGAGAAGCTCTGCACGCTTGGCTTCTTTTATTGCTTGCTCCATCCAGTAAGCATCTGTCGTCATATTTATATCCCACATTTCTATCTAAAGGTTTCAAATTAGCTAAAGTTGATAATGTATAAGTATAAGAAGCTTCCTACTATGAAGTAAAGGGGAATTATCATGACTGACAAAAAAGCTGTCTTGTTTATAGATGTATTCAATACATTCGATTTTCCGGGCGGCGATCAGCTGCTGGAGAATACAAAAGAAATTCTTCCCAATTGGGAAAAACTTCGCAAGAAAGCAAAAGAAAATGATTGGCCAGTTATCTATATAAATGACCACTATGGAATTTGGCAGGATAACTTTAAAAAAATTGCGGATTATTGCCGGAATGATGATAACCATGAAATCATCGATAAGATGATGCCGCACGAAGATGATTATTTTCTTTTGAAGCCGAAGCATTCTGCTTTCTTTCAGACATCACTGCCATCCTTATTAAAGGATTTAGAATGCGATCGAGTCATTCTTGCTGGTGTTGCGGGTAATATTTGTGTCATTTTCTCTGCCAATGATGCCCACATGCGGGAATTCAAGCTGGATGTACCGAAAAACTGTGTAGCTTCCAATACGAAAGAACAAAATGAGGACGCCTTGCGCGTCATCGAAACAACTCTCAGCGCCAATACCGATCCAGTCTGACATAAGACGGCTCCTCCCAGCATAGCTTTTCTACAGAGGCTTTATAAAGGAGGAGTCGTTTTGCAAATATATGTAGTGCAGACTGGTGATTCACTGAACAGCATCGCAAGCCGTTATGGCACGACTAGCCAGGAATTGATTACCGCAAATGAACTGGCCGCACCAAATGATCTTGTCGTCGGACAGGCGCTTGTGATTCCGATTATTGGTTCATTCTATTATGTCCAGGCTGGGGACAGTCTTTACACTATCGCCAGGAGAAACAACCTGTCAGTTGCAGAACTGGCCCGGATCAATAACATTTCAGCATCAGCACTACTGCAGCCCGGCCAGCGTCTTTACCTGCCTGCAAAGCCAAAAAGGCAGATCGAATCAAACGCCTACATCGAACCTACCGGAAATACTGTCTCCCAGACTCTGGAGACTGCGGCAAGACAGCGAGCACCATACCTCACCTATCTAATGCCTTTCAGTTACAGAGTAGACCGGCAAGGAAATTTAACCGCCCCGCCACTGAACGAGTTTGCTACAATTGCGCAGGCAAATAATACGACATTAAGTCTTGCTGTTTCCACGCTAGAAAGCGGCGCATTCAGCGCTGAATTAGGAACTCGAATTGTCACCAATACTTCTGTCCAGGATCGCTTGTTTACAAACATCATCAATACAGCCAATGAAGTCGGTTTTGGTGAGGTGCACTTTGATATTGAATTTCTGCCAGCGGAAAATCGGGAGGATTATAACAATTTCCTCAGGCGAGCTGTCGCCAGACTTCGACCTGAAGGACTGCGTGTATCGACAGCTGTCGCACCCAAGACGAGTGCGACACAGCAAGGGCAATGGTATGAAGCACATGATTATGCCGCCCATGGGGAGATTGTCGACTTTGTCGTTTTGATGACCTATGAATGGGGCTATAGCGGCGGACCGCCATTAGCTGTTTCTCCATTACCGAATGTTCGCGATGTTGTGGAATATGCTCTGACGGAAATGCCTGCCAATAAAATTATGCTGGGACAAAATTTGTACGGCTATGATTGGACACTACCATACGAGCCAGGCGGAGAATATGCCAGAGCCGTCAGTCCGCAGCGCGCCATCGATATTGCCCGTGAAAATAATGCTTCTATCCAATATGACACTACTGCACAAGCACCTTTCTTTAGATATACAGCAGCTGGCGCACAGCATGAGGTGTGGTTTGAAGATGCCCGATCCATCCAGGCAAAGTTTGATTTGATCAAGGAGTTGAACTTGCGCGGAATCAGTTATTGGAAGCTTGGTCTCTCTTTTCCGCAAAACTGGCTGTTGCTTACCGATAACTTCACAATCAGAAAGCTATGAGAGCAGCATAACGGCTGCTCTTTTTTCATGTCACTGTCACCCAGAGCTTCTCTTTACGAAAGTTGTCTCCATCCACCACCACTTGTGGAATCATCACACGCACAGGACTTTCCAGCGGTGATGGTGTCAGCCTGACTTCCTCAGAAGATACCCATTCCCCCGTAATCTTGTCTGCAAAAGAAAACTGTTCCCGAAAGCCATCCCGAAACCAGCTTACTTCATCTTCCTTCGATACACCTGGTTGATTCATACACAAGTACAACGAAACATCATCACAGAAGGAGAGCATTTTCTGATCTATATCCAGTGTGGCTTTTTCGGCTGACGTAAGTGTTTGTAAGTCAGCTTGCTGCAACCCGTATTCCCTATCCAAAAATGCTTTTATTTGTTGATCATCTGTATCATCGGAAAAAAAGGAGCAATAATGCCTGCTGCACAGTATAGCTGCATAGCGGGATTGTTCTCTCACTTCCATAATACCCTGCTGATAGGCACGCAGCTTGTCATCCTGCGGATAATCAATAAAGCTATAAAAGCCTTTTCCATCCGGCTTACGCTTCGGTACTTCATCCAGCGGAATCCAAGCCCGGTCGTGTTGATCAATTGCCATGATAGCATCAGGCCGCTGAGTTGGTGAATCAGGATCATCCTTACGCCAATGCCTGGCTATTTCCCCGGAAATAGCCGCATGATCATGCTGCGGTATCAATACCGTTTTACCTTCGTTATTCTCACGAACGATCATACTATCCCTCCTATAAAAAACTCCCGGCATAGAGCCGGGAGACATAATCTGTACTTATTTCAATAGCTTCAAGGATTCCTCGATGAAAGCTGGAATATCATCCGGCTGTCTGCTCGTAACCAGCTGATCCTGGCATACGACAACTTCTTTGTCTTCGACTGTCGCACCAGCGTATTCCATATCCACTTGAATGGATTTATAACCTGTCGCTTTTCGCCCTTCCAATGTTTTAGCTGTAATTAGCAGCTGCGGACCGTGACATATTGCAAATACAGGTTTCTTCTCATCCATGAAATGCTTCGCAAAATTAACAAATCGATCATCCGCACGCAAGTTATCAGGTGAGTTGCCGCCAGGAATGAACAGTGCATCAAAATCAGATGGGTTCACATCATCGATGCCTTTATCGATGGACACTGTTGCGTCCCCTTGCTTGCCTGTTACACTTTTGCCTGCTTCAAATTCGATTGTTGTCACTTCATGACCAGCTTCTTTGAAAGCTTTCGCCGGATCTGTGTATTCTACGTCTTCAAAAGTATCGGTAATTACTGTTGCAATTTTAGCCATTGTCTAACACTCCTTTTATAAAGTATCACACAATGTATACTTCCACGTGGGCAGTCGATTAAACCTGTTATTCTTCTAAAGTGGATGTATCACCCAGCGGAAGTCCGAGTTCTTTGGCACGAAGCAGACGACGCATGATCTTACCGCTTCTTGTCTTTGGAATCGAGGTGACAATCTCAATTTCCCTTGGTGCAGCATGCGCGCTAAGTCCTTTTTTAATGAACTGACGGATCTCTTCACGCAGCTCCATCGAATCTTTATGCCCCTTATCCAAAGTGATGAAAGCTTTGATGATTTCTCCGCGCTCTTCATCCGGTTTCCCGATAACCGCAGCCTCGGTAACTGCATGGTGCTCGATTAGCTTGCTTTCCACTTCAAAAGGACCGACCAGCTTTCCGGAAGTGTTGATTACATCATCCAAACGACCTTCGAACCAGAAATAGCCCTCTTCATCCATCTTGGCGCTATCTCCTGATACATACCAGCCGTTGATGAAATAGCTGTCAAACTTCTCTTGATTGCCCCAAATCGTTTTCATCATCGATGGCCATCCAGCCTTTACCGCGAGGTTTCCGCTCGTATGCGCTGGCAGTACATTCCCTTTATCATCAATGATCGCTGCCTCGACACCTGGTATCGGTTTGCCCATCGCCCCAGGCTTGATTGGCAGTGTAGGGTGATTGACGATAAGCATGGCACCTGTTTCTGTCATCCACCATGTATCATGGATGCGTTTGCCGTATACTTCTTCCGCCCAATAAATGATTTCCGGGTTGAGAGGCTCCCCGACACTGAGGACATGGCGAAGCGAGGACAAATCATGGGCATGGGCAACCTCGTCACCTGCAGCAGCCAGCTTTCGCAATGCTGTCGGAGCTGTATACCAGACTGTGACCTTATGCTTCTCAATGATTTTATACCAGGCTTCCGGTGTAAAACGGCCCCCGGCAATAACATTTGTTGCTCCATTCAACCAAGGTCCGAATATGCCGTAACTTGTACCTGTCACCCAGCCTGGATCAGCTGTGCACCAGTACACATCATCCTCCTGCAAATCCAAAATCCATTTACCTGTGGCATAATGCTGCAGCATTGCCCGATGTGCATGATAGACACCTTTTGGCTTCCCAGTGGAACCAGAAGTATAATGCAGCAGCATACCATCCTCCTTATCCAGCCACACAGGCTCGAATTCTGTTGATGCCTGATCCATCAGTTCTGTATAGTCATGTACGCCGTCTGTTTCACAGTCGAGCACAATGACCTCCTTCAGTTCAGGCAGCTTATCCCTGTTGACACGCGGCAGCAATGCAGCAGTTGTAATCAAGATACTGGCTCCGCTGTCCAACAATCGATCTTCCACCGCCTGCTCCATGAACGCTTCGAATAATGGTCCAGCCACTGCTCCAATTTTGAGAATACCAAAAAAGCTTGCGTAAAAATCAGGACAGCGAGGCATGAACAAAAAGACGCGGTCTCCTTTTGCTGCGCCAAGTGAAGTCAGCATATTGGCAGCTTGATTGCTGCGTTCCTTCAGCTGTGCGAATGTCCACTTTTCCTCTGTCTGTCCATCCTGATAAATCAGAGCCAGCTGATCCGCTTTGGCTGGATTTTCCGCATGGCGGTCGACCGCTTCATAAGCAGCATTCAACTTACCCGTATGGAACCAGGAGAAATCCCGCTCCATCTGACTCCACTCAAACGACTGACGTAATGCTTCAAAATCCGTTACATTGTGCTTTCCAGCGAGAGGTGCTAACATTTTCATGATTCGACATCCTTCCCTATATTTTGTAAGCGTTTACAATTAACACGAATAAAAAAGCCTCTGTCTGCATCAGCAAAGCAAGTAGGTTATTTCCATTGTACCTTGTTTTCCTTACCAATCAAAGCGAAATCATAAAAATGAACACCCGCTGCTTACACGGGTGCCCATAATGTTATTTCTTATATTGCATATATACTGCCTGCGTAATAAGGAAATCGTCGATACCATATTTACCGTCGGTACCGCCAAGTCCAGATTTACGGATACCAGCATGATAGCCTTGGACCGCTTCCATGTTTTCGCGATTTACATATGTTTCGCCAAACTTCAGTTCATTGATTACTTTCATCGCTTCATTCAAATCCTCTGTATAGATAGAAGAAGAAAGACCATAATCTGTGTCATTGCCCATCTCAATGGCTTCTTCCAAATTAGAGAATATCACAATAGGAATAACCGGACCAAAAATCTCTTCCTTGATAATGGAGGAGTCATGCGCTACGTTAGTCAGGATTGTTGGCTCATAGAAGTAGCCGGAATCTGCATCTGCTCTTTTACCACCGATGATACAGTCAGCACCTTCCTCCTTCGCTGCTGCTACCATCTCTTCAACAGTTTCCAAACGCTCTTTGCTGACTAGCGGACCCAAATCCACATCATGATCTTTGGCGGGATCCCCGTAAGAGACGTCTTCAAAAGCCTGTTTCAATTTTTCCGTGAACGTTTCTGCTACGCTTTTGTGAACGTAAACGCGCTCGGCATTTGTACAAGTTTGTCCGTTGTTCAGCAGGCGGGAAGCCTTTATTTGTTCTACAGCTAAATCTATATCTGCGTTCGCCGTTACAATGGCAGGTGCTTTACCACCAAGCTCCAGATTTACTTTGGTTATATTTTGCGCAGCAGCTTCCATTACCTTTGTCCCTGCTGTTACACTGCCTGTAATCGAGATCATATCTACTTTCGGATGGGAGGCAAGCTGGTTTCCTAATGCGGAGCCTGTCCCTGTGACATACTGGTAGACGCCATTTGGTATGATACCTAGGTCATCCACCATCTTTGTAAATTCATACGCTGTATTTGGCGTTTGCTGACTTGGTTTCAGGACAAGTGTACAGCCGGCGGTAAGAGCCTGGGCAACCTTACGTGCCAATATAAAGACCGGAAAGTTCCATGGTACGATGCCTGCTACAACCCCAATTGGCTTTTTATAAATAAATATATTTTCATTCGGCCGATCACTCGGGACGATGTCACCTTCAATGCGGCGTGCCCATTCGGATGTGTAGCGGAAGAAATCAATTGCCATATCCACTTCGCCCGTGGCAAGTTCATAGTTCTTTCCTTGTTCTTCCTGCAGCAAGGAAACGAAAGTGTCTTTCCGCTTTTCAAGCTCATCACCAAGCTGGCGTACAATTTTAGCCCGCTCGATCGCCGGTGTCTGCTCCCACTCTTTTTGAGCTGCTGCGGCACCTTCTACTGCTTGATTCACTTCATCCTCTGTCGCTTTAGGTATTTTAGAAATAACTTCTTCAGTAGCCGGGTTTAAGATATCGATTGTCTCTTCTGCTTGTGAAGAAATAAAACGTCCGTTGATATAAAGCTGATGCGTTTCCACATTCATCCTCCTCCATTCATTCCTGGTAGTTGTTTTCCACCATAAAGGAAGGTACAAACACAAAAAGGCCCACTCTATAACAGAGCAGGCCTTTTCTTACACTTAGCAGATTAGTGGTATGGGGGATACCTGCTATCACTATACCCATCTGGAAGTAAAATAAACATATTTCTTTAAAAGTTTATGATTTTTTTCAGCGGGAACTGGTTTATATACAACATACTGAAGGAGTGGATGACAAATGGCTGAAAATAAACAAAGTCTAGGCGATAAAGTAAAAGGTGCCGTATCAAAAGCAAAAGGTGAAGCAAAAGATCAAATCGGCAATGCCAAAAATGACAAAGGTATGCAAGCGGATGGCAAAAAGGATAAAGCAAAAGGAAATCTTCAGGATACTGCTGGTAAACTAAAAGAAGATTATGACCGTCGTTAAGAAAGAGCCCGTCTGTTTGTCAGATAAACTGACAGAAATCACGGGGTACTTGGGAAAGTGAGAACTGCACCCAATTTCGGCAAATTTCGTGCTACACTTAATGCAAGATTTCCCCTAAATTTCTAACGCAAAATGGCTGCCAAAAGGCAGCCATTTTTGTTTTAGACAATTTCCACATATTGCGGATTTGCAGTGATATAGTTTCCGCTCTTCAGCTTATACATTGTCGAACCATCGACTGTGAGTGTCTCCACTACCGTGAACACTTCGCCTTGGCTTACTGTACCAGCTCGTGCATTCCAATCCGGCGCATCATAATAGTATAGTGATGCTGCCTTCACTCGAATCAAGAAAGTAGATCCCGAACCTGACTTCTTCGTTAACCCAAGTGCTTTCTCCAAACCATTCACATGACCTCGTGCCACATTCTGGATCCAAGAGTTGGATTTCATCTTCGCTGCATCGGCACTGTTATCAATAAAACCATTCTCCGTCAGAACAGCAGGCATATTGGTTTCCCGAAGAACGTGGAAATTCGCCTTTTTCCTGCCTCGATCCGCCATTCCATTCAGCTTCATGACTTCCTCATGAATTCGTGCCCGCATTACGCCAGTTTCAGAGCTGTCCGAAAGTGTGGAATAGATGAAATCCTCATATCCTGTCCCTCCACCGGCATTGATATGGATGCTAAGGAAGAAATCAGCGCCCCATGCATTGGCATCATTCGTACGCTGCGTAAGAGATGGGAACGTATCCCCCGTACGAGACATACGAACCTCTGCATTTTCATATTCCAGCTGCAGGATGTTACGGATCGATGTTCCAATCGCCAACACGACATTTTTCTCCTGGATACCATTTGCTGTTGCACCCGGATCTGACCCTCCGTGACCTGGATCTACATAGATTTTCACCATTCGACCATCTCCCTTTCTTTTTTTGACTGCTATGTGTTACTTTATGCAGCCTTGTACTAGATAAAAGCGGTTGGTGTCACAATTTCACAACCCATTCTGTATCTATTATCGAAAGATAGGTTCCAATTGTGTTATCCCGTTCATAAAAAAGATCCGATTAGACACACTAACAGAACAAGAGAGGTGATCGGTGATGTTTCCCTGGCAGAAGAAGAAAAAGACAGAGACAGTGCAAAAACAGAAAGCTACCAAAGTATCGAGCATCTTAAATAAGAATGTAACTTATATTGAAAATCAGTTTTTATATGGAACCAACTATGACTTCGTTTCTAGGGAATTGTGCGGTTCAAGTGGGAAATACCATATCTTTTACTATTCCACCATCGTCGATATGAAACAGTTACATGAGCATATTGTGACACCGTTGCTTGAATCAAAAAAGGATAATCCTATCGACCGCATCCTCACGGTTTCCAACATCAGCACGGTGAAAAATATGGATGATGTGGAAAAAGGCATTAACGCCGGCAGTGTCCTCATTTTTAAAGAAGGAAGCAGAGAAAGCTTCGAGGCTAAAATAGATGACTTTAAGCATCGCGCAGTAGAAAAACCAGAGAATGAGAAGACTGTAAAAGGACCGAAAGAATCCTTTACGGAGTCTTTACCAACGAATGTATCCTTGTTCCGAAAACAAATCCCTTCCAAAGATATGATTGTTGAAAACGTCAGCGTTGGTACGAGACCCTCCACATCCGTGTCATTGGTGTACGCTCGCGATTTGGTTAACGATAAAGTATTGGAAAATATTAAGCAGCGCATCAAGAAGATTACAGTTGATAATATCCGGAATATTGAAGTATTAGAGCAGTTTCTGGAGGAACGACCCCATTCATTGTTTCCCACAATGCTGTATACAGAACGGCCTGATAACGCGGCAAACTACATTGCCGAGGGGTTTATCGCCATCCTTATGGACAATTCATCCTCCTGTCTGATCGCCCCTGCAACTATCTGGTCTTTCTTTCATTCTCCAGAGGATCGGTATTTAAGGTGGGCATTCGGGAACTTCAGCAGATTAATAAGGGCTGGTGCCTATTTCATCACACTGTTTGTCTCAGCAAGCTATGTGGCGATAACAAATTTTCATAGCCAGCTTGTCCCAATTGATTTACTGCTGGCCATAGCAGCCAGCCGGGAACGAGTTCCGATGCCGATTGTATTCGAGATTCTTTTGATGGAAGTGGCCTTTGAGTTAATCAGGGAAGCAGGAGTACGGATACCTTCCCCGCTTGGACCGACCATAGGAATAGTCGGGGCATTGATTCTGGGACAAGCGGCAGTTGAAGCAAACATAGTTAGTCCTATTGTCGTCATTATTGTAGCACTAAGCGGCTTGTCCTCATTCACTGCTGCCAACTACAGTATCAATCACACATTGAGGATTTCACGATTCATCTTCATTGTGGCTGCGAGTTTTTATGGATTGCTCAGCCTGCTTGGAGCTATTTTGCTCTGGGTAGCATATGTCGTATCCATTGATTCCTTTGGTGTAAGTTATTACTCACCAGCAACACCTTCCACCAGATCCCCAAGGGATACATTCTTCCGCATGATTTTAAAAAAGGAAAAGTGGAGACCCGGTTATCTTAATCCGAAGGACTGGGACAAATCTTGAAAGGAGATTCACTAAATGGAACTGAGTAAAAAACCATTACGTATCCGTGAACTAGTCGCGATAATCTTTATGCTGATTGGACTAAAGGGTGGAGATACCACGCCTGCCCTTTTCGCAGATAAAGCACAGAATGCTATGTGGATTGTTCCGATAATCTCCTTTCTCTTTTTATTAGGTCCATTTCTGGTACTTATGTTTCTGCTGAAGAAATACGAGAAGTATAATCTCGTTGAACTTATTTTTCACTTGATCGGTAAGAAAGCTGGCAGTTTGCTTGCACTGCTGCTTTTCATTATCGGTTTCATTGCCATGTTTTCAGATATGCGAAATGTAGTCGAAGAATTAAACTACCTGTACTTCCCGGATTCACCATCCATTGTTATTTATGTCATCTTCCTTGGTATATGCTTGGTTGTTGCGCATAAAGGATTAGAAACGATAGGCAGCCTGGCTTGGGCACTCACCCCGGTAATCGTTGTCACTATTATCTCTGTCATTGCTATCGATCTAAAGGATGTTGAATTTGCCCGTATATTCCCTATTTTTGGAGGCGGAGTGGGTACTGTTTTGTCTGAGGGCATCACCAAATCAGGAGCCTTTATGGAGATATTCCTGATCACAATTGCTTACACCTCCTTTCATCAAACAAAATACTTCCGCAGTGGCATATATCTTGGCGGCGGTCTATCCGGTTTGCTGATTGTCACATTTTACGTTATATATTCCACACTTTTCGACTATAACTCGATCAACAACATCGCTTTCCTTTATCAAGAATCGACAGAGATTGTTGCACTTGGGCACTTTTTCACAAATATTAGTACCCTTTTTATGGTCGGTTGGATGTTCTCTAATTTTCTGCGCTTTATTATTTTCCTTTATCTACTATCCTGGATATTTGGAGAAATCTTTGAAATCAAACGCTTCGAAGGGCTTCTGTTGCCACTGGGATTCATTGCGATGATGTTGTCACTCATTCCTCCAAGCTTTGTAGTCAATGAAATGCTATTCAGAGAAGAAAGTCTGCAATTCTCCACACCTCTGTTTTTCCTTTTTCCTTTCCTGCTATTAGGAGCATCTTATTGGAAAGGCAGAAAATCATGAAAAAATTCTTTTTATTACTGGTGTTTTTACAGATGGTCACTCTTTTATCCGGCTGCTTTGATCGAAAAGAATTAGAGGAACAGGCATATGTTGTCAGCATTGGTGTCGATAAAACTGATAAAGATAATATCTTCCGCTTTACATTTCAAATAGCCAACCCAGAAGTCGGAAGTTCTGTTTCAGGTAATCCAGCGCCAGAGCCCGTACAAGAGATAGTCAGTGTGTTAGGGACCGACTTCCTGTCTGCTACAAATGCTGCGAATGCAACCGTTGCGAAAGAGATTACACTGGAACAGGCGCGTGTCGTCATTGTCTCCCAGAAGCTTGCGAGGTCCAAAGAATTCATTCATCTCATGCAGTCTGCACCGAGTACTGTTGATTTAAAGCTGAATTCCCAGCTAGTTATCAGCAAGGAAAAAGCAGAGGACTTTATTCGGGATAATAAACCGAAATTGGAATCCCGCCCGCATAAGTACTTTCAATATATACTTGACCGAGCGAAGGAAACTGGGGTTATACCAAATGCACCATTAGTTCGATACTTTCAAATAACCGAAGGTGATGCAGACCTCTTTATTGCTCCATTTGCAACTACTAAAAAAGATCCGAAAGAAAAATATGGGGAAGAAGATAATTATAAAGCTGGAGAAGTACAATTAAAAGGCGGTAATATCACGCAATTCATGGGCTCTGCGGTATTTAAGGAAGGGCAGATGATTGATACATTAACGGGGGAAGAAACTCGTGTCTCATTAATATTGGATACAACATTGGCCCAGCAGGATATTATAGCCACATACAAAGATCCCCTTAAACCGGATTTTGATATAGCTGCCCGCCATCAAGTAGATAGAGTGAAAATAAAAATAGACTATAAACCAGATAGCACATCAGATATCGATGTCTACATCAATACACATATGAATGTCTTTGCAGTTCCAAGTACGGAAAGTTACATGGTGGAGTCAAAAAATAGGAAATTGCTGCATGACTCACTGGAGAGGCAGCTAGAAGAAAGAATAAGAAAGCTGGTTAGAAAAACCCAGGAGAAATACAAGCTGGAGCCCTTCTACTGGTCTCTGCATATTAGACATAAGTTCCTGACAATCAAGGATTATGAGAAAGCCGACTGGTCGAACAAGATTTACCCCAATGCTAACATACGGATACATGTAACAGTAAAAAGCTTGGAATTCGGAAAAATTTTACGGGAATCTGATTTAAAAAGGGTGAGGGATTGATGCAGATATTTTTTATAAGTATGATCGTAACGTTCATCACGATATACTCTGGATTATTTTGCTACGCCCTTTACAAGACCAATAATAAAAAAGGAGCAGCAGCTGTCCTCTGCTTGATCCTCATCGTGATCATATGTCCCTTTTTAGTCTATCGATACTAAAAAACCACAGCCTCTCTAGGCTGTGGTTGCTTTTATATATGGACGGCCCCGGCAAGATTCGAACTTGCGACACACGGTTTAGGAAACCGATGCTCTATCCCCTGAGCTACGGAGCCACGACATACTATATTATAACTGAATCGGCATAGCTTGCAAAGTCTGTCGCTTTTTCCACTAGTTTCTTCCTTCGCTGTATCGAAGCGGCAGCCCTTCTATGGTAAACTATATTTATTTGCCATACAACGTTTGAGTTTGGAGGATACATCATGCACGAGCTGCCTTTTATTGCAGTGGAAGGTCCAATCGGTGTTGGAAAGACATCATTGGCTAAAAAAATTGCTGAACACTTTCAGTATGAACTGCTGAAAGAGATTGTAGAAGAAAATCCATTCCTAGGCAAATTCTATGAGAATATCGAGGAATGGAGCTTTCAGCTGGAAATGTTCTTTTTGACTAATCGTTACAAACAGCTGAATGATATTCGCAAGGACTATCTTTCCCAGAACCAGCCGGTGGTTGCAGATTACCATATCGCAAAGAATATGATTTTTGCCCAGCGTACACTTGCTTCATCGGAGTTTGATAAATACAGCAAGATCTTCTCTATATTGACAGAAGATATTGCACTGCCTAATATGGTCATCTATTTGGATGCCAGCCTGGAAACATTGCTGCAGCGGATTGAAATGCGTGACCGCAAAGTGGAACAGCATATCCAGCCGGATTACTTGAAGCAATTAGCTGCAGATTACCAGACCTTCATGGATCGTTTCGAAGAAGAAAATCCAAACATACCTGTACTCCGATTGAGCGGGGATAAGTTGGATTTTGTGAAGAACGAGCAGGATTGGAAGTATATTTGTGAGAGGATCTCCTCTCACTTGAATAAAGGAGTAACATCATCATGAACCTTAGAGAGAAATACCATATACCCGCAGACAGTGTGATTACCATTGCAGGTACAGTAGGTGTCGGAAAATCGACAATGACACATGCATTGGCAGAAGCTTTGGACTTCCGTACAAGCTTTGAGAAAGTGGATGGTAATCCTTACTTGGATAAATATTATGCTGACTTTGAAAGATGGAGCTTCCACCTTCAAGTCTACTTCCTGGCAGAACGCTTCAAGGAGCAAAAGCGCATCTTCGAATACGGTGGCGGATTCATCCAAGATCGTTCCATTTATGAGGACACAGGAATTTTTGCGAAAATGGCCTATGAAGAAGGAAACATGTCCAAGGTCGATTATGAAACATATCGTTCTCTCTTTGATGCGATGGTTATGACGCCATACTTCCCTCATCCAGATTTGCTGATTTACTTGGAAGGATCGTTCGATCATATCATCAGCCGGATCAAACAACGCGGCCGGGAGATGGAACAGCAAACGCCGATCAGCTATTGGGAAGAGATGTTCCATCGCTATGAGAAATGGATCAATGATTTTAATGCTTGTCCTGTATTGCGAGTAAATATAGCAGACTATGACTTATACAATCCGGATACTTCCATTGAACCGATTTTAGAGAAGGTCGGCCATTTTATCCAGCATTCCCGTAAATGGACTTCGCGTCAGCCTTCCAAATAAAAAAAAATCCGCCATCATAGGCGGATTTTTTTATTTGCTGAATGCTTGTCCCATTTCCTTTGATCGATCAGCTGCTGCTTTTACGCATGCTCGCATGGCGGCTTTTACCCCTTGCTCTTCCAGCACGCTGATACCTGCAGCTGTTGTACCTCCAGCACTGGTGATGTTCGCACGCAGCTGAGCTGGAGTTAGGTCTGACTGTTCAAGCATCTTCGCTGCCCCTTTGAAGGTCTGAATCAACAGTTGTTTGCTAACAGTCTCATCAAGGCCGACTTGAGAGCTTGCTTCCTCCAATGCTTCCATCATGTAATAAAGATAAGCAGGACCGCTGCCTGAAATGGCAGTGACAGCATCCATATCCTCTTCTTTCACTTCTACAGTCTCTCCAACAGTCCCGAACAGCCTGCTCACGACCTTCATCTCCTCATTGCCTGCATATACTCCTGCAGCGATAGCTGTAGCAGCCTCGAGAATTGTGGCAGAGGTGTTAGGCATGGCACGAACTACCGGTTGATGGGCTGGCAGATAGCTTTCCAGGAAAGATGTATGGATTCCAGCCAGTATTGATAAGACAATTTGTCCTGGTTCAATCTTTGCTGCTCTCAAAGAAGTTAGCGCTGCTTCTGCATCTTTCGGTTTCATCGACAATATAATGACATCTGCATCCTTCAAGAGATCTGTTTGATCGCGTGTAACCGTTACACCGTACGCTGCGTGCAATTCCTGCAATCTCTCATCATTAGCATGATTCGTCAGCCATATATCCTTTGCCGGAAGCTGCTCAGCTGCAATTAACCCTTTAACTAGTGCTTCCGCCATTGCTCCTGCGCCTATAAATGCTATTTTATTCATAAATGCCTCCGTTCCACGTGAAACAAGTTTGTAGTATTATCTGATGCTTCTTTTCAGAAGTCAATGTATAAAAAAAATCGTTACGATGAACGTAACGATTTTATATATCTCCAATTTTATGCGTTTGTAAAATATGGCGGAGGAAGAGGGATTCGAACCCCCGCGAGCCGTTAAGCCCCTGTCGGTTTTCAAGACCGATCCCTTCAGCCAAACTTGGGTATTCCTCCGTAAGACAAAGACTACTATACCATATAGGATATCAACATGTCAACAAGATATGAAATATGGCGGAGGAGGGGGGATACGAACCCCCGCGAGCCTCAGAAAGGCCCCTGTCGGTTTTCGAGACCGATCCCTTCAGCCGGACTTGGGTACCCCTCCATGCTTTTGTCTCCAAAAGCTATCTCACCATATTTTCAAGTTTCAAGTCAAGACCTCCGCTTAGCGGATTTCTGTCTTACCACCCATGTAAGGTACGAGCACTTCTGGAATCTTCACGGAACCGTCCGCCTGCTGGTAATTCTCCAGGATGGCCGCAACTGTACGGCCTAGTGCCAAACCAGATCCATTCAATGTATGGACGAATTCCGGCTTGCTCTTATCATCACGCTTGAAACGGATACCTGCACGACGTGCTTGGAAGTCCTCGAAATTGGATACAGAAGAGATTTCGCGATACGTACCGCCGCTAGGCAGCCACACTTCGATATCATATGTTTTCGCAGAAGAGAAACCAAGATCTCCTGTACATAATGTAACTACGCGGTGCGGGAGGCCAAGAAGCTGCAAGACTTTCTCTGCATGGCCTGTGATTTCTTCCAGCACATCATAAGAGTCTTCGGGTTTTACAAATTGAACAAGCTCAACTTTATTAAATTGGTGCTGACGAATCAAACCGCGTGTGTCACGTCCGGCAGATCCTGCTTCAGAACGGAAGGAAGCGCTGAATGCAGTGAATTTCTGCGGAAGCTGTTCACCTTTCAAAATTTCTTCTCGGTAATAGTTTGTTACAGGAACCTCAGCAGTCGGAACGAGGAAGTAATCCCAGCCTTCTACTTTGAAAGCATCCTCTTCAAATTTCGGCAGCTGACCTGTTCCTGTCATGCTTGCTCTGTTTACCATATAAGGAGGCAGCATTTCCTGATAACCATGTTCATCAGCGTGAAGGTCCATCATAAAATTGATCAAAGCTCGCTCAAGACGGGCACCTAAGCCAGTGTAGAATACAAAACGGCTTCCTGTTACCTTCGCAGCACGTTCAAAATCCAGAATTCCTAAATCAGCTGCAAGATCCCAGTGCGCTTTTTCTTCAAAGTCTTTCTGCTGCACTTCTCCCCATTTCCGCGCTTCTATATTATCGTCCTCAGAATCGCCTACAGGCACACTCTCATGCGCCAAATTAGGGATGGACAGCAATAACGTATCCAGCTCACCCTCTACGCTCCGAAGCTCCTCATCATATGATTTGATTTGATCGCCTACATCGCGCATCTCTTTGATTTGGGCATCGGCATCCTGCTTCTCTTTTTTAAGAACAGCAATCTGCTTGGATACCTCATTACGTTTTGCTTTCAGTTCCTCTGTGTCATTGATCAGCTTCCGGCGGCGATCATCCAAATCTCCGAATTTATCCAGGACAGTCAGATCTTCACCCATATTTTTCAGCTTCTGTTTTACTACTTCAAAGTTTGAACGTAAAAATTTCAAATCAAGCATATGTGCTTCCTCCTTTTTTCTTAAACAAAAAAACATCCCATCCCTATAGAAAAAGGGACGAGATGTTTCACCCGCGATACCACCCTGGTTGAAGACAAAGAAGTCTTCCGGCTCGGCAAGGTAACGGTTTGTACCGGGTATGTCTCCATACCATTCCAGGATGGATTCACTCACGGCCCTGCATCGATTTTCACCAGCCATCGACTCTCTTAAAGCATGCAGTGAGTTACTAGTTCCTATCATCACGTTGTTGTTATTCTTCCTACAGAATAGCTAATTCCAGGTAATTATGCAAGTATGATATGCAATTCCAGCTCTAGCTTCTACAAGCTGGGAGGATTTTATACGAAAAAAGCGGCAAAGACTGGGTCTTTTCCGCTTTTCTTGAATGCTTTTTCGCTATGTCCAGCTTCAAAGAACAGAAACTGCGGTATAGGCGATAAATCCCTGCATGAGTAAATGCACCTCACTACGGGCTTTCTCACCTATTCCTCCGTTTCTAAGCGTTCTTTTCCGCTTTTCTCAATTGTCTAGCTGCGAAAGCCAGGAACTAGAGTATAAGCAATGAATCCCTGCGTGGGGAAAGGGCACCCAACTCCGGGCTTCTTTGCTTATCCTTACGTTCCTAAACGGCTTTCTCCGCTTTTCTTAATTAAAACCAGCCTTTTACTGTGTCAGTTACACTAGTGAAGATTCCTGCGAAGAAATCACCGATTGCGCCTAGAGAGAGCATGAACCAGTTTGATTTCTCTACATCTTCGGATGCTACGACGTCAACAGTATAGGAGCCGCCGTTGATATTGCCTTGGTCTTCTCCGTCATAGACTAGTGTTGCAGTTCCGACTTTGTCGCCTTTTTTCACTGGGGCCACCAATTCGCCATCTGCATTGAGCTTGTCCTCGTCTACTTTGTATTCCAAGTGATATTTATCTTCTTCGCCGTTCTTTACAGAAGTTGTAACTGCATCTTTTGTTGAGATGGCTACACTATCTTCTTTTCCTTTTGCAACTGGTACAGAATCATGGTCCTTGATTTCTGTGCCTGCTTTATAAAGTTCAGCCTGTTCGAATTGATTGAAGCCGTAATCAAGCAGCTTTGCTGTTTCCTGGAAGCGCGCTTCTTCACTTGCTGTCTTCATGACAACAGTTATGTAACGCTGTCCATCACGTTCAGCTGTACCTGTGAAGCAGTAGCCTGCTACGTCTGTATGACCTGTTTTCAAACCGTCCATGCCTTCATAGCCATATGCTTCTAAGTATCCAGGCATGTTTGGCAGCATCCAGTTCCAGTTCGTGATTTGTTTCCCATCGAAATCTGTTTGCGTAACGCTGGAAACCTCAAGTGCCTCTGGGTGATCCTTGATCAAGTTATATGCCAAGATACCAGTAGACTTTGCAGTCATCAGGTTTTCGTCGTTGACATTCGTTCCCTCAGCTCGGTTATCGCCTAAGTCAGAGTTGGAAAGACCAGAAGAGTTGACGAATTTATAATCTTTCATACCGATTTCTTCTGCTTTTTCATTCATCATTTTGACGAATTCTGTCTCACTGCCAGCCACAAGCTCAGCCAGCACGATAGTTGCTGCGTTATCGGAGTAGATCGCCATCGCATTGTACAAGTCACGAACTGTGTAATCTTTATCCTGTGTTAATCCTGTTCCGGAGAAATCCGTATTCGAGGAAATGCTGTAAGGATAATCACTTACCTGTGTTGTCGTGTCCCAAGAAATATCTCCTGCTGCAATAGCATCCAAGATGAGATATTCCGACATCATCTTCGTCATACTTGCTGGAGGTAAAGTGAGATCTGCCTGCTTCGCATATAATATTTCACCAGAATTGGCGTCTATTAGAATTGCGGATTCCGCTTTAATATCCAAGCCTTCCGCAGCTTGAGTGTCTAGTGGCTTTGCTAGAAAAGTGTTAAACGTAATCAGCATCGCGAGCAAACCGATCATCGATGCTTTCAAAAGATGTTTCAAAGTCTTCCTACCTCCACAAAAATATAGAATCGATACTGTGCATCCCCGCTATTTTACCATAGACGATAGGCAGAGGGGAACGTACTTTATACCGATTCTACATTTTGTTCACAGGTCTGGAATACACCAGTCAATTGGCTCTAAACCATTATTTTCTAATATCTCGTTTGTCTTGGAAAATGGCTTGCTGCCAAAGAAACCGCGCCTTGCTGATAACGGACTTGGATGGACAGAAGTAAGCGTATAATGTTTCTCCGTATCAATCAGTTTCTGCTTTTCCTGGGCATGTTTTCCCCAAAGGATGAACACTACGGGATCCTGCTTCTCATTTAATGATGCAATGACCCTGTCCGTGAAGCGCTCCCAGCCTTTGCCTCGGTGCGATGCTGCTTGGTGGGCTTCAACAGTCAAAGCTGTATTTAAAAGCAGCACACCTTGTTCCGCCCAACGCTTCAAGTAACCATGTGTCGGAATCGGACAGCCGATATCATCTGCCAGCTCTTTGTAGATATTGATTAGTGATCTTGGTATAGCTACCTCGGGCTGTACCGAAAAACTTAGTCCATGTGCCTGATTCGGTCCATGATAGGGATCCTGTCCCAATATGACAACCTTCGTATCCGCAAATGATGTCACCTGCAATGCCTCGTAAATATGGTGCATCTCTGGGTAGATCGTCCGCTCCTGATATGCTTCCTTTAAAAAGCCTCTCAGCTCCTTGTAATAGCCTTTCTCAAATTCCTCCCGCAGAATATCCTGCCAGTCATTATCAATTATTTTTTTTACCATGCTACTCCACCTCCAGGACATTGTATCAGACCTTTACCCGAATTCACTCATAGGAAAAGCCATCTCCCATTAGGAAGATGGCTTTTTAACAGGTACATTCCATTCGGAACGTTTAAAGAAGTATTGGATTGCAATCATAGCTGCAAAGACAACAATGCCAGTTATGCCGGACCAAACTTCCGGATAGATGAGCACTAGACCTCCTGCTACAGCTAACAAACGTTCCACAATATTCAGCTTGCGGTACCAGTAGCCGATAATTCCTGCTCCGATACTGATCATACCGAGAAAGGCTGTGATGAATATCCAAATGACATGCAGATAGTTGCCATCTATGTCATATAGCAAGAGCCTTGGTTCCAGCACGAACATGTAAGGAATGATAAACGCAGCGATTGCTAGTTTGGCTGCATTCACGCCGGTAGCAATTGGTCGGCCGCCTGACATACCAGCTGCTGCAAAAGCTGCCAGGGCAACAGGAGGTGTGATATCTGCCATGATTCCAAAATAGAAAACAAACATATGTGCAGATAAATCATTTACACCAAGCAAGATGATTGCAGGTGCTGCAATTGTGGATGTGATGATATAGTTGGCAGTCGTCGGTGCCCCCATCCCAAGAATCAAGGAAGCTATCATTGTAAAGAACAGGGTAAGCAGCAGTTTTTCATTCGCTAAGTCGACAAGACTGTTTGCTAAGCTCAGACCAAGTCCGGTTTTTGTCACAACCGCTACGATAATACCAGCTGCTGCAGTCGCCGCAATGACACTGAGGGCTGTACGTGCTCCTTCCACCAATGCCTGGATTGTATCAATGAAATTCTCATCGAAGAAATAACTTACGATTACTGTAACAAGTGCAGCAACGATTAAAGCTGTTTCAACAGAAATTCCGTTTGTAACCGCACCATACACAATATATGCGATAAATGCAGCTGCAAAAACAACCGGATATAGATGGCGATACCGCTCCTTACGCAGTAGTCCGACCAAAATACATGTGATAATACCATAAATAGCTGCACGCATAATACTTAGTCCGGAACTCAAATAGAATACCATCGCTATAATTGGCAGCAAAAGATACAAATTTTGGAGAACTTGCTTTTTGTCTGGCATTTCCTCCTTCTGTAATCCTCGCAGTCCGGTCCGCTTAGCTTCGAAATGAGTCATAATCCAGATACCGGAAAAGTAAAGGATTGCTGGAATGATAGCAGCTTTGGCAATCGTCCAATAGCTAACGCCGATGAATTCTACCATCAAGAAGGCAGCCGCTCCCATGATTGGAGGCATGATCTGTCCACCTGTAGAAGAGGATGCTTCTACTGCGCCAGCAAAATTTTTAGAGTATCCCAAACGTTTCATCATCGGAATGGTAAAAGACCCAGATGTAACAACGTTAGCTACCGAGCTTCCACTCACTGTTCCTTGTAATGCACTGGAGAAGATCGCTACCTTAGCAGGTCCGCCAATCCTTCTTCCGGCAACGACCAAGGCCAAATCATTGAAGTACTGGCCGACACCTGTTTTGACAAGGAAAGCCCCGAAAAGCAGAAACAGGAAGATATAAGTTGCAGATACACCAATAGGAGTACCTAATATCCCTTGTGTCGTAAAGAACAAGGATTGAACAAGTGTATCGACGTCGACTCCGGGATGAATGAGGAATCCAGGCATTTGTCTTCCCCAATAGGCATAGGCCAGGAATGCGACAGCGATGATGACTATCGGCAAACCTACTGTCCGACGAGTTGCTTCGAGCACTAAAAGTATAGCAACTGAACCAACAATGAAGTCTATCGTTGTAATTTGTCCGGCCTGTGCAATGATCTCATTGTACATAATCGGCCAATAAGCGCCGACAACGAAACCAAGTACAGCCAGTATGTAATCATACCAAGCAATTTTTGTCCTGCTGCTCTTCTTAGCTGCAGGGAAGAGGAGGAAAATTAAAACGAGTCCGAATCCCAGATGAATCGAACGATGAATCTGAGTCGGTACATTCCCGTAAGTTGATGTATATATTTGATAGATTGAGAAGGCTAATAAACCGTAAAAGACGATAAGACCCATGATTCCAGCCAATCGCCGAAAGTTCGATTCGGAATCGTATTTCTCAATCAGTTGCTGCTGTTGTTCTTCTGTCAGCCTTTCTGCTTGTGCTAGCTTTTCACTCATGTAATTTTTCTCCTTTCCAAAGCGTCCAGTGATTCACACGGCGACTTAAGATTGCAACCGTCTCACCTGGTCCGATATTATCTTGTAAGCTATATGCTTTGTCCTTAAAAATGATTTGATGATTGGCTTTCACAGCTCCAATCGTCAAATAAAGCTTGTCTGTAGAACCATGGAGGTCGGATAATATGTATTTTCCATCCTCCATCGTGAAGGTCTGACCAGCTTCTGCATTCGCTGGCATCCCTACTGCCGTATCCTCATAGACTAATCGATTTGGAAAAAGGCGCTCATTCCGGATGATATATTCCTCGAATACATCCGATAAGTGGATGGAATGTGTATATTTGATCTGGAAGTGATCTCCTTCTGCAACCGGCAGAAAACGTAGCAATTCACCATTATCAGGATCCTCAAAAGCAAGGATTTGCCGGGATGGGTAGTATACATACCAAAGAAGCGTGGCCACAGCTGCTACAGCCAGCAGCCATCGTTTCCTCGGTATACGGAACCGATTCATGTCCAACCATCCTTTCAGGCCTAAAAAATCGCCGGTAACCGAGGGATACCGGCGATACTCATTTGCAGCTTTTTATTGCGGTACTTCTACACCTGCTTCTTCAAAGTAACGTAGCGCTCCTGGATGGAAATCGATACTCACACCTTCCACAGCACTTTCAGGCTTGATGAATTCAGCTTTCTGGTGACCGATTTCATCTGTATGTTCATAAAT
This sequence comes from Terribacillus saccharophilus, assembly GCF_046592595.1. GTDB lineage: Bacteria > Bacillota > Bacilli > Bacillales > Amphibacillaceae > Terribacillus > Terribacillus saccharophilus_C. The sequence continues at coordinate 480,963 of NZ_JAWVPF010000001.1, read as the reverse complement.
TGCTTTGGTGATGTTGTAAACAAGATCCTCATCCATACCCTCTGTCGTTGCCAGCATTGCATTTACAGAAACTGTTTCAACAGGTTCCTCCAAGCTGTATGTTCCTTCTTCGATTGTATACGGAGCGTAATAAGGTTTTTCTTCGATCAATTGATTTACTTTATCTTCTTCCAATCCAACAATGGTAATTGGCGTAGTAGCAGAAAGACTTTCTACTGCTCCTGTCGGTGTACCAGCTGTAATGAATGCAGCATCAATTGTTCCATCCTGCATACCTGTGGTCGATTCACCAAAATCAAGATTTTGCACTTCGATATCATCCACTGTCATATCGTATATACCAAGGATGTCCTCTGCACTCGCGTTCGTACCAGATCCTGGAGCACCAATTGAAACTGTTTTACCTTTCAAGTCCTCCACGGTTTGGATACCGCTATCTTCTGTAGCAACTATCTGGATTGTTTCCGGATATAACGAACCGATGGCTTGGATGTTATCTATTGCTTCCCCATCAAACATCAAGGTTCCTTCTGAAGCATAAGCAGCTATATCAGTTTGGGTAAAGGCAATGATATCATCGTTACCACCACTCATTGTATTCATATTCTCTACTGAAGCACCTGTAGATGTTGCACGTGCTTCTACATTGTCCACGTTTGAATTGATAATCTCTGCCAGGCTTCCTCCAAGCGGATAGTATGTACCTTCCGTCCCGCCTGTCAGCAAATCTATGAACTGCGGACCGCCATCAGAAGAGGAGCTGTCACTTGTCCCTCCGCCACATGCTGCCAGTACTACTGTCAGCGCTGCAATCATGCTGAGCATAATAAATGATTTCTTCTTCGTTCTCATGTTTGCATACCCCCTATTTCTAAATACAATTCTTTATAAATGTAGCAAATCCTTCATTTTATTTCAATTTTAATTTTATTGAAAATTATCAGTTATTTTAGTATAGTGTATGCTACAAAAGAAAGAACGACGTGCTTATGCACGTCGTTCAAGATAATTAGTTAACAGAATAGTTCGGTGCTTCTTTTGTGATTTGGATATCATGCGGATGGCTTTCACGCAGTCCTGCACCAGTCATACGGATGAACTGTGCATTTTCACGGAAGTAATCAAGATCAGGGGCACCGCAGTAGCCCATGCTCGCACGCAAGCCGCCAAGCAGCTGATGAACCGTATCAGCAAGGGAACCCTTGTAAGCAACACGGCCTTCGATTCCTTCTGGTACCAATTTTTTCGCTTCTTCTGTTTCGCCTTGGAAGTAGCGGTCTTTGGAGCCGGATTTCATTGCGCCGACAGATCCCATACCGCGATATACTTTATATTGGCGGCCTTGGAAGATTTCAGTCTCACCAGGGCTTTCTGTTGTACCAGCAAACATACTGCCGAGCATGACAGCATGTCCGCCTGCTGCGATTGCTTTAGCGATATCACCGGAATACTTGATTCCGCCGTCAGCAATGATGGAGACGCCATGCTTTTCAGCTTCTGCTGCACAATCGTACACAGCAGTGATTTGAGGCACACCTACACCAGCTACAACACGTGTTGTACAAATAGAGCCTGGTCCAATACCCACTTTTACGACGTCAGCACCAGCTTCGATCAAAGCACGCGTACCTTCAGCTGTTGCTACGTTACCAGCAATCAAGTCAACTTCAGGGAACTTGTCTTTGATCGCTTTCACTTGCTCCAAGACACCTTTGGAATGGCCATGTGCTGTATCAACAACAAGTACGTCTACACCTGCATCTACCAGTTTGCTGATGCGAGTCATTGCATCACCAGTAACCCCAACAGCAGCTCCTACTAACAAACGTCCATGTTTATCTTTAGCAGAATTCGGGAACTCAATCACTTTCTCGATATCTTTGATTGTGATCAAGCCTTTCAGCACACCATTCTCATCGACAAGTGGAAGCTTTTCAATTTTATGCTTCTGAAGGATCTTCTCTGCTTCATCCAATGTCGTTCCAACAGGTGCTGTAACCAAATTTTCTTTCGTCATGACGTCGGAGATCGCGATGGAATAGTCCTGTACGAAACGAAGATCGCGATTTGTCAGGATACCGATCAGTTTCTGCTCTTCTCTATTGTTAACGATTGGTACACCTGAAATGCGGAATTTACCCATTAGATGCTCTGCATCGAACACTTGGTTTTCCGGACATAAGAAGAATGGGTCTGTGATAACGCCGCTTTCCGAACGTTTGACGCGATCCACCTGCTCTGCTTGCTCTTCAATGGACATGTTTTTGTGGATGATACCAAGACCACCCTGTCTAGCCATTGCAATCGCCATGCTTGCCTCTGTTACTGTGTCCATTCCTGCACTGATCAATGGAATGTTCAAAGTGATATTTTTTGTCAATGCTGTCTGGAACTTCACATCACGTGGCAGAACCTCTGATTTCGCCGGTACAAGCAAGACATCATCAAAAGTTAAACCCTCTTTTGTAAACTTATCTTCCCGCATGTTTATCCTCCTTTTATCATGAAATATTTATATATGGTTAAAATACTGCTATTAAAACCTATTGTTACTTACAATACGCCAAGATGCGCGGTTTTTCAACTATATGAGCACGTAAAAATCACTGGAGGATTCTGTATGCATGATGAAAACGTATCCACCTTTCTTTCGTTCCTCGAAGCAGAGGATACAGCTATTTCCTTCCTGCAAAAAAGCTACCAGCATATCGGAATTCCAGACGCAGAAGCACAGAGCTACCAGAACATTTCTGCCTTCCTTGCTTATCTGGAACATGGAAAATCTTATTATTCCCATGGACAAGACGCCCCGCTGTTAATGAAACCTGTCTTATTATTTTACGGAATGACCCATTTTATGAAAGCGAGTTTGCTGCTGACGCGTCCTGCCTACCCAGAATCGACAGCTGATCTTGCACACGGGTTATCAACCAGGAAGCGAAAAAAGCGGGACTATCAATTCAGCTTGGATGAAGTATTATGCCAACAGCGCGGCTTATTTCCGTATTTCTCCCGTCATGTATGTAAAAGAGAATTTCACACTATCAAAAAGGTTTCCATGGGAGATATGTTCGGATTAGTTCCGGAACTACATCAACTTCTCACCCTTCAGCAGGGTAAACGTAACCTGACAGAAGTAGTTTTAAAGGGGGATAGTCTTATTTTGCAGGAGGGCTTACTCGACGAATTTCAATATACAAAACGGCGCTTTTTAGAATTCCTGGAATCTTTCTCTTTTACAATCACAGAGCAGGATCGACTTGCAATCAAGCCGCCCGATTCATTATGGAAAGCAGCGGGACCGCTTTCCTGCAATTCTTTCACTAAGCAATATTATTTTATTCAGCATAGTCATTGGAGCAGCTTTCATGAGTGCATGGCGCATTATGCGCTCCTTTATAACTTAAGCATGATTTGCCGCTATGAGGCAGAGTGGTGGACAGATCTGCTTCATGTCAACCGCCAAAAGGAATATCCGCTCATTGTCCGTTTTCTGGAGGTTACTGCCGAAAAATTCCCCTTATTGATTGGATCTTATATGCTGAAGCATTTTGAGGATATAAAAAAAGCACGCTGATAAGCATGCTTCATAAGATGACTTGTTCAATACGTATATGCGGAAGATCAGCCAATGCCCTCACTTGATTTGTCTCTTGTTCGCGGACCATCGGCCTCGAGGGATTGGTATGATCGGTATAAACAACCTCTGCCAATTCGCCGGATGAAAGTCTGACTGTTGTGTTTTGCTGGGCATCAATAAATGCCTGGACAAAATGTTGGACCATTGCCGGATCAAATCGGCTGAATTGCTCATCCAGGATAATGTCCAGCGCATCATATGGCGATACAGAAGCCTGATAAGCACGTTCGGATATCAAAGCATGATAGGTGTCACAGATGGAAAGAAGACTGGCGAATGAATGAATCTTCTCCTTCGATAATCGCAGCGGGTAACCAGCTCCATCCGTCCGTTCGTGATGCTGGAGAATGGCAAGCTTCGCTTTTGACGATAGGAGAGAGGCCTGCTCGACCATCCGGTAAGAGTGGGTTGGATGCTTTTGGACATCCTGCCAGTCTATATCCAGCAGCTGACGTTTCTGGATATGATATGGCTGGTTGAGTTTAGCCATGCCACAATCAGACAGATAGGCAGCCAAACCGATTTGTTTGACGTCTGCTTCCGTAAAACCTGCTTTTTGTAAGACAGCAGCCACAAGTGCAGCCATGCCCGCTGCGTGGCACGGTAAATAATCCGTCTGATTTATGTATGCAGGCAAATTGAAGACATTTCCTTCCCATTGACTTACCTTCTCCAGTACAGGCAGAATGTGTTTCCGAAGTGCTGCTATATCAACTGCTGAGCCATGTTGCCATGTGTTGAACTGCTTTTGATAGCTTTCAACTGCTGCTGCATAGGCATCCAGGAAATGCACTTGTATGATGGCTGGCTGAACGCTTACAGGCTCCTTTTCGGGAACGAAACTGCTGCCATCCTCTAAATGAGCGGCAACTGTTACTTCTTTCACGAGCATTTTCTGCAAATAAAAGATTTCTGTTTCTGTCAGTACTGTTTTACTCTTTACAAGCGGCATACCGCTTTTTCCCATCACATCTGCTGTTACGATACAGCCCGCGACGAGCTGATTGGCTGAGACGATCATATCCTGCATCCTTTCATCCAAAGGTTATGTAAAAAAAGAGCATTCCCACTATGGGAGCGGGAATGCTCAATATCATACTTCTTCTGTATCATCTGGCTCGGATACTACTGGTTCCTCCAGCATATCATCTGAGACAGCCTCGATTTCTTCTTCTTGCTCTTTATCAATACGGGCAACAGTAGCTACCGCTTCATTCTCCTGAATTCGGATCAGAATGACACCCTGCGTATTCCGGCCAGTAGTCGAAATACTGGAAACAGGCATCCGGATCAATACACCAGAGACAGTGATGATCATGATATCTTCTTCACCTGTAACCGGCTTAGCTGATACCATCTGTCCTGTTTTATCCGTGATCTTAGATGTAAGGATCCCTTTACCGCCACGGTTTGTGATGCGATATTCGGATTCTGGTGTCCGTTTTCCGAATCCTTTTTCGGTAACGTTCAGGATATCGACGCCTTCATCGATTATATCCATGGACACAACCGAATCATCTTCACCGCGCAAGGTTATTCCTTTCACCCCAGCAGCTGTACGGCCCATTGGTCGAATTTGCTCTTCCGGGAAGCGGATCAGGTAACCATTCTTCGTCGCGATCATGATATGTTTGTGACCATCTGTCATACGAACAGATATCAACTCATCATCCTCTCGCAAGTTCAATGCGATCAGACCGCCTTTACGGATATTGGCGAATTGAGATAAAGTCGTCCGTTTGGAGATACCTTGTTTTGTTGTGAATATCAAATACCAGTCATCTGCGAACTCTTTGACAGGTATCAAAGCATTGATCCATTCGCCTTTTTCGATTTCCAGCATATTAATGATCGGAATTCCTTTTGCTGTACGGCTGAATTCCGGCACTTCATAGCCTTTCGCACGATATACTTTTCCTTTGTTCGTGAAGAACAGAATCGTATCATGTGTGCTGGTGGAAATCAGATGTTCGACGAAGTCATCTTCATTCGTACCCATACCCTGGATTCCTCGGCCGCCGCGTCCTTGGCTGCGATACGTGTTGGAAGGCAGGCGTTTGATATAACCCTGGTGCGTCAATGTGATAACGACATTCTCTACCGGAATAAGTGCTTCATCCTCAATAAAGTCAGTACCGCCAATCACGATTTCTGTACGGCGATCATCACCGAAACGTTCCTTGATCTCAGTCAATTCTTCTCGAATGATCTCAAGCACCTTCTCCTCATCAGCAAGAATTGCTTTAAGCTCCGCAATCAAATTGACCAGTTCCTGGTACTCATCTTCGATCTTGTCGCGCTCCAAGCCTGTCAGGCGCTGCAGACGCATATCAAGGATTGCTTGAGCTTGCTTGTCAGAAAGCTCGAAACGCTCCATCAATGCATCACGGGCGATATCCGTTGTTTGGGATCCGCGGATCAAGCTGATGATCTCATCCAGGTTATCAAGGGCAATCCGCAAACCTTCCAGGATATGTGCTCTCGCTTCTGCCTTGCGCAATTCAAATTCTGTTCTGCGGCGAATGACCACTTGCTGGTGATCCAGATAATGCGTCAGTGCCTGTTTCAGGTTCAGAATCTGTGGTTTGTCATCTACTAAGGCAAGCATATTGATCCCGAAACTTGTCTGAAGGGCTGTATGCTTGTACAAGTTATTCAGAATGACATTCGGGTTCGCATCACGGCGAACTTCGATCACAACGCGCATACCATTACGGTCGGATTCATCCCGAAGGTCTGTAATGCCTTCAATACGCTTATCACGAACAAGTTCTGCTATTTTTTCGACAAGACGTGCTTTATTAACCTGATACGGCAATTCATGCACAAGAATGGTTGATTTGCCGTTATCATGCTCAATAATTTCAGTCTTGGCGCGAATAGTAATCGAACCACGGCCCGTTTCATATGCTTTCCGAATTCCGCTTCGGCCCAATATCTGGGCTGCAGTAGGGAAGTCAGGACCGAATATATAATCATCCATCAATTCCTCAATGGTGATATCCGGGTTTTTACTGAGTGCCAAAACCGCGTTGATTGTCTCATTCAGGTTATGCGGTGGAATATTCGTTGCCATACCAACCGCAATACCGGAAGCCCCGTTCACGAGCAGATTCGGGAAGCGAGCTGGCAATACAAGCGGCTGCTTCTCAGAGCCGTCATAGTTATCGCCATAGTCAATTGTATCTTTGTTGATATCCCGCAAAAGCTCCATGGATATCTTGGACATCCGCGCTTCTGTATAACGCATTGCTGCTGCGGAGTCGCCGTCCACGGAACCGAAGTTTCCATGACCGTCCACGAGCATATAACGATAGCTGAAATCCTGCGCCATACGAACCATCGCTTCATACACAGCTGTATCGCCGTGCGGATGGTACTTACCGATTACTTCCCCGACGATACGGGCTGATTTCTTATATGCCTTATCAGCATGCATACCCAAATCATGCAATGCATAAAGGATTCTGCGATGCACCGGCTTCAAGCCGTCTCGTGCATCAGGCAATGCACGCGCTACGATAACGCTCATTGCATAGTCAAGAAATGATGTACGCATTTCCTGACTTATATCTCTTTCTTGCACACTTGGACGTAATTCATCCGCCATGCGAAAACCTCCTGTCAAATTGCCGGAACCAATAGTTTATTGGTTAGATATCTAGATTCTGTACGTTCTGTGCGTTGTCTTGGATGAAGTTCCGTCTAGGCTCGACTTTGTCGCCCATCAGGATATCAAAGATCTGGTCCGCATCGATCGCATCAGCCAGGCTGACTTGAAGCAATGTACGGTTTTCCGGATCCATGGTTGTCTCCCATAGCTGTGCTGCGTTCATCTCTCCAAGACCTTTATAACGCTGCAGCCCTGGTTTTGGTACTTTAGGAAGCTCACTCATGACACGATCAAGTTCCCGGTCATTATACGCATAATAAGCAGCTTTCCCTTGCTGTACTTTGTATAGAGGCGGCTGTGCGATATACACATAGCCATTCTCGATCAATGGTCTCATGTAACGATAGAAGAATGTCAGCAGCAATGTACGAATATGCGCGCCGTCGACATCCGCATCGGTCATGATGACCAGTTTATGATAACGTGCTTTGGAAATATCAAAGTCTTCTCCAATACCTGTTCCAAGTGCTGTAATCATGGCACGGATTTCGTTATTGGCCAAGATCTTATCCAATCTTGCTTTTTCAACGTTGATGATTTTTCCACGTAAAGGCAAAATAGCTTGGAAATGCCGGTCGCGTCCCTGTTTCGCTGAACCGCCGGCAGAGTCTCCCTCTACGACGTACAATTCACTGATGGATGCATCTTTGGAAGAACAGTCTGCCAGTTTACCCGGCAAGCTGCTCACTTCCAGTGCACCCTTACGGCGAGTAAGTTCACGCGCACGTTTTGCAGCGATACGGGCACGGGATGCCATCAACCCTTTTTCAACAACGATTCGTGCTGTATCAGGATTTTCGAACAAGAACTTGGAAAATAGCTCTGTGAATGCTGCATCCGTTACTTGACGTGCTTCACTGTTGCCGAGCTTTGTCTTTGTTTGCCCTTCAAATTGCGGATCCGGATGCTTGATGGAGATGATTGCAGTCAAACCTTCGCGCACATCATCACCAGATAGATTAGGATCTGCTTCTTTGAACATATTATTTTTGCGGGCATAGTCGTTGATAACACGTGTCAGACCGGATTTGAATCCTGCTTCATGCGTTCCGCCTTCATACGTGTGGATATTATTCGCAAAAGAGTAGATACTGCTTGTGTAGCCGTCATTGTATTGCAAAGCGATTTCCACAGTGATTTCGGAATCTGTATTTTCTGCATAGAATGGCTCGTGCAATACTTCCTTGGAGCGGTTGAGATGCTCCACATAAGAACGGATACCGCCTTCGTAATGGAAAGTGGTGCGCTCTGGATTCTCTTCGCGTTTATCTTCCAGGCTGATTGCCAATCCTTTGTTCAGGAAAGCAAGTTCCCGGATACGTACCAGCAATGTCTCTTTGTTATATACAGTCGTTTCCGTAAAAATCTCCGGATCCGGCTTGAAATGTGTAATGGTACCAGTTCTATCGGATTCACCAGTGACTTGCAGGTCACCTGTCGGAATTCCTCGCTGGAAGCTTTGTTCATGGATCTTGCCGTCACGGTGTACTTTTACATCAAGCTGTGTGGACAAAGCGTTTACTACCGACGCACCTACACCGTGCAGACCGCCGGATACTTTATATCCTCCGCCGCCGAATTTACCGCCGGCATGCAGTACTGTCATGATTACTTCGACCGCTGGGCGGCCAGTCTTTTCATGCGTTCCTACCGGGATTCCGCGTCCGTTATCTTCAACGGTGATGCTGTTATCTTCTTCGATGGTAACTTGGATATGATCACAGTAACCAGCAAGCGCCTCATCGATACTGTTATCGACAATCTCCCATACAAGATGGTGCAGACCGCGCTCGCTTGTAGATCCGATGTACATTCCCGGCCGTTTGCGGACTGCTTCCAATCCTTCTAGTACTTGTATCTGATCTGCATCATACAACTGTTCTTCAGGCATTTTATCTTCCATTGCCATTTAAATCACCTGCATTTCTTTAAAGGTTATCTTCTTCTATCATTCTCGGAACCGTAGTATCAGCCCGTTTCTTCAATGTCTGCACCGATAAGGGACTGGAGTAAATCCGATCAGTGGTGACAATGATAGATTTGGCTGATACATGATCCGCTTCATCGTTTTCTGCCAAAGTGGGATCAACTGTTTTAGCTGCTTGGCTGTATTCCAGGATTGCTACCACTTCTTCAGCTCTGACGACGTTATTCCAACCGATCGAGATAAACATCAGGATCCTCCTGACTCACTGACAAGCTTCCCTGATTTTATCGTGAACAGTTCTGCCTGTTTCAGGGTCTCATGCTGGATACCTGATACATTCGTCGTCGAGACAAAGGTTTGGACTTTCCCTTGTATCGTTTCTAGTAAATGCGACTGCCTGCTGTCATCCAGCTCACTTAAGACATCATCCAATAAAAGAATCGGATAGTCTCCAACCTCGTTATAGATAAGTTCTATCTCAGCCAGCTTCAGCGATAGAGCAGTCGTACGCTGCTGCCCTTGTGAACCAAAAGCTTGTACATCCTTCCCATTCACATAAAAAGACAGGTCATCACGATGGGGGCCTGCTAATGTTGTCCCTCTTTCCACTTCACGTGTCCGTAATTCAGAGAATTTCTCCTCATAAGCTACTTTTAGCGTTTCCTTATCGGATTCTTCTGATACATGCAAGTTGGAAAGATATTCTATATCAAGCGTCTCCAGCTTCGTCGTAATGCTCTGGTGGATTGGCTGTGCCCATTTACGGAGCAGCCCGAGGAAGAGGAAACGTTTCTCTAATATGATGCTAGCATGCTCAATCAGCTGCTCCGTCAGCACATCAAGCATTGTCGGATCGGCTTGGCGCCGCTGCAGAAGCTTCAGCAGATGATTCCGCTGCTTCAATACTTTTTGGTATTGTCCAAGGTGGTAAATATAGACCGGCTGAATCTGTCCGATCTCCATATCAATAAAACGCCTGCGAATTTGCGGACTGCCTTTCACCAGGTTCAGATCCTCAGGAGCGAACATGACGACATTGAGCGCCCCGATATAATCACTTAGGCGTTTTTGTTCCAGATGATTCAGTTTTGCTTTCTTTCCTTTGGACGATAGGACGATCTCAAGCGGAAACCGCTGTTTCCGCTTGAGGATGTTCCCTTCTATTTTAGCATAATCTTGATCCCATTGGATAAGTTCTTTATCTTTAGGGGTTCGATGCGATTTGGAGAAGGCGAGTACGTAGATGGCTTCCATCAAATTCGTCTTGCCTTGTGCATTCTCGCCGATGATCACATTCACTTTATCGTCGAATTGAAGCTGCAGCTTATCGTAATTCCGATAATGCGTAAGCGTTAGCTCTTGGATATGCATGCTTAGGTCCTTTCTGTATCCGGCAGACTGCTATGCCTTTTTGACAATGAATGCTTCGGATGTCGCAGGCAGCTCTACACGATCCTCCGGATACAGCTTTCTGCCTCGTCTGTTTTCTTCTTCGCCATTGACCAGCACCGGATAATCAGCTAAATACAGCTTAACCATTCCGCCGCTCTCTACAGCATTCACTAGCTTCAGGAATTTCCCAAGCTGAATATATTCGGTATTGATCTGAATTTCTTCGTTCATTTCCGCTCTCCTTACTTTATGGTGCCTTCTTATTATTTTACTAAAGTATCCACAACTTTGAAAGTTATTTTCATTATGCCCAATCCTGCAAGGCGTCATGTTATACACAGAAAAAAAGCACCGCCACCAGGGCAGTGCCTTTATCCACATGTGCATAACTCAGTACGTACGGACTGGTGTAATCAATTGCAGCAAATCCTCATCGTCTGTTGGACGGATAAGGAATGGTCGCATTGCGCCAGTGAATTCAATTTTCACTTGCTCACTTTCAATGACCTTCAGTGCATCCATCATATATTTCGCACTAAAGCTGATTCGTAATTCCTCTCCTGAAATTTCCTGAACGGTCACTTCTTCCACAACGCGTCCAACTTCTGGGGAATTACTGCTGATTTCAAGCTGTCCGGAATCCTGGGTTACCAGTTTCACGACATTGTTTCTATTTTCTTTCGCAAGTAAAGATGCCCGATCGATGGAGCGAAGCAGTTCCTTCGTATCGATCTGCAATGCTGTCTTGCTTTCTGATGGAATCAGACGGGATGTATCCGGATAATTTCCTTCTAGCAAACGGGATAGGAAATACAAATGCTTCGTTCGGAACAAAATTTGATTATTTGTTATCCGGATTTCGACAGGATCTTGGTTTTCATCAAGGATTTTGTTCAATTCCGTCAAGCTTTTCCCTGGAATGACAACATTTTGGAAGCCTAGTGCTGCTTCATTTGTAGAAACAGGGATCTGTCTGGATGCTAAACGGTGACTGTCTGTCGCAACAAAATGCAGCTGGTCATCCTGAACACGAACATTTACTCCAGTCAATAGCGGACGCGTCTCCTGTGTTGATACAGCAAATACAGTTTCTTTGATGACATTTTTCAGTAAATCAGCAGGAAGTTCAAAGCTATCTTCACTATGCAGCTTTGGCAGCTGTGGATATTCCTCAGCATCTTGCCCATTCAATTTGAATTCTGCACTTCCGGATCTGATTGTTACGTTCAACTGGGCATCAGATTCGATTTCTACTGCATTCATCGGGACTTTTCGAACAATTTCCGGGAAGTATTTAGCTTGCAGTACGATGCTGCCAGGTTCTATTTGTTCTACATAGACAATGCCATCTTCTTCTTTTGGTATGAAAGATTCGATAGAAATATCTGAATCACTTCCTGTTAACGTGATTCCATCTTCTTTTGCTTCAATTTTCATCCCAGTAAGGATCGGAATTGCTGTTCTGGATGAGATTGCTTTCACAACATCCTGGATACTTGCTAAGAGCCGATCACGTTGTATGACAAATTTCATGATAATTGCGTTCCTCCTATGGGGGGTTCTTCTTATTAATTATTATTTATAAAAATACAGTAGTAGTAATAGGGCCTGTGATTATGTGGATAAGTATGAAAAAGCCCAGTAATACCAATAAAAATACCCTGTGGATAATATGTGAATAAAAAATGGTTTTATGCACGTTTATCAACAGGGTCCAATCGTCAGAAAGATTTGAGTCTTTCTTTTATTTCATCGATATCGCGCTGTAAATCCTGATCTACACTTAGTAGCTTGGAGATTTTCTCATGCGCGTGAATAACGGTTGTATGGTCTCTGCCGCCGAATTCTTCTCCAATTTTAGGTAAAGAGAAATCAGTCAGTTCCCTTGATAGGAACATCGCGATTTGACGAGGGAAAGCGATGGCCTTCGTACGTTTCTTCGCAGTGAATTCTTCCAAGCGGACATTGTAGCGCTCACCGACTTGTTCCTGGATCGCATGGATCGTTATAACCTTCGGCTTTGAGCTGGGAATGATATTTTTCAGTGCATCTGCTGCTAAGGAAGCATCAATATCCGAGTTTATCAGGGATGAATAAGCAACTACACGTATAAGAGCACCTTCCAGCTCCCGGATATTGGTGTCTATTTGATTGGCAATGTACAGCATGACTTCATTCGGGATGTCCAAGCCTTCTGCTTTTGCTTTCTTGCGAAGGATAGCAATCCGCGTTTCCAGATCCGGAGGTGTAATATCCGTAATCAATCCCCATTCGAAGCGGGACCTGAGCCGGTCCTCCAAAGTTGGAATTTCTTTTGGCGGCCGATCACTGGAAATGATGATTTGTTTATTTTCTTCATGTAATGCATTGAATGTATGGAAGAACTCTTCCTGCGTTTGTTCTTTTCCAGCCAGGAATTGAATATCATCTATGAGAAGGACGTCGATATTGCGGTATTTCGCCCGAAATTCCGCTGTCTTATTATCCCTGATCGCATTGATGAATTCATTTGTGAACTTTTCGGAGGATAAGTAAACGACCTTTGCATTCGGATTATGATCCAGCACATAATGACCGATTCCATGCATTAAATGGGTTTTACCGAGCCCGACGCCACCATAGATGAATAGCGGGTTATAAGCTTTGGCCGGTGCTTCTGCAACAGCTAGTGAAGCAGCATGGGCGAACCGGTTCCCTGAGCCGATAACGAATGTATCAAATGTGTACTTGCTATTCAGCATGCTTTTTGGTGATTCTGCCAACGTATCCTTTACGGCAGCCTTTTTAGGCATCGGCTGGCGGATGACTTCTTCTTCCTGCTGAAATTCCGGAATGATGAATTTCGTCTGCAGCCGATTGCCAGTCACTTCATAAAGTGTATCTCCGATCAAAGAGGAGTAGCTGCTTTCCAGCCAGTCTCTGGCGAATTCGTTGGGGGCTTCGATCACAAGTGTATCTTCTTCAAGTGCATAGGCTTGTGTGTTTTTCAGCCATGTATCAAAGCTCGGCTTACTAATTCGTTTTTCAATTTCTTGTAGTGTCTTTTTCCATAAATCCTGAATATTCTCCAACAGGCATCCCCCTTTCTGAAAAAATGAAAGAAGCAGTCACTTTCTCTAAAGAACTGCATCATGATAGGTATTAAAAGGCCTTTTCGAGACATGCGAAAAAAAGTTCACGCATGCAAAAAGGCCGTGCACATACATATATGGATGTGGATAGAAAATCCGCATGATAAAGGGCAATGAAGCTACTTCTTCAGTTGTCCACGTTACTGTTGATAACTGCATCTACAGACCTGTGAATAGATGTCCACAGTTTATCCACACTCTGTGGATAAAGGATTTTGATGATATTGTTATCCAATCAGTAAAACACAGATATGATACCAGAATAATCCTTGTCTTGCAATGCTTAATCGACACTTATCCACAAATGCCGGCGTTTGTAGACAAAATATATCCACAGCATGAGATTATGTGTGTAAGTTGTCGAAAACTTGTGTGGAAAAAGTTATGCACAGGGTTACTAGATTAACATGGGCTGTGGATAAAAGGAAGGGAAGATCCAGCAAAAATGATAGGTTGACATGTCTGCCTGTTTTTACGTATAATGTTCAAGACTGTCTATGACCTTTCGCTATATTTTTGATATATCCTCAAGGGAGGTGTTTTATATATGAAACGTACATTCCAACCTAATAACCGTAAAAGAAAAAAAGTACACGGCTTCCGTGAACGTATGAGCACAAAAAACGGACGTAAAGTTCTAGCTCGTCGTCGTCGTAAAGGAAGAAAAGTATTGTCTGCATAAGGCCACTTACGTATGTAGTGGTCTTTTTGACTTTATATACTTGATCAGTGGAAATGACACAGCGTTTGCTGTGCTTTTACATGAATGGAGAAGGAGAATAAACTACAAGCTTAAATGCCGCGTTTATTCTCCTTCTTTCAAATTAAAGACTATTCTCGCAAATAGGCATGCTTGAGGGGACCCTCTATGAAGAAAGAATATCGGATAAAGAAGAATGAGGCATTTCAGGAAGTATTCCAAAAGGGAAGCTCCTTTGCGAACCGTCAGCTCGTTCTATATTATAAGAAGCAGGAAACAGCGGATGCGCACTTCCGCATCGGGCTGTCTGTCAGCAAGAAACTTGGAAACGCTGTTATGCGGAACAAAATAAAGCGTTATTTGAGACAAGCCTTCCATGAACTGGACGAGCAAATTGCACAAGGCTATGATTTCATCGTCATCGCCAGGCAGCCAGCGAAAGACATGGCTTACCAGGAATTGAAAAAGAGCTTGATCCATGTGCTTTGGAAATCACATCTGCTGAAACAGCCAAACAGGAAAAATAATAAAGAGAAGCAATAGGGAAAGTCTTATGCAAGGAAGTTAAGGAGGAAACATGGTGCGTAAAAAAGGTTTATTAGTATTGGCACTCGTGCTGCTCGTCGCTGCCTTAGCAGGCTGTGCGCCGAACACCGATCCAATCACTTCGGAAAGTACCGGGTTTTGGAATCAGTATTTCATCTACCCGCTATCTTGGTTGATTACGTATTTTGCTGATTTAACAGGCGAAAACTTTGGTCTAGGGATCATCATCGTAACAGTGATCATCCGTCTGGTATTGCTGCCATTGAATATCAAGCAGCTGCGGAGCTCCCGTGCAATGCAGGAAATTCAGCCTGAATTGAAAGAACTTCAAAAGAAATACAGCTCTAAAGATGCAAACACACAACAGAAATTACAGCAGGAAACAATGCAGCTCTTCCAGCGTCACGGTGTAAATCCGTTGGCAGGATGTCTGCCGATCATCGTACAGATGCCTATCTTGCTTGCGTTCTATCAAGCAATCAGCCGTACGGAAGCAATCAAGGAACATAACTTCCTTTGGGTACAGCTTGGTTCACCGGATCCGTACTTCATCCTGCCAATCGTAGCAGGTCTTGCGACATTCCTGCAGCAAAAATTGATGATGGCAGGAAACACAGCAATGGCAGCTAATCCGCAAATGACGATGATGCTGTATATCATGCCGGTCATGATTACTGTTTTTGCGCTATTCCTACCATCTGCTTTGGCATTGTATTGGGTAGTCGGTAATATCTTCATGGTGGCACAGACATTGCTTATTAATAAACCAATGATGTCGAAAAACAAAGCTCAGGCAGACAGCAAGAAATAATGAAACAGCTGACTGCTCGCGGCAAAACCGTCAATGATGCGATTCAATCAGCTTTACAGCAGTTACGTGTTTCTATGGAAGAAGTCGAAGTCACTGTAATCGATGAAGGAAGCAAAGGCTTCCTCAATCTATTCGGTGCCAAACCGGCAGTAGTCAAAGTGGTCGTGAAGACTGATACTATCCAAGCAGCAAAAGAATATTTGGAGAGTGTCATCCAGCATCTGCACACAGGTACAGAGGTGGAAATCACGGCCCGCAAGAAAAAGCATGTGATGTTTACACTTAGTGGAGAAAATCTCGGCATCTTAATTGGAAAAAGAGGACAAACGCTTCATGCACTGGAACAGCTTGTCGAACAATTTCTGCATCAGCAAAAAGCATATCACTTTACCGTTTCCGTCGATGCGGAAGGATATCGGTCAAGAAGACGGGAAACGCTTGAAATGCTAGCTGTCCAAGCTGCCAGTAAGGCATTGGCGCTGCAAAAAGCAATTCCTCTTGATCCAATGCCGGCTAGCGAACGGAAAATCATCCATGCTGCAGCTCAAAAACAAAAAGGTGTCGAAACCGTTTCCAAAGGAAAAGAACCGAATCGGTATATCGTCATCCAACCACTAAAGGAAAAGTCTTGGCAATGATGCCAAGACTTTTTTTGTTGTCTATTCACATGTGGATAACCTGTACCTACCAGCTGTCACGAAAATTTCATGTGGATATCTTTCTTTTTGATAGACACTTGTGCTATTCTTATAAGTTAGTGAGTACAAACTTAATCATAGCAAAATGCTGTGGATAAATAGATAAAGAAATCATAGAAAGAGGTGAAGAAATGCAGAATGATACAATAGCCGCGATATCAACTCCAGTTGGAGAAGGAGCGATAGCCATTGTGCGGCTTAGTGGTGCGGAAGCAGTGGAGATTGCTGCCAAACTTTTTGATGGGAAAAAGCTGACTGACGTGCCAAGTCATACGATTCATTATGGTAAACTCATCGACCCGGCAACCGGAGAGGTTGCAGAGGAAGTGATGGTGTCTGTTATGAAGGCTCCAAAAACATTCACACGGGAAGATGTTGTTGAGATCAATTGCCACGGTGGTCTAGTTTCCGTGAACCGCGTGCTGGAATTAGCATTGCAGGAAGGTGCACGACTGGCAGAGCCTGGTGAGTTTACGAAGAGAGCCTTTCTTAATGGAAGGATCGATTTGTCACAGGCAGAAGCTGTCATGGATTTGATTCGCGCAAAGACTGATCGAGCGATGAATGTAGCGCTTAAGCAGATGGATGGCAGACTATCACGTTTGATCCAGAAGCTGCGCCAGGAATTATTGGAAACAGTAGCACATGTTGAGGTGAACATCGATTATCCGGAGTATGATGATGTGGAAGAGATGTCCCACAATATGATGATCGAGAAAACACAATATGTATATGAAGAAATAGAGAAGCTGCTTGAAATGGCGAAGCAAGGAAAAATTCTGCGGGAAGGGTTGGCCACAGCGATAATCGGCCGTCCGAACGTCGGAAAATCTTCTTTGATGAATGCACTTGTGCACGAAAATAAAGCCATTGTTACCGAAATAGCTGGTACTACACGCGATATCATTGAAGAATATGTCAATGTGCGCGGCGTGCCATTGAAGCTGGTTGATACAGCCGGAATCCGTGAAACAGAGGATATCGTGGAACGAATCGGAGTGGAACGTTCTCGCCAGGTTCTGAAGCAAAGTGATCTTATTTTGCTTGTGCTGAACTATGGAGAAGCTCTGTCCGATGAGGATCGCAACTTATTCGAAGCTGTTGCCGGTCTTGATGTGATTGTCATCGTCAATAAAACGGATCTCTTCCAGCAAATCGATCTGGAAGAAGTTCGTCAGCTGGCAGGAGACCGTCCAGTCATTACGACTGCATTGATTGAAGAAAAAGGAATCGACGAATTGGAGCTTGCTATCAAGGATACCTTCTTTGCGGGGGAAATCGATGGCGGCGACTTGAGTTATATATCGAATGTACGGCATATCCAGCTTTTGAAGCAGTCATTGTCATCACTTCGGGAAGCAATGAATGGAATCGAAATGCAAATGCCAATGGATATCGTCCAAATAGATGTGACAAGAACATGGGAATTGCTCGGTGAAATCATCGGGGATACCGTGCACGAAAGTCTGATCGACCAACTGTTTTCACAGTTTTGCTTAGGAAAATAAAAAAAGGAGAGAATGAACATGACATACGATGCTGGGCATTATGATGTCATCGTCATAGGTGCAGGACACGCCGGCTGTGAAGCGGCTGTAGCGGCAGCAAAAATGGGTGCTAATACTCTAATGCTTTCCATGAACCTTGACATGACAGGATTCATGCCATGTAATCCATCCGTCGGCGGACCTGCAAAAGGTGTTGTAGTGCGCGAAATTGATGCACTTGGCGGCGTGATGGGAAAAGTTATTGATAAAACATATATTCAAATGCGTATGCTCAACACAGGAAAAGGTCCTGCTGTTCGTGCTTTGCGAGCTCAAGCGGATAAACCGCTATATATCACAGAAATGAAGAAAACACTGGAAAGCCAAGAAAACTTGACGATGCGTCAAGCAATGGTTGACCGTTTGATTATTGAAGATGGTGTCTGCAAAGGTGTCATCACAGAAACGAAAGCGGCTTATTACGCAAAAACAGTCGTTATCACGACTGGAACATTCATGCGCGGACGTGTCATCATCGGAGATGTTTCTTATGAAAGCGGCCCGAACAACCAGCGTGCATCCGTGACATTGTCAGAGCATCTTGAAGAGCTTGGTTTGGAAATGGTACGGTTCAAAACTGGCACACCGCCACGTGTTAACAGCCGCTCCATCGATTATTCCAAAACAGAAATTCAGCCAGGAGATGAAGAACCGCTTGCGTTCTCCTATGAAACAACAGTATTCATTACAGATCAGATCCCTTGCTGGCTGACTTATACAAATGAATTCACACATAATATCATCAACGAAAACCTAGGTTTGTCTGCTATGTATTCCGGTATGATCAAAGGAACAGGACCGCGCTATTGTCCATCTATCGAGGATAAAGTTGTCCGTTTCAATGATAAACCGCGCCACCAGATCTTCCTAGAGCCAGAAGGACGCAATACAGAGGAAGTATATGTACAAGGATTGTCCACTTCCTTGCCTGAATACGTCCAAAAAGAAATGCTTCAAACGATCCCTGGTTTGGAGAACGCTGAAATCATGCGTGCCGGTTATGCAATCGAGTATGATGCGATGGTTCCGACACAGCTATGGCCGACTTTGGAAACGAAAAAAATTCCTGGTCTTTACACAGCGGGGCAAATCAATGGAACATCCGGTTACGAAGAAGCATCGGGTCAAGGAATCATGGCTGGTATCAACGCTGCTGCAAAAGCACTTGGCAAAGATCCTGTCATCCTTGATCGTTCCCAGGCCTACATCGGTGTTATGATCGATGACTTGGTTACAAAAGGTACTAATGAACCTTACCGACTGCTAACATCCCGTGCAGAATACCGTTTGCTGCTTCGTCATGACAATGCAGATATGCGTTTGACTGAAATCGGACATCAAATCGGCATGATCAGTGAAGAACGCTATGCGCGCTTCCTGGAGAAAAAACGCCTGATTGAAGAAGAACGAAATCGTTTGGCAGGAATCATCATTAAAACAGAACCGCATGTGCTTGAGCTGATGGACGAAGCTGGATCTGTCATGAAAGAAGCACAGCGTGCATCTGATCTTTTGAAGCGTCCTGAAATTAAATACAGCTTGCTGGAGAAAATCATCGTCCCTGCAGACAAAGAGTTGCCTGCTGACGTAAAAGAGCAGGTTGAGATTCAAACGAAGTATGAAGGCTATATTGCGAAATCCATGCAGCAAGTGGAACGTATGAAGCGCATGGAAGATAAAAAAATACCAGATACAATCAATTACGATGATGTCAGCGGACTTGCAACAGAAGCACGCGAAAAACTGAAAAAAGTCCGTCCGCTATCTGTTGGCCAGGCATCCCGTATTTCCGGTGTAAACCCAGCCGATGTTTCCATCCTGCTCGTATTTATCGAACAAGGTGGACACGTGAAAGCAGCAAATCAATAATCTGTCGAAAAGAGGTACAGGATGAACCAAGCAGACTTTCTACAACAATTGGATGAGCAGGGTATCACATTATCCGAGCACCAGCAAAAGCAGCTGGAGGATTACTTCCATCTGTTGGTTGAGTGGAACGAAAAGATGAATTTAACAGCAATTACGGAAAAAGGAGAAGTGTATTTAAAACACTTTTATGATTCCATTTCCGCTGCTTTCTTCTTTGATTTCAAAGGAGATGAAAGTATTTGTGATGTCGGAGCAGGAGCTGGATTTCCATCAATACCGCTGAAGATTGTCTTTCCAGAGCTGAAAGTAACGATTGTCGACTCCTTGAAGAAGAGAATTACCTTCCTCAACGAGCTTGCAACGAAACTTGGCTTATCCAATGTCGCTTTTTATCACGACCGAGCAGAGAATTTCGGGAAAAATGATGCTTTCCGGGAGTCTTATGATTTGGTTACGGCGAGAGCAGTAGCTCGGATGTCCGTACTTTCAGAGTTGTGTCTGCCGCTTTGCCGGACAAAAGGTCATTTCATTGCTATGAAAGGACCTAATCTGGAAACGGAACTTCGGGACGCAGAACCTGCCATTCAGCTGCTGGGCGGCGAATTGGTTGAAAGCTATACTTTTGATCTGCCAGAAGAAGGCGGAGAGAGGAATATCGCTATCATTGCCAAACGTCGGAAGACACCGAAGAAATACCCTCGTAAAGCAGGGGTTCCAAATCGCGAGCCTATCGTATAAAACAAAAGAAAATTAGTGAATGAAGTACCATACAAGCTTACCATTCTCACCCAATCTATGATAAAATAGTAGATAAGGAACTGGCTCGGCTTATGTAAGCGCAGCAGCTTCTACTGTAGAACTGCTGCGCCTTTTTATACATGTTTCACGTGAAACATTTACTATTCCTTATGTACCTGCTTGCTAGATTAGGATTGTAAAAAAAGGTGGTGTCTGAGGATGTTACACCCGTTCAGCCGTATTTTTGGGCTAGGTGATAAATCGGATTCAGCAGAAACGGAAAACGATGCGCATCAGGATGAAGTAGTAAACCTTCGGGTACAGGATATTGTCCCGAACCAATACCAACCAAGAACTGTTTTCCAAGAGGATAAAATCAAAGAGCTTGCACAGACAATCCGCACACATGGCATCATCCAGCCAATTGTTGTCCGGAAAAACACTGAGGGCAGCTATGAATTGATTGCAGGAGAGCGTCGCTGGCGTGCAGTGCAGTCCTTGGAATGGGAAACAGTGCCTGCCATCATCCGTGAAATGTCGGATACAGAGACGGCCTCTGTAGCACTGATAGAAAATCTGCAGCGCGAAGAACTGACTGTTATCGAAGAAGCTCTTGCATATGAGCGTTTATTGGAACTGCATTCTTTGACTCAGGAAGCATTGGCGCAGCGTCTCGGGAAAAGTCAATCTACCATTGCCAATAAGATGAGGCTATTAAAATTGCCGGAATCTGTGCAGCAAGCGCTATTGGAAAAGAAAATCACAGAGCGGCATGCACGAGCACTTATTGCACTGAAAGATGCAGAAAAACAAGAATTGATTTTGCAGGAAATTATAGATAAAGAATTGAATGTGAAAGAAACAGAGGCACGCATCTCCCGTATTGTGAACGCCCAGCCGAAAAAGAAGCGTCCAAAGCTGAAGGGTATCAATAAGGATATGCGTATAGCAATGAATACAATCCGTCAATCACTTTCCATGGTTTCCGATACCGGTATCAACCTGGAAACAGAGGAAGAGGATAAGGACGATTACTACCAAATAACAATTAAAATCCCGAAAAAATCATAAATAAAGCTCTAATAGTTTTCCCATCTTGATGAAAGATGGGTTTTTATATAGGAAAAGGGAGCTAACTTTTCAAAATCTTGAATTTTTCCGTCGGTTTCTATGAAAAAATGATAGAATAAATGTATTGAGTTTGAGGTAGGTGACACCATGGGCAAAGTGATAGCAATCGCAAATCAAAAGGGCGGCGTAGGGAAGACAACTTCCAGCGTCAATTTGAGTGCTTGCCTGGCTTTTTTAGGAAATAAAGTTTTGCTTGTAGACATTGATCCGCAAGGGAATGCTACAAGCGGTGTTGGTGTGAACAAAGCAGATGTCGAAAATTGTGTATATAACGTCCTAGTCGAAGATATGGAAGCCGAAAAAGTCCTTGTATCAACTGCTGTTGATAATTTGGATGTCATTCCGGCTACTATTCAGCTTGCAGGAGCCGAGATTGAGCTAGTACCTACGATCTCAAGAGAAGTCCGTCTGAAAAAGGCAATTGACAGTGTGAAAGATAATTATGATTATGTGATCATCGATTGTCCGCCTTCTTTAGGACTGTTGACTTTGAATTCGCTGACAGCAGCAGATACTGTCCTTATCCCGGTACAATGCGAGTATTATGCATTAGAAGGATTGAGTCAGCTCTTGAATACGATTCGTCTTGTTCAGAAGCATTTGAACAAGCATCTGATGATTGAGGGCGTATTGCTTACAATGCTGGATGCCCGTACGAATCTAGGTATTCAAGTTATCGAAGAAGTAAAGAAATATTTTCAGGATAAAGTATATCAGTCGATCATTCCAAGAAATGTTCGGCTGGGAGAAGCACCAAGTTATGGTCAGCCAATCATTATTTACGATCCGAAGTCGCGTGGTGCAGAAGTTTATTTAGACTTAGCAAAGGAAGTGATGGCGCATGGCCAAAGGGTTGGGGAAAGGTCTTAATGCTTTCTTTCCAGAATTGGAAATGAAGGAAGAAGATCAGATTCAGGAAATTGCAATCAAAGAATGCCGGGCGAATCCATATCAACCGCGCAAAGTCTTTTCTGCAGATGCAATTGAAGAATTGTCACAATCGATTCAGGAATACGGCATCCTGCAGCCACTCATTGTCCGCAAGAGTATAAAAGGCTATGAAATAGTAGCGGGGGAAAGAAGATTCCGTGCGGCTAAAGCAGCTGGTTTGAAAAAGGTTCCAGCTATCGTCAAGTCATTGGATGACGAGAAGATGATGGAACTTGCATTGCTGGAAAACCTTCAGAGAGAAGATCTCACGCCAATTGAAGAAGCACAAGCTTATTCAAACCTGATGAAAGAATTGGATATCACACAGGAGATTTTGGCAAAACGCTTAGGGAAGAGCCGTTCTCATATAGCGAATCTTGTACGATTACTGATGCTTCCTCCTGAGATAAGTGATTTAATCAATCAAGGCGAACTATCCATGGGACACGGGCGTGCTTTATTGGGATTAAAAGATAAGAAGAGACTGCAGCCACTGGTAGACAAAATACGCAATGAATCGTTGAATGTCCGGCAAGTAGAGCAGCTCATCATTCAAATGAACAATAACCTTCCGGAACCTGAGAAAAAGAAACCTGTAAAGGATATTTTTCTTGTTCAGACTGAATCACAGTTGCGGAACCAATTTGGTACGGATGTAACAATTCATCGCGGTAAGAGAAAAGGCAAGATAGAGATTCAGTTCTTTTCTGATGAAGACTTAGAAAGAATATTGAATGTACTGAATAGATAAAAGCCAACAGGAGCTCGCGCTTCTCTTGGCTTTTTTTGTTTGTTCCACGTGAAACATATCAGTTTTCGGCAGCGGTGGTGTCGGGTGATAGTATAGGAACTTGTTTACGATCGACGGCAAGTAAAAGAGCACTGATTTTATATGCAAGCTGCATGACAAGATGCAAGCGAGTATTTTGTAAAACAAAATACTCCATATCGCCGCTGGCATTCACAATTCCAGTTATTTGGGCATCTCCAACTGCTGGAAGGTTCTTTTTCAGTGCAGCACCCGGACGAAGTGGTGTAGGAGAAACGATAATGGAACCTATGGAAGTGGTCCTGCCTAAGCAGGCATCAATAGCTATTATATAAGCAGTAGGATGTTTTTCCGCTATCCTTTGCAGACGTTCGACCAAATTGACAGCATGCACTGGAGATTCCAGCGTCCCATATACATGAAGTCTGTTCAATGGCTTTTCCGTCAAAAATGAACCTATAATGGGCCCTAATGCGTCACCAGTCGATCGGTCTGTACCGATGCAAAGGACAACAATCTCTCGGTCATCGGGAATCCATGAGCTGATTGTTTCATAGGCTTTACTCATAAGAAGGGGGTCTTGATAGTCGCAGCGGAACTCCTTTTTTTTCGTAAATATTCTCTTCAGGCTCATAGCTTATCCTCCATACACATATTGGTAATAGTATATAGCTTTTCTACTTTTTCTATACGTGTTCATATGAAATTGGAGGGACTGTGATGTGGGCTGCAGGGCTGAAATGGATGTTTTTGATATTGGCGACATTGATAGGAGCAGGATACGCTTCGGGAAGAGAGATCTGGCAATTTTTCGGCTATGAAAGTGGACTGGCCATTATCATTTTCACCGTTCTATTTACAATATGCAGTTATGTAATTCTGCATATAAGCTTCACCGAAAGAAGCACCCATTACTTTCCGGTACTGGAGCGGCTAGTGGGCAAAAGGTTGGCTGCTTTTTATGATGTGCTGATTGTTTTTTATTTATTTACAGTTACAGTGGTTATGATTGCAGCTGGCGGTGCTACTGGAACGATGTATCAGATTCCGAATTGGCTGGGCATCCTCTTCATAGCATTAATGATTATCCTGATATTCACCTCCAACGTAGAAGGTGTCGTTTCGATGAATAGTTATATCCTTCCTATCTTAGTCGGAGGACTTGTCCTTGTTCTTATCGTCTATACACGGCATGAACAGATCAATCTGCTGCAGGATTGGCGGGAACAGGCAAATTGGCAAGCAGCTTTCCCATTTACTGCATTGAATATCCTTCCTGTTGTTGCTGTTATCGGTGCGATTGGTAAGCAAATGAAAGGGAAGGGAGAATTATGGATTGCGAGTATCGGCAGCGGAATTATTATTGGTGCTCTAACTTACTTGTACAATAATGATTTGATGCATATCAGTGATGCAATCCCGCATTATGATATCCCGTTATTCTATATATTAAAAAACTATCCCTCTATTGTGCTTATCGGCATCAGTATTGTACTGTGGCTTGCTATCTATACTTCGGCTGTTTCAGGGATTCTCGGTATTGTCTCGCGTTTTCAAACAAGATGGAAGGGACCGCTCTGGCTGCAAGCAGCTGTGCTTGTCCTGCTTATGCTGCCGCTCACGCAGATTGGGTTTACAGACCTGATAGCTTTGATGTACCCGATTTTTGGCTTTGCTAATCTTTACATTCTCTCCGCCATTCTTGTATATCCAATACTAAATCGTTACAAAATGAAATAGAAATTTGATAATATATAAAGAAAACAAATGGACGAGGAGATACGCACATCATGAATGTAGAGGAGCAGTGGACCAGTATTTACGACTATTTGACGAGTGCCGAACTTTGGACAACCATCGGATTAGCAGCATTAAAAATTGTCATGATCATTATATTATCTATGGTGGTCGCCCGCGTAGCCAATAATATAGTGGAGAGGACTTTTCATAATTCCTTCAGAGAAAAAGCGAAATTAAAGGCTCCTCTCGTATCAGAACGCCGCGAGAATACGCTGAAAAAGCTAATCCAAAATGTAATTACGTATGTTGTGTATTTCACCGCTGTCGTAATGGTGTTATCACAGCTTGGTTTAAACATAGGGGCATTGATAGCAAGCGCCGGGGTTGCTGGTTTGGCTATCGGTTTCGGTGCACAGAACTTAGTGAAGGATGTTATCAGCGGTTTCTTCATTATTTTCGAGAATCAATTCTCAGTAGGAGATAATGTTCAAACAGCTGGTGTGCGGGGAGATGTAGAAGAGATAGGTTTGCGGACATGTAAGATTCGTAACTGGACAGGCGAACTGCATATCATACCAAATGGAAATATTACACAAGTAACCAACTTCTCTGTGCATAACAGTTTGGGAGTCCTGGATATCAATGTACCTTATGAAGCAAATCTGCAGGTAGCCGAAGAGGTCATCATGCAGGTGCTGCTGGAGATGCCAGCAGAATATCCTGAGATTCAATCAACCCCCCAGCTTTTAGGAGTTGAGACATTATCAACTTCCCATATCGTACTGCGAGCTATCATTGAGACGTTGCCGATGGAGCATTTTGGTGTAGCAAGGGAAGCTAGAAATCGTATCAAAACGAAACTATTGGAACGCAATATCAGTATTCCAGCTCCAAGGCTGGTCATGTATAATAAACAAGAAGCAGAAGAGCTTATGCAGGAAAGTGCCGTGAGGGGGAATGCTCGTGAGTGACAAAGTCTATCAGCTTAATGATGTGGTACAAATGAAAAAAGCCCATCCGTGTGGTGAAAATCGCTGGAAGATTATCCGGCTGGGAATGGATATCCGGATTAAATGTGAAGGCTGCGGTCATAGCGTGCTCATTCCTCGGAAAAAATTCGAGACAAAAATGAAAAAAGTTTTGGAGCATGCAGAAGAACCGACAAACTAAAATATGCGTTTCACGTGAAACATAGAAGTCTGTCTGATGTTGTCATCAGACAGACTTCTTTTTATATACTAAATAATTTTTTGACGTAATCGCACTCTAAAAGGCAGAAATACACACATAATTTTGCTGTTTTATAGAGAATAGTGTACTCTAGAAGTACGTATGTTTACTTGGACAAAGTAAGGGCAAGCTGGCATGATTTAACGTAAGTCAGTTACCGGTACTGCCCCATCTTCCGGCCTTTGGGCGGAGTGTTCAGTAAGCAGATCTATTTTGGCAGGCTGTACGATAAAAGCGGCCAGGACACTTAAGGAGTGGAAGATTACATGGCTTTAACAGCAGGTATTGTCGGATTGCCAAACGTCGGTAAATCCACATTGTTTAATGCAATCACGCAGGCAGGAGCGGAATCTGCAAACTATCCGTTCTGTACGATCGATCCGAATGTCGGCATCGTAGAAGTCCCTGATTCACGTTTAAATAAATTGACTGAACTGGTCAAACCGAAAAAAACCATCCCAACTGCATTTGAGTTCACAGATATCGCTGGTATCGTGAAAGGTGCAAGTAAAGGGGAGGGACTAGGAAACCAGTTCCTATCACATATCAGACAAGTAGATGCAATTGTTCACGTCGTGCGCTGCTTTGATGATGAAAACATTACGCATGTATCCGGTAAAGTAGATCCTATCGATGATATCGAGACGATTAACTTGGAATTGATCTTTGCAGATCTTGATTCTGTCAACAAACGTCTGCAGCGCGTGGAGAAACTAGCGCGTCAAAAAGACAAGGAAGCTGTTGCAGAACAAGAAGTGCTATCCAAGGTCAAAGATGCACTAGAGAATGAACAGCCGGCACGTGCACTGGAATTCACAGAAGAACAGGGCAAGATTGTGAAAGGCTTGCATCTTTTGACAAGCAAACCAGTCTTGTACGCTGCTAACGTGAGTGAAGAAGAAGTAGCAGATCCTTCTGCGAACCAGAATCTTGTAAAAGTACAAGAGTTCGCGGCAAACGAAGGTGCACAGGTGATTGTTGTCTGTGCGAAGATCGAATCGGAAATCGCAGAGCTTGAAGGCGAGGAAAAAGAAATGTTCCTCGAAGAGCTAGGTATTCCGGAGTCCGGCTTGGATCAGCTGATTAAGGCGTCTTACAGCCTGCTTGGACTGGCAACATACTTCACGGCTGGTGAACAGGAAGTTCGTGCTTGGACGTTCCCTATGGGCATCAAAGCTCCACAGGCAGCTGGTATCATCCATAGTGACTTTGAAAAAGGATTTATTCGTGCAGAAACTGTTTCCTATGAGGATCTGGTTGATGCTGGTTCTATGAGTGTTGCGAAAGAACGCGGGAAGGTTCGCTTGGAAGGAAAAGAGTATTTGGTGAAAGATGGAGATGTCATGCATTTCCGCTTTAACGTATAAGGTCGGATCCTCATCTTGCAAATATGTGGAAACAACTTGCTTAACGGCAGATAA
Organism: Terribacillus saccharophilus; assembly: GCF_046592595.1. Taxonomy (GTDB): domain Bacteria; phylum Bacillota; class Bacilli; order Bacillales; family Amphibacillaceae; genus Terribacillus; species Terribacillus saccharophilus_C. The sequence continues at coordinate 453,070 of NZ_JAWVPF010000001.1, read as the reverse complement.
TTTGCTATAATTCATCATTGTGAGTAATTAAGATTACTCCTTGCTCTTATGAAAGATAAGAGCCGTTAAGTCCAAAAGGAGGTGCAAACGGATGAGAGAATACGAAATCATGTACATCGTCCGCCCAGATATCGAGGAAGAAGCTAAAACTGCTCTAGTTGAGCGTTTCAACGGAATCCTAACTGATAACGGTGCGGAAATCGTGAAAGTTGACGAGAAAGGCAAGAAACGTCTTGCTTACGAAATCAACGATTACCGTGATGGCTACTACTATGTCATTAATCTAAACGGCAATGAAGCCGCTATTAATGAATTCGACCGTCAAGCGAAGTTCTCTGATGATATTATTCGTCAGATGGCTATTCGTCTAGACGAGAAATAAGGAGGGGTTCTGATGTTAAATCGTGTCGTACTTGTCGGCAGATTAACCAAGGATCCGGACCTGCGTTATACACCAAATGGAGTGGCAGTTGCCAACTTTACCTTAGCAGTAAACCGTCCTTTCTCTAATCAGTCAGGCGAACGTGAGGCAGATTTCATTAACTGTGTTGTATGGAGACGTCCAGCTGAAAATCTGGCGAACTTCATGAGCAAAGGAAGTCTGGTTGGCGTAGATGGCCGTGTCCAAACGAGAAGCTTCGATAATCAAGAGGGTAATCGTGTATATGTAACAGAAATTGTTGCGGATAGCGTGCAATTCCTCGAGACCAAAGGTGGCTCTCAAGGAGGCGGACAAGGTTCTTCTGGATACCAAAATCAGAACTCGAACTTCAACAACAATAATAATAACTTCAATAGCAACAACAACAATAACTATAATCGAAATAACGACCAGGATCCTTTCCGTGATAAAGGTGAACCGATCGATATTTCCGATGATGATCTACCATTCTAATTTAAGGGAGGCAATCTGATATGGCAGCACGTCGTGGTCGCGCTAAGCGCAGAAAAGTATGTTATTTCACAGCAAATGGCATCACTTACATCGATTACAAAGACGTTGATTTGCTAAGACGTTTCATCTCCGAGCGTGGAAAAATTCTTCCTCGCCGTGTGACTGGAACTTCTGCAAAATACCAGCGTAAATTGACAATCGCTATCAAACGTTCTCGTCAAATGGCTCTATTGCCATACGTGAGCGAGTAATGAGGAAAGCATCATCCATTGGGGTGATGCTTTTTTTATGTATTTTAATAGCGTGACAACTATTACGAGACCCCTAATGCGGGTCTTTTTTTAATGGTTAGTTTTCAGAATTTAATTAATTTGATAATATGCGCCGATTACGAACAAGATGCTTGAATCTCATAGCAGAACTTCTATAATGGAAAAAGTTGATTCTTAATCTGACAGAAAGAAAGGAGCAATCTATATGGCTGCTACTACACAAACTATCGACAAACATGTGCAAGTGGAAAACCGTATTCCGTTGATCATTGTCCTAATGGTGGGGAATTTCATTGCATTGATAAATGAAACTGTTATGAATGTCGCTTTGCCCAATATAGAAGAGACCCTTGGAATCCAAACGACGACTGCGCATTGGCTTTCTACTGGGTATATGCTGACGATCGGTATTCTTATCCCGATCAGTGCTTATCTGATGCAGCGTTTTACCACGCGGCAATTATTGCTTACTGCACTATCGTTTTTCTTTATAGGAACACTTATTGCCGGTATTGCTCCTAACTTTGCTGTTTTATTGCTCGGGCGTGTGATTCAAGCTTCTGGTTCCGGGATCATCATCCCACTCGTAACGACAGTGATCATCACGATCACACCACTTGCTAAGCGAGGTTCGATGCTTGGTTTGCTCATGGTAGTGATATTGTTTGCTCCAGCAATCGGGCCTGTATTTTCCGGTCTTGTTGTGGAACAAGCTTCTTGGCGCTATGTGTTCATCAGTGTATTGCCAGTGACACTTGTTTTGCTTGCTTTTGCTGCTTATTATGTTCGAAATGTACTGGAGACAAAGCGTACTAAGATAGATATTCTATCTGTCGTGCTGGCAGTGATCGGTTTTGGTTCAATCGTTATCGGATTCAGCAGTGCTGGTGCAGAAGGATGGACAAGTCCGCTGGTACTGGGTGCTTTATTGGTTGGACTAGCTGCCATTGCATATTTTGCTTATCGTCAATTCAATTTGGAGACGCCGATGCTTGATCTGCGTCCATATAAAAATAAAAACTTTTTGATGGCTATTTTGGTGACAATCACAGTCATGATGTGTTTCTTTGCCGCGATGATTCTTTTGCCTGTATTTATGCAGGATGCATTAGGAATCAGCGCATTTGATTCTGGCATTGTCCTGTTCCCAGGCGGTATTATGATCGCAATCATGGCGCTGCTCACTGGCCGGCTTTCCGATCGATTCGGACCAAAGCCATTTGCTATCACAGGAACAATACTGTTAGTAGCAATGATCGGCTTGATGACAACAATCTCAACAGATACGACAATGCTGCAGTTCACATTGCTTTATGTTGGCTTTACCTTTGCAATTGGATTGATTCTGACACCGATGACTACATTGGGATTGAATCAATTGACGGAAGAGCTCTATTCTCATGGCAGTGCTTCTCTGAATGCTTTTAACCAAATCTCTGGAGCGATCGGTCCGGCACTGTTCATCACCTTGATGAGCGGCGGCAGCCAAGCGGTAGCTTCCCAGAGTGCCGATCAGGCGATGACAGCCGGCTTACAGTTTGCCTTTACCATTGCGGGAGCCTTCGCTGTAGCGGCCGTCGTATTCGTCCTGTTAGTCAAACAAAGCAAGCCTGTTCACCATTATCAATATGAATAAAAATAGCGAGCTCCTTGGGAGCTCGCTATTTTTGCAGCTGCTGCACAATTTCGGAAAGATCATCATGAATGACAATATCAAATAATTCATCCATTACGGTAGGTTCGCGATTGATCAAGATGGATGGCTTTCCGAGTGTGTTGGCGTATTCAGGAAGAATGTTGAAGGGACTGACGAGCAGGGACGTTCCAAGTACAAGAACCAGCTCACTATGCTGAATTGCTCGTTCTGCATTGTCGTGCGCCGTAATCGGATCTCCAAACAAGACAACGTCAGGCTTTAGCACATGCTCACATCTCTCGCAAACAGGGGTGTCTGCAGCCAATAGATAAGGTAAGTCATAGGAATTGCCGCAGTTCGGACATGTGGCGCTATTCAGGGTGCCATGGTATTCAATGACATGCTTATTGCCTGCGAGGTTATGGAGGCCATCCACGTTTTGGGTGATGACAGAGATTTGTTTTCCGTTCACCTCCAATTCCCTGAGATAGCGATGCACATGATTCGGACCATAATCCCTCAGCAGCTTCACCCGGAAAATATCCTTGTATTTCTGCCAGAAATCTACGGGATCTTTATGAAAATAGTGATTGGAAATATAGTATTCCCTGGATTGATCTGCTGTCCAAAGACCAGTGGTGGAGCGGAAATCAGGAATACCGCTGGCAGTGGATACGCCGGCTCCGGTCAGGACCGCAACCGACGAGGCATCTGCGATCATTTTTGCTGCTGTGTCCAATTGCATGGTTCATACCTCCAGCTGAATTATTATTTTTTCCAGTATAGCAAAAATGCCCGAGTTAATCAGATTACATTAAAATCCGAACAATCCGATTTGCTATAATTATTAGAAAATGTATTGACAATAGCTGTGTGTCTGCTATGATAAATAAAAAATTGAACCAAAACATAACTATGTTGATGAAGATCATACCTTTGTTCGTGATTATCCAAGAGAGCTAGTGGCTGGTGTGAACTAGCATAATCCATCAAAGGGCAGCACTTCTGAATAGGCAGGCTGAATCCAGTAGGTTTGTCCGGTATATGCCCGTTACGCATAGCTTCAACGAAGGCTGTCATGTGCAAGCAGACAGTGAAAAAGGGTGGCACCGCGTGAGTAGATCCAAGCTTTTCGCCCCTTACTTATCAGGTAAGGGAGCGGAAGGCTTTTCTTATGGTCTCTTTTACCTGTGAAGATATCTTACAATCCAAGGAGGAGAAGAAATTATGTTACCAGATCAGCTTTTACTACGTATTCCAGGACCATCACCAATTCCGCCAAGTGTACAGCGCGCAATGAGCCAGCCGATGATTGGGCATCGCGGTGCGGAAACAACTGCTTTGCTGCAGCGTATCAAGCCTAAATTGAAGCCAGTATTCGGAACAGAACAAGACGTACTGCTTGTGACTGGCAGCGGAACCGCCGGTTTGGAAGCAGCAGTTGCTAACACTTCCAAGCCAGGAGATGAAGTGCTGATTGTAGTTGTGGGAGCATTTGGTGATCGGTTTGTGAAGATAGCACAAGCATATCAGCTTCACGTCCACCGCTTGGATGTGACATGGGGAGAAGCAGCAAATCCGGAGGATATCAAGGCATACTTGAAGGAATATCCGGAAATCAGCTCCGTGTTTGTCACCTATTGCGAAACGTCAACAGGAGTGCTGAACCCTATCAAAGAAATCTCAGAAGCAGTGCATGACGTGTCAGAGGCTTTGGTCATTGTAGATGGTGTATCCTGTGTAGCAGGCGTCGAGACAGAATTTGATAAATGGGGTATTGATATTTTGGTGACAGGCACGCAGAAGGCATTCATGCTCCCAGGCGGTATGTTTTTTGCAGTAGTAAGTGACCGGGCATGGCGAGTAATCGAAGCCAATACACAGCCGAGATTTTATCTCGACCTTACAAAATATCGTGATGGGCTGGAAAAGGACAGCACACCTTTCACGCCAGCTTTATCGATATTGTTCGGACTGGAACAAGTACTTACACTTCTTGAGGAAGAAGGACTGGATCAGGTATATGCAAGACATCGGCTGATGCGGGATATGACACGAGCTGCTTTCCGGGCATTGGATGTACCGTTGCTTGTAGAGGATGCATATGCTTCTCCAACAGTTACAGCGATCAAACCAGCAGATTTTGATGCAGAGCAGCTGCGGAAGCAAGTGAAGCAAGATTTCAACCTGGCATTTGCAGGCGGTCAGCAGCATATGAAGGGAGAAATTTTCCGGATCGGTCATATGGGATATTGTTCTCCGGCAGATGTACTGCAGATTATCGGAGCAGTGGAAATCGGTCTTGTGAAAATTGGCAAACAGATCACATTAGGCGCAGGCACAGCAGCAGCACAGCAAATCTACTTGGAACAAGGAGCGAATTGAACATGACTTACCATGTATTAATCAGTGATCCGTTAAGTGAAGAAGGCATGACACCATTAACGCAAGCAGATAACTTTGCTGTTACAGTAGATACTGGCCTGACGGAAGATGAACTTATCCAAAAAATCGGTGATTTTGATGCGCTGCTTGTACGCAGCCAGACGACTGTAACACGGGCGATCATGGAAGCAGCACCGAATCTTAAAGTAATCGGACGTGCCGGTGTAGGGGTGGACAATATCGATCTGGAAGCAGCGACAGAGCTTGGGATAGTCGTTGTCAACGCACCGGATGGCAATACGAACTCTGCTGCGGAACATACAATTGCGATGATGATGTCACTGGCACGCAACATCCCGCAGGCATTCCTTGCTTTGAAGGAAGAACGCTGGGAGCGCAAGCAGCATATCGGCGTGGAATTGAAAGGCAAGACGCTCGGAATCGTTGGTATGGGCCGGATCGGAGCAGAAGTGGCTTATCGGGCAAAGGGACAGCGGATGGATGTAATCGCGTATGATCCATTCCTGACAAAAGATCGCGCGGATAAGATGGGTATCGGATATGGAACGTTGGAAGAGGTTTTCGCCGGGAGTGACTTCCTCACTGTCCATACACCATTGCTGAAAGAAACACGCCATATGATTTCTACTGAAGCGTTCACACAGATGAAAGATGGCGTGCAGATCTTGAACTGTGCAAGAGGCGGGATCATTGATGAGGATGCTTTATATGAAGCAATCGTCAACGGCAAAGTGGCTGGTGCGGCATTGGATGTGTTCGAAGAGGAGCCTGCAGTTCACCATAAACTGCTGGAGCTGCCGCAGGTTATTGCCACACCGCATCTAGGGGCAAGCACAGTCGAAGCGCAGGAAAATGTTGCTATCGATGTCAGTAAGGACGTGATGCAGATTCTTCAGGGAGGGCAGGCGATTCATCCGGTTAACTTCTCCTCCATTTCCCCGGAAGTCATGCGAAAAATTCAGCCTTACTTTGATCTTGCTGAAAAGCTCGGAGCCTTCCTGGCTCGGACAATGCCTGATGCAATCGAGGAAGTGACCGTCTATTATGCTGGAGACCTGGCAGATCAAGAGGTAGCTCCATTGACACGGAATACAGTCAAAGGATTGCTGCAGCGCTACTTAGGCAATGTGAATGACGTCAATGCAACACACTTAGCCAAAAAACGCGGTATTACCATCAATGAACAAAAAACGTCCACAACACGAGGCTTCACTAGTCTGGTGACAGTTGAAGCAAAATCTGCGACTATGACGCATCAAGTTGCAGGAACACTTGTGAACGGGCTAGGGGCGCGTATTGTAAAGGTGGATGACTATTATGTCGATGTAACGCCAGCCGGGCATATGCTGCTGGTTCGGCATAAAGACCAGCCAGGAGCAATCGGCCGCGTTGGTACGTTATTAGCTAAATATGCGGTCAATATCGCGACGATGCAGGTAGGACGCTCAAATGAGGGCGGCGATGCGATCATGATGCTTACAGTTGATAAGGAACCGCAAAAAGAAGAAGTAGAAGGATTGAAACAGCTGGATGACATTTTTGATGTGACAGCTATCACGATATAAAAAAAGCGAGCAGACAAGGTCTGCTCGCTTTTTTAGCGCTGTTTAGCTTTCAATATATAAAATATCGGAAGACCGATGACTGCTATTCCAATTGACAGGAGACAGCTTAAGAAGTCTGTGAACAATGTACTGATCAAGACAAACAAGGACCCTGCTATCGCTGCAATCGGGATGAATGGATACAGTGGTACACTATAAGCGCGTTCTTTTCCTTTATTACGCTTGCGCAAGATGAAAACAGCATAAAAAGCGAGAACATAGAACATATAAATCGTGAAAATGCTGATTTCGGACAGCTTATCCGGATTGCTGACAAGCATGAAGATGATAGAAAGAACTAGCTGCAAAATAACTGCTACCCAAGGTGTATGCAGTGTTGGATGCACCTTTTTAAGCAGGTTGGAAAATGGCAGCTGACCGCGTTCAGCCATTGCGAACGGAATACGCGGGAATGTTAGGATTTTACCATTGAGGCAGCCGAAAATACTGACGATGATACCCAAGCTAACGATGATTTCTCCAGCATCACCCAGTACAAGCTTCGCTGCTGTACTGGCGGCATTCGTGTTCAGGCTGACGATTTCTGCTGCAGGCAGGATATAAAGCATGGCAGCGTTAATAAACAGATAACAAGCTGTAACAATCAAGATACCGCCGATCATTGCTTTCGGCAATGTCTTTTCTGGATTCTTCATTTCGCCGCCCATGGAGGCGAGCATGATCCAGCCATCATAAGCGAATAATGTCGCTAATACAGCAGCACCGAAGTTAATATCGGAAATAGCTTCCGGTACAGCACTGAAAAAGTCTGCATCCCCTTTCCAAAAACCGAAGATGACGATAAGCAGGATTGGGAGCAGCTTGCCGATTGTAGTAACAAGCTGCACGGCACCGCCGAGTTTTGTGCCTAATATATTAATGATACAAAGGAACACGACACTTGCGATACCAACAATAGTTGTCCAGTTCGTATCCCAGCCGAACAAATTGACCATCAATGTTCCAAAGTAAAGTCCAAGAGCCCCGATGATGGCTGGTCCATAAAGAATCGTTTGCACCCAGCCGCATAGGAAGCCCCAAAGTTCGCCATATGTTTCCTCTAAGTACGCGTACAAACCGCCAGTCTTTGGAATTTGTACACCAACTTCAGCAATAGTAAGACCGCCAGCAAGTGTCAGCAGTCCGCCGATCAGCCAAGCGAGCATGGCAATCTCAGAACTGCCGGCATGACTCAGCACAGGGCCTGGTTTCATAAACACACCAGAGCCGATGATTGTTCCTACTACAATGGATAAACCTAGAAATAGTCCAATTTCTTTCTTTAACGCTGTGTTCTCTGGTTGATTCATGATGTCACTCCTTATCGAAGCAGCTTACTGCATTCCTTTAGTGTAGTAATGATGAAGATATGTAGTTCATTATAGGAAATGTGCCTGCAAATAGAAACTAGAAAAAGTATTCTGACTTGTAAGGGTTTTATCGCAAAACAAAGGAGCTTGCAGCAATCTGCAGCTCCTTTGGGTATTGTCTCCATGGTAGCAGTAATTATGTGATAGTTCAGCCTAGCGGAACTGCCATGCGCTGGCGCTTTTCGAATGTCTGAATCTCCGTGTAGCCCGTGTTTTTGGCAAGCTCAACTGCCTGTTCGTAGGCATAGCCTACATGCTTTGGTGCATGTGCATCAGAGTTAATGACGATGCCAACACCAGCATCATGGCATTTTTGCAATAGAACGGGATCTGGATAAATCTCTCCGACCGGCTTCCGCAGACCAGCCGTGCTGATTTCGATACATGTATCATTTTCTGCTAGTGCCTTGACGACTCGATCATATTCTCCTTCAACAAAGGCTTGATCGTCCGGTTTATAGCCAAAAATCTTAATCAGATCAATATGGCCGACAAAGCTGAATAGCCTGGACTGAGCGAGCGTGATGATTTGATCATAATAATCACGATACGCCTGCTTCAGATCACGTTTCTCATATTCTTCTTTATAAATATCCAAATCGATTCCCCACTCACGAATCCAGTGCACGGACCCGATGACATAGTCGAAAGGATGCTGATCAAGAAATTCAGCCATTTCAGCTTCTTTACCAGGTGTATAATCCATTTCAATCCCCATCTTGACGGGAAGTCCAGCTTCTTTAACCTCTTTGAAAAAAGCAAGATAATCCTTGAAATGGAGCGTCCGGCGGTTTTCTACCCACGGATTGGTTAGAATTTTATTTGTTTCCTGAAAGAAGTAAGCATGCTCTGAAATGCCGAATTCCTCAATCCCCTTTTCTTTAGCGGCGCTGAGATATTCGCGAATATAGTCCAAAGTGAACGAGCCTGTTTCTGCCATATGTACATGATAATCTGTCAACAAAACGTCCCACTCCTAACAGTTAAGTTAAAAATAGTGTGACATATTCCGCAGGATGTTCCAAGTGGTGATTTTATAAACTATTACCGCAAGGGTTCCTATTTCCGCAAAATAAAAAGCTCCGCCTTTACAGGAAGAGCTTGACTGGGCTAATGAATTAGAAGATAGAGTGCAAGTAACCGCCGATGCTGCTGATTAAAAGAGTTGCTGCGAGAATCGCATTGAAGTGACTATTTTTCATGGTGTTCCTGTCCTTTCCGTAGATTGTATAGTTGTTTGTTTACCCGATTTGTTGTGTTTATAACCTGTTCTGATCTTGGATTAATCATAGCATGCCGCAATCTTGTACTTCTTCTTGATTCGGTAGAAAAATTGTGTAAAAAGTGTGGAATAGAAAAATCGGCTGCATGCTTGTCGCGATGCAGCCGATTTTGAGGTTCGTCTCATTAGTGGCTAATGAGGTATGTAGTATGTAGTGCCAACCATTGTAAGGTTGTCTAACTATTATAAGGGCTCATTTCGGAAAAATAAACAGGTAAATTAAGATATTCACAAACTAATCTGCGGATGGGACTATCTTCATGTCGAATCATTTGTTTGACGACTCCGTTTCAGGTATAATCGTGGGGTAGCATTTTTTCGGATGAAGGGCTTTTCATGCGCCTTAGTCCATTACAAACGAACGTAAGCACAGCCTATGCAGCTGTGCTTTTTCTACAAGTGGAAGATTACATATTTAAATGGGGTGTCACGATTCATGAACAATGCTCGAAAAATGACGGAAGGGGCTATACTTGGGGGGATTTATCTCGTACTGTTGCTAATTGCGACTTTCGCGCCAGTGATTAATATTTTGGCCATGCTAATTATGCCAGTGCCAATAATCCTCTATTGGATACGCCATGGTTTCAAGCCAGGTATCTACTTTGCTCTCGCCATTTTGCTTTTTTCCTTTATAGGGACACTTGCTGGGTTCTTCCTGACGATTTCAGTCGCTATTGGAGCAGCAGCGACAGGTTATGCGCTGCATCACAAGCAATCGACATATGAAGCTTTATTAAAAGGAGCAGCAGGGTATGCACTTGGATTCACGATATTTCTGGCTGGGACGCAATTTGTGTCAGGGATAAATATTATTGATGAAATCCAAAACAGCTATCAGACTACGCTTCAGTCGCTCCAGTCTGAGATGGACACCGTTGGGGTGAGCGTAACGGATACCCAGTGGGATCAAGTCAATGCTATGTTTGATTATATAATGGTGCTGATTCCAACGATGATCGCTGTCGGCTCACTTCTGTATGCTTTCATCACACAATGGCTGGCTCAGAAAATCCATAATCGTCAGAGCAAAGATAAAATCCTTTATCCGCCATTCCGCCGATTCAACCTGCCTGTCATTGTATTGTTCATCTACTTTATCGGGTCATTCGCCCGCTGGTTCGATATGGATCCGAATGGATGGCTTTATCCGGTTGTCGCAAATGTTACGGAGCTTGCTGGAATCCTGCTTGTACTGCAAGGATTTTCATTCTTCTTCTATTTTGCCCACCACCGGAATCTGCCGAAGGTGCTGCCGATTCTTGCAGTTGTGGTATCGGTCCTTTTCGGGACTATACTGCTGTATCTTGTGCGTATTTTGGGTATAATTGATGTAGGATTCAGGCTGCGGGAACGGATGAGCAGCAGAAAGTAGCATGGTCGCGGAATTTAGGTTTAGGAGCTGACATATATGCCAGAGATATTTAAGAAACCAGCATTGAGTAAGCATTTGATCGTGACATATGTACTTGCTGTCATCCTGCTTATTTGTGTGTGGTTTTACGAATGGAAGCTTGGGCTGCCGCTGACAGTGCTCCTGGCTCTGTCTTTTTTCTACAGTATACTGACGGAACAGCGGATGCAGGATCAGACGGAGGAGTACATTTCGACAATGTCCCACCGTGTGAAGAAGGTCGGCGAGGAAGCACTCTTGGAAATGCCGATCGGAATCGTCCTGTACAGCGAGAATTACCAGATTGAATGGACAACACCTTATATGAACAGGTTTGCGGAGGATACGCTCGTAGGTGCTCCGCTGGATGACTTGTCGGATGCTTTGATACCAGCAATCAAGGATGAGAAAAACGAGGTGTGGATTACGCTTGATGATTTTGATTTCCTGACAGTTATCAAAAAGGAAGAGCGGCTTCTATATTTATTCGATCGGACGAAGCAGCTGGAAATCCAGAACTTATATAATGAAGAACAGACCGTTCTAGCTATTATTTTTCTTGATAACTATGAAGAAATGACACAGAATCTTGATGACACAATGAAAAGCCAGATCAATTCCCGTGTCACAGCTCAATTGAATGAGTGGTCACGTCAAAAAGGTCTCTACTTAAAGCGTACATCTCAAGAACGATTTCTGGCAGTCCTCAATCAGCGTATTTTGAAGGAACTGGAGAAAACAAAATTCGAGATTCTCGATGAGATTCGCGGATTGATTACCGATCAGAATATACCGATCACCCTTAGTATTGGTGTCGGTGCTGGCGGACAGACATTACCGGAGCTTGGGGAACTTGCCCAATCCAGCTTGGATTTGGCACTGGGACGAGGCGGAGATCAGGTCGCCATCAAAGGAGAAGCCGGCAAGGTGCGTTTCTACGGCGGCAAAACGAATCCAATGGAAAAAAGGACCAGGGTTCGGGCACGTGTCATTTCACATGCATTGAAGGAATTGGTCAAGCAGAGTGAGCAGGTGCTCATCATGGGACATAAAACACCAGATATGGATTCTATCGGGGCGGCCATCGGAATCTTGAAAATAGCAGAAGCAAATGATATTGTCGGGCATATCGTCCTTGATAAGCAGGATATTACGGGAGTTTCTAAGCTGATGTCGGCCATTCAGGAGGATGAGGAGCTTTGGGAACAATTCATCAGTCCGGAAGAAGCGCTCGATAGGGTAACCAAGAACACACTTGTTGTCGTTGTTGATACGCATAAGCCTGTAATGGTTGCTGACGATAGATTGCTCAGCAAGACGGAGCATGTCGTTGTGATCGACCACCATCGCCGGGCAGAGGAATTCATTGAAAAGCCGACACTTGTTTATATGGAGCCATATGCTTCTTCGACAGCAGAGCTTGTGACAGAGCTATTGGACTATCAGCCTAAGAAGCTTCGATTGTCCACATTGGAAGCGAGTGCTTTGCTTGCGGGCATCATTGTTGATACGAAAAGCTTCACGCTCCGTACCGGTTCACGAACATTCGATGCAGCATCCTATCTGCGCTCCAAAGGTGCTGATACAGTCCTTGTGCAGCGCTTTATGAAAGAAGATCTGGATACGTATGTGAAACGGGCACATTTGATTGAGCATACAGAAATTTACCGGGAAGGAATCGCAATATCTGCAGGGGAAAAGGGGCAGGTATTCGGGCCGGTTGTCATCGCCCAAGCAGCAGACACATTGCTGACGATGGATGGTGTGAGTGCAAGCTTTGTCATATCTGAGCGGGAAGATGGACGTATCGGAATCAGCGCCAGATCACTTGGGCAAGTCAATGTGCAAGTGATCATGGAGAGAATGAATGGCGGCGGGCATTTGACCAATGCCGCGACGCAGATTTCCGACACAACTGTAGAGGCAGCGAAGCAAGAGCTGCAGCAAATCATAGATGAATACGTTGAAGGGAGAAAAGAAGAATGAAAGTAATCTTTACAGAAGATGTAAAAGGTAAAGGGAAAAAAGGACAAGTGAAAGAAGTGCCAGATGGTTATGCACGTAATTACTTGCTTAAAAATAACTTGGCTGTACCAGCTACAAAAGGTAATGTGAAGGTACAGGAAGCAAAAGATAATAAACAGCATCAGCTTGAACTCCAGGAAGTCGAAGATGCGAAAAAACTGCGTGAAACGCTTGCTAATCTTACAGTAGAAGTAAAAGCGAAATCCGGAGAAGGCGGCCGTCTATTCGGATCCATCACAAGCAAACAAATCGCTGATGAGCTGAAAAAGTCTCATAAAATCAAATTGGATAAGCGGAAAATCGAATTGAATGAACCGATTCGTGCTCTTGGTTACCGTGACTTGGATGTGAAGCTGCATCCGGAAGTAACTGGTAAGGTGAAAGTCCATATCAGCGAGCAATAATATTTTTTCCAACAAAATACTAGCAGTTTTCCATCCCCCTTTTGACACAAAAGGGGGATATTTCGGTACAATGGTAGCAGTATGCCAGAAATGGGGGAATCATGATGGAAGAAGCCTGGAATGATCGGACCCCTCCACATAATATAGAAGCAGAGCAAGCAGTAATTGGAGCTATTTTCCTAGAGCCTGAAGCGCTATCCAGAGCATCAGAACAGGTTGTAGCAGACGACTTCTACCGGGCAAGCCACCAGCGTATCTTTGATGCGATGATGCGTTTATCCGATAGAGGAGAACCAGTTGATCTGGTGACCGTCACTACTGCACTTGCTAATGCAAAACTGTTGGAGGAGGTCGGTGGCGTTTCGTATCTTAGCGATCTTGCTAACGCCGTTCCAACTGCAGCAAATATTGAATATTACAGCAAAATCGTAGCTGAAAAGGCGCTGCTGCGCCGTCTTATACGATCTGCTACGGACATTGTCACATCAAGCTTCGCAAAAGAAGATGCTGTCGAAGATGTCCTCAACGAAGCAGAGAAATCGATTATGGAAGTATCCGGACGTAAGAATTCCGGTGCTTTTCAGAACATAAAGGACGTTTTGATCGAAGTATACGATAATATCGAGAAATTACATCATCAAAACGCTTCTATTACAGGTATTCCGACTGGTTACCGAGACTTAGATAAAATGACCTCCGGTTTCCAGCGGAATGATTTGATCATCATTGCTGCCCGTCCTTCCGTGGGAAAGACCGCATTTGCCTTGAACATTGCGCAAAATGTATCGATACATGCAGGAGAGAATGTAGCTATCTTCAGTTTGGAGATGGGTGCGTCCCAGCTAGTTTCGCGTATGCTTTGTGCAGAGGGTAATATCGATGCGCAGCGTCTGCGGACAGGAAGTCTGCAAGCAGAAGACTGGGCTAAGCTCACGATGGCGATGGGAAGCTTGTCGAATGCAGGGGTTTATATCGATGATACGCCTGGTATCCGAGTAAGTGATATCCGTTCCAAATGCCGCCGTCTGAAGCAGGAAGGCGGATTAGGAATGATTTTGATCGACTACTTGCAGCTCATCATGGGATCAAGCTCCGGTAAAGGAGAGAACCGTCAGCAAGAGGTATCGGAAATCTCCCGTTCCCTGAAAGCACTGGCACGGGAACTGGAAGTCCCAGTTATCGCGCTGTCACAGCTTTCTCGTGGAGTAGAGCAGCGCCAGGACAAACGTCCGATGATGTCCGACTTGCGTGAATCAGGAAGTATCGAGCAGGATGCCGATATTGTCGGCTTCCTGTATCGTGACGATTATTACGATAAAGAATCTGAAAAGCAGAATATCATTGAGATCATTCTGGCTAAACAGCGTAACGGTCCAGTAGGAACAGTCGAGCTTGCGTTCGTAAAAGAGTATAATAAATTCGTAGATTTGGATCATAGATATTCGGAAAGCGATGTTCCGCCAGCTTAATTACAGCACCCTATCATTTGATAGGGTGTTTTTTAACGAACAAATATAGGTCTTCATCAGTAAATGTTCGGTTGTATCATTGACATGTGTTTTGGGGATTGATACACTTTAGAGGTGTTAAAAATAGTTTATTTGGCGGAGGTGCCACACAGATGTCCTCAGTAGTTGTAGTAGGAACCCAATGGGGAGATGAAGGGAAAGGGAAGATTACTGACTTCCTTTCACAAAATGCCGAAGTTGTTGCTCGTTACCAAGGCGGGAACAATGCTGGCCACACAATTAAATTCGATAATGTCACATATAAGCTTCACTTGATTCCATCCGGTATTTTCTTCCCGGAAAAGAAATGTGTATTGGGCAATGGTATGGTAATTGATCCAAAAGCATTGATTGAAGAATTGGAATATTTGCACGAACGCAATGTCAGCACGGATAATCTTGTTATTTCCAACCGAGCACATGTTATTCTTCCATATCATCTGAAATTGGATGAGCTTCAGGAAGAAGCAAAAGGTGTTAATAAAATCGGTACAACGAAAAAAGGTATCGGACCAGCATATATGGATAAAGCAGCGCGCATGGGTATCCGTATCGCTGATTTACTGGACAAGGATGCTTTCCGTGAAAAACTGGAGCAGAACTTGGAAGAGAAGAATCGTTTGTTCGAGAAGGTTTATGAAAGCAAAGCCTTCACAGTTGAAGAAATCCTTGATGAATACTATGAATATGGACAGCAGATCGCGAAGTATGTAACGGATACATCCGTTGAGCTGAACAATGCATTGGATCAAGGCCGCCGCGTCCTATTTGAAGGTGCGCAGGGCGTTATGCTTGATATCGACCAAGGTACGTACCCGTTCGTTACAAGCTCCAACCCGATTGCAGGCGGAGTTACAATTGGTTCCGGTGTAGGTCCAACGAAGATCAATCATGTTGTTGGTGTTTCCAAAGCTTACACAACCCGCGTCGGCGATGGCCCATTCCCAACAGAATTACATGATGAAATTGGAGACCAAATCCGCGAAGTAGGTCGTGAATATGGCACAACAACTGGCCGTCCGCGCCGTGTAGGCTGGTTCGACAGCGTTGTTGTCCGTCATGCGCAGCGCGTGAGTGGTATTACGGATCTTTCCTTGAACTCAATCGATGTACTGACTGGTATTGAAACATTGAAAATCTGTGTTGCTTACCGCTACAAAGGTGAAGTCATGGAGCACTTCCCGGCAAGCTTGAAAGAGTTGGCACAGTGTGAGCCAGTTTATGAAGAGCTTCCAGGCTGGACAGAAGATATCACAGGTGTTCGCAACTTGAGCGAATTGCCAGCGAATGCACGTCACTATATCGAGCGTATTTCCCAGCTGACAGGTATTCCGCTAAGCATCTTCTCTGTTGGCCCAGATCGTACACAAACAAATGAAGTAAGAAGCGTATACAGCCAATAAGTTAAAAATCGTCCATATGGGCGATTTTTTCTTTATTCTTCCAAAAACTGCCGAATCGACCCCTTACAAAGACATTTGACCGAAATTGCTGTAAAATAGGAAGGGTATGCAATTACTGAACTAGTAATATATAGATAAAACAATTCAGATAAAAAACACTAGAAAGCGTGGGAATACGATGAACCATAAGATCTTAGTGGTGGACGACGAAAAACCAATCGCTGATATATTGAAATTCAATTTAGAGAAGGAAGGATACGAGGTGATCTGTGCCTATGACGGAGATGAAGCTGTCGAATTAGTGCAGCAAGAGAACCCGGATTTGATCCTTTTGGATATCATGCTGCCGAACAAAGACGGCAATGAAGTTTGCCGTGAAGTGCGGAAGACACATAATATGCCAATCATCATGCTGACTGCAAAAGATGCGGAGATAGATAAGGTCCTCGGTCTTGAGCTTGGGGCCGATGACTATGTGACGAAGCCTTTCAGCAACAGGGAAGTAATTGCCCGTGTCAAAGCGAATTTGCGCAGACAGGCTCAGATTCCAGAAGATGACAGCAAAGAGAACAAAGATATCGAAATCGGTAAACTAGTCATCCATCCGGAAGCTTATACCGTAACAAATGATGGAGTACAGGTAGAACTGACACATCGTGAATTCGAATTGCTTCATTATCTTGCCCGTCATAGCGGACAAGTCATGACGCGTGAACATTTGCTGGAGACAGTATGGGGATATGACTACTTCGGCGATGTTCGTACAGTCGATGTAACTGTCCGCCGTCTCCGTGAGAAAATCGAAGACAATCCGAGCAGTCCGCTCTGGATCATTACACGAAGGGGCGTAGGATATTATCTTCGCAGCCCTGAACAGGAGTAACATCTATGAATAAGATAGGCTTTTTTCGTTCTGTGAGCCTAAAGCTGGTTGTCGTTTACATTTTGCTGCTGATCATCGCTCTTTTGTTGATCGGCGTCTTTTTTACCAACAGCTTGGAAAATCAGTTGATTAACAATACGCGAACCTCGCTTAATTCCAATATGGATTGGCTGGAACAATCACTGGTGCAGGAATTTGAGGAAGAACGGTCCCCGACCGATCCTACTCTAGAGGAAGATATTGCTGATCTGCTCGAGAACTATTCGGAAGGGGAAGAAACAAAGATTCAGGTCATTGATACCCAGCGACAGCTTGTAGGTACGAGCGAGCTTGGTGACCAAAACTCTGTTGGCGCCCGTGTGACGGACAACAACATCATACAGGCAATAACCAACAATGGGTTTCCCTCCACTGAAAAAACGGATATTGTCATTGATGAAGAATCAGGTGACCGAACGCTTAAATCTTTTTACAACATCATGGGAACAGACAGCAATGGCGAAAGTGAATTACTCGGCTTAATCTATGTACGTACATCTATTGAACCAGTATACAGCCAGCTGAAAAGTACGAATATCATTTTCCTGCAAGCAACGTTCATAGCCCTTATTTTTGCTGCCATTTTAGGAATACTCATTGCCCGGGCAATAACGAAGCCAATCAAGGAGATGCAAAAGCAAGCCCGCGTCATGGCGACAGGAGATTTCTCCAAACGTGTAAATGTATATGGTGAAGATGAAATCGGTCAGCTGGCACGTACTTTCAACCACATGAACGATGAACTCCGGCAAGCCCATATGCGGACGGAAGGGGAACGCCGTAAGCTGAGCTCTGTCCTTTCCCATATGTCGGATGGTGTAATCGCAACCGACAGGAATGGAGCTATAACGCTAATGAATGCTCCAGCAGAGAGCTTGATTGGACGTAGTGCTGACGAAGTGCGCGGTCAATTCTTGATTGAAGTATTGAATTTGAATGAAAAGATCGTCGATATCACCGAAATCCAGGAAACTGGATCAATCATCATTGATATGAGTGATGATGATCAGTATTTACTGTTGCGATGCAACTTCTCTATCGTACAGGATGAATACGAGCAAATCAGCGGATTCATCACAGTGATCAGTGATGTTACCGAACAGGAACAAATTGATCAGGAGCGGAGAGAATTTGTTTCTAATGTTTCGCATGAGCTTCGGACACCTCTGACAACGATGCGTAGTTATTTGGAGGCGCTGACAGATGGTGCATGGAAGGATGAATCAATTGCGCCGCATTTTCTTGATGTGACCCAGCAGGAAACAGATAGGATGATACGGCTTGTCAATGATCTGCTGCAGCTCTCCCGTATGGATAGCAGCAACTACACAATGGAGTGGGATCGCATTAATTTTGTTGATTTCTTCCATCATGTAATCGATCGCTTTGAGATGAACAAACGGGATGATATCCATTTCGAACGCTACTTGCCGAAAGAAGAAGCACTTGTCACAATTGATAAAGATAAAGTGATGCAAGTTTTGGATAACGTGATTAGTAATGCAATTAAATATTCTCCGGATGGTGGTACCATTCGTTTCCGTCTTCGTAAAGACAGTCAGAAGCTATTAGTAAGCATCTCCGATGAGGGGATGGGTATAGCCTATGAAAAACTAGATAAGATATTTGAACGATTTTACCGGACGGACAAAGCTCGTACACGTAAATTGGGTGGAACGGGTCTTGGCCTTGCCATTGCGAAGGACCTTGTCGAAGCGCACCATGGCGTCATTTGGGCAGAGAGCAAGGAAGGAAGAGGCACGACCGTGCTCTTCACCATTCCGATCAACCGGAAAAGGGGTGAGGTGCGATGAAGCTGGAGACATTCAGTACGATTCTGCTGATTATACTCGTAGCGTTAAGCTTAGTTTTGACAGCTTATGTCTGGACTTTCCAGCCAAATAGCCTAGAATCGGAGGGAATTGGAACCGAGGAACCAAAGACCTTGGATGGTGTGGAGAAACAATTGGCTGATGTAGTCCGGCCGGCACATACGTACATTCATAAAAATGATGGTAACTTCGTATTTACGTCGAAGGACCAGGAGCAGAAATTCATTGATCAATTGTCTTCCTGGACGCTGACAGATACAAAACGTAATGATCAAAGTCAAAGTCAAATTCCCGCCAACAGTGTAGAGCTCGTATATCCGGTTACTGTTGCTTTTTCTCAATTGAACAATCTGTTTCAAGTAGAAGGAGCAGAAAATATAACAAATAGACTTGGAAATGGCGGCTTCACGAGAGTCTATCTAACGCCTAATGAAAATGGTTCGACTGGACTTCTCTTCTTGAACGAACACCAGGAGAACCCAATGGAAAATGTGGTAACAGCTACTGTGACAAATAATATTAATGAGATCCTCAATAGCGGGAACCTAACAGCTGCTGTGACATTGTCAGAAACGAATACTTGGAACCAGATTTATTTACCTGAGAAGATTGATGTAAGTGATAGTATCGTTCGTAGTGAGACGATCTCCAGGAATGCATTTGCAGGGATCTATATGGAAGATCCTTCGGTTCAAGGCTCCGATCAATACATTGACGCCAATCGATTGGAATCCGTACAGTTCAGCAATAGCGGACAGTTTGCTTCTTACAGCTATTCAAATCCCTCTTCTTCAAGCATGGGGACAGCTACACGGGCCGATCAGCTGCAAGCAGCGATAAATACAATCAATTCTCATAAAGGATGGACAAATAATTTTAATTTATATGCAGTAAGCGGCGAAGGTAGCTTTACTTTCCAGTTCCGAATGGTGCGTAATGGTTATCCAGTGTTCCAAGCAAGTGGTCTTTCACTTATGTCGATCCGGATGCAAAACAATCTTCCGGATCCCGTCAGCTATGAGAGGACCTTGCTTAATATTGGGACTACAGGCAACTCAGAAAGTAATGTTTCGTTGGAGGCTAAGGACGTTCAGGACTGGATAGAAGAGAATCAATACAGCCCACGCGATATAGATGATGTAGTCATTGGTTATAAGTTGGAGGAATATGAAGAATCCGATATTTTTAAGTACCACATGCAGCCATGCTGGTATGTAAAATACCAAGGGGATTGGCTGGAAGTTGAAGGTAGCACGACAGGAGGGAAGAACTGATGCAATGGAACAAGATAAAGCTGACGTTCATCCTTGCCTTCCTGGTTCTGAACGTGTATCTGGTTTTCCAGCTGTTCCCGCAGGAAGAAACAGAGCAGACAGTGCTGGAAACAGAAAGTCAGGCAGCTGTCTTGGATAGTGTAAAAGGATATAAAGAATTGTCCGATCAGCAAACGGATACGAACCAGCAGTATGAAGCAACCAAATTTCATTTTACGGAAGATGAATTGGACAAGGTTCCTAATCGAGATAAGATGAACTTTGATATCAGCTCGGGTTCAAATACGCAGTTGAAGGCAACATTTAAGGAACCGCAGGATTTGCATGTTGAATTTCCGATTGATGATGACAATAAACAGGCTCTCGAAGAGCTAAATGGCTTCATCAATGATCATGTCTTGTTTGCAGAAGAGTATACGTACTGGGGCAGACAGGGAAATCAGCTGATGTTCTTCCAAAAAATCAATCAAGGACAAACATATTTCAGTCCGGATAGTTTACTGCTTGTCACGATTAATGAAGATTACGAAGTTGTAGAATATACACAAACATATATCAAAGACTTTAAAAAGCTTGAAGAGAGTGAAGATCAAGATCTGAAGCAGTATTCAGAGAAGCAGGCGGTCCAGGCACTTCAAAGCCAGCAGCTGATCGAAAGTAATGACACAATAAAAGTTGAAAAAGGCTTCTACCCGACAATTGAGCTCTCTTCCAAGCCGAATTATGCACCTGCGTATATGATAACAGTAAATAATGAAAAGCATTATTTCTATTTACTGCTACCGGATTATCCATATATATACGCTCCAACAGAGTCAGGTTTTCTAAGCAGTTTACAGCCAGAGACAGAAGAAACACAATAAGAGGTGAAACAGCATGACGTTAAGCTTTAGCGTACTTGCTTCCGGCAGTTCCGGGAATGCGTTCTTTATTGGAACGGAGAAAGAGCGTATCCTGGTCGATGCAGGTTTGACTGGCAAGGAGCTGCAGCGTTTATTGGAGGAGGCAGGAATTGATCCGGCGTCACTTACGAAAATCCTAGTCACACATGAACATAGTGACCATATAAAAGGATTAGGTGTGGCAGCAAGGAAATTCGATCTGCCGATTTATGCAAATGAAAAAACATGGAAAGCAATGGAGAACAGCATCGGGAAAATACCTTTGGATCATAAATTTGTCTTTAACATGGAAGAGACGAAAACGTTTGGAGATCTGGATGTACAGTCATTTGGTGTATCCCATGATGCGGCGGAGCCAATGTTTTATGCTTTCCATCATGCAGGTAAAAAGGTAGCGTTGGTGACGGATACGGGTTATGTATCCGATCGAGTGAAGAAAATCGTTGAGAAAGCAGATGCTTATATATTTGAAGCAAACCATGATGTGAGCATGCTGCAGATGGGCGCTTATCCGTGGAATGTGAAACGCAGGATACTTGGTGATCTTGGCCATGTTTCCAATGAAGATAGCGCGCTTGCTCTCACAGACTTGATTGATAACAACACGAAGCGTATCTATCTTGCGCATTTGAGCCGCGATAATAATATGAAGGACCTTGCACGGCTTGCTGTGGGAAATATCCTGCAGGAGCGAGGCTTTGATTTGAATAAACACATTGAGTTGCATGATACCGATCCTAAAACACCGACACCGATTTTCCAGATAGTTTAAATTTCCGAAATGGTGGAAAGATAGCTATATCGAAAAGAATTGGAACGGAGGCTAACATGGACTATTTTGATGATCACCACAAGGAACCGGAAAAACCGAAGCGCGCAAGCTGGCTGCTGCCAGCTATATTAGGCGGTATCATCGGAGCCGGTATTGTACTGCTTGTCGCTTATGGCCTTGATCGAGACAGTCTTACGCCGAACGACCAATCACAGTCGCAGCAAGGAGAGGCCACACAGCTCGCTTCAGATTCAAATCAGAATCCTAATTTGCAGAATGTCAGTGTGGATGTCCAATCAGGTATTACCGATATTGTCGATAAAACTGCACCAGCAGTAGTTGGTGTTGTAAATCTGCAGCAGGGTGATGCACTTTTCTCACAGGAGGAGAGTGCTGCCGGAAGCGGATCTGGCGTCATTTATAAAAAAGAAGGCGATAAAGCCTATGTGGTCACCAATCACCATGTTGTCGAAGGAGCTACGGATGTAGATGTTATCCTCCATAATGGAGTGGAAATTTCCGCAAAGCTGCTTGGCAGTGACGTATTCACTGATTTAGCAGTCTTGGAGATGGATGCTTCCCGAGTGGAGCAGGTCATTGAGATCGGAACATCATCTACTGTCAAAACGGGTGAGCCGGTTATAGCAATCGGGGATCCACTGGGCTTCTCCGGATCAGTTACACAAGGTATCATCAGTGGAGTCAACCGCACCGTTCCCCAGGATTTCAATGGAGATGGCAGAGCGGATTGGCAGGCAGATGTTATGCAGACAGATGCAGCGATCAATCCAGGTAACAGCGGCGGTGCCCTTATCAATATGGCAGGGCAGCTGATTGGTATTAATTCGATGAAAATCGCGGAATCATCCGTTGAAGGCATCGGCTTTGCTATTCCAGTTGATAGCGCAGTGCCTATCATGGAGCAACTCGAAAAGAATGGTCAAGTGGAACGTCCATACTTGGGAGTAGAAGCTTATTCATTGAATGAGATACCGGCATCGGAACGGACGGAGCATCTAGGCTTACCAAATGACATGGAGAATGGTGTCTATATTTGGAGTCTTGAAGCACTATCTCCTGCGGAAAAAGCAGGATTACAGGAGCTGGATGTAATTACAGAGCTGGATGGCCAGCCGATAAATGATATGACTTCTTTGCGGAAACATCTCTACGAAGATAAACAAATCGGAGATCAAATGAAGGTGACGTATTACCGGGATGGCGAGAAAAACGAGACAACAGTCACATTAAGTGAACAGCAATAAGGCAGCCTAATAGGCTGTCTTTTTTAGTTATGCACAACCTGTGGATGCGTGTGAGGATAACATACTCTATTTTGTAGCGAACAAATATTCTTATTACTAAATAAAGAATCCGGTCTGTGCATATGTGGATAAGTCTGTTGATAAAATGTTCATAGTGTGTGGAATGTTGTGTATAAAGAGGTTATGCACAAGTTATGCACAATTACAGTGGATAAACTAGTGTAAGCGACTACATTCTTTTTATTGAGCCAAACCGTTGTGGTAATAGGCTTTTTCTGCTATTATTGGCTAGTAAATTGACCAAAAGTCAATTTTGGTCATTCGGTCTGTGTGGACAACTCGTGCATTACAATATAGGAGGAAAAGTTATGAACATGTTGAAAAAAGAATGGCTTCGCATATGGAAAGACCGGAAAATGCTCCTGGCCATTTGCGGTATTTTAGTCGTTCCGCTGCTTTATAGTACTATCTTTCTGGCGGCTAACTGGGATCCATATAATAAAACTGATAACCTGGCAGTTGCTGTCGTGAATAAAGATAAAGGATCCACATTTGAAGGCAAAGAGCTCCATGTTGGTGACGACTTTGTGGATAATCTGAAAGACAATGATAAGTTCGACTGGCAGTTCGTGGATGAATCGAAAGCGATGGATGGATTGAAATCCGAGGACTACTATATGGTTGTGAAAATTCCAGAGGATTTTTCCGCAAATGCGGCTACATTACTGGATGAAGACCCAAAACAGATGGATATTGATTACTATTCCAACCCAGGAAAGAACTATCCAGCATCTAAAATAACAGACAGTGCTATGCAGCAGCTGGAGAAAGAAGTGGCTGAACAAGTAACAGAGGAGTATGCCCATTCTGTCTTTGCCAGTCTTTCCGATGTTGCCGATGGACTTAAAAAGGCTAGTGATGGTTCCAAAGAACTCGCAGATGGTTCAAGCGAAGTGAATGAAGGCGCGAAAAACTTAAGCAAGAACTTGGCTAGCCTGTCAACTAGCACAGCCACCTATACAGAGAAGGTCGGTGAAGCAGATACTGGCATGCAGGAATTGGATCAAGGTATTCAAGTTCTTAATTCCCAGTATCCAGAACTTGATCAGGGAATCAATCAGGTCAATGACGGGTTGCAGACTTTGAATGGCAAGAGCGGGGAATTGACTAGTGGCTCGGATAAATTGGTCTCTGCCACAGATGAGTTGACGAGCGGTCTTGAAAAATTGCAGCAAGCTACGGATCAATTAGCTGGCAGCTTTCCGAAGTTGAATAATGGAATCGCTGCAGCAAATGAGGAAGCTCAAGCAGTCAAAGGTGAGCTGGAAGATGCCCAGTCAAGACTGACTGATATGATGGAATTGGCAGAGCAGCTGCAAAGATCTCAGCAGCAAGTGGAGGATCAGCAGGCAGAACAGCTGCAACGTATAGAAGATACAATTGCAAGCAGTGATCTGTCGGATGATCAGAAAGAAGAACTCCAAAATCAGCTGCAGCAGATTGGCGGATCTTCACCTGATATACAGCTTCCGGATATCGATCCAAAAGCAATCAAACAGCAGCTGACAGAAGTGACAACGCAACTTGATAGAATCAATCAGCTGGCTGAAGGTGCGCAGCAGACACAAACAGCGTTGAACGGTATCAATGATGCCACTGGTAAACTTTTGGCTGGTGCAACAGCTATACAATCTGGACAAACAGACTTGAATACTGGGATCAAAGCGTATACAGATGGAGTTGGTCAGTTAGCTGAAGGAACTCCTGCGTTAGTCTCAGGTTCCCAATCAGTCAATGATGGATTGAATCAGCTGCAATCAGGCAGCACGCAGCTGACAGCAGGACTAGATCAATTGAATGCGAATGGACCGCAATTGGCTGATGGAGCGCAGCAGCTGACAGAGGGTTCTCAAACTCTATCCGACGGTACACAAAGTGTGACCGATGGAAGCAGCGAATTGTATGATGAGCTGGCAAAAGGCGCTGATGATGCAAACATCAGTACAAGCGATAAAACAGAGACAATGTTTGCTAGTCCGACGGATGTGAAGGATGAAAAATTGAGTACTGTGCATACCTATGGAGAAGGACTGGCGCCATACATCCTTTCCTTAGGATTATTTGTAGGAGCATTAGTATTCACGAATATCTTCCCGCTTCGTGACCCGGCAAGTGAGCCGACATCAGGTTTTGCATGGTTCCTGAGCAAATTCAGCATTGTGCTGTTTGTCAGTGTGCTTCAATCAATATTTGCAGTCGTTATGTTGGTGCATGTGGTTCACCTGGAGGTGCATAGTGAATGGCGGCTGCTTCTATTCGCAATCCTATTCAGCATTACGAGCTTCCTGCTGATTCAGCTGCTCACGGTTGCATTGGATAATGTAGGACGCTTCTTGGGTATCATTGTATTGCTGATCCAAATTGGGGCAGGCGCAGGAACATACCCGGTGGCATTGCTTCCGGAATTCTTCCAAGTTGTGCATAAATTCGTTCCGATGACTTATGCCATCAATGGGTTCCGTGAGATCATCTCCATTGGCGATGACTGGGGCTATCTATGGCAGCAAGCAGGTTACCTGGGCATCTTTTCTGTGCTATTCTTAGCTTTGACAATACTCGTATATGTATTGCAGACTCGTAAATTCAAGAAGAGTGATAAAGAAGAGCCTGCAGTTTCTATGTAAAACAAAAAGGGGTAGAGAACAATGATTACAGATAAAAAAGAACGAATCATCGAAGCGGCAGCTTTGTCTTTTAGTCAATTTGGTTTTAAAGCGACAACGATGGCTTCTGTTGCGAAGATAGCCAAAGTAGCGAAGGGCACGATTTATACGTTCTTTGACAGTAAAGAATCTTTGTTCTCCACCATCTTAGAACGGACAATGAGGCAATTGCGACAAGCGGCAGATACAGCAATACAGGAAGATGCAGCTTTTCATGAAAATATTCAAGCAATGCTGGATGCGATTCTCGGTTTTCGTGAAAATCACCAGCTGCTGATAAAGATGGGACAGGAAGCAAAGGAATTGGGTACAGCAGAAGTATTGGAGATTCTTACCCAAGTAGAGAGACAGATTATCGATTATATCAAGTCCGTAATCATGAAAGAAAAGGCAAGAGGCATTGTTACAAAACATGATCCCGAGCTGCTTGCTTTTCTTGTTTATAAAACATACATTGCGCTTATTTCCGATTGGGAGCGGCAGCATGAACCGCTGCCAAAAGAAACCATTTCCGAAATCATCAGAGCACAAATCCATTAAAAAACCGCTGCATATAGCAGCGGTTTTTATTCTAATGGCTGGCGCGAATACCTTCCAATGCTTGCTGAACAGTTGCATAGAAGGATATTTGTTTTTTACGGAAGTCAGCCAGTTTAACACTCGCTTTTGCAGTATTCGGTTCAATTCCAGTAACGATCAGCCGAGCGCCCATCACTTGCAGTAATTTATGGAGTCGCAGGATTCCGCTATGCACATCATCATTCATATCCTTT
Organism: Terribacillus saccharophilus; assembly: GCF_046592595.1. Classification (GTDB taxonomy): domain Bacteria; phylum Bacillota; class Bacilli; order Bacillales; family Amphibacillaceae; genus Terribacillus; species Terribacillus saccharophilus_C. The sequence continues at coordinate 426,409 of NZ_JAWVPF010000001.1, read as the reverse complement.
ATGCCCTGCAGATCCATGATGAATATCTCCTCATCATGATCGTAAACATGTGCAGAAATCCGCTGGTAAATCTCTTCCCAGCGCTCAGAGTTGATATTGCCGACAAGAGGCAGTATGCAAATCTTCTCGGAAATTGGAACAAATGGAGTAGACAGCAGGGAAGCCTCTTGTTTATAGTCATCTGCCCTGATTTCCTCGGATTTCCGATCGGATACATCCTTCTGGACACCGACAAAATATAACTTATCTTCACTCGGAACAAAAATTGGATACATAGAAAGCTCGTTCCAAAATGGTTTCCCGTCTTTCCTGTAATTCAGCAATTCTACAATGATAGACTGCTCTTCTTCTATTGCTTTTCGTACCTTGGCTACTTCTTCTCTTGAAGTCTTTTCTCCTTGAAGGAAACGACAATTCTGGCCGATAATTTCTTTTGTCGTATAACCTGTGACCGTTTCAAATGCTTTGTTCGTATAGATGATTGGATTGTCTGGCAGTGAAGGATCCGTGATAACAACGCCGGCTCCTACATAATCGATGACCTGGCGAAAAAAGGCATCGCTTATCTTAGTGGAGTAGTGGATTTCTCTTTCCATAGTTTCCGTTCCTTCCTGTATAAGAATCTTATTCTTATTACTTCCTCATCCGTTGTTTCCTAAACGTCATATATTCTGAGCTGCAGGCTTCTAGCTGGTTACGTACATCATATATAAACTTGTAAGGGTATACAACAATTATATATAGTCGCTGAAGGGAACTATTGGTAAAATAATGGAGAGAAGATAGTGTCTAAAAGTGAGGGGATTTTTTATGTATAAACAGGAGCCCATCTTTCTGGAACCTGCTTTACAAGAGCGGATCTGGGGAGGAACGAAGCTTGCTGATGTATTCGGTTATAAGCTGCCATCCAGCCACACTGGTGAGGCTTGGGTGATCTCTGCCCATCCGAACGGACCAAGCAAGATACAGAATGGTGCATTAGCTGGAAAAACATTATTGGATGCATGGCAAAATCATCGGGAATTATTCGGGGAACATAACAATGAAGACTATCCATTGCTAGTGAAAATCCTCGATGCTAAGACGGATTTATCTGTACAGGTCCATCCTGCTGATGACTATGCGCAGAAAGTGGAGAACGAACCTTACGGAAAGACGGAATGCTGGTATGTAGTCGATGCAGAGCCTGGGGCTGAGATCGTTTTCGGGCATCATGCACAAACGAAAGAACAGCTGGAACAGATGATCGATAAAGGTGAATGGGATCAGCTTCTGAAAAAGATGCCTGTGAAGAAGGGTGATTTCGTATATGTTCCAAGCGGGGCGATTCACGCTATTGGGGCAGGTATTGTCATTTTGGAAACACAGCAAAGCTCTGACATTACATATCGTGTATATGATTATGATCGTAAGGATGATCAAGGAAAGGAACGGGAGCTGCATCTGGATTCTGCCAAAGCTGTCTCGACTGTTCCACATGTAACAAATGAAACAAAAAAATCACCTGTGGCAAATGGTGCCCTAACGGAGCAGCAGCTCGTACAAAATGAGTACTTTACTGTTTATCATTGGCAGCTGGCAGGAAACGTCGAAATGAAAGCTCCAGATTCATTCCTGCAAGTCAGCATTATTGAAGGATACGGCGAAATCATATTAGAGGGTCATTCCTATCCATTGAATAAAGGCGATCATTTCGTACTGCCTGTTCACATTAACAATTATACGTTGAAAGGACAGTTTGAAGCGATTACTTCTCATGTGTAAGAGCAAGTTAAAACTTGCTCTTTTCTTTCGACAGCATGCTTCTATTTCCTGGGAAATAGTTGGGTTTTTTCTGCAAAGTTTTTCCTTGCATATGCTATAATTGGGGAACAGTTTATAAAGACAGGAAAGGTGAACTATGAAACGATTAGCAGCATTGTTATTAGGCCTTAGTATGATATTCCTGCTTTCTGCTTGTTCGGATGATCAGTCAGCTAAGGATGGTCTTGATCAATTTGTAGACAATTGGAACGCTCAGGATTTCGATAAAATGTACGAGCAGCTGACAGAAGAATCACAGAAGCAGATCTCGAAGGAAGATTTCGTTAAACGCTATACAGATATTTATGATCAAACTGGCGTTTCAGATCTGAAGGTCACTGCTGGTGATGTATCCGAAGAGCAAGAGAAGTCGGACGCGGATACCCAGCAGCTGCCTTTGTCAGTATCCATGCAGACTGTTGCTGGAGAAGTGAACTTCGATAAAGATGCAGAGCTAGTCAAAGTAGATGGCGAAGACGGTGCGACTTGGAAAGTAAATTGGGACCCTTCCTATATTTTTGCACAGCTTAATGATAACGAGAGCGTCCGCATCACTTCTGTTGAACCAGAACGGGGCCGGATTTTGGATACGAATGGAGAGGAGCTTGCATTCAATGCGACTGTTCCTTCCATCGGTATCATCCCTGGTCAGTTGGAAGGGGAAGGGATGACACGAGATGAGACGCTGGATCAAGTAGCTGAGCTGCTTGAGATGGATCGGGAAGAGATTGATAGCTTGCTGGAACAGAGCTGGGTGACGGATGAAGTAGACGTGCCAATAAAAACATTGCGTCCAGATCAGCGTGATTTAGCATCAGAAGTAACGTCACTTCCAGGTGTACAGAGTACGGATACAACTTCAAGGTATTATCCATACGGAAAAGCAGCAGCACATTTGACCGGGTATGTGAAGAAAGTGGATGCAGAATTCCTTGAGAAGGATGACAATGCCTCCAATTACGATGCGAATTCCTCTGTTGGTTCAACTGGCTTGGAATCCGTTTATGAGGATCAGCTTCGCGGGACATTAGGATGGAAAATCTATACGGTTTCAGAAGACAGCGATGAACAAGAAGTAATAGCTGAGACAGACGTGAAAAATGGGGAAGATGTCGAGCTGACCATTGATATCAATACCCAAGAGAAGATTTATGATCAGCTGAAGGATGACAGCGGTGCTTCTGTTGCCTTGGATCCGAAAACCGGAGCTACTCTGGCATTGGTAAGTGCACCATCATATGATCCGAATAATTTCATATTCGGCTGGAATGATGAGGAATACGAAAAGCTTACCAATGATGAGAACAGTCCGTTTTCAGCTAAATTCAATAAAGCATATGCGCCAGGTTCCACCATCAAGCCGCTAACAGCTGCTATTGGATTGGAGAATGGGGTCATCACACCAGATCAGAAGAAGCATATTGAAGGGCTGAAATGGGACAATGATGGCAAGTTCGGGAATTACAGTGTGACACGGGTTTCCGACAGCTTGTCGGATGTGAACCTCGAGGATGCACTGATTACATCTGATAATATTTACTTTGCGATGACAGCAGTGGATACCGGAGCGGAAAACTTCGAAAAAGGCTTGAAATCCTTCGGTTTCGAGGAAGAATTGGATTATGCATTCCCGACGGCAGCATCATCAATCTCCAATGAGGGCCTTGATAATGAAACACTGCTTGCGGATTCTGGTTATGGCCAGGGGCAAGTACTTATGTCTCCGCTTCATTTAGCAGCATCTTATACACCGTTCGTCAATGATGGCAATCTGATCAAGCCGACTTTGCTTAAGTCCGAAGCAGAGGAAGCTGTCGTATGGCATGAAGGAGTTCTGCCGAAGGATGGAGCAGATGCTATTACGGAAGGTCTTCGCGGTGTTGTAGAAGATGAACGTGGCTCAGCACATAAACCTGTAGTGGATGGACTGAAACTTGCAGGCAAAACGGGAACTGCTGAGTTGAAGCAAAGCCAGGATGATGAGAACGGTACGGAAAATGGCTGGTTCGTTGCATATGACTACGATAAACAGGATATGCTGATCAGTATGATGATAGAAGGTGTACAGGATAAAGGCGGCAGCCATTATACTGTCGAAAAAGTGAAGAATGTCTTCAAATAAGATAAAGCGTGCGAGTCTCGCACGCTTTTTTTTCTATAGCAAGAAATACACTATAATAACATGTCGGAAGGGAATATAATTGAGAAGTAAAGGAAGGAGATGGAGATATGGGAGGAAAACGCTATTCACCATCAGGCACGCTGGCACTTGGTATTCTGTCGATAACACTACCAGTGATTGGGATCATAACAGGTATTCTTGCACTTATATTCGCAAATAAAAGTATCAAGGTAACTGAAGATACAGAAGCAGCAAAGGCATTATATTTGGCAGGAAGAGTATGTGGAATCATTGGATTATGCTTCCAGGCATTTATCATCATCTATTTCATCTTCATACTCACTATGATCTTGGCAATGCCAGGATACTATTATTAAAAAAAACAGCCTCGGACTCAGTCCGGGGCTGTTTCATGTTCAGGAGTTGTCAAATCGACATCCTCCAGTTTATGCATTTTTGTTTTATATTTCACTTTATAGATAAGCCAGCATAGCAGGAAGATTGGAATGCCGATATAAGAAGCAATGAATCCTCCAAGATCGAAACCGTCTTCTGTAAAGGAAGATACACTCTGTCCGACTACTACAATGATACTCAATGTAAGTGCGAATATCGGTGCGAATGGGTAGAACTTCGCTGTATACGGCAAATCCTTCACATCATTGCCTTGGGCAATGTACGCTTTCCGGAAGCGATAATGACTGATTGCGATTCCGATCCAGATAATAAAGCCAGTCATACCAGCCACATTCAATAGCCATATATATACGACTCCGTTACCGAAGAAGGAAGTAAGGAAGGCTGCACACCCTACAACTGCAGTACCGATCAAGGCATTGACAGGAACGCCGTTTTTGTTCAGCTTTCCAAGGAAACGCGGTGCTTTTCCTTCCTTGGCAAGGTTCCATAGCATACGAGTGCTTGCATACATACCGGAGTTACCCGCAGATAAGACAGCTGTCAGGATGACAGCATTCATAACGGACGCAGCAAAAGCAATTCCAGCTTTCTCAAAGACAAGTGTGAAGGGACTCAGCTGTACATCTTCACTTGCCAAGCTCTCTGTTGTATACGGAATGAGCATCCCGATGACGAAGATAGCCAGAATGTAGAATAACAGGATACGCCAGAAAACAGATCGAATCGCTTTAGGAATGGATTCTCTCGGATTATCAGCTTCTCCAGCGGCAGCACCAAGCAATTCTGTACCTTGGAAGGAGAAACCGGCAGCCATGAACACACCGATCAGCGCAAGGAATCCGCCATTGAATGGTGCATCACCTGTTGTGAAGTTTGAAAATCCTGGAGATTCACCGCCTAATATACCAATGATCATTAATAGACCCACGATGATGAAGATGATAACGGTGATTACTTTGATTAAGGCGAACCAATATTCAGATTCCCCGAATCCTTTAACGGAAATATAATTCAGCAAGAACATGATGATCAGGCTGATCGCACTCCAAATCCACGATGGTGTATCCGGAAACCAAAAATCCATGATCAGTGTGACAGCAACAAGCTCAGCTGCGATAGTCGATGCCCAGCTGAACCAATAGTTCCATCCTAGTGCAAAGCCAAGTGATTCATCGACGAATTTAGTTGCATACGTGCTGAAGCTGCCAGATACAGGCATGAAGGCAGCCATCTCTGCAAGACTGGTCATCAGGAAGAAGACCATACAGCCGATGAGGGCGTATGCCAGCAGTGCGCCGCCAGGACCAGCTTCACTGATTGCACCGCCGCTGGCAAGGAACAGGCCGGTACCAATCGTACCTCCAAGGGAGATCATCCCTAAATGACGGGCTTTGAGCTTTCTTTGCAGGCCGGGCGCTGTGTTGTTATGTTTGTTGCTCACTTCTTTCACCTCGTCTATAGTATGTCATGTTGCTGTGTACTTACTAAAAAAAGCCGTATCAGATAGAATTGCTCTATCTGAACGGCTTATTATATACAACAGCATCATTCTAAAATAATTAAGATAGCGCAGCACGTGTATGATAGCTCACGTGATCTTTCTGAACCTAGTCGGTCCAGATACAGCTTGTAAAAGCTGCGTACTATTTTCATTGATTAATGAGTGCCTATGCAAATCAATGAGTTCTTATGCAATTGAAAACCTCCCTAACTTTACTATACAAGGGGACAGATTTCAACTGTATTTTAGAATGGATTATTTTGGAGCTTTTCGGTGCTTCGTAGCGCACTCGTAGCTATAGCCGATTTCTATTAAGGTAGATTCCTCAAAAGCACCGGCTGTAAACGTAATTCCGAAAGGTTCACCAGCCTCGGTGTACCCTGCAGGTACAGTGATGGAAGGGTAGCCGGCTTTGGCAGCTATATCACAGCCATAATAACTAGGGAAAATGATAGCATCGAGTTCAGCATCTGCCATAACTTGATCGAGACCTTCGGTACGAGACTCCCGTATATCAGCTAGTCTGTCCTGCAGATAATCCTTCTGTTTTAAAGTCCCATCTGTTTTTTCAGCTGCTTCAAGTATATCCTGCCCGTGCAAAAGCGCTGTCTCAGTATTGATGCGGTTCCATTCAATCACTTCTTTTAATGTATGGGCAGGCAGATGGGCTGAGACTGTTCGTAAGTATCGATTCACTCCATGCTTGAATTCGTGATACAGCACACTGGATTCCCTCTTGATCTCTGGAACTTTTACGTCGATAAGTTCTGCTCCTTGCTTACGCAATGCATCAAAAGCCTTCGCCATCAACTCACGTTTTTCAGGAGCAAGACCATCCAATGTCAGTCCGTCTATACCAAGACGTTTTCCGTTCAACCCATCTTCCTGGAGGGACTCCATATAATCCGGAAGGGATGGAGCGGAAAGAGTGGCAGGATCTGCATCATCGTGGCCAGCAATCACTTGCAGCAGAGTGGCTGCATCCTGGACTGTTCTCGTCATAGGTCCAGCAGTATCCTGGCTATGCGCAATCGGAATGATTCCGCTGCGGGATACCAGACCGACAGTCGGCTTGATTCCAACGAGCGAATTGCTGCTTGAGGGGCTGAGAATCGATCCGCTTGTTTCTGTTCCGATGCCGACCGCTGCCAAGTTGTTCGCAATGGATGCTCCAGTTCCGGAACTGGAACCACCGACATCAAAGCTGCCATAAGGGTTTCGTACTTGGCCTCCGCGGCCGCTGAAACCATTCGGCATCGGCTCTGACATAAAATTGGCCCATTCCGTCATATTGACCTTACCTAAAATGATGGCACCTGCTTCCCGCAGTTTTCTCACAATAAAGGCATCCTCTTTAGCGAAATTATCAGCAAGAACGAAGGTGCCGGCACTTGTGTGCATACCATCTGCTGTATCAATATTGTCTTTAATCAGAACGGGGATGCCATGAAGCGGCCCGCACAATTTTGCTTCTTTTCTTTCCTTATCCATCTGTTCGGCAATAAATAATGCATCCGGATTTATTTCCAGTACACTATTTGTTCCATCTTCAATGGAATCTGCTTCTGCAATACGCTCTAGATATGTTTGAACTAACTGTACGGATGTTGTATTTCCAGCTGTTAATTCACTTTGCAAGGATGCAATTGACATTTCTTTAATTGTAAAAATATTCATAGACTGGATTCTCCCCTGTAAAATGTGTATGATTAGAAAATCTTCTGTATTTAGATAAGTCGGACTTGTTAATTATACTAAATTTTCTTGCAATAAACTTCTAGGGGACCTCGATTTTATCATTTATATGGAAGCATCCAGAAAGGGGAAAAAGATTTGGAAACAGCAAAGACAGTCAAGGTGCTGACTGCCGATCCTAGCGCATTGGGATTATTCGGACTAGCAATGGTCACATTAGTAGCATCTTCGCAAAAACTTGGTTTGACGGAAGGACTTTCCATGATTCTGCCATGGGCATTCTTCTTAGGAGGCATTGCACAGCTAATTGCTTCCGCTCAGGACTTTAAACACAATAATATCCTTGGGGCAACAGCATTTGGTGCTTTCGGCTTGTTTTGGTTCGGCGTCGGCATGAGCTGGCTCATCCAGCTTGGTGCGTTGGGAGAAAACCTGCAAACAGCTGCTGACAGCCGTCAATTAGGTGTAGCTTTCATTGGATATCTTATATTCAGTCTCTTTATGACAGTTGGAGCTATGGGGACACATAAAGTATTATTCTTTATATTTGTTGCAATCGATTTTCTATTTATCGGTTTATCTTTAAGTTCATTTGATATAGCATATGAACTAACTCATACGCTTGCGGGCGTTGCGGAATTAATTATTTCACTACTATCTTTCTATGGTTCTGCTGCTGCTGTTCTGAACGGTCATTATGGACATACCGTCCTACCGATTGGCAAAGCATTCCGTGTCTTCACGAAAGCAGACTAGAACACAAAGAGATAGATAGCAAGGGGCATAGACATGGCAAGAAATAATCGAGCATCGAATGATTTACACAAAGGTTTGAAAAATCGTCACGTGCAGATGATTGCGCTTGGCGGAGCAATTGGAACAGGCTTGTTTTATGGTTCTGCTTCATCGATCGGACTGGCTGGACCTGCAATAGCACTTGCGTACTTAGTCGGCGGTATCATGATTTTCTTCATCATGCGGGCACTGGGTGAGCTTTCTGTGGATTCACCGAACTCCGGATCCATCAGTTATTATGCTTATCAAAACTTAGGCGATTTCTTCGGATTTGTTTCCGGCTGGAATTATTGGTTCAATTATGTTGCAGTAAGCATGGCGGAGCTGACAGTCGTCGGTATCTACGTACAGTATTGGTTCCCAAGTATCCCTACTTGGATCACGGCATTCGGTTTTCTGGTCTTGATTACATTTATCAACCTTTTGAGTGTCAAATTGTATGGTGAGTTCGAATTTTACTTTGCCATCATCAAAGTTATCGCAATTATCGGGATGATAGTTCTTGGCTTGCTTATCATCTTCACTGGTATTGGGAACGGCGGTGTACCGACCGGCTTCTCTAACTTGTTTGATGAGGGCGGCTTCATGCCGAATGGCTGGACGGGTGTGATCTTATCGCTTGTCCTTGTCATGTTCAGTTTCGGCGGGGTCGAATTGGTGGGAATTACAGCAGGTGAAGTCGATACACCGAAGAAGACGATCCCGAAAGCAATCAATCAAGTTGTTTATCGGATATTGATTTTCTATGTCGGTGCATTGCTCGTTATCATGTCTGTCTTTCCTTGGAATCAAATCGATGGTCAAAGCAGTCCGTTCGTACAGATATTTGACGGCGTCGGAATTCCGGCAGCAGCAGGTATCCTGAATTTAGTCGTTCTTACTGCCGCGGTATCTGCGCATAACAGCAGTCTTTACAGTAACGGACGTATGCTGCACTCCTTGGCTAAGCAAGGAAATGCACCGAAGTTCCTGGGTAAAGTCGGTAAACGGACAGGAGCCCCGGTGGCGGCGATCTTTGTATCATCAGGAGTGGCAGCTATAGCTGTCATCGTGAACTATCTGTTCCCTGAAAAAGTGTTCAGCTATTTGATGGCGATTGCGACAATCGCCGTTATTATCAACTGGATCATGATTGTCATTATCCATTTAGCGTTTCGGAAGCGGATTGGTAAGGCAGCAGCGAGTAAGCTATCTTTCAGAATGCCGCTATATCCGATAGCCAATTACTTGGTCCTGCTATTCTTAGTAGCGGTAATTGTGATTATGGGCTTCATTCCGGATTACCGTCTGGCGTTGTTTATTCTGCCAATCTGGGTAATCATCCTGTCGGTTGGTTACAAGCTGAAACGAAAATGAAAAAATGCGTATCCTTGATTGGATACGCATTTTTTGTGTTCTTATACATGCTGCAGCATACGGAAACTGCCATTGGAAAGCTGGATCGTCACATCTGATTGGGAAGCAATTTGTGGATCATGGGTAACCATGATGACGCATTTGTTCTCCTGGTGAGCAAGATCGGTAAAAAGCTTTACTATTTCCTTGGAGGTCTTATCATCCAGATTCCCAGTAGGTTCATCTGCTACTATCAAATCAGTGTCACAGCAGAAGGCCCGAGTGATGGCCACGCGCTGCTGCTGCCCGCCGCTAAGCGTCAGAACGCGCTGCCTTGCCTGCTCTTCAGAAATGCCGACCTTTGTCAGCATTTTTAAGATGTAGTCCTCTTGGTTCTCCACTTTTTTCCCGGTGATGGCCATTGCTGAAGCAATATTCTGATACGCTGTCATGTAAGGAATCAGATTATAAGATTGGAAAATGATCGAGACATAATCATGACGGAACTTGCCAAGCCCCATTTTACGGATGGATTTCCCGTCATATTCGATGTCTCCTTCCTTGGCTTTGTCCAGCCCTCCTGCCAAAGACAGGAAAGTGGTTTTGCCAGATCCGGATGTACCGGTGATCGTATAGAATGTATTTTTATAAAAATCGATATTCACAGATTGAAATAACGGATTTTGTTTATCCGTGTACCAGTAGCCAACGTTTTTGAATGCCAATAATGGTGCTGTCATAATTACCCCTGCTTTCTATTCTTGTTTTGTCAAAATGTTTTTCGGCTGCAATCGAAGGATCGAGATGGATGGGATAAGCGCTGCAATGATTGCCACTGCCAGTCCGATACCGCCAAGAATCAAGATGTTCTCCCATGTCACATTGATATTCAGACTGCTGATTGCTTCACTAGGCTGACTGAATGCATCGGAGACAGCTTGTCCTGGGCCGCCGCCCATCATACCACCGCCACCGCCAGGTCCTTGCTGCATGGATGCAGATGCTGTCTCGGCTGATGCCGTTGTTTGTTGATCTAGTAGCTGGTTGCCTAGTACGTTCGCAATTGGATTTCCGAAAATAGAAGACAAACCGACTGCAACAATGGCAATCACAACAATTTCTGTGATGAACTGTCCTGCCAGCTTCCATTTCTTCTCACCAATCGCCATAAGCACACCCATTTCATATTTACGTTCACGAATGGATAGCATAACGATCAATGCAAGGATGATCGCGCCTGCAATAGTTACTAGATAAACAATGTTCTTCGCAAAGGAAGCGACATTCTCGATTGGTCCTACCATCTGCTGGTAAAGATCATCGTTTGCATCCAATTGATATACATCAAAGTCGACATCCGTTTGCTCTGCTGCGGCAATGAAGGCATCGATGTTTTCTGCATCGTCCATTTGATATGTGACAGACTCAACTGTATCTGCGTAGTCCTCGCCTTTTAGCGTATTCGCTGCTGTATATGGTACATAAACCGTGTTATATGGATTCAGGAAGGAGAAGTTCATCGCTTGGTCACTTCCTGCTGAACTTGTTTCATAGATACCTACGATCTCCAGTTCTTGTGTTGTGTCTTCATCACTTGCTGAGCTGATATTGATTGTATCTCCAACCGCTAAATCATTTTCCTCTGCAAGTGTTTGCTCGATGACTGCAACATTCGTGCCGGCATCAGATTCTTCAATGCCTCGTCCGTCTACGATTTCTGCTTCGCCATCACTGAAGCTTTCTGCTTCATCACTGGTCAGCGTACCATTTACCGTAAGATCGGCTTGAACCATACCGCCGCGGCCTTGGTCACCGCCAGGAGCCTGTTCGCTTTCTGTGTCACTGCTGTCTGTCGATGTGCTGCTCTCGATAATATCGAAGTCTTCCGCATTAGCAGAAGCTGATACAGAGTAGTTATAACTCTTCACATGATCTAAAGCCGCGATGGATTCAGCATCATCCAGACTGATTGGTGTGCTTGTGAACTGTGGTGGTCCGTCTGATTCACTTTGCTCACTCTGCTGCTTCTCCATCGCTGCTTCTCGGTCAACCTGAAGGGTGACAGAGCCTCCCAGCTCTTGTCTTGCCAATTCACTAGATGCTTTGGCTGCTGATTGAATCGTAAGTCCAGATAGGACGAATACACATATGACCGTGAAAATTACCAATTGTAACAAGGTCTTTCCCTTTTTTGCTTTCATGCTCCAAAAAGCACGTTTCAAGAAATTCATTTTTCCAGCTCCTTTACTTTTTCCGGGCATGCTATAATGCATCTGAGCCACGCCCGCTTCGGCTAATTGCTAGTATGGGGGCACGTGCTGAAGTGCACTTGAAAGCTAGCTGAAGATTTGCTGAAAGTGATAAAATCGGGAATCTTCAGCTGGTTTTCAGTTAAATGTTCCATAATAAAGAAAAAAGAAGAATGGATGACAGAATGGAAAACATAAAAGTATTGGTGGTCGATGATGAACAGACAATCACACAGTTCCTGATGCTCGGATTGCAAAATGAAGGTTATATCGTAGAGAGTGCGGCTGATGGTATGCAAGCTATTGCCAAAGCAGATCAGTTCGAGCCTCATATTGTCATATTGGATGTCATGATGCCGGGAATGGATGGATTCGAAGTGTGCCGGATGCTGAAAAAGAAAGGCAGGAAGCTTTCTATCATTATGTTAACGGCACGAGATCAAGTGGATGATCGTGTGAAAGGTTTGAATGGCGGTGCGGATGATTACTTGGTCAAACCGTTCAGTTTTGAGGAACTGCTTGCCAGGATGCAGGCACGGCTCCGCAATCAATTTCCGGAAATGGGCGATTCCCTTGTGGCGGGACCTATACGAATAGATGACCGCCGAAAGGAAATCTACTTGGAGGAAGAGCTGCTGCAGCTTTCTCCGACAGAGTATGAGCTATTGAAATATCTTGCGATGAACCAAGGTATTGTGCTGAGTAAGGCGCTTATCCTGGATAAAGTGTGGGGATATGCATTTGGAGGAGAAGAAAACATTGTAGAAGTGTATATTCGTTCTCTGCGTGAGAAGCTCCACGATAAAGAACGGCAGCTGATCCGTACAATCCGGGGGGCAGGCTATCGCCTGGATGTCAGATGAAGCGATTGCGAAAATGGAAGCCAAGAACCTTAAATAAGCAGATAGTTGCTTTATCTTGCCTTATTCTAGCTATTATCCTGACAGTCGTCGGTATCCTGCAATACTTCTTGATGAAGGATTTTTTATATCAAAATGAGGCAGATGCCATGCAGTCGCAGCTGCATTCGCTACCGCCAGCACTGCTCGAACAAGATGATGATATGCATCAGCCATTTCTTTTTGATCGCTCTTTAGCCAGGATCGACACGTCTGGTACCTACACAGACGTATCAGAGGAGAACGGACTCTCCAGTCCGCGCCTGAGTCAGGAAGAGCTTCGTAAATATATGAATAGCAGGGATGATAAGTCTGCCCGGTACATCGTGATGGAGGACGAAGACGGAAAAGAGCAGCTCGTGGTTATTGTTGCTGATCGACGGTTTGGTGATATAACGGGTTATGTGCAGGCAGGGACAGAGACGGCATCAATCAATGATGTCATCAAAGGGCAGCTGCAGGTATTTTTCCTGCTGGCTATTGTGGCATTGGCTGCAGGCATACTGCTGTACACCCGAGTGATCAAAAAAGCGCTCGATCCGCTGCACCGGATCATCCGGAGGGTAGAGCGGACGAATGCCGAGAACCTGTCCGAGAGGGTGGAAGAGGCCTCTGAGCAAATCGAAATCAAACGGCTTACAGACGCCTTCAATCAAATGGTGGAGAGAATCGACAACGCGTTCCAGTCGGAACGGGAAGCAAAAGAACAAATGCAGCAGTTCATTGCGGATGCATCCCATGAACTGCGAACGCCGCTTACTTCCATTCACGGGTTTTTGGAGGTACTGCTTCGAGGAGCAGCGAATAACCCAGCCCAGCTCTATCCAGCCCTTGAAAGCATGCTCAAGGAATCGAAGCGGATCAAAAAGCTGGTAGAGGATTTGCTTTTACTCACCAAGCTGGATCAGTCTGAGAATATGCAGCTGCAGAATCTGGAGGTGAGTACTGTACTGGAGGAAATGATGCCGCATTTTGATATGCTTGCCGGCAGCAGGAAAGTACAGTTTTCGGTGTCTGGGCATCTGATAATAGCTGCTGATAAAGATAAATTGAAACAAGTGTTATTGAATCTGTTTTATAATGCAGTCCAGCATACAGACTCAGAGCATGGAGAAATCGATATAATCCTTGGGGCAACAGAACATGATGCTGAGATCGTCGTAAAAGATAATGGATCTGGTATACCAAAAGAGCATCTTCCCCATGTGTTCGATCGATTCTATCGAAGTGACAGTTCACGCACACGCCAGCAAGGCGGTGCGGGTCTTGGTCTATCCATCAGCCATTCTATCGTCAAAGCACACCAGGGTACAATAGAAGTGGAGAGTGAAGAAGGCAAAGGCACTATCTTCCGAGTGCTGCTGCCAAAAAAAAGAAGGAACCCGTAAATGAACGGGTTCCTTTTTTGCTATTATCTTAGCGGGAAATTTCAATCTTCCCTACTGTACCATTCGGGCTGTCTTCTTTGACCTCAAACTCTAGTCCATACTCTGGAACGTTACGCCCAGCGTCAGGAAGGGCTTTATTCAAATAAGTTTTATCATCTTTGAACTTATCATAGCTCTTCGTGTGATTATCTTTCAACGTCAAGCCATTCGTAGCGCGATAATCGAGGAACATCTTCTCAGATTTATCTTTGCTGAAGGCAGCATCGTGAATTTGATAACGAGAGGAAGCTACTGATTCATCACTCCAGTAAAGTGCCTTCTGATCGGCATCCACTACACCTAGGAAGCCTTCACCCGGATGTGTACCAGTCCAGTTGTTGTCATAAGAATTATCGACGTACCAGACTAGAAGACCAGTGTTGTAGCTCATCAAGCTGTCACCACGGCGGATATGGTCAAGGCCGATATCAACGCCATTATGCGTACGCCATTCCAGCAAGTAGTAGTGCTCGGAAAGGGAAACACCTTTATCTTGCGCAAATCCAGCTAGCTCAAAACTACTATCAGCTTCTGCATCGTCTGTCAGGACAGAGCTGCCATCAGCTGTCACTTGGATGTCATCCACGTAGAATCCAGCGTTGTTCACAGCTACATCCGTCCAATAGTTCAAGGAAAGCTCGATTTCCTGGCCAGCATAGGCACTCAAATCGAAGGTAGCATCCACCCAGCCGTCAGACGTTCCGGTAATACCATCACCTGGGTTCTGCTCGTTCGGGTTATCCGTAGTCGTAATGCTGCCAGGTACAGTTTCCCCGTTGACTTTGACAGAGGCATAATCCCAATCTTGTTCAATATCATACCAAGTCTTGAATGTCAGTTCAGCAGAAGAGGCACTAGTCAAATCAACAGTCGCTGTCATGCTGTTATCAACATTATTGCCTTTACCACTGAAGTAAGCATACGTGCCGCTTGCAGGTTTTGTGACTTCGGTTTCTTTATCAGGCAGGTTTACACGAATTACATCGTTGTTTGTTCCTTTTGTCACAGCTTCGTCCAGCAGCAGTTCCACTTTATCTCCATCCAAGTCCTCTGCTTCGATCGTCGTACCGCTCAGCCAGTTGCCGCCATGTGCGTTTTGCAGATATTCCTTCGCATAGGCACTGAATCCAGATGGCTCTGTTCCAGGTACATCACCAGCCCAGCTTCCGCTTGCCATGATGGACCAATAAGCAACCGCTTCTCCTTGGCCAGTATAGTTCGTATCATACTCATCCGGTAAGCCTAGGTCATGGCCGTATTCATGCGCGAATACCCCCATAGCCCCGTCTTCCGGTTCGATTGTATAGTCGTAAGCAGCAAGCTGTCCGTCAAAGCGGTCACTAGTGGAGCTTCCGCCAGGGACTGCCACAAGTCCGCCAAGATTCCAGCGGTGAGACCAGATTGCATCGCCGCCAAGGCTTCCGCCGCCGGCTTCTTCACCGACACCTGCGTGAATGACCATCAAGTGGTCGATGATACCGTCTGGCTCATGGTAAACGCCATCGCCATCATAGTCATCGCGATCCCATTGATCGTATTCGCTCAAGTCGACATTAGGATCCTGCCCAGCTTTCGTTAGGGCTTCATAAACCAACTCCCTCGCAGCCGCATCACTGCCATCTGGAGCCGGATCGTTGGCACCATAGTAAGCAGCAGGATGATCAGCTGTATACCAACCAGCAATTTCTCCGTCAACAGTGTAGCTGCCGCCGGACTGCTCTTCATAATACTGCTTCATGGAAGTGAAGTTCTGGCCATCCGGACCAGTATAACCATCATCACCAAAGATCATGTTCTGGAAGTGATCATGCGTATAATCCTCATACCACATATCCGTTTCTTCTGGTGTGATGGAGCTGTTTTGGTAATCCGGGAAGTCAATTGCAAGGACAAGTACTTTGTCTTCACGAACTTCTCCGTCATACTCTTCTTCTTTTACATTCTCTACTTTTTTATCTTTTTTCTTATCTTTTCCTTTGTCCTTGTCTTTGCCTTTCTTGGAAGCCTCTTTAGAAGCACTTGCTGCATTGTCAGCATTGCCATTTTGTTTGTCAGTGTCACTTACCACTGTTTCATCGATTGCTGCTTCTTTCAGCTCATCCGGCAGAGGCTGTTTAGCAGCTTCTGCGCTTTTTTCTTCCCGTTCCTTGAGGTAGGCATTCAATACTTCCTGAGCTTCCGCTTCCGTAGCGTCTTCACTGATCTTTCCTTCTTCTTTAAGCAATTCAATCAATTTATCTTCATTGGCAATTGCACTGTCGAAAGGTCCGCCGCTTTGTGCAGCTTTCGGCGAGTACGTCACGGCTGGTGTTTTCTCAACAGTTGCTTCGGCATGGGCTTCCTGCGTTGGCGTGAATGATAATGTAAAAGTGCTAAATCCAATAACAGCTGCCATTGCAGAAGCCATCCATTTATTCTTCTTCAAGCAAGTCACTCTCCCTGTGCTAATAGTTTAAATAGTCGGAAAACAAAAGGTGTATGTAGGTAAAGTTTTCCTTAAAGGGTAGTATAGCGACTAGTTTGCTAGATTTACAATGGTACTTTCGAAGGAAGAAATATTGTATATACCCTGTAATGAAGCGGTTTTCGTGAGATGTCTTCACATAATCCGACAGGGTTGGCCATTAGGTTGGGAAACCACAAAGTTGAAAATAACGTAAAATTACAGAAACGTGTAGAAGGGTGAGGAAAGTTGGGAAAGTGGGGGCCTATTAGAAAATAGTCCAATTACTAGAAAAATGAGCGGATGGACCTATCTATTAATCTCGTTTTTAGAGAAGGAGTTACAACAACCAGCATAAAATTATATATTTCAAAGGGTAAATAAGGAGGAAGAAGGCATGCTTCCCCTTATTTATGTGTGCAGTATTTCTTCCGTGTAATCAGAAGCTTCCGATTCTGCATGCAGGTACAATTCAAATGTACCTTCTCGAAAGAATAACGGAAAGACAGTACGGACTACATCCTGCATCGGCAGTTCCATCGCTTCAGACTTATGGACCCACGATGGGTTGCCTTCTCTGGAATCCGACAGCAGTGTGCCTGAAAAGGAGTCGGTTATATAGTAGAAAATCAGATAACGGATATTCTGTTCATCATTCACGTAATGCTGTACACCTTTATACTCCAGATCCCAGACATCCAGTCCTGTCTCTTCCTTCACTTCACGAATGGCGCTTGCAGTGAGGCTTTCAGGAAAATCTACTTTTCCGCCGGGCGGGATAAAGCCGCGGAAGTCATCATGCTGGCGGTCCAAAAGAAGCACTTGATCCTCTGTATGGATCATTACCATGTTATAGATCTTGTGCTCGATCATATCAGTATCCTGTTTCGACGGAGGCATTCACGATATACATCATATCGTTTTTGTCCTGTTTATCCTCCAAGTAAATGGCACTGGAAGTCAGCATACCGCCGTCAATTACTTCTACTGTTACAGTTCCGTATGGAATGCGAGCCTTCACTTGCTCGATATCCAGCTTGTCTTTATCTGCAGGAACTGCCAAACGGACATTCACCTTCATGTTATGTAAATCGTTTTCGGGCAGGACACTTGTAATACCAGGCATGGAGTTTGTATGAATAGCATTGACTACTGCACGTACAGCTGCTTTTGTGACGTCCTGACCGTGGACATCCACACCAAAGCCAGTTTGGATAAACATGATTTTTTCCATATGATCTCTCCTAGTTCGTTCTGATATAGTTACTGTATCATATTAAGATCAAAGAATTCTATCAGCTATATATAAGATTTGGTAAACTTGGGTGAGAGAAAGGGGATATGCTTGTGAACTATGTAGAGAACCTTCGGAAGTACGTCGGGCATCAGCCAGTCATTTTAGTTGGAGCATTATGCCTTCTTTTGGATGGAAAGCGGCAAGTCCTTTTACAGAAAAGAGTCCACCCGCCCGAAACATGGGGCTTGCCCGGTGGATTGATGGAACTTGGTGAATCAGCTGAACAGACAGCGTCCAGGGAAGTCTTTGAAGAAACTGGACTGACAGTCGAGGAGCTGCAGCTGGTCGATGTGTATTCCGGTAAGGATAATTTTGCCGTCGCAGCTAATGGTGATGAGTTTTATAATGTGACCATCGTATACCAGACAAGTCAATTTCATGGAGAACTAATACTGGATGAGGCAGAATCGATGCAGTTGGCTTTTTTCCCGCTTGATGGACTTCCGGAAAAAATGGTCAGAAGCCATCGTCGATTTATTATGGATTTCAGCGAAAAGGAATAGCTAAACAGCTACTCCTTTTTGTCCACTAGGATGGACGCTTTGCTATTCTAACTACTCATGGCATGGAGGATACCGCATATTCAATTACCACAGAAACAAGTGCGAGCACTACGGTAAGTACAGTTGATATAGCTAAGATCCACCCACTGCTATCAAGCCTATTATCGCCCTGACGTTTCCATATAATGAAAAGAATAGCTCCTAGTAATGTAGAAATTCCCCAGATAATCAAGCCCGCTTTAGTGAAGAGCAGCTCCCAAGCAGCCAGCCAAAAAGCGAGTATACCGAGATGAACAATACATAATGAATAATTGGCTGTTCGCCTTAAGATTAACAAATCATCACCTCTATAGCACTATCCTAGCACGCAAAACGATCTTACATATATAAAACTTCTTGATAGCCTCATACCTGGACCTGCTTCAGACCCCTGGCAGTAGACTGACGCTCTGTCAGAGAAAAAGAAAGATCAGCGGCTGTATAAGGCGTTTCCGTCAACACTGCATACATTCGGCGGAATGCTTCTTCTCCCATTTGCTTGAGGGGGTTGCGGACATGGGTGAGATCCATCAGTCCAGCCACATCGCTTTGGTCGGATTCGAAGCCTACTAATCCCAGTTCATCGGGGATGCTGATTCCCTGAGCTCGTGCTTCGGCTGCCATGCCGGCTGCAACATAATCACTGGCATGTATGACAGCGTCAGGCATATCTTTGCCGCTTAAAAGCTTCTGGAGGGCACTGCGTCCATCATCGACTGTGAACGTTTCATCTAAAATCCATTCGGAATGGACGGGAAGGTTATGTGTTTGCAATATATCTTCAAATGCCTTTTTCCGTTCCAGGCTGTTTCGGCTTTCGGCTCTTCCAATCGTGCAGGCAATACGGTTATAACCTTTTTCGATCAAATGCTCCAGGCCAAGCTGGAACCCTTCGTAATGATTCATATATATGGATTGGATCTTTGGGTGCTGAAGGGGCTCACATGTCATAATCGGACCGTACTTTGTATAGGTGGCAACTTTCTCCCAACCCAATCCGCAGCGCAAGATGATCAGGCCGTCCAGGCGCTTTTGACGCAGCATTTCCAATGCCTGTAATTCTTGATCTGCTTTCTCGTTCGTTTGGTAAAGCAAGGTTTGATACTGGCAGGAGGTACCCGCATCTGCGATACCTTGAACGATTTGCATGAAATAATGACTGATTGAAGGAGAAACGACACCAATGGTATTCGTCCGGCCTTTTTTCAGCTGCACTGCATTGCTGTTTTGTATATAGTCGAGCTTATCGATGACTTGCTGGACTTTACGCCGAGTTTCTTGATGGACGTGGGGATGGTGATTGAGGACACGTGAAACAGTGCTGCGGGAAACGCCAGCCATCTGTGCAATTTGCTTGATATTACTCATGTACATCACCTCATTAGAAATCGCTTTCTTACCTTTATTTTAGCGGAAAATAAGCATTTTGTAAGCAATGGGGAACCTGTTTACAAATTCCTTACGATTTTGTGCTTGACCTGGGATGCATTCCAGCATTTAAGCTTTGATTGTAGATCCAAAACGTAACCATATAGGAGGCTTTAATCATGGGAAAATTGAAGATCGTTACAATCGGCGGCGGCTCCAGCTATACTCCGGAAATTGTGGAAGGGTTCATTAAACGCTATGATGAACTGCCAATCACGGAGCTTTGGCTTGTTGATGTAGAAGCAGGAAAAGAGAAGCTTGAGATTGTAGGGAATATGGCAAAACGTATGGTGGAAAAAGCAGGCTTGCCAATCGATGTGCATTTGACATTGGATCGCCGGGAAGCTCTGAAGGATGCAGATTTTGTTACAACACAATTCCGTGTCGGACTATTGGATGCACGTGCAAAAGACGAAAGAATCCCATTGAAATATAATGTAATTGGTCAGGAAACAAACGGACCAGGCGGATTGTTTAAAGGTCTGCGTACCATTCCGGTGATCCTTGATATTTGTAAAGACATGGAGGAGCTTTGCCCGAACGCATGGCTTGTGAACTTCACAAACCCAGCAGGTATGGTAACAGAAGCTGTGCTTCGCTACTCCAATATCAAAAATGTTGTTGGTCTTTGTAACGTGCCGATCATGATGAAGATGCAAGTAGCAGAGCTGCTTGGCGCCGATGGAGATCGTGTGCACATCGACTTTGCGGGATTGAATCACATGGTATTCGGATTGAATGTATACTTGGACGGCGAAAATGTAACTGATAAGGTGCTGGATAAAATGACAAGCGCCGATAAAAAAGAAATGACGATGAGAAATATCAAAAATCTCGACTGGGAACCTAGCTTTATCAAAGGGTTGAAAGCTATCCCATGTCCATACCATCGTTACTACTACAAGACTTCTCAAATGCTTGAGGCAGAGCTTGAGGAAGCAGCTAACGAAGGTACACGTGCCGAGGTTGTGCAAGGCGTAGAGCGTGATTTGTTCGAGCTTTACAAAGATCCGAATCTTGCAGAGAAACCGGAGCAGCTGTCCAAACGCGGCGGTGCATACTACAGTGATGCTGCTTGCAGTCTGATTAATTCCATCTACAATGACAAACGCGATATTCAGACAGTGAACACAATTAATAACGGTGCTATCCAGAGCATCCCGAATGATTCCGCTATCGAAATCAACTGTGTCATTACAAAAGATGGTCCGAAACCGATCGGTATCGGCGATCTGCCAGTACCAGTACGCGGACTTGTCCAGCAAATCAAATCATTCGAGCGCGTCGGAGCGGAAGCAGCTGTAACAGGTGATTACAACACTGCTTTGCTGGCGATGACAATCAACCCGCTTGTACCTTCTGATGAGATTGCGAAGAAAATAATGGATGAAATGTTGGAGGCTCATAAAGAGCATTTGCCACAGTTCTTTAAAAAGGTAGAAGCATAAAAAGATGACCCGTGCAAAGAGCACGGGTCTTTTTTATGTGGAATGCCTCGGTACAAGATATCCTTGCCATTGAAATAGTTTGGTTTCATATATGTTACCAGATAGCTGCATATCTAATTGTTCTACAGTCTTTCGTGCCATGGCCTCTATCTCATTATCATAAGTGGTCAGCGGAGGATCGGTAATCTGAGAGATAGGATGGTTATCAAACCCAGTAACTGCGCACTTTTCTGGCATAGCGATTTGGTGCTGCTTGGCAGCATGCAGAATTCCAGCGGCAACGAAGTCACTTCCAGCAAATATGCCATCTATCAGCAATTGTTTATCATGAAATAAATCAGTACCCAAACGAATACCATCCTCAATTGATACCATTCCTTCTATACGTTTCCCGCCTTCCTTTAGATTTCTCGCAGCTAAGGCGTTTAGAAAACCTTTATATCTAGCTTCTTGGGATGGGGAAGTGTGGTCGAGACAGAATAAGAGTCGCTTCTTACCTGTTTGCAGCATATGCATGGTCAATTTATAGGCGGCACTCTCTTCATCTAGACTGCATACAGTTGCGTCAATTTCATATTTCTCATTGCAAATAAGTACTGGACCGTTTTCTAGGCAACGGGCTAATAGGGGAGCTTCCAGTGCGGATGAAGTTGCGATTATAGCGTCCAGTTCACGCTGTTTCAGCTTGGCAAATACATCCAGTTCACATTTTTTATCACCGAATGTCTGAAAGATAACGGGTTTCCATCCTTTTGCTGTACACGCATTCGATAATGATTGCACCAGTGCTGCGAAATAAGGATGATCGACTTGAGGTGTCAGGATGCCTATCGCAGAGGTTTTTCGCTTACGAAATTGAACAGCCAAGCTGTTCGGGGTGAATCCGGATTCCTCGATAGCAGAAAGGACCTTCTGCCGCTTCTGTTCAGATACATAAGGATGCCCATTTAATACGCGAGAGACAGTACTTTTGGAAACGCCGCATATCTTTGCAATGTCGTTTATAGTAGGCATTCAACCAGCTCCTTGGACAGTGAATGTAGCTTTATCATAGCATACCTCTTTTCTTATTGACCTGGGAACGTTCCCATCTCTTATGGTAGGAAAGGAGGTGGTTGAATAATGAGTGTGAAAAAATGTTTCGCTAGTACCGACAGTACAAAGGCACTTATTTGTTTTGATTTTGATGAGACTTATTTCCCCCATGCTTGCGAGAAAGGGCTGCTGGAGGATCTGCATGCTATGGAACTTTATCTAGATCAGATTGCCAGGCAGTATCATGTGAAAATTGCGTGGGTTACCGGAAGTGATTGTAATGCCCTGGCTGCTAAAATGAAGCGTGCAAATCTGACTTATGTACCCCATTTCATTGCAGCTAATCTGGGAACGGAGCTGTACCAACTTACTGCTGGTGGGGAACTAAAGGAGATATACGATTGGAAACAGCATTTGCCTGTTCAAGAAGAATTCGATCAGCTTGTAGAGGATTTGATTCATTTGCTCTCTTTGGATGGGATAGCGTTACAGCGACAGACGATGCATGGGCAGAGCTCGTACAAAAAGAACTACTATTACTTTCCTAATGAAGATGATTTGGCTGAGGTAATGTATCGTATAAGGCAGGCAGCTGTTACGGCTAAGGTAGGATTGAATGTAAACGCATGTAATCCACTGGCAGGAGATCCAGACGGGGCATATGATGTGGACTTTATTCCGTTAAGGACTGGAAAACGAGCGGCCGTTCAGTTCTTGGCAAATCATTGCATGGTGGAGCCCTCGCAGATTTATGCTTTTGGAGACAGTGGAAATGACCTTGAAATGCTGCGATACGCAGGAAATGGTTTCCTAGTTGCTAATGCAACAGAGGAGGCGAAACAGAAGCACAGTCAGGTATGCGGAAAACCCTACGCAGCCGGTATCCGGACGACGCTGCAACATTTCTTTTCTTGATGAGAGTAATATGGAATTGTTAAACCCAGAAAACCCAAAAGTTTAGGGTTACGCTTTTTTTGGAACGCAGTTCATTTATTAGCAGAACCGTTAATACGCTGCTTGGTTTTTTTTGATCCTTTTCCACCGAATAGATAGTACCCAGCTGACTTGATATCCTTTTAATTATATATCAAATGGAAGGAATACAATTGTGTGTTTAGATCAATCTTTTTCCCTTTTCCTCTTCATCCAAAAATTACAGCTACTATAACAGCCTCAAATCGGGTAATCTAAAGTAAGAACGTTTGTTCCCTTTGGAGGTGGAGAAGATGGATTACAGTGGATTTCAGCAGCATGGGGTATTGTGTGTGGATATGCGGAGCTTCTATGCAAGTGTGGAATGTGTGAAACGCGGTCTTGATCCGATGACAACACTGCTTGCGGTGGTTGGGGATACGAAGCGGCCAGGAAGTATCGTGCTTGCTGCCAGCCCTGCGTTGAAGAAGAAGCATGGTGTCAGCAATGTAAGCCGTTATTTTGAGCTGCCGGAAGATCCTGAGATTGTCATTGCCGAGGCACATATGAAGGATTACCTGGAGGTTTCAGTGGCAATTACGGAACTTGTGCATGAGTATGTCCCGATGGAAGCGATCCATGTTTATTCAGTCGATGAATTCTGGGTCACACTTGATGGTACAGAAAAGCTGCACGGAACTGCAGAAGAGACGGCGGTCAAGCTGCAAGCGGATATCCTGGAGCAATTCGGTGTGACAGCAGCCATTGGAATTGGAGATAACAAGTTCCTGGCTAAGGTCGTGATGGATATTCACGCAAAGAAACAGTCCTCTGGTATTGCTGTTTGCCATTATCAGGATGTGCCGCGTTTATTATGGCCAGTCCCGATACAGGATATTTGGGGGATTGGAAGACGCATGCAGCGGAATTTGAATCGGATGGGTATTGTCACGCTTGGGCACCTTGCTCACACTTCCTTGGAACAACTCAAGAAACGGTATGGTGTGATGGGTGAGCAATTATACTGGCATGCATGGGGAATCGATGAGAGTGAGGTACTCGGTGATTTCGTCAAACAGGAGCAGAAAAGCTACGGACACGGCATCACACTGCTGCGCAATTATCGGGGAGAAGAAATTCCGACCATCATTCTAGAGCTGTGTGAGGAGGCCTGCAGACGGGCAAGACGGGATAGGAAGGAAGGCAATACAGTCCATCTGGCTGTTGGATATGCCAGTCAGCATGGTGGCGGCTTCAGTCGATCTCGTTCTTTCACAAGTCCTTCGAATCTGACAACGGATATGTATAAACTCTGTCTCGAACTATTTCATGAACACTACCAAAAAGGCCACGAAGTCAGACGGGTGTCTGTCTCCCTGACCAATTTATACGATGAAGAGGCAACCCAGCTCAGCCTATTTGAGGATAAAAGCAAGCAGAAGGATCTCAGCCGAGCGATGGATCAAATTCGTGCGCGCTTCGGTACGACCGCCATTCTGCGCGCCAGCAGCCATACAGCAGCCGGGATGACAATTGAACGCAGTACGAAAATCGGAGGCCATCAAGCCTGACTTACGCTGCTGCCGTCTGCTGAAACAGCCGGCGCAGCTTTGGTACATACATGATAAGAAAGACAGATCGTCCAAGACTGAACAATAAAAAGGCGATCCAGAGTCCATGATTGCCGAGCGGCTGCAGCGCATAAAGTGCAGCTAAGTAAAGCAGGACAGCAAGGATCATGGAGTTACGGACAAAGCGTACTTCCGTTACGCCTGTGAAGACGCCATAGTAGACAAGACCAAGACTGGCGACAATTGGGAACAGAACAAGCCAGTTGGCATAGGAACCAGTCAGCTCAATAATATGCTGCTGATCGGAGAACAATGGATAAATCCACCTCTGACCAGCAAGGAAAAGAAGCGCGAGCGTCACCCCGATACCAAGTCCCCATTGCAGGGATAGACGCAGAGACTGCGAAAAGAGTTTTTCATTGCGTTCCCCAAGCGCCCGACCGGCAACTATGCTGGACGCATTAGCGAACCCATCAAAGAAATACGCCATCATATAGTGAATCTGAATCAGGATAGCATTGGCTGCCAGCATATCTTCCCCAAACCCAGCACCTTTTGCTGTAAATAGGTTAAAAACAATAAGTAAACATATCGTCCGGATAAATAAATCCCGATTGACCTTCATCATTCGCCACATCGGTTTAGGGTCGACTGCGCGCCGTAAAACCTGTACGAATGGATGCTGCCATATACTGCCGGCGTATTTGCGCAGCAGGACAACACCGAATACGCAAGAGAAAATCTCCGCTATCAGTGTAGAAGCACCTACACCTGCCACTCCAAAGTCCCACACATGAACAGAGAGAATGCAAAGAATGATATTCAGCACATTCGTGCTTATTTGGAGAACAAGCGTTGCTTTGATATAAGACATGCCGATCAGCCAGCCAAGGATCACATAGTTGGCAAGCGCAAAGGGTGCACCCCAAATCCGGATGGAGAAGTAAGCCGAAGCACTGCTATTCACTGCATCACTCGCTCCTAGGAAGGAGAGAGAATAGTGCAGGATCGGCTGTTGGATAAGAACAAATAACAGGCCGACAATAAAAGCAACCAGGAAAGGGCGCATTAGCGCCATTATATGCTCTTCTGTATCAAGACTGGCAGATGCTTGGGCAGCGAACCCGGAGGTGCTCACCCGAAGGAATCCAAAAAGCCAGTACATCGTATTGAAAATGATTGTACCGATGGCAACTCCGCCAATATAAGAAGCATTTGAAAGCTGACCGACAACCGCTGTATCAACAACACCGAGAAGCGGCGTTGTAATGGTAGACAGAGTCAGCGGAAGGGCCAGCGCTAAGTAGTTTTTATGTTGCATAAGCTCACCTTAATAGTAGTAATTACGATATAATATACCGCACATGTTTGCGGAAGTAAACGCTATTTGTTTCCAAACATAAATGTCATTGTATTTACGCGCATATTAAGAATCAACCCAAGGGAAGCGAGTGTGATGACGAGTGCGCTGCCGCCGTAGCTGATAAGCGGCAGTCCAAGTCCAGTGACGGGCATTAACCCGATACTCATACCGACATTTTGGAATATCTGGAATGTCAGGAAACCAGCAATTCCTGCCCCAATCAAAGTACCGAAAGAATCATGATATCGCTGGGAAATCATGACGATTTTATAGATGAGCATAAAGTAAAACAGCAGGACGATACTTGTTCCCACAAAACCGAAAACCCCGCCTATGACAGCAAATATCAAATCTGAGTAGGCGTAAGGCACATGCGGCAAGTGGTCATACCCACTAACATTTCCTGAACCAATCGCCATGATCGATTGATTCAGCTGATAGCCGGAAATAGTATATTTCTCTGGCTGCAGCCAGCCATAGAAACGGCTTGCCTGATAGCTTGGCAGCATGCCAAGTATACGATCAAGGAAAAAGTCAGTCGCCACGAAGTATGTAATTGTTAATGCAAGGACAATCGTTAATGGAACAGAGAAGATAAGCAGTATCGTTTTTATCCGGACGCGGGAAACAAGCAGCATCGCTCCGTAAATTGCAAGATAGACCATTGCATTTCCGAAGTCCGGGAATTGCATCACGACAGCAACTGGGATTAGTGTGATAACCGTCAGTTTGCCGACAAGCAGTATTTCCTCCTTTAATGTAGGGGAGCTATCCGTCCCTTTACTGATCACTTGGGCCAAATACAGAATCAATCCGATTTTCATCGATTCAGCAGGCTGGAATGAAAAGCCGCCGATTGTATACCAGCCGTATGCTTCATTGATTTCCTTGGAGATACTGGAAGGTGCGATCAGGATACCTACTAATAACAGCAGGAAAAACAGATAAACAAAAAGTGATAAACGCTTCAGTATATCGAGATCAAGGAAATAAGACACGACAAAACAGCCGCCCAAACCAATCACATACCAGACGACCTGCTGCAGGACAAAATATTCTCCTTGCAGGAGCTGTACTTGATACAAACTGACTAGGCTTGCCAGTCCGAGCAGTATAATAAGCGAGAAATAGATATAATCAAATTTTTCCAGATATGTTTGCAGTTTTTGCATGCACGTCACCATTTCATCATAAGGATAAGCTACAGTTCTATCGTAACAGAAATTTCCAATTAAAAAAGCCGTATTCTGGAAGAAATACGGCTTTTCCCATTAATGATGATGGTGGCTGCCACTATCATCCTGTTTTTTCTGTTCTTGTTCCTGTTGTATCTTTTCTATCTCTTCTTGCGTCAATTCTCCAACGCGAATCTGCTTCGTCGGCATCAAATGGATATTATCGACCTTTACATCTGCTTTAACAAAATATACACCATCCGATGGGAAGGTATATTCCAGATGATATGTCCCGTCAGCATCCAGTGAAGCAGGAATTTCCTCTGCCTCAACTTTGTTATCATCTTTCCATACAAGGAAGTTGACAGTTGCCTCCTGTTCAAGTGCTTTCCCGTCATGTGACAGCTTTACATCTATCTTCGGGGTGGAATCCGCTTCAATGGATTCAGGAGCTTCAATGATCACATTCACTTCTTCCCGTTTGGCGTAATGGTCAGCTGCACCAGGATCGGCAGAGCATGCAGCAAGGAGAAAGAATGTCAGTAACAACGGTGTAAATTTAATGAGTCGCATCTGTTTTTCTCCTTTTTTACGCATTGAAGAACCTCTTCAGCGCAGGCACTCTCGGGATGACAAAACGATCAAACAGCCAGACGGCGATAATCGAGATTCCGACAAGCGGGAAGATGATGCCAAGGATGATTATCAGTATAATGACACCCTTCATGACTTTGTCAGACGGGGCTTTCGGTGAGCCAAGCTTTCCTTCCGGTTTCCGGGAGAGCCATAGTATAAAGCCGCTCACAGCAATACCTACAATGCCAATCAAGACAAGCAATCCAATAATCTGATTCCAGATACCGAATTCCGTTCCTTTATGAATGGTAATACCATAGGCAATTACTTTTCCAATTGTATGGTAATTATCATAGCGGTAATCTGCCAAAACAGCACCAGTATACTGATCAATGTGCATCGTCACTTCATCACGGGCATGCGGCGGGAAAGCAGATAAAGTGAATACACCATCCTGCGTTTGCGGAATCATGATATTATAGCCAGGTTTTACACCTTCATCTTCGGCTATCGACACAACATCATCAACAGAAAGCTGTGTGTATTGCTGATTTGTTGAAATTGGGACTGGCAAGTTCTCAGCTGACCAAGGCACATCTGCGATTTCTTTTGTTTTTACGTCGGAAGCAGGAGCATCACCAACCCACACAGAAGGTGGATAGCCGACACCTGCATTTGTAGTAAGCGTTTGGAAATTGTTTCCCCATAGTCCTGACCAAGGCAGTCCTGTCAGAATCAGAAACAGCAGACCTAACGAAATCCAGAATGCAGGAACTACATGCAAGTCACGTGCCCGCAGTTTTTTCCCTTTGTTCAAGCGGGGAATGAGGACTCCAAAGATTTTCGATTTGCCTCTCATTTTAGGCCAGCCCAAGTAAACGCCAGTAATGATCAAAATCAGCGCCCAGCAAGCAGCCCACTCGACAACACGATCCCCGAAAGTACCCATCAGCAGCTCACCATGAATTTTTTCAAATACGTTGACGAGCTTGAAGGAGTCTTCTAGTTTCCCGAGTATGACATTTTCATAAGGGTCGACGTAAACGGTATAGGCTTTACCGTCTTCTGTAATACCGACCTCTGCTGAACGGTCTGGACTGTCACTTGGACGATAGGAAGTCACTGCTGCATTCGGATTTACAGCTTCCACTGTATTGATTTGCTCAGATGGAGTTGTGATGGTAGTTTGCGGAGTGACTTCATAATAGTCTTTGTAAAGGGCTGCTTCGATTTGAGGTTTAAATAGATAAACACCGCCTGTGATAGCCAAAATAATAAGAAACGGCATGATAATAAGACCTGCATAGAAGTGCCAGCGCCAGACAGACTGATAAAGCGATCGGCGCTTTTGTTGTTTCTTTTTCGACACCGACGGCTCTTTTTGTGCCTCCATATAGGACAACTCCTTCTCTTCTATAGTAAATGTAATAATGGGCAAAGTAGTACAAGCCTAAGCTTAGGACAATTTTCGCATCCTTACAAGTAGGGAATTGGAGGATATTATGACCATTCCTTGAACGGGATGGATATTTATTTTTAAAGCGTTTACAATACGTAGCTCATGAGGCTGAAACGTTGATGGGACGGGCTTTGGTGTTGTGACATTCCTTGACATGGTGTCCTATAGTGTTAGCATAGATAACTGTTAACATGGAACGATATATTATCTCTAAAGGAGCGATTAGGTATCTTAACTAACAAACGGATTTTGTATGTCGGAGCAGGATCGATGGCAGAAGGAATGATTGCCGGGATGAACAGGTCAGACAGCGTGCGTAATGAACAGATTTATGTAACGAATCGAACAGATTCGGAGCGTTTGTGTGAACTGCAGGAGCGCTATGCTATTACCGGAATTCCTCAATCGGGGGTGGATTGGAGCAGTATGGATATTATCATACTAGCGATGAAGCCAAAGGATATAATCGCTGCATTACTCGAACTGCAAGATAAGGTTCAGGAAGGCCAGCTGGTCATTTCAGTAGCTGCAGGCATCCAGAATGAACAGATTGAGCATTATCTGCCGGAAAACCAACCCGTTGTTCGTATTATGCCTAACACATCCAGTACCATTGGTGAATCAGCTACGGCTATTGCACCTGGAACATATGTATCTGATGAGCAGCTTACAGACGTCACAGAGCTGGTACAGACCTTTGGTGACGCTTTTGTGATAGCAGAAGAACAGATGGATGTCTTCACAGGGATGGCTGGCAGCGGACCTGCCTATTTCTATAAGCTGATGGAGCATTTCGAGGAAACGGGTGTGGCTGCAGGCTTTGACCGGGATACAGCAAGAAAGATCGGAACGCAGACGATGCTCGGAGCTGCTAAAATGCTATTGGAAACAGAAGAAGAGCCGGCTATTCTGCGGAAGAAAGTAACCTCTCCAAATGGAACAACAGCAGCCGGGTTGGAAGCATTGAATGATGCTGGAGCGGGAGAAGCAATGACAAAAGCGATTCTTTCTGCAGCAGAGCGATCCAATGAAATTAGTGAGGAGCTTAAAAAACAGCTGTTGACGCGCTAATGCATGATAGTGCAAAAAAGAAAACTGGAGGACGTTATCATTTCTATTCAAGCAACAAAACCGAAACGTATTGTCGTTAAGATCGGAAGCAGTTCATTGACCAGCCTGCATGGAGAAATCAGCCGTAAGAAGCTTGAGAAACTAGTGGAGCAGCTCGTGAAGCTGAAAGACAACGGCTATGAGGTATTGCTTGTATCATCGGGAGCTGTGGCAGCAGGATATCGCAAGCTTGGTTTTCTGGAAAGACCGACGTCACTGCCGGAGAAACAAGCAGCTGCATCTATCGGGCAGGGGCTGCTGATGGAAGCCTACTCAGATTTGTTCCTGTCCCATGGCTATGTAGCATCGCAAATTTTGATCACACGTGGCGACTTCTCGGACGAAACCCGCTATAATAATGTTAGAAATACAATTAATGTTTTAGTTGATCGTGGTATCATCCCGATCATAAACGAAAACGATACAGTGACAGTCGATAGACTGCGCTTTGGAGATAATGACACACTTTCGGCAAAGGTTGCCGGATTGGTCGGCGCGGATTTCTTGACCGTGCTTTCTGACATTGATGGTTTGTATACGGATAATCCAGTCAAGAATCCAGAAGCAACACGCATCGAGCTGGTGAGAAGCATCACACCAGAAATAGAGGCTGCCGCAGGTGATGCGGGTAGTGCAGTCGGAACCGGCGGCATGAAGTCCAAGCTGGATGCATTCAGGATTGCTATGGCATCTGGCATTAAAGGTTTTCTTGGCGATGCGACAACAGAGGATATCATTTATCGTTCTGTGATGGGTGAAGCGGATGGAACGTACTTTGAAGCTGACCAGGATATGGATTACCTGAATCGGAAGAAGCAGTGGATTGCCTTCAATTCAGGACCAGTGGGTGAAATCATTATGAAGAATGACGGTCGGATACCAGATTCTGTTGAATTCCAGAATATCAGCACCATTAAGGGCAACTTCAAAAAAGGTGACGTCGTGCGCATTCTGGATGAAAGAGGAGCTCGGATCGGCCTTGGCATCGTAAATCAAGCTGCGTCCGAACTTTGGCAGGCCTTGGCAAGTCCCGTAAGGAATATAGAAGAGACAATAGTCGGTCAGGAATCATTTGTGTGTGAACTGGAGCATACCGTACCAATTCGATGACAGAAGGAGGAACATCGTGGAGCATATAAAAGAAGTAGTAACAGTAGAAGAGCAAGCTATTGCAGCAAAAACGGCTGCCAAGCAGCTTGCACTTCTGACAACGGCTGAGAAGAATGAAGCATTGGTCACAATTGCAGACCAGTTGGAAAAAGAATATGAAGTAATTCTGAACGCAAATGATAAAGATATGCATGCAGGAGAAGAAAAAGGCTTTGATGCTGCTTTTCTGGATCGATTAAAGCTTACTCGCGAACGCATCGAGGATTTTGCAAACGGATTGAAGGAAGTAGTTGAGCTGGAAGATCCGACAGATCACGTGGTCAGCGAATGGACACTGGAGAACGGCTTGCATGTCAGCCGCATCACTGTGCCATTAGGTGTCATCGGTATGATTTATGAAGCTCGTCCTAATGTGACAGCAGATGCAACCGGTTTGGCGCTCAAATCCGGCAATGCCATTGTTTTGAAAGGCGGATCATCTGCTATCCATACGAATACGGCAATTGTAGAGGTCATCAAAAAAGCACTTCAGCAGACAAAAGTGCCAGCCGATGCTGTGCAGCTTATCCAATCAACTGACCGAAAAGAGACAGCGAAGCTCTTTACGATGAAGGAGCACATCGATGTTCTTATTCCTCGCGGCGGTGCCTCGCTCATTCAAGCTGTCGTTGATTCTGCAACTGTTCCTGTGCTGGAAACAGGTGTGGGCAACTGCCATATGTACGTGGATAATACCGCACAAGTTGATATGGCGATCAGCACGTTCCTGAATGCCAAAACGGATCGTCCGGCAGTTTGTAATGCATTGGAGACATTGATTGTGCAGCGGGAATGGCTGGAGACAAACAAAGATGCATTGGTACAGGCGTTGCGGGAAAATGGCATCCAAACACATGGAGATGAGACAGCAGTTCAGATTTTACCTGACTGCAAGCCTGCTGCGGAAGCAGACTGGGCCAATGAATACCTGAGCCTGGACGTTGCAGTACGTGTTGTTGATTCAGTCGAGGAAGCGATTGCCCACATCGACCGGTACGGTACAAAGCACTCAGAGGCGATCATCTCTGAGGATGATGAAGCAGTAACCAAATTCATGAAGGCAGTCGACGCAGCAGCACTTTATCATAATGCATCCACACGCTTCACAGATGGTCACGCCCTTGGCTTCGGAGCTGAGATCGGAATATCAACTCAAAAGCTTCATGCCCGCGGACCGATGGGATTACCTGCCTTAACAACGTATAAGTACGTGATGAAAGGCAACGGTCAAACAAGATAACAGAAAGCTCATCCTGATGGATGAGCTTTTTTGATGTCAAGAAACAGAATACAAGTACCTAAATAGCTAATATCCATTTATTTCTTGCAATAGCTTCTCGTTTTGTTATATTTAATTGATAATGATTATCAATTGTATGGTTGCAAAGATTCGAATTTAATTCTTACCCAGACTGGAACAAGCATATGAAGGAGGCTGAAACATGACAGAGGTATGGATACTTTCAGGGAAAGAGCCAGGAGTGAATTATCGTGTTCAAGTTTATATCCCAGAGCAACCCCCGCAATCAGAAAGAGGATATCCGGTTATCTATATGATGGATGCTAATTATTATTTCGGACTGGGTACTGAAGTCATACGAAATCAATCTCATAATTTACTCAAAACAGGAATAGATCCAGCAATAGTTGTAGGAGTAGCGCTGGATGCAGAAGATTCGGTCATAAGAGAACGGCGTTTCTACGATTTTACGCCGCCAGCACCAGTTTATACATATCCGGATAAAATGAAAGGCAAAACGACTGGAAAGCATGGAGGAGCAGAGACTTTCTTGAATTGGCTAACAGATGAGCTGCAGCCCAGAATCATCGAGAACTACCCAGTACAGCAGGATAAGCAGTGTCTGTACGGACATTCCTTGAGTGGGTTGTTTGCGCTGTATAGCATGTTCAAACGTCCGGAAGCCTTTCAATGCTACCTGGCTATCAGTCCTTCGATCTGGTGGAATGAGAAACATATTTATTCCTTCCTGAGCGGTGCCAAGGATTCCAAGCTCTTTATTAGTGTGGGGGAAGAGGAAGGCTTCATGGTGGAAGATGCGATGGCGCTTTATCATCGTTTGCCGAGCACGATGGATGAGAACACCTCATACTACGTTGCAGACGATGAGAATCACGCGTCAGTTGTCCCAGCAACGATGAGTCGGGCATTCCGCTATTTCTTCAGCTGCTGATCCGGTTTTTTTGTTTCCAGCTCGATATCTGCTAAAATGAGAGGAAGCGATCAAAACGGAGGGATGTCCACATGCAAGCCTTTATCCGAAACGACCAATATAACAATATTAAAGAACAGGTGCAGCAGCTTGTGAATAGTTCTGCTGCTGTCAAAGATATAGACATTATTTTCGGACTCCGCTCATTAGCTGAAGAGAAGATCATGAACCGATTCGAGAAGCTCTCAGAAGAAGAGACGGAAATGCTTAAAAGAATCCAGGGTGTGCAGGATGAAATCGATGCAGAGCTTTTTTTAGCTCAGCTGCGTCCATCTATCAAGCCATTTCCTGTGCTTACAGAGCAGCAGCTACGAAAGCTGTTCCCGAAAGTGAAGCATTTACATGTACCAAAACTGGATGAAGTCGATTGGGAGAAGACCTCTTATCTAGGATGGAATGACCCTGGGCAGCAGGCCAAGTATATGGTTGCCCCACATGAGGATGGAATGATGGCTGCCCGTGGTACGATTACACCATCCTCACAGCCAGGGATTTGCACGATCTGCAATAAGCTGGAGAGTGTTGGATTATTCATGGCTGATCCGATTGGCCGCGGTCAAGGGACGTATGTGAAACGCGGAAATTATGTGTGCAGGGATAGCGCCAAATGTAATCGAAATCTGACAGATATCAACCGGTTCTATAATTTCATCTCTAATCTGCATGCATCATAAATAAAAAGAGGAGCACATGCCTTGGGGCGTGTGCTCCTTTTTTTATTCTTCGGGCAGATCGAATGTCAAATCAGCTGCCAGCAGGTCTTCTTCGTTATCAGTGATACTGGAGATACGCAGGGAGAAGGAATCTTCTTCTTTGTAATCTGTTTGATCCATGAGGAAAACAACATATTTGGTAGAAGTCTGGCCAGGTTCGATCTCACCAGAATCTGCTTCCAAAACGTTATGGTTCAGGATTCGATATGTTGGAGTTTCAAGAAAAGCACCCATGTCCTTTAATGGTACCGCACTTTCTCCATCATTTTTCACTTCCAGCTTCGCTGTGGCTGCAACGATTTTTTCCGGATCCTTGAAACCGGTAAAGGAATCCTCATAGGAATCAGCCGGTTTCAGCTTCGTATATTGAATCCCTTTCAGGGTCACTTCCAGATTGTCATCAGTTTCGGACTGATCAAAGTTCTGTTCAGACAGCATTTCCTTTTCTGCAACCGCATCTTTCGTCAGACGGTCCGGGAAGTAGGGGTTTTCTGCTGTCACAGTATCTGTCAAATCGGCAGACAATGCATCTGTATCTTCGTTTCCTTCTGTAACTGCTGCTTGTGCCGTCGGTGTTTTTGGCTCTTCGGCTGCTTTTTCGTCCTTACTGCAGGCGGATAAAGTCAATGCAATTGCGAACAGCAATACTGCTATTGGAACACGGAACAGTTTCATATACTTCTTTCATCCTCTCTTTTAACAAGATCGTCTTCTAGAAAATAAGCAAATAAAGACATAAATATCATACCGTAACCCTATATGGAATGAAATGAAAAGAGCCTAATTCCCTAGAAGAAAGTCTAGGAAGGGCTGGAAAAATTGGAGATGAGAGGTATCATTTCTTTTCGTTAGCTGGTAATATGTAGGAGAGTATAGGGGATTTATAAGAAACTGAAAAGAGTTGCATCTGCCGCATTTTTTTATTGCATAAATTCTGAAGTGCGATATATATTTAGAAAGTATGAATCAGGATTGGAAGCAAGTACATTAAGTGAGGAGAACGCGGAAAATGGGGCAAAAAAGAGATCTGAAGGAATTGTCCATGTACTTAGAAGAAGAAGAACGGATTTTTCTCTATGTACAAAGTAAGCTCGACGAGAGGAATGGCATCCTTGGTGTCACACAGAACCGAATCCTGTTTACGCATAAACCGTTGATAAAACCAGCTTATCTGGACACGACCAGCTATGACAGCATCGACTATATCCTATATACAGAAGGCACAGGGGAAGGCGAATTGTCTATCCATTTGAATAATGGAGATATAAAATATGTAACAAGCCATCGTCTGATTCATCTCAAGGGTGTAAGTGATATCGTCAGGATGTTCGTTAACAATCATCAGCGTGATCTCTTGTTCCGGAATACGTTCAACCGCAAGCAATTGTTGGAATAGATAGACGCAAGGAACAGAAGCAGTAGGATGTCGAACTGTCTTAGAGAGCTGCCGGATGGTGCGAGGCAGTCAGGGGAACATCCGAACTCATCTGGGAGTGCCCGGGAGGAAATGCCTGGTCGGCTGGCTGCCGTTATCAGCTTTTGAGGGTGAGCTGCTTTCTCGCCGAAAAAGAGTGGTACCACAATGTCCATTGTCTCTTTAGGAGATGATGGGCATTTTTTTATAAGGAGGAGTGCACTATGGAAAGTTGCTTTATTTGTGACAAGCATGCAGGATCTTTGCAAGTGAGCGGCGATTGTATTTATGAAGATGATTCTATTTATATCAGTCACATCGATAAAAAGGGACAACCGACTTATCTGGGTCATATAATGCTCGATCTGAAACGTCATGTTCCGCAAATAGGAGATATGACAGAAGATGAAGCGGCGGCCTTCGGTATAGCAATGAAAAGAACGGCCAAGGCATTGCAAGAAACGCTGCTAGCGGAGCATGTGTATACACTTGTCTCTGGGAATGCTGTCCCTCACGTGCACATGCATATCATTCCCAGATATGCAGGAACTCCTGAAGAATACTGGGGACCGATGGATGTTTACGGTTGGCCGGATGCACCTTTTGGTGGCCACGCAGAAATAAAGGAAATCACAGAAAAACTACAGTGCTTTATGAAAGAGAATTACCATGCAAACGTTTAGCTGGACAGGCGATCAGCATGCATTCCTTGATTCTTCTGATGTGAAACGCTTCGGTAATTTGGTATTGGGAAGACTTGGCGGGATGACAAAAGCCGGTCAAACGAAAAACGAAGATGGGGTAGTACTATTCACCGGAGAGGATTGGGAGTTCGTTCTGCTGATGGACGCGCATCATTCAGCAGAAAGTGCCAGGCTCGTTTCTGAAACCTTTCTGCAGGCCGAACCTGAGTTACGAAATGCTTGTGAGGCAGCATCAGCATTTGGACAAGTACCTGCAGTCGTTACAGATCAGTTATCCCAGCCTTCTTTCCTGGAAGCATGCCGAAATAGTAAAGGAGAGACTGCATGTCTATTTGTCTTCCGTAAAGATGCATATATTTGGTGGCTTTCGATAGGTGATTGTCTCTTGTATCTTTTCCATGATGAATTAGCGAAAATGTGTGAATTTGAACAGAATACCCGACATTTTTATGAATGGATCGGTCAGCAGAATGCCTGGTCCTTACATGTCCCCTCCTACACAACTGGGACGCGGCAGCTAAGAAAAGGGGAGAATCGACTTTTCGTGACGACAGATGGCTTGTTGGAATGTCCAGGGCTGAACATGACCGGCCAGAAACTATATGACTTGTTAGGAAGAATGAATGATAATGCGTTTGTACAGCAGCTGCTCTCCGGTTTGGAATCTCATTTAGTGCGGGACAGCTGCACATTTGTTTGCTGGACAA
This sequence comes from Terribacillus saccharophilus, assembly GCF_046592595.1. Lineage (GTDB taxonomy): Bacteria > Bacillota > Bacilli > Bacillales > Amphibacillaceae > Terribacillus > Terribacillus saccharophilus_C. The sequence goes on along the minus strand of NZ_JAWVPF010000001.1, from coordinate 388,886 downwards.
TAGATATTTCAGAGGAAGGATTGATGCCAAGTGACAGATCATACTGAACAAGTAGACGTCTTTTATAAGGACTATATGAAGCAAAATCCACAGGCACCACAAACGTATACAGCCTGGAGCTTTGGCGGTGATGATGCTTTAGCGGACGAACTGGCAGAGCTGGTCGTTCAGGGAATCAAAACAGCCACTGCATCTAATCATCTGCTGTATGAATTGGAGAATGAGCCTGTTCCAGAACCAGGTCTTCACAGCGTTGTACTCGACAGAGCAGGAAATCCACGTGCTGTAATCGAAATTGTGAAGGTAGAAGTGAAACCTTATAAGGATGTGGATGAGACCTTTGCCTTCAAAGAGGGTGAAGGCGATCGCACACTTGCTTATTGGCGTTCCGTTCACGAGCCCTTCTTCACGAAAGAGATGGAAGAAATTGGACGTTCGTTTTCGCCAGATATGATGGTTGTTTGTGAGGAATTTGCTGTACGGTTTATCGCTCATAAATAATTGGTGTCCTGCACACACTGTAGACGAGAAGATACAGTGGAGGGAAACTGATGAAGAAAGCGATAATATTGTTTGTGTTAGTGCTGGCCTTTTCTGTTTTGGTGCATCCTGTGCAAGCACAGCCTAAGAAGAATGTGATTGTGGAAACAGAGTACTATGATGATGTGGAAGAGCTGAAATATCCGCAAGTAAAGCATGCGGGAACTCCGAAGCTTACAAGAAGGATCAACAAAGATTTTAAGGCTTATATCGAGAAAGCTGCAATAGCACGTAAGGAGAATATAGAGGCTGGCAAAAAGTATAATTTTGATCCGGATTTTCAGACTGATTTTGAAGTCAAATATAATACGGATCGCAAGCTTAGTATCCTCACAAGCAGCTATATCTTTACCGGTGGAGCACATGGCTCAACAGCGGTGGAATCCTTTAATTACGACTTGAAAGAAAAGAAACGCGTCTATTTGACGGATATCCTGCAGACACCTAGTCAGCTGAAGAAAGTGCAGCACTATGTCTTCACCTATGCTAAAGCAAGACCTGAGATATTCTATCCAGATCTTAAAAAAGAGGATATCCACCTAAATGAAAATACGGCCTTCTTTTTTACAGATGAAGGAATAGCAATTGTCTTCCAGCAATACGATATTGCACCATATGTCTCCGGTAATCAAGTTATCAAAATACCCAAGAAAATATACAGCTGAGAAAGAAGCCATGGAAGTATGCTGCATCCATGGCTTTTTCGGGTATACCTACATTAACAAAATAGAGAAATGGGGAGAAAAAATGTTGAAGTGGGGAATTCTAGGACCAGGATCGATTGCACATCACTTTGCGGAAGCATTGCAGAAAGAAGAAGAATCCATCCTGGCTGTTGGTGCAAGGAACAAAGAAAAGGGACAAGCATTTGCGGAGAAATTCGATATACCTAGATTCTATGAAGGATTCGAGGGTGTGCTGGGTGACTCGGAAGTAGATGTTGTATACATAGCGACCCCGCATGCCTTTCACTATGAAACAATCATGGAAGCCTTGAAACATGGAAAACATGTGCTGGCTGAGAAAGCTATTACAGTAAATTCCAAACAGCTTAATGAAATCACTGCCTTGGCGGCAGAGAAGCAGCTGGTTGTGGCAGAAGCAATGACAATTTACCATATGCCGATTTATAAGGAACTGCAGCAGTTGATTGATGGAGGGAAAATCGGTGAGGTTCAGACATTAAGTGTGAACTTTAATAGTATCAAAGAAAACAATCCGACGAATCGTTTCTTTAACCCTGATTTAGCTGGCGGGGCACTCTTGGATATTGGCGTATACGCCTTGTCATTTGTTCGCATGTTTATTCAGGAGGAGCCAAGTGAAGTCATCAGCACCGTTACAAAACATGAAACAGGTGTGGATCAGCAGGCAGGAATCATTCTGAAGAATAAGAAAGGGCAGCTTGCTACCATCACATTATCCTTTATGGTGGAATCTCCAGAACGTGCTACAGTCATGGGTACCAAAGGATTTATTGATATTGAAAAATTCTCCCGGGCCCAGCAAGCCACCGTTTGTTATGTAGAGCAAGACAAAACGGAAACAATAGAGGTAGGGGAGACGGAAAAGGCGTTGCAGTATGAAGTAAGAGCAATGAAGGAGCTCATTGAGAAGGATGTTCCACATGTAACATTGCCTTATACGAAGGATGTTATGAAGATTATGGATCAGCTTCGGAAGCAGTGGGAAATAAAATTCGATTTTGAGTGTTAAAGATAAAGCAGGCATCCCTCAGGAGGCCTGCTTTATTTTTAGTTCATAGAAACTAGCCATGGTTGTTCGGATGTATGGTTCCAGCCAAAACAGACCGATAAATAAGGTTAGAATAGATAACAATGCCCAGCCGATAAAGCTTAGATTTAATAAAAATAACTCCATCTTGTAGCCATGCATTTTCTCTTTGCTTTCCCGGATAGCTTCAAAAATAGAATAATCAGGGTTCTCCCGCAAAATGTAGAGTGTCTGAGAATAACTTAGGAATTTGATTATGCCAGGTACAATCAGCAATAAGGTCCAAAAAGTGAGCAAGACAGTTAGAATGAAACCAGTCAGCATGTACCGCCAGAAACGTTTGAAAGGTGAAAAGATGGAACCGAATGGAGGTCGATCTCCCTGGACAAAGCTTTGAAATAGCCAAGTTGTCCCTATGTATAACGGCATAAGCAGGACGTAATTTATTATTGTAGACTGTATATTAGCAATGATGTCTTCTTTAAAAGTGGTCATCTCCCAAAGAGGTGGCAAGCTGAACAAAGGATTAGTAATAAGTGTTAAAGCAGTTGAAATGACGGAAAAGAGAAAAACAGCAAGTACACCTTTGCCCCAATTGCCGCTGAGACTGTCCAATGCATCCTGCTTCAAAGTTTGATTAGTGATCATATGGTCTCCCCCGAGTTTTTTATATGTATATGCATACAACTTTCTTGAGCATACCACACATTTTTGGAAAAGTATGGTTGTTTTTAAGGAGATTCCATGCTATTGTATAACTATCTTGTAAAACAAAGTAGTTTTATCAGCTTCTTTTTTTACTCAACTAGCTTGTTAAACAACATAGTGGGGAGGAAAAGTAAATTTGTCATCTAGTCAATTATTAAAGGGTATTCTCGAGGGCTGTTTGCTTTCCATCATCGATGGACGTGAAACGTACGGCTACGAGATGGTGGAGAAGCTCGCTTCCTATGGATTTACCATGGTAAGCGAGGGCAGTATTTATCCATTGCTGCTGCGAATGAAAAAAGAAGGCCTCGTTAAAACAACGAGTAAGCCATTGCCATCGGGTGGGCCGAAGCGGAAATATTATCAATTAACAGCAGAAGGTCAAGCAGAACTAGATGATTTCAAAGAAAGATGGGCAGCTATTTCATCCAGTGTAGATAACATATTGGGGAGGAATTAATTGTGACATTATCCAAGGAAAGCAAGACATTTCTCGATAACTTGCGGATTTATTTATTTGCCAGCAGCAGGAAGGAAGCAGAAGTAATTGAGATAATGGAAGAACTGGAGGATCACTTGTATGAAGCGGAGCAAAATGGCAAAAGTGTCGAGCATATCATCGGGATTTCTCCAAAAGCTTATATGAAGGAAATAGAAGCAGAAGTTGAAAAGGATAGCCGGTTTTGGCTTATATTTGTCCCGCTAATCATGTTGAATGGCTTTGCGTATCTCATTATGAATAAAGCGATAGCTGATGACCGGAGTTATTCCTTGTTGGCCCTAACTGGAAATCCTGCTGTATTTGTTATCACGATACTTTTACTGTTTAGTTTATATCGATTCATAGCGGCAAATAAAGTATCCAAGAAAGTGACATTATTTCTATATTTCCTAATGGGAACAGTGCCCACTGCAATGTTCATTGGGATACTATTAACAGATCTTTTTATAGAGACACCAGTGATAACAATCAGTCCGCTCCTGAATACAGTAGTAATCATTGCTGCTTGCTTCACTTTTATTGCTTCAGCATTATATTGGAAAGCATGGATTTCTGTCGTAGTACCGGCTGTTCTCTATATTCCTCAGATAATTTTGCGATACACTAATATAAATGAGGAAAGTGAGTTTTTCCTACTAATATCGATCTTTATTGTTCTGTCTCTCTCGCTGACGATATGGTACTTTATACAAAATAAAAAAGAAAATTAACGCATGCTGTGGCATGCGTTTTTTATTGACTGGAAAATGTTTTACATGTAATGTATATGTTACAAATGTAATGTATATATTACATAGAGGGGCTTTATCTATGAAAAACAAAGTAAAGATTACAAGAATGGAACAGAAGATGACGCAAGAGCAGCTGGCCAGACAAGTACGTGTCACCAGGCAGACGATCGGTTTGATCGAAAAAGGTGAATATAACCCAACACTGCAGCTTTGTGTTGCAATTTCAAAAGCATTGGGCAAGACATTGGATGATTTATTTTGGGAGGTTGAGTGAGATGGAGAAAACATGGATTGGTTTTTTGCTGCCGGATGATGAATATAAGCGGAAAAATATCCTTGTATACTTTGCGGAAGCTGCGATCTTGCAGCTGGTAGCTGTAGTAGCACTGATTGTCCTTTCACACTTTGAATTTATTCCTTTGATCAGTGTCATTGTTCTTATAGGAATGTTGTTTGGAACAATAGCTTACATCTGGATTCGTTATATACTTTCGGGAATGGAGTTTGCCGAAATCATGACTGAAAAAGCTTATCGACGAGAGAGAAAAGGTATTGTAATGAAATCAACGTCATTCCTCCTTCTTATGTGTACAAGTGTTTCATTACTTTATATATTTGGTGCGACTACAGTACCTTTAATAGAAGGTCTGATAGTCAGCTTCATAGCAGCGTTACTGCTATTCTTAACTAATTATGTATCACTCAAAAGGTCCTACCGGAAAAACCGAGAACTGATCAACTAAACAGATCATTTACCTGTTAAAGCACTGCATCACGCAGTGCTTTTTTCGTGTTTTTCCACTTCAGAAAGGAATTTGTTTTTACTTAAGGGAAACAGTAGACAAGACAAAGGAGGAGTACGGATGAAACATTTTGGCCAGCAGTTTGCTATTTTCTCACTTATGTTCTTGCTATTATTTGTCCCTACGTCAGCATTGGCAGTTACAACGGAGTACCCAACACTGGAGAAGGTAAAGAGAGTGGAAGAAGCGGGATTCACTAAAGAAGGGTTAGCGAAAGTAGATGAATTAATTGAAACAGATATCGAAAATGGTTTCCCGGGAGCATCACTGATCATCATCAAAGACGGAAAGATAGTGAAGGATTCCCGTTACGGCTACCGCCAGGTGTATGACGGACTGGAGGAACTGAAGCACCTTAAGAAAGTGAAGAAAGATACGTTATATGACCTGGCTTCCAATACAAAAATGTACGCTACCAATTTTGCGCTGCAGCATCTGGTCAGTGAGGGAAAAATCAATATGACGGACAAGGTCAGTGAATACATTCCGGAATTCAAGGATGAGCCAAATGCAGCAATTAAGGGGAAGGATACGATCTTGATTCAAGATCTGCTGCAGCATCAGGCGGGTTTCCCAGCTAGTATCGAGTTCCATAATCCGGATACAGCAGGAGCATTTTATTCGCAGGACCGAGAGCGTACCATTGAACTTTTGCCTAAGGTTCCGCTCCAATATGAACCGAGAACAAACCATCTTTATAGTGACATTGATTATATGCTCCTGGGTGTCATAGTGGAACGTGTAACAGGAACACGATTGGATACGTATGTGGAGGACACCTTCTATGAGCCGCTTCATTTGAAAAATACGATGTTCAACCCGTTGGAAAATGGTGTAAAGGTGAAAGATGTAGCTGCGACAGAGCGGCTTGGCAACACAAGAGACGGATATTACTCTTTCCCGAATATCAGGACTGATACGATTATCGGTGAAGTGCATGATGAAAAGAGCTATTATGCAATGGATGGTATATCCGGTCATGCGGGACTCTTTTCGACCACCAATGATATGGCTGTTTTACTGCAAGTCATGCTAAATGGCGGAGGATATGGCAAGCAGGAATTTTTTGATGAAGATGTAATTGATGCGTTTACGGCGGCTTCTCCTACAAATGAAACATATGGCCTTGGCTGGCGCAGGAACGGGGATGAAGGGGCAATGGATTGGATGTTCGGTTCGTTAGCAAGTGACGCAGCTTATGGCCATACGGGCTGGACCGGGACAGTTACGATCCTCGACCCGGAATATGACCTTGGAATCGTCCTGCTGACAAACAAAAAACACACGCCTGTGCTTGATCCGGCAGCAAACAGCAATCTATTTGCTGGTGACGAATATGCTACCGGGGATTATGGACCAGTTGTCCAAGCGATATATGAGGCAATGAAATAAAACACGGTCAATGACCGTGTTTTTTCATGTAATGACGAGCGCGCGGCTTCCCATCGCTTCGTAAATTCGAATGAAGTGGGCTTTTTCAAGCTTTATATGCTGTCCGCTCTTTTCTGTTGATTCACAGTCATGGAAATAAACGTAATCATCATCCGCGCCAGTGATGACGATGCAATGCAGGGGACGGGGTGCTTGAACAACTTTTCCAGTCGGGGTGTGCCAGATGCGTGGTGTAGGCATCTCATGATGAATTGTAAACCAGACAAGCACAGGGCGTTCATTTGTGACATGAGTTTCAACGACATCGAATGCCTCTCCGTACAGTGCCAAACTGCCAGGCCGGTACTTATCTGCTACTTGTTTCAGCGGATTTGGATTGATTGTAATACCATTATCGAATGGATCGCCGACAAAACCATCTTCCGGATCGCCCCAAATGCGAATTGTTCCATCTGCATTGCGTTCGGCAGACGTGTTATCCATGGGCATTTCACGAGCTAATGATAGTTTATCTACAGCTTTTCCATAATAAGATAAAGCCATTGTCAGCGCCGTTACTTCACATCCCGAAGGCAGCTCCGGACGCTGCTTGATGTAGGGAACATCTAATAACTTCATGTCTCATCCCGCCTTATGCAATTTTTCCTAATTATAGCAATAGAGCAAGGGTGCTGAATACAAAAAAATTCCACCGAAAGATAGATGTAGCCAAGAGGTGACCTTGATATAATGGACAGACAATAGCATAGATAACTCAAGGGTGGTCGGCTCACTTATCCCTCCAGGGGGGAGGTGATGCCTCTGACAGTATTCGAAACGCTGACGTTGATGATTTCTTTCGGTACGCTGGTTGTTGCGATTATGTCTGACAAAAACCAAAAAAAATAACCACCCTTGAGTGACAGCTCATGACGGGTAGGTTATTTTTTCGCTCTTGTGGGTTGATTCCTTTGAGGAATCCTTGCTATTGCTTGACCGTTTGGTGTTACCAGCACTAGACGGTCTTTTTTTCGTTATTTATCTTATGCACATTCTATCGTAAATACACCTTGTTGTCATGTGTTTTATGTACCTCTGAGATATCTAAACCAAAAACCTCAGAAAGCCCATTTTTCCCTGTCTCTGTAAGCAGGAGTGCCCGTGACCCTTGTTTCTTTCTCAGCCAATCCAGTTCCAGAAAACGTTCCAGCATTGCTTGCCCTAATGCGCCAGCAAGATGATGCTTGCGCTCGCTCCAATCCAAGCAGCAGTGGCAGAATGAACGCCTTGTTCTTCGCGTTGTTTCCAAGTCGATACCAAAGTCTGTAAAGAATGTTTCTCCTTTAGCTGTCAGGATGAATTGGTCGTGATCTTCGTGTACATAATCACTTTTAACCAAAGCCTTGGCAATTTGTATGCCGAGAAAGCCAGCCAAATGATCATAACAGGTCCTGGCATAGCGGATAGCTTTATCTTCTGCCGCCTGCTTGAAGGAGGACACTGGAGCTTGCGGTGTGATTGTCAGTAAAGATTCGATTACTTGTGCTATGGCGGGATCTTTTAGTCCGTAATAACGATGGCGTCCCTGCTTGGTCTGGTCAAGAAACCCGGCTTCCTCCAGCTTCTTTAGGTGGAAGCTGGCTGTCTGCGGCGTGATTCCGGCAGCTCGGGCTAGCTCCCCTGAAGTGTGAAATCTGCCATCGAGCATATAAGTGAGCATGATACTTCGGGACGGTTCACTAAGCAGGCTGGCAGCTCCTGCAACATGATGAGGATGCAAATCCATCTTCCTTTCCTGACATCCATATTTCGATGATGCTCGTACTATCTTTATTTTAAGCTAAGGATGGAGAGGGGAGAAGCTAGATGGTGGAAACAAAAACGATCAATCCTAAGATATTGTATTACGGGAACCCTGTTGTCCTGCTTACAACAGTAAATGAGGATGACACGACCAACATCAGTCCAATATCCTCTTCCTGGGCATTGGATCACTTTCTTGTTATCGGTCTTGGTACAACCGGTAAAGCATATGAAAACCTGCAGCGAAATGGGGAATGCGTGCTCAATATCCCTGGTCCTGATTTATGGCAGAACGTCGAAAGACTTGCTTCCTGCACAGGGAAAGAACCTGTTCCTTCCGATAAAGCAGCGTGTGGATACAAGTTTGTAAAGGATAAATTCCACGCAGCTGGTCTGACCAGAAAAGCCGCCTCGGTTGTAAGAGCAGAAATGATTGCAGAATGCCCCCTACAGATTGAAGCGGAAGTGAGACATATCAGAGAACCGGACAACATGGAAGGTATAGCTATTATAGAACTGGAAGCTGCAGCCATCCATGCGCAGGAAAGCATTATAAAAGAAGATCAGCATATCGATCCGAGCAAGTGGAGCCCGCTAATTTACAACTTCCGTCATTACTTTGGGCTCGGTGAAGAATTAGGTAAGACAGCGCGAGCATAAAGAAATAACCCCCTCATCCGACTGATGATGAAGGGGTTATTCTATTTAACAAGCAATAGTTCTTGGAAACTCGTAAAGTCTTGGATAATGCCACCAGAACCAAGTTCGTTCTGTTCAAAAGCTTTCCGATTTTTACCGAAAGGATCGATTGCGATGATTGTACCGATTCCAGCTTTCTTGGCGGCAGTGAGACCAGAAAAGGCATCTTCGATGACAAGGCACTCGTTTGGCTTGAGACCCAGCTTTTTCGCTGCTATCAAGAAGATATCAGGAGCAGGTTTTCCAGGGAAACTGCCATCATCGAATGTGACAGTTTCAAAATCGAACCATCTGTCCAGTTTGAATACGTCGAAGTAAAAGGCAACATTTTCTTTTATTGTTGCTGTAGCTATTGTACGAGGCAATTCCTGTGTTTTCAGATAATCCAAAGTCTCGGCCAAGCCTTTTGTCAGTACCAGGTCTTTTTCGTTTTTCAGGCATAGATTTCGATAGAGACCTTCTTTTTCATCGGATAACTTCTGAATATCTTTATCAGTAAGATCTTTATTAATGAAGTGACGTAAAATCTCATTGTTTGTGCGACCGTGGATATTCGTAAAAATCTCATCATTCGTAATAGTCGCTGCAGCATATTTGCGGATCATGTGGAACCAAGCTTGCTCATGTAAATGGGAATCCAGGAACATGGTACCGTTGAAATCGAAAATAACGCCTTTCATTTCTATTCCCCCTAAGCCTATTGTGGTAATTGCACCTCAACATACTGCTCGTAATGCGCCTGAACGTCTGCGCGCAGCTTATCATCCGTTATTAAGTAATCCATATCATGCAAGTTGTAAAATACATAGAAATCTTCCCGATTGAATTTCGTATGATCGACAAGCAAGTATTTACTGCGAGAATTGTTCAGCGCAATCTGATGCGCTTCACCTTCTTCAATACTGTAGGTAGAAATCTCTTCATTATGGACACCATTCGCACTGATAAAAGCCTTCGTAAAATTGAGCTTTTGCAAGCTGCTATTTACAAGTGGCCCAACAAACGTACCGGTGTTCTTGCGGAAGTCACCACCGATCAGCATAATCTCCGCTGTATCACTCTGGGTCAAGATCTCAAACACAGGATAGCTATTCGTGATGATTCTGATTTTCTTATGAAGTAAGTGGCGGGCAAGCAGTTCAATCGTCGTTCCTGGCCCAAGAAAAACCGTATCTCGATCGCTTACGACCGAAGCAGCTAGTGCAGCAATCTGCGTTTTTTCCTCTACCTGGACATCTAGCTTTTCCACATGGGACAACTCCTGATCCATTGCATGAGTAATGCTTTGCGCCCCGCCATGTATCCTTACTAACTTTCCTGCCTTATCCAATTCATCTAGATCTCTGCGGATCGTCATATCTGAAACGTTCAAATCGTGGATTATATCGTTGACTGTGATGATTCCTTGTTTGTTGACGATGTCCACTATTTTTAATAAGCGCTCTCTTTTCAACATGTTTTCACCTCAAAACTATAAACATAACTTATCATATGCGAGTTTATACAGTCAATATAAATAAACAATAACAAACAAATAGATGTTTGTTGTGCATTATTATTTACCTAAATCTAGAAAATATATCGTTGACAGGTTAATTGTATCCGTTTACAATGAACGAAAGATAACAAAAACAAACAATATATCACTACTTAAACAAACATTTTGAAGGAGGAATCCGATTATGTATAAGTTGCCTGAGGATTTCATATTTGGAGGAGCAACAGCAGCCTATCAAGCAGAGGGCGCGACGAAGGAAGGCGGTAAGGGGCCGGTAGCCTGGGATGAGTTCCTGGAGAAGCAAGGTCGATTCAGTCCCGATCCTGCCAGTGACTTTTATCATCAATACCCAGAGGACATCAGACTTTGTGAGAAATTCGGTGTGAATGGTATCCGTATTTCCATTGCTTGGACAAGAATCTTCCCGGATGGAACAGGAGAAGTGAATCAAGAAGGCGTCGATTTCTACCATAATCTTTTCGCAGAGTGTCAAAAGCGGAATATCACAGCCTTCGTAACCTTACATCACTTCGATACACCGAAAACACTGTTCGATAAAGGAGATTTCTTAAATCGGGACAACTTGGACGCCTTCGTCGACTATGCGGCGTTCTGTTTCAAGGAATTCCATGAAGTTCACTACTGGAGCACTTTCAATGAAATATATCCAGTTGCGACAAATCAGTACTTGCTAGGGACATTCCCTCCATCGGTAAAAAGTGATTTCTCAATGATTATCCAATGCTTGCATAATATGATGGTTGCCCATGCACGGACGGTTAACTTGTTCAAGGACAATAATTACCCTGGTGAGATTGGGGTCGTCCATTCTTTAGAAACAAAATATCCAGCAACAGACTCACCGGAGGATCAGCATGCGGCTTTCTTGGATGATGCACTTTCCATCCGCTTCCTCTTGGATGCTACATATCTCGGATACTATTCAGATAAAACGATGCAGGCACTAGAAGAAATTGCTGAAGCGAACGGGGCAACCTATGAATTCCTGGAAGAAGATTTCGAGATTATGAAGAAGGCATCCCGCCGAAATGATTATCTTGGTATCAACCATTACCAGTGCCACTTCGTAAAAGCGTATGATGGCGAAACGCAGATTCATCACAATGGAACAGGAGACAAAGGGACTTCTGTTTACAAAGTGAAAGGTATCGGAGAACGGATTTACAAAGAAGGTTTGAAGCGTACAGATTGGGATTGGCTGATTTATCCGGAAGGTATGTATGACATCCTTGTGCGTATAAAAGAGGATTATCCTCATTACAACAAAATTTATATCACGGAAAATGGTATGGGCTACAAAGATGAGTTCGAGGATGGCGTCATTATGGATGAAGCGCGGATTGACTATCTGAAAGTCTATATGGAAGCGATCGGCAAGGCAATTGAGGATGGAGTAAATGTAAAAGGTTACTTCTTATGGTCGTTGATGGACCTGTTTTCTTGGACGAATGGTTATAACAAACGCTACGGATTATTCTATGTCGATTTCGAAACACAAAAGCGTTATCCGAAGGCTTCTGCTTACTGGTACAAGCGGCTTAGTGAGACAAAGACAATCAGTTGATCTTCTGCATGGTGGGTCCTGCTCGCCGTGCTTTTCCGAAATTAATATAAAGCAAGCATTCTAGGAGGATTATTATGACAAAAGAATCATTACAAATGCTAGGTTTTGAGATTGTTGCATATGCCGGGGATGCGCGCAGCTCGCTAATGAAATTGCTGCGGGAAGTGCGTACAGGTAACTTCGAGAATGTAAAAGAAGAGTTGAAAAATGCGGATGAAAACCTTAAATTGGCTCACAATGCACAAACACAGATACTGGCAGATGAGGCAGCCGGCAAGGATATGGATATTGGCTTCATCTTCATCCATGGTCAGGATCATCTGATGACGACATTGCTTCTTCGGGAGCTTGTACAGGACTTCGTCGAGCTCTACCGCAAAACGAGTTAAAAGGAGGAAGTAGGATGAAAGGGATTATTGGACAAATTGAAAAAGGGAAACCGTTCTTCGAGAAGGTTTCCCGAAATATCTATCTTGGGGCAGTTCGTGATGGTTTCCTGACGGCAATGCCTGCAATCCTGTTCGCAAGTATCTTCATCCTTCTGGCGGCTTTGCCGGAAGTACTTGGATTCGCCTGGCCGGAAAGTGTTTCGACATGGCTGTGGAAAGTATATAACTATTCCATGGGCGTGGTAGGCTTGCTGGTTTCCGCTACTACAGCCAGAAGTCTAAGTGAATCAGTGAACCGGAAAATGCCGAAGAATAAAGTGATCAACTCGACATCGGCAATGCTCGCATCCATTGTGGGGTTCATGCTATTGAGCGTTTCGCAGATCGACGGCGGATTCTCTGCCGAATACATGGGAACCAAAGGTTTACTGGCATCATTTGTATCCGCTTTCATAACAGTTAATGTCTATCGTGTCTGTGTATTGAAAAACATTACGATCAAAATGCCAAAGGAAGTGCCAGGAACGATTTCCCAGACATTCAAGGATATCTTTCCATTTGCATTCTCCGTCCTTGGTATGGTCATTATCGACTTGATTGTTCGTACTACTTTGAATGTTCCATTTGCGGAAGCACTAGTCAAACTGCTTTCCCCATTATTCACTGCGGCCGACGGCTACCTTGGTATCATGATCATCTGGGGTATGATGGCATTCTTCTGGTTTGTCGGTGTGCACGGTCCGTCTATCGTTGAACCAGCGATTGCTGCCATCATCTATGTCAATGTAGAGGCTAATCTGCAGCTATATAATGCAGGAGAGCAGGCATCCAATGTCTTGACAGTAGGCCTTGGTAACTTTGTAGGTACGATGGGCGGAACAGGTGCCACGCTTGTGGTACCGTTCATCTTCATGCTCTTGGCAAAATCGAAGCAGCTGAAGGCAGTTGGTAAGGCGTCCTTCATACCAGTCAGTTTTGCGGTGAACGAGCCATTATTATTCTCTGCGCCGATCATCCTGAATCCGTATTTCTTCATTCCATTCTTGCTGACACCGATGATCAACGTATGTATCTTTAAATTCTTCGTTGATGTCATCGGCATGAATAGTTTCATGTATGTCCTGCCTTGGGCCACGCCGGCACCAATAGGCCTTGTGCTCGGAACCGGAATGGGATTATGGTCGTTCGTGCTAGTGTTGACCTTGATTGTCGTAGACTTCTTGATTTATCTGCCATTCTGTAAGGTATACGACAAAGAGCTCGTCATGCAGGAAGCGCGCAACGCGCAGCTGGAAGCGGCGGCAAGAACGCAGCCAGCAATGGCTTCCGCAGTAAGCGGCATTGCAGCCACGCAAGCAGCAGTAGAATTGGAAGAAACAGAATCTGTATCAAATGAAGTAAAACCCACAAACGTCCTCGTCCTTTGTGCAGGTGCTGGTACAAGTGCCATGCTAGCCAATGCTTTAACAGAAGGAGCCGAACAATTCAGCGTACCGATCTCTGCGTCTGCTGGAGCATACGGCTCGCATTATGAAATCATGCAAGATTACGATATGGTCATCCTGGCACCTCAGGTAGGGTCGTATTTTGAAGATATAAAAGAAGATACTGATCGTCTCGGTATTAAATTAGCTGCAACAAAAGGCGCAGAGTATATCAGTTTGACACGTGATCCGAAGAAAGCGATTGACTACGTTATCGACCAGCTTAAATAAGCAGGAGGAGAATATCTTGAAGAAGAAGTTCGTATTGCTGTTTGCTTTAATGTTAAGTTTATCGAGTGCTTTCGTAGCAGTTCACCCCGCTGAAGCAGCTGGCTATGACAGCTCCTTCATCCGAGGTGCAGATATTTCAACGCTGGCGGATATGGAGAAAGCTGGAGCAAAGTATTATGAAAATGGTGTGCAGAAGGATCCCTTGCAAATCTTAAAAGACAATGGAGCTAACTATGTCAGGCTGCGTATTTGGAATGACCCGAAAGATGCAGCTGGCAATTCGTATGGTGCAGGTACAAATGATTTGAAAACGACAATCGATTTGGCCAAGCGAGCTAAAGCGAAAGGTATGAAGGTATTGCTTGATTTCCATTACAGCGATTTCTGGGTTGATCCTGGTAAGCAAAATCTGCCGAAAAGCTGGCAGGGATTATCCTTCGAACAGCTAAACACGACGGTATATGATTATACGTATAGCGTGCTTGCCGAAATGAATAAGCAAAATGTCTACCCGGATATGGTTCAGATAGGAAATGAATTAAATAGCGGCATGCTGTGGCCTCATGGTAAGAGCTGGGGAGAAGGCGGCGGTGAATTCGACAGACTGGCAGCTTTCCTCAAGTCTGGTATCAAAGCGGTTAAGGATACAGAGCCGAAAGATACCACTTTGATGCTGCATTTGGCAGAGGGCGGTAATTATGAAACCTTTAAATGGTGGTTCGACGAAATTACTGCCCGCAATGTGGAATACGATACAATTGGAATTTCCTATTATCCTTATTGGCACGGTACGCTGGATGACTTGGAAACAAATATGAACAATATATCCAAGCGTTATGGGAAAGATGTCATTGTTGTCGAAACAGCATATGGCCATACGACGGGTAACGCCGATGCAAAGGAAAATGCATTTGGTCAGGAAGAAGCTGCAGCTGCAGGTTATGCAGCAACCCCGAAAGAACAACATAACTTCATGCAGGATCTGGTAACATCTGTCCAGCAAGTGCCGAATAAGAAGGGAACCGGATTCTTCTACTGGGAGCCACTATGGAATAACGGAAAAGTATCCTGGGCTACGACAGCTGGTATGAATTATCTCGGCGTTACAGATGATCCGGGTAATGAGTGGGATAACCAAGCAATCTTTGATTTCAATGGAAATGCATTGGATGCTGTGAAGATCTTTGGTACTCCGAATGCAGCTGCTCAGACGAATTATGCGAAGAATCCGAGCTTTGAATTAGGCGGATACTCTGGAACTCCGGCGGATTGGACAAAATGGACTGGTTCTGGAACAACAGGCACAGCTGTCAAAACAGAAGCTGATGCTCTTGACGGGAATTACAAGTTATCGTTCTGGAATGCAACAGCATATGAAGCTTCTGTCTACCAGCAGCTGACGGGTTTGACGAATGGCACGTATAAACTATCTGCTTGGGTAAAGTCTGGCGGTACACATACAACTTCTGAGATCTATACGAAGAATGGCAGTACACAGCTGAAACAGACAATACCTGTAGTTGCTTCGGATTGGACAAAAGTAACGCTTGATAATGTCAAAGTCACAGACGGTAAAATAGAGATTGGAATCTACAACAAAGCGCAAGCGAATGCTTGGATGAATGTCGATCACATAAAGCTCCAGAAGAAATAAGAAAAGCCCGCAGTTATACTGCGGGCTTTTCTTATTCTGTTGTCAGTGCTTCAAGAGAATCCAGAATATGATCAATCAAATTCGGCAGATCCTCCATCTGATTCTCGTTGATTTTCCGGTCAAAGCGGACTTCGACTTTATTTTGGTAATACTTTTGCTTTCTATCGTACGTATATTGCAGTGTTTGTTCCGGGCGGCTTGGCGGTGTCCAAATCTGAGTCAGGATAGACTCGATCACAGGACATTCTGTATCAGGTTCTTCTACTGTCATATAGAAGAATAATCGTAAGGTACAGCCAGGATTCCTTTCCGGCTCTTCCAAAATCTCATCTGCCAAATCACGCAAAGAAGCCTCCAGACAAATTTCAGCGGTCACTTCCGCATTTTCCTGCAATGTGAACCCGAGACGGAATTCCCGCGACATTGTAGCCATTTCCATGCGGTCATGCCGGGATACAATGGTTATTTCCTTGTCTAAGTTATCCAAATCATAAAGCTGATTCTCGAAAGCCACTTTCAAGTTATCAAATACAGTAGGATCGAACATCGTGCAGGACCTCGCTTTATCTATATGAGAAAACTCTAGCATAACCCCGATATAGAAACAATCTTTACCCTGGGATGCTAGTAAAAACAGTCCGCATTCGTTACAATTTTATGGAAGACAAATGAGGTGAAGAACGTGTTTAAGATACTATTGATCGAGGATGACAAAAGTCTGTTCGAAGAAATCAGGACGCGATTGACGCAATGGTCTTATGAAGTGCATGGGATAGAAAACTTTGGACAAGTGATGGAAGAGTTCTCCAGTGTGCAGCCGGAATTAGTACTGATTGATATCCAGCTCCCAAGCTATGATGGTTTCCATTGGTGCCGTATGATACGGGCGCATTCCAATGTTCCGATCATCTTCCTGTCGTCGAGGGATCATCCAATGGATATGGTCATGGCGATGCAGCTGGGCGGAGATGATTTTGTCCAAAAGCCGTTCCATTTTGAAGTGCTGATCGCAAAAATCCAGGCTATTCTTCGCCGTGTTTACAACTATAATACCGATAGCGTGACATTGAAAACGTGGAATGGCGCAACGGTTGATTATGAAAAAAATGAAGTGGAGAATGAGACGGGCAAAGTAGAATTGACGAAAAACGAAATGTACATCCTGAAGCTTTTGGTAGAACAGAAAAACAAAATTGTCTCTCGGGAAAGGCTTATTACAAGTCTATGGGATGACGAGCGTTTTATCAGCGATAATACATTGACTGTTAACGTGAATAGACTGCGGAAGAAGCTGGATGACATCGGACTGGGACAGCAGATTGAAACGAAAGTTGGACAAGGCTACTGTGCATTGGAGACAGGGCAGCCATGATTCGAAAATATCTTCGGGATAAAGCCAGCTGGATAGGCATGTTCGTCCTGCTTTCCGGATTGCTGCTGTTAGTGGCGTATGTGGATACGACGATTCCTTTTGATTCTATCTTTTATGTACTTTTGCTGTTCTGGCTGCTTCTTACGGTATTCCTCATCTTCCGTTATCACCGGGAGACACGCTTTTATCGCAGCTTGAATGACTGGGAGAAGAGTCTGGATGCTTCGACATTGCCAGATCCAGATCGGCCATACGAATATATCGTTCACGAGAGTCTCCAAGAGCAAGTGAATTTCCTGAATCGAACTTCTTCTGATCGACGGGAGATGTTAGAGCGGGAGAAGGATGAACTGCTTTCCTGGATTCATGAAGTTAAGACACCGCTGACAGCTATGCAGCTGATCATAGATCGTATGGAAGATGATGCACTGAAGCAGCAGCTGACATATGAATGGCTGCGCGTGCACATGCTGCTCGATACACAAATCCATCAGAAGCGTATCTCATTCATTGAGAATGACTTATATATAGAAGAAATCGAATTGCACACTGTCATCAGTCAGGAAATCCGTTCCTTGCGTTCGTGGTGTATGCAGAAGGGTATCGGATTCGACCTTGATTTGCAGACAGAAGTAGTGCTGAGTGATACAAAATGGCTCACGTTCATTCTGCGCCAGCTGCTATCCAATGCGGTAAAGTACAGTGAAAACAGTGACATTCATATTTCAAGTGAGAAAATCGATGATCATGTGCAGATTCGTATTCAGGATCATGGTATAGGGATTGATGCAAAAGACTTGCCGCGTCTATTTGACCAGGGATTCACGTCCACTATCCAGCACAATAAGGCTGCCACCGGCATGGGGCTTTACTTGACCAAAAAAGCGGCAATACCGCTGAAAATCAGAGTGGATGTAGCTTCTGAACTCGGTAAGGGCACATGTGTTACACTTACTTTCCCGAAACGAAACGATATGGTCGGCATGACTGGCGTGTGACAGGATTGTCACACGCTTTTGTTCGTTTGTTAGCTGAAAAGCAGGAGCATATTTTAAAGCATCCGTATACTTGAGGTAACAAATCAGACAAAGAGGTGCGAAACAATGGGAATTCTAGAAGCCACAAGAGTCCAGAAGAATTACGGAAATAAATTCAATAAACAGGAAGTGCTGCGAGGTGTCGATCTTAGTATCGAAGAGGGAGAGTTCGTTGGCATCATGGGTTCTTCCGGATCTGGTAAAACAACGCTGCTGAATGTGCTTTCTTCCATCGACCGTGCGAGCGGTGGAACTATCCTGATCCAAAACAACGAAATCACGAACATGAGAGAGAAGCAGCTGGCTGAATTTCGCAAGAACCATCTTGGCTTTGTATTCCAGGACTATAACTTGCTTGATACGCTGACAGTGAAGGAGAACATACTGCTTCCTTTATCTATCAAAAAAGTGCCAAAAAAAGAGGCTGATCGCAAATTTGAGGAAGTAGCTAATCAGCTCGGTATCTTGGAGCTGCAAAATAAATATCCAAGCGAGATTTCCGGAGGTCAAAAGCAGCGGACATCTGCTGCGCGTGCATTCATCCATGAGCCAAGCATCATCTTTGCAGATGAACCGACAGGTGCACTGGATTCCAAATCAGCATCCGATTTGTTGAACAAGCTTAGTTCATTGAATGCAAATCGAAAAGCAACCATTGTCATGGTAACCCACGATCCAGCAGCCGCCAGCTATTGCAGCCGCGTCATCTTCATCAAAGACGGACAGATTTATACACAGCTGAATAAAGGCCAACAAGAGCGCCAAGCTTTCTTCAAAGACATCATGGCCACACAAGGTGTGCTCAGCGGGGTGCAAAATGAGCATTAATAGTCTGATACTCCGCAATCTGAAGAAAAACCTGCGTAACTATTATCTATATGTATTTGCTTTAATTTTCAGTGCTGGTCTATATTTTGCATTTGTGACGCTGCAGTATGACAAGTCGATGGATCCTGTAGAAGGTTCGGTAAAAGGCGGAGCAGGGATAGCCACCGCTTCGGTGCTTCTGATCTTTATCGTTGCAGTATTCTTGCTGTATGCAAATACAATTTTTATCAAACAGCGCAGCAAGGAAATTGGTTTGTTTCAGCTGATTGGAATGACGAAAAATAAGATTTTCAGATTATTAAGCGCAGAAAATGCCATCCTTTATTTTGGCAGTCTCTTAATTGGTATCCTATTAGGATTTGCCGGTTCGAAGCTGTTAATCATGATATTGTTTAAAGTTACAGGTGTGGAAGGAATTGCATCGTTGTCCTTTTCATCAAGAGCATTACTTCAAACGCTGCTAGTATTCCTTTTTATTTACGTACTTATCATGCTGATGAACATACTGTTCATCAAACGCCAAACGATTCTTTCATTGTTTCACGTGAAATCAAAAACAGAAATGACAGCAAGGAAACTATCTGTTTTCCAAGTTATCATCGGTATTTTAGGTATCGCACTGATTGCGGTGGGATACGTTGTCTCGGGAAAGCTGTTTGATGGTGATTTCTCATCCATGGTGGAATTGTTCGGAGCTATGTTCTTTATCTTGTTCTGTGTCATTCTTGGTACTTACTTGTTCTATAAAGGATCTGTCGCGTTCCTGGTAAGCCTTATCAGGAAGCAAAAAGGCGGCTACTTGAATATCAAAGAAGTGTTGTCCCTTTCGTCCATCATGTTCCGCATGAAGTCCAATGCGATGCTGCTTACCATCATCACTACTGTATCTGCG
The DNA here is from genome assembly GCF_046592595.1 of Terribacillus saccharophilus. GTDB lineage: Bacteria > Bacillota > Bacilli > Bacillales > Amphibacillaceae > Terribacillus > Terribacillus saccharophilus_C. Next base: position 369,025 of record NZ_JAWVPF010000001.1, on the reverse strand, counting down.
TTGGCAATCGGGTTGCTTTCCTTAAGTTATATTACGTTTTATTCCGCTGAAGATACGGCTTATAACTATACAGGAGGAGAAGATTTTTCCTTGCTGACAGAAAGCGATGCTGAAGCCTTTCGTCAGGCAATGGATGATAATGATATTGCTTATACAGAAGACAAAGCGGAAGTGTACACAGTACAGCTCAATATTGAAGACATCCTGCAAACAAAGCTGGAGCTGAACTTTAATGCATCTATGATGGATACAGCTGTTATAAGCGAGAAGGCAGCAGGGTTGGATGTGGCTCCAGATGAATTGAAACTGACTGGATATAATGAGCTGCTGCAGCGTTTCATGTCACTAAAAGATGAAGGGGAGGTTGTTGTCCATGGAAAAGAGTCCGAAACGGCGCTGCATTACACGGGGCTTGAGGACGAATATCCAATCTCCAACTATTACACCATGGGCGGCCTGCCGACAATGATTGTCGATGATGCTGTGTTCCAGGAATTGAAGCAGGATATAAATCCAGATTTGAATCAGGGCTATCATTGGTATTTCGGTTATACGATCGAGAATAATGATCAGCTGCAAAAAGCAAATGATTTATTCAACAGCTTGGATTTAGAGGCAAAGGATAACAGTGAATCTAGAATCGATATACTGGAAGATCAGAAATCAACAATCGGATTGACATTATTCATCGTCGGCTTCCTTGGTCTGACTTTCCTGATTACTTCCGGCTGTATCCTTTACTTTAAGCAAATGGATGAAGCAGAAAGCGAGAAACCGAATTACACGATCCTCCGCAAGCTTGGGTTCACAACAACTGATCTGCGCCGCGGTATCCAGCGCAAGCAGCTGTTTAACTTCGGAATCCCGCTCGTCATCGGACTTTTGCACAGCTATTTTGCTGTCCAATCTGGCTGGTTCCTGTTTGGATCGGTCATGCTGACACCGATGATTGTTGTTATGGTGATTTATACAATCTTGTATTCAATCTTTGGTATTCTTTCAGTCGTACATTATAACAAGGTAATCAAACAATCGCTTTAAATAAAACCCTTCCAGGGCAGTCAACAGACTGTCCTTTTTTCGTGTCAGAATCCATAAGTTTTCTGTGGTTTCCAAAGGGTATAGGAGAAGGAGAGTATGATACATACTAGTGCTAGAAAAGGAGGAGAATCGAATGAGGATACTGATGATTCTGCTTGCAGTTTTCGTGCTCAGTGCGTGCGGTAATAATGAATCACAAACGCAAGATAGCCAGGGTGCCAATGATAAGGAACATATGCAGCATGATGAATCTGGAAAATTGCCGGAGGGGCTGGAGGAAGCAGATGATCCTGAATTTCCGCCTGGCAGCAAAGCCATCATCCAGGCTGACCATATGGAAGGTATGAAAGGTGCAGAAGCGACAATCGTGGGTGCATTTGATACATATGCTTATGAAGTGTCGTATACGCCAACGAATGGCGGCAAGCACGTTGATCACCATCGCTGGGTGATTCAAGAAGAGCTGAAGGAACCGGGTGACCATCCATTGGAACCAGGAATAGAGGCTACACTTGAGGCTGACCATATGGAAGGCATGAAGGGAGCAACTGCGATTGTGGAAAAGATCGAGGATACAGCAGTATATATGGTCGACTATACTTCGACAGTAACAGGTGAAGAAGTGAAAAATCATAAGTGGCTGACGGAAGAAGAGTTGGCACCGTTAAAAGAATAGCTCCATAGCGGAGCTATTTTTTTATGGAAATTTATCTTTACAAATAGTAATCGTTACGATAATATACAAAACGTAATGATTACGAAATTATCCCATACATATAGATTTAGAGGAGGAAGACGGATGAAGAAGTTATGGATGAAGGTTTTAGGAGTAGCAGGATTGTTATTACTGCTTGCAGCTTGTACGAATAATGCAGATTCGGAGGGTGATAAAAAGCATCTGACCTTCGTTTATAATTTCGCGACGAATTCCTTGGATCCGAATGTAGACTCCAGCTATGTGCCTCTGCGTGCAGGTATGACAGAAACGTTGGTTCGATTGAATGAAGAAACACTTAAGATTGAACCGTGGCTTGCAGAGAGCTGGGAAGGTACAAACGAAGGTAGAGAATGGACAATCAAGCTTCGTGAAGGTATCAAATTCCAAAACGGAGAACCGATGGATGCAGATGCGGTAAAAGCATCATTGGAAAGATCTTTAAAGGATAACGTAGCCATCCAAAATGCATTGAAAATTGATACTATCGAAGCAACAGACGAGAGGACATTGCAGGTTACGAATACACAGGCATTTCCGGAATTCGTTTCAGAACTTGTAAACCCCAACGTATCCATCATTGATGTAGAGGCAGGAGACTTTGTAAATAATCCGATTGGGACAGGCCCTTTCAAACTGGAAACCTTCACACCAGGCAGCAAATTGGAGCTTGTTCGCAATGAGGACTATTGGGATGAAAAAGCAAAGCTGGATTCTGTGACGTTCTCCTTCAATGAAGATGCGAATGCACGATCTTTAGCACTCGAGTCGGGTGATGCGGATGTTGTATTTCGTCCAGAAACAGAAAGTATCGAGAGCTTGGAAGCAAAGGATGGCATTAAGGTTGAATCAACAGAGACTTTCCGCGTTCACCAGATGACGATGAATATGGAGCGGGAAGAACTAAAGGATGTAAATGTTCGTAAGGCATTAGACGCCTTGATTAATCGAGATGAAATCGCTGATTCTGTATTGCTTGGGTATGCACAGCCGGCTAAAGGTCCATTCCCCGATTCCTTGCCATTCGCACCAAGCTATAGTGACCATGAAACAGGAGAAGATGTGGCAAAGGACTATCTGGAGAAAGCTGGCTATTCGCTAGTGGATGGCAAGATGCAGAAAGACGGGGAACCTCTTGAGCTCACCATGCTGACTTACTCTGCCAGAGCTGATCTTCCATTGATTGCGCAAATATTCCAATCCGATGCGAAGAAACTTGGTATTGAAGTAGAACTGCGTCAAATCGAGATTCCGGAAGAATATATGGCAGCAAATCGGGATTGGGATCTGGCCACATACAGTAATCTGACAGCACCTCGTGGAGATGCAGGGTACTACTTGAATGCGACGTATCATCCAGATGGAGCTTTGAATTTCAGTGGAGCAGATGAACCAGAGCTGACGAAAATCATCGATGAATTAAATGTAACAGTAGATACAGACAAGCGTGCAGAACTGGCAGAAGCTGCTGCCAACTATGTGGATGAAAACCAAATCAATTCGTTTGTGATTTATCCAGACACGCTCGTAGCTTATGATGAAACAAAAGTAAAGAACTGGGTAACAACAAGAAGTGAGTATTATATGATTACAAATCAATTGGATGTGAAGTGATGTTTCGTATTATCGGGAGACGGCTGCTGGAGGTTGTGCTATTCATTTTATTTGTCACCTTCTTCAGTTTTCTTTTCCTTCGCCTTGCACCAGGAGATCCAGCGCTCACAATCCTGAATGTGGATGAGCTGAATGTAAGCCAGGAACAAGTGGAGGCGCTCAGGGAAGATATGGGCTTCAACGATCCATTGCTTGTTCAATATGGGAAGTGGCTGCTGGACTTTATCCAGCTTGATTTCGGTACTTCTTATATTACTAGTCAGCCAGTTACAGAGATGCTGCTGACTGGCCTGCCAGCCACACTGGAGCTGACGATCGGTTCCTTGATTGTTATGCTTGTGGTTGCTATTCCATTAGGTTCTCTTTCAGCGCTGTATAAAGGTAGCTGGATAGATCATCTCAGTCGATATTTTTCCATTATAGGTGCAGCGGTTCCTAGTTTCTGGCTCGGACTTATCCTAATTGATATGTTTGCTGTGAGGCTTAGCTGGTTCCCGACAATGGGGCGTGACAGTTTGCTGTCCCTTGTCCTGCCGGCAGTGACATTGGGACTTGCTATTGCAGGTGTTTACGTGCGGCTGCTCCGTTCCAGTCTATTGGACTCTCTAGGGCAGGAATTTGTTCGTGCGGCGAGAGCACGAGGCATCTCAGAAAGGCGCATCTTCTTTTCGCATGCTTTCCGATACAGTTTGCCACCTGTCATTACAGTATTCGGTGTCAGTCTTGGCAGCTTGATCGGCGGCGTAGTCGTTGTGGAAGTATTATTTGCTTACCCGGGCGTAGGCAAGCTTGTCGTTGACTCTATCCGGCAGCGTGATTATCCGCTGATTCAAGGATATATAGTTTTAATGGCAGCTATCGTATTTGTTGTGAATACATTAGTGGACTTATCTTATCGTTATGTAAATCCTGAACTTCGATTAAAAGAAAGGAAGCTCAGCTAGATGGGTGTTATGGCTCTTTCTCCAAAAAAAATAAAGAAAACCAAGGTCTGGCTAATCAGTGCGCTTTTGCTTTTATTAATAGCAGTAGTGTCATACACCTTCCTTTACTTGAAGCATGATGCCACGATGACAGATGTCGGGAACCGGCTGGCATCTCCGTCATGGGAGCATCCCATGGGAACGGATCATTTAGGACGGGATGTACTGACTAGGCTCTTGCTCGGTTTCCGCCTGACTGTTGGCTACAGTGTGATTGCTTTGGCAGCAGCGGTCATCATCGGTGTTCCTTTCGGTCTGCTTGCTGGATTAAGGGGAGGCTGGCTAGATCGGTTATTCATGCGTATCGCCGATGGCTTCCTAGCTTTCCCGGATACTGTAATTGCCATTGTGCTCAGCGGTTTGCTGGGACCTGGTATAGGCAATCTGCTGTTTGCCATCGTTCTCGTAAAGTGGGTTAATTACGCCCGGATGGTGCGCAGTACCGTACTGACAGAGGTGCAAAAGGACTACATTACCATTGCGAGAATCAATGGTCTTTCCACATTTACGATTATGCGCAAGCATCTGCTGCCGCATATCATCGGAAATGTACTCGTCCTGGCGAGTTTGGATTTTGGTAAGATCATCTTGCTCATTTCCTCGCTTTCATATATCGGTCTTGGAGCACAGCCTCCTACACCAGAATGGGGGGCAATGCTGAACGAATCCCGTCCATATTTCCAAGCAAACCCGGAAATGATGATTTATCCTGGACTAGCAATCGTGGCGGTTGTGTTGGTCGCAAACATGCTTGGAGACTATTTACGAGATAAATTCGATGTGAAAAAGGAGGTGCAGCCATGATTTTATCGATCAAAGATCTAACTGTATCACATGGTGAAAAAACGATTGTTGATCATGTCAGTCTCAGAATCGATAAAGGTGAATGGTTTGCCCTCGTTGGTCAAAGCGGTAGCGGGAAAACAATGCTGTCACAAGCAATTGGCCAGCTGCTGGGACCCAATTTGAGAGCTTATGGCAGTGTAATCTACCAAGGCACCAATATCCTAGAACATCCGAAAACAGAAATGAACCAATTACGAGGGAAGGCTATCAGTTACATCTTCCAAGACTATCACGGTTCATTCACACCGTTTCTGACAATCCAGCAGCATATGGAGGAGTATTTGCAAACGCATGGAGTGAAAGAGAAGACATCTCGTAAATACATGATAAAAGAAGCACTTGAATCAGTCGGTCTGGATGCGGGGTTTGTTAAAAGATACCCATTCCAGCTGAGCGGAGGACAGCTGCAGCGTGCATCTATAGCGCTAGCACTTCTTTTAGAACCTGATATTCTGATTGCAGATGAAGCAACAACGGCACTTGATAGTGTATCAGCGCATAAGATTCTTTCCTTGCTTCAAGAGCTTCAGAAAAAAACAGGCTGTGCCATTCTTTTCATCACACATGACTGGCGGCATGTTGCTCGTTATGCAGATAAAATTGCTGTCATGAAAGATGGGAAAATCATTGAGTCCGGATCAAAACAGAAGCTTATTCATCAGCCGGAACATGCGTATACCAAACAGTTGATCCAGGCTGCACCAACGCTTCCCATACGTATCAAGGAGGCAAACAAGTCATGACTGTCATGGAAATAAGTAATCTGAAGAAGAGCTATAATCCCGGTAAGCTGGCTGTGAATGATGTGTCTCTTTCCATACATCAAGGGGAGAGCTTGGGGTTGGTAGGCGAAAGCGGCTGCGGCAAAAGTACACTGGCTCGCTGCCTGCTAGGTGTCGAAAAGATTGATGATGGATCCATCAGTTTTGATGGTACACCGCTAGCCAATGCAAATCGCAAGGAGCTTCGAGACTATCGCCGAAACGTTCAGACAGTCTTTCAAAATCCAACAGCTGCATTGAATCCAAAGCTGAAAATCAAGGACTCCTTGCTTGATCCTTACATGCAGTTTCAGCAGGAACTCCAACTGGAGCATTTTACATTCCATTCAAAACAAAGTTTTGTAGAACAACTGCTTGAAGCAGTTGAACTGCCAAAAGAACTTGGCGACCGTTATCCGCATGAGCTGAGCGGCGGGCAAAAGCAGCGCGTTACCATTGCGCGCGCCATCAGTATCGAGCCAAAACTCATTGTCCTGGATGAACCGACAGCAAGTCTTGATGTGCTTTCCCAAGGAGCCATTCTCGAGCTGCTTGCTTCCCTGCAAAAGACATTGGGCATGTCCTATCTGTTCATTTCACATGATTTAGCCGCAGTTTATCAGCTGTGTCAGCGCATCGCTGTCATGAAAGATGGGGAACTGCTTGATATATTTCAGAAGGAAGAAATTTACGATAATAGCCGTCATGCTTACACGAAAGAATTGATTAGTATATTTTAAGCGGATGCTCCAAGAGCACCCGCTTTTTTCTTATCCCTCAAACTGTTTCATAAGATCCAACAAAGGCATTTCTCCAAGATCGCCTTCCGGGCGTTTCCGGACAGAAACTGTTTTATTTTGCATTTCATTATCTCCTACAATAAGCAGATAAGGCACTTTTTGCTGTGATCCCTCCCGTATCTTCAATCCGATCTTTTCTGAACGATCATCCACTGAAACACGGTAACCTGCCTGCCGCAATTCCTCACAAACTGCATGAGCATAATCTGCATGTGCATCACTTATCGGGAGAACACTTGCTTGAACAGGTGCCAACCAGAATGGGAAGTCTCCTGCGTAATGCTCGATGAGAATGGCCATAAAGCGCTCGATTGATCCGTAGATGGCGCGGTGTATCATGATCGGCTGTCTGCGGCTGTTTTCTTGATCCACGTAGCTGCAGTCAAATTTCTCAGGCATTTGGAAATCGAGCTGAACAGTTCCGCATTGCCAGCTGCGTCCAAGGCTGTCGAGAATGTGAAAGTCGATCTTTGGACCGTAAAATGCCCCATCGCCTGCATTTACTTTGTAAGCAATTCCCTGTCGTTTCAGTACATTCTCTAAGGCTGCCTCCGCTTTATCCCAAATAGAAGGTGACCCCATGAAGTCCTCTGGGCGAGTGGAAAGTTCTACTTCATAAGAAAAGCCGAATAGGCTGTAAAACGCATCAATCAGCTCCAATACTTTCTCCACTTCTTGTTCAATCTGATCTTCACGAACGAACAGATGTGCATCATCCTGTGTGAATGACCGAACACGCAGTAATCCATTCAGGGAACCTGAGAGTTCATGCCGGTGCACCAGACCTAATTCCGCATAACGCAATGGAAGATCGCGATAGCTCCGGAGCTTGCTGTTGTAAATAAGCACGGCACCGGGGCAGCTCATCGGTTTGATTGCATAGCGCTGATCATCTACCTCAGAGAAATACATGTTTTCATGATAATGATCCCAGTGGCCGGACTGCTCCCAGAGCTGCTGCTTCATCATGATGGGAGTCTTGATCTCATCATATCCAGCCTGGGCATGTTTTTCCTTCCACAGCTCCTCTAATTTATTGCGCAGCACCATTCCCTTCGGTAAAAAGAAAGGCATGCCCGGTGCTTCCTCCATACTTAGGAAAAGCTCGAGCTGCTGCCCGAGTTTGCGATGGTTCCTTTTTTCTGCTTCTGCTTGTTTGTTCATGATAATTCCTCCTTTTAAATATAAAAAAAGACCACAATCCTCCCGTGATCGGGACGATTGTGGTCGTGGTTCCACCCAGATTTCCGCCAGAAAAATGGCGCTCATATGTTTTAACGGTTTCTACCGATAGCGGATACTGCTAGTTCCCCGCTATAGCTTGAAGGTGGTAATCCAAGTCGTTCTCCTGCAGGGCTCTCAGCCGGCGACCCTGCTTTCTGTCAGGAGAAGGATGACCCGAATCATGTCCTTCGCATTGCTTTTCTCGATATAAAATTGTAAACAAAAAGACCGCACTCATCTCCCTGAAGGGACGATTGCGGTCGTGGTTCCACCCTAATTCCATCAGCATTCAGCTGACGCTCCAAAATACGATAACGGTCTTCCCGATTACGGATACTAATGTTTCCCCGTAATAGCTCAAAGGCGGTAATGCATGTGCTTATCTGTGAAGGTTCCAGCAATTCCTTCACTCTCTGGAAGAAAGAGGCGCGTGCATCTTGTCCTTATCATTGCTTCTGTTTTGTTGTATGCTCATTATACAGATACTGGATATAGCCGTCAAATGGAAATGAGGGATTTTTTTGAGAGACCCAAAAGATACTGCCAAAAGATTCATCGAAATCAATCACCCCGAATGCGCAGGAGCATTGCTGGCAGGAAGCTGTGCCAGAGGGGAAGCAACACAGACCTCTGATTTGGATATTATTATTCTGTACGCAGGAGAAAATCAGGCATATAGGGAATCATTACTTTTTGAAGGATGGCCGGTAGAGGCATTTGTATACACCGGAGAAGCTTACCTCAAATTCTTTGCCAGTGATGCAGAGCGTGGAATCCCGTCCATGCCAAGGATGGTGAGTGAAGCGATTGTGCTGAAGGAGTCGCCGGCCGTTACAAAGATGAAATCCGGAGCAAACAGCATATTTTCTGCTGGACCTTCCCCCTGGAACAAACAAAAGATCGATCATAACCGGTACATGATTACGAACTTAGTTGATGATTTCGTAGATAAAGAAGTTGGTGGAGAAGCATATTTTCTGGCAAATGCAATCATCAATGATCTGGCCATATTCACACTCCGTACCAGACAGCATTGGATTGGTTCTGGTAAATGGATGTTCAGGGAGCTGAAGAGTATGGACGCAGCGCTCGCGAATCAATTCGAGCAAAGTTTAGCTGCGTTTTATCAGCAGCATGATAAACAAGCTATCGTGCAGCTGGTAGATGACTGCCTGGATCCATACGGCGGTCGACTATTCGAGGGATATTATGTTGGGTAAGGGAGAGAGAAATCCATGGAAATCAGAAAATTGACTGCAGCTGATGCGGAAGCATACTGGGAACTTAGACTGCAAGCCTTGCAGGCACATCCAGATGCATTCGGTACTTCCTATGAGGATGCAATAAAACAAGAAAACCCGATAGAAAGAGTAAAGGGAAATCTAGAGAGCTCGCATGCAGAGACCTATGGAATATTTATGCATGATAAGCTCGCCGGCAACGCAACTTTAAGATATGAGACGCCTGCAAAGCTCCTCCACCGTGCAGATTTAGTAGCAGTTTATCTAGCTCCGGAAACAAGAGGAAAAGGGTATGGAAAAAAGCTGATAGAGCATATGCTCAAAGTGGCTAAAGAACGTGAGGGCATAGAGAAGGTAAATCTGGTCGTAGCTGCGACAAATCCGGTTGCCAAGCATGTTTACGAACAAGCTGGGTTCAAGCAATTTGGCGTAGAAGAGCATGCATTGAAAATAGGAGATACATATATTTCGGAAATACATATGGCTTTGATCCTGGGGGAGAGCAAATGAATTTCATTTTTGATTTGGATGGCACGATTTGCTTTAAGGGTAAACCTGTTACGAGGGATATTATCGACACATTGAAGGAAATGGAAGACAATGGTCATCAAGTGATTTTCGCTTCTGCGCGCCCGATCCGTGATTTATTGCCTGTTATCGATGAGCACTTTCATTCAACTAAGCTTATTGGAGGAAATGGCTCCCTCATCTCTAGCAATGGAAAGGTTATTTTGGCTCGAGCATTCTCACCTGTCCAGTTAACTGCCATGAAAAATCTAATAGAAATATTCAGCGCTGCTTACTTAATAGACGGAGAATGGAACTATGCTTATACAGGGGATCCAGAACACCCGATAAAGTCCAATCTTGATCCAAAGAATCTGGCTGAGGAAGTACTGTTGGAGGATTTGGGACAGGTAGTGAAAATCCTTATCCTTCATTCTGCAGATCAGGAAAAAATAGCTTCAGAAGCAGAAAAACTAGGTCTGCGAGTCCATCGGCATCATGGGGAGGATATTGTAGACATTAGCCCGCCAGGTATCGACAAATGGAGTGCAATACAAGAATTAGGAATCAAAGAAAAAGAGTATATTGCTTTTGGCAATGATGCGAATGATATAGAGATGTTCCGCCATGCCAAGTATGGGGTGATGATTGGAGATCATAAAGAATTAGCGGCCTATGCACAGAGAGCCATCCCTTTGGATGAGGTTTGCGAACAGACAATTATCGATTGCTTGAATGAATTAAATGATGAAAAAACGTCCATGGCATTTACATGAAATACATAGAGTTTGGTTAGCAAATGAACCCTCGCATTAGCGAGGGTTCATTCTTTAATTAACAAATAAATAAAATAAGGTGCACCAATCGCCGAAACAACCAATCCGATCGGAATCTCCGAGGGTGCCAGTATCGTTCGCGATAATGTGTCCGCTACAAGCATGATCAGCGCGCCGATCAGTGCGCAAATCGGAAGCAGATGCTTGTGGTTCGGTCCGACGATGCGTCTTGCCAAGTGCGGTGCGACCAGTCCGAGGAATGTAATTGCTCCTCCAACTGCTACGCAAGCTCCCGCCAGTGCAACAGCAAGGAGCAGCAGGATTGTGCGCTCTTTTTGCACCGGAGCCCCGACACCGACAGCGATTTGATCGCCTAGTGTCAAAACGTTTAATGCTTTTGCTTTATAAATTGCATATGGGACGAGCAGTATAATCCATGGTAAGAGTGCAAGGACATAATTCCAGCTCGTCTGCCAGATGCTGCCGTTCAGCCAGATTGTCGCCTGCGTGAAATCCTTCGGTTCCATCATAAGCTGGAAGACGATGATCAGACCGCCGAAGGCAGCGTTTATCCCAATACCGACAAGAATTAGACGGACTGGCGTAACACCTTTTTTCCAAGCCAATGCGTAAATAAGGCTTGCTGCGAGAAACGCCCCAGCGAATGCGAATAGTGGCATGATGAATACTTGCAGGCTGCCGGTAGCAGCCAGCTTATCCTGCAGGAAGAAGATATATAGGACGACAGCAAAACCTGCCCCTGCATTGATTCCTAAGATACCTGGGTCAGCAAGTCCATTCTGGGATACACCCTGCAGAATCGCACCTGCAATACCCATTCCGATACCTATCAATAGCGCAATTACCATACGCGGCAGACGGAAATCGAATAAGATTACATCAAATGATCCATCGCCCGTACCAAGCAACGTCTTTACAACATCTGCCGGTCCGATAGGGATTGTTCCTGTATTCAAGCTGATGAAAAATACAATGAGAATAGCAGCAATGATTCCAATTGCCACCAGGCTTGTCTTTTTCGCAGAGTGTATCATATGTTCTTACCCTCCCGGCGAGCTAGATAAATGAAGAATGGTACGCCGATCAAAGCTGTGAGGGCACCAACAGGTGTTTCAAAGGGTGGATTGATCATCCGGGATGCTATATCCGCAAAGTTAAGCAAAAGACCGCCCAATACAGCTGAACATGGAATGATCCAGCGATAATCTGGTCCAACGAGGAACCGCGTGATATGCGGAATGACCAATCCGACAAATCCGATGGTACCGCCGACTGAAACGGCAGCTCCTGTTAAAATCAGCACAACCAGCACCCCGGCTGCTTTCACCAGGCCGGTTTTCAAACCAAGTCCGGTCGCCACATCTTCTCCGAGACCAAGTGTCGTAACCGAACCGCTGATGAACAATGCCAGCACCAATCCGATAGCAGCAGCTGGGAATAACAGCTTCACTGTATCCCATTGCACATTCGCTACACCGCCCGCATACCAGAAGCTCAAGTCCCTCGCTACATCAAAATGGATTGCCATTGCATTAGAGAAGGCTCCAAGCAAAGCAGTGATAGCAGTTCCTGCCAATGCCAGCTTCACTGGTGTTAATCCGGTTCTTGCCAGCAGGCCGATTCCGAAAACAAGTCCAAGGCCAAGTCCTGCACCTAGGAATGAGAATAAAAGCAGGTTCACATTGGAGATACCAGGAAGGAAGACAAGCGCAATCGCAATCATGAAAGTCGCACCGGATGTTACGCCCATGATTTGCGGAGAAGCAAGTGGATTGCGAGTCATCCCTTGCATGATCGCTCCGGATGCAGCAAGCATTGCGCCGATCAGAACTGCCGCTACAGTACGAGGCATGCGAAGCCGATGAATGATTTGATGGGATGTATTTGCCGCATCGTAATGGAAAATACTATTCCAGACAGTGCCCAATGAGATATCCGCAACACCGAATACGATGGATAGTCCTATAGAAAGAATCAGCAGGGCGATACCTGCGATAAGTATGATTGTGCCAATTAGTCTGCGTGCTTGCATCGTTATCCCGCTTTCTGCACTCTATGTATACCAAATGAATGAAATGATGCTTGTAATTGATAATGAGAATTGTTATCATCTAATATGATAACATAAACCAAGAGGTGAGTCCCTTGTTCAAAAGAAAGAGTATGTTTTTACTGCTGGCAGTCTTCGCCAGTGTTGTATTCATTATAACAGGTTGCGGCAATAACGATTCAAGTGATAATGCTGAAAATAACTCCTCCGATCAAAAGAGCAGCGAAACACGTACAGTTACGGATGCAATGGGCCATGAAATAGAAATCCCTGCAAACCCTGAAAATGTACTTGCTTCCTATTTGGAGGACAACCTTGTAGCACTTGATATCACACCAGCAGCGCAATGGTCTGTAAATAATGGCGATCCACAAGGTTACTTACAAGATAGCTTGAAAGACGTGCCAACAATTGATTCCACACTTCCCTTTGAGGCGGTGGCAAGCTTTAAACCAGACTTGATCATCATGGATTCTGCTTCCATGGTAGAAGGCGATAAGTACGATCAGTACAATAAAATTGCCCCTACATATGTAATGGGCACAGAAGAAAACGGCGACTGGCGCAAAGAATTGCAAACAGTCGGAGAGATCTTCGGTAAAGAGGATGAAGCACAAAAGGTGCTTGATGATTATGATGCAAAAGCAGCAGATGCAAAAGAACAAATCCAAGGTGCAATTGGCGATGAATCCGCAGCTGCTATCTGGCTTGTTGGCGGACAGCTTTACATCGTAAGTGAGAACCTATCCAGCGGTGCGGTCCTTTACGGTGACCTAGGTCTTACAGTTCCAGAAGGCGTTAAGGAAATTTCCGAAGGTGCAACAGCAAACTGGAATCCAGTTTCTCTTGAGCAACTGGCTGAGATGGATGTTGACCACCTCTTCTTGGTCAATAGCGATGAAGGCGACGGATCTGAAATCCTGGATGATCCATTGCTTGCAAATGTACCAGCTATCAAAGACGGCAATGTCTATAAATATGATAAAGAAACAAGCTGGCTGTACACTGGCCCGATTGCGAACGAGCAAATCGTGGACGATGCAGTTGAGAGCTTAGTGAAGTAAGAGAAACTTCTTCCCTGTGAAAAATGGGGGAGAAGTTTTTTGTATTTGACAGATACTAGAAGTAGCTGTAATCTTGTAAAAAACATAAGTAATTCGCTGACGAGAACAAGTAGTCAAGACAGCTTATCTTTAGAGAGTCGACGGTTGGTGCAAGTCGATGATAAGGTCATGATGAAAAATCCTCTCCGAGAAGCAAGGCCGATATGTAGGCTTTGACGGTTTTCCACCGATACAAGGAACGCGTATGATAGTACGTAGTGTTTCCGACTCTAAAAACCCTACTTATGGTTTTTTTATTTTGGAATTTTTCGGTAGATCCCGGCGCTGTGTATGCAGTGCCGGTTTTTTTATTTTATCTAAAGGAGTGAAAGGGATGAAGAAAGCAGCTGTAAAAGAGCAGGATATACGGGAGTATTGGCAGGCGAATGATACTTTTCACGCTTCTGTTCGGAACAGGGAAGGAAAGAAGCCATACGTATTTTACGAAGGACCGCCAACTGCAAATGGTATGCCGCATGCAGGGCATGCTTTGGGAAGGACGATTAAAGACTTTATCGCCCGCTATAAAACGATGGACGGTTATCAGGTCAAGCGGAAGGCAGGATGGGATACACATGGTTTGCCAGTCGAGTTAGAAGTGGAGAAGCAGCTGAAGATAAGCGGTAAAGAGCAGATCGAGACATACGGTATAGAGCGTTTTATCGAGAAGTGTAAAGAAAGTGTATTCACGTACGAGCGGGAGTGGAAGCAGTTTACAGAAGCTCTCGGCTATTGGGTCGATATGGAGGATCCGTACATCACGCTGGATAATAGCTATATCGAATCGGTATGGTATATCTTATCGCACATCCATAGGGAAGGTTTATTGTATAAGGGCCACCGAGTAGTCCCGTATTGTCCGCATTGTGAAACATCTCTGAGCTCACATGAAGTAGCTCAAGGCTACAAAGATGTGTCAGATTTATCTGCAACGGCTAAGTTTTTAGTAAGAGGTACAACTGACGAATATCTGCTAGGCTGGACGACTACACCTTGGACGCTGCCCGCCAATGTTGCAATTGCAGTCCATCCGGAACTTACCTATGTAACAATCCGGCAGGGAAATGAGAAATACATCGTGGCAGAAGAATTGGCAAAGACCTTGTTCAAAGGCGATTTCGAAGTCCTAGCTTCCCGTAAAGGAAAGGACTTAGCCGGTTTCCGCTATGAAGCACCTTTCTCTTACGTAAAAATAAACAAAGGACACCAAGTAGTGTTAGCAGACTTTGTTACAGATCAAAATGGAACCGGTCTTGTGCACATTGCTCCGGCTTACGGTGAAGATGACTATCGCGTCGTGAAGGATAATGGTCTTGATTTTGTCCACATTGTGGATGGGAAAGGACGATATACAGAAGAAATCACACCGCTTGCTGACCGTTTCGTGAAGGATTGCGATGTGGACATCATCAAGCTGCTTGCAGAGCAAAACAGGCTGTTCCATAAAGAGAAATACACACATAGCTATCCGCATTGCTGGCGCTGCGATTCTCCGCTCCTGTATTACGCGATGGAGGGCTGGTTCATCCGGATGACTGATGTGAAGGAGAAAATGCAGGAGAATAACCAGCAGGTCGAGTGGCATCCAGGTCATATGCAGCAAGGGCGTTTCGGTAAATTCCTGGACAATATGGTTGACTGGAATATCGGCAGGAACCGGTATTGGGGCACGCCGTTAAATGTTTGGACCTGCAAATGCGGCAAAGAAAAAGCGCCTGGATCCATCGCAGAGCTGATGCAGGAAGCAATTGGTCCTGTCCCGGAAGATGTAGAACTGCATAAGCCATATATAGATCAAATCCAGCTTCGCTGCGAGTGCGGTGATGCTATGCAGCGTACGAGTGAAGTCATCGATGTCTGGTTCGACAGCGGTTCGATGCCATTTGCGCAGTACCATTATCCGTTTGGTGATAAAAAGCTGTTTGAAAGCCAGTATCCCGCTGATGTTGTCATCGAGGGAGTAGATCAGACAAGAGGTTGGTTTTACAGTCTTCTTGCCGTATCTACGTTGGTAACCGGAAAAACACCTTATAAACGGGTCTTGTCTCTTGGCCATATACTTGATGAAAATGGACAGAAGATGTCAAAAAGCAAAGGGAATGCGCTGAACCCAACGGAGCTGATGGAAACATACGGAGCAGATGCATTAAGGTGGGCGCTCCTTTCCGACAGCGCGCCTTGGAACAATAAGCGATTCTCCGAACGAACAGTTGCACAAGCCAAATCGAAGATGATTGACACATTTTCTAACGTATTCTCCTTCTATCAGTTATACCAGCAAATCGATCAATTTAATGGAGAAAGGGATAGTGGAGGAGTGCAGTCGACGCTGGATGAATGGATACTATCCCGCCTTCACAATGTTACGAAACAGGTGAACGATTACCTGGAACAGTATGATATAACAAATGCCGCAAGAGAATTAGGCGCCTTTTTGGATGAATTAAGCAATTGGTATGTAAGACGATCACGGCAGCGGTTCTGGAGCAGCGGCATGACCGAGGACAAACGTGCAGCCTTCAGCACACTTTACGAAGTATTGAAGAAAACAGCACAGCTGCTGGCACCATTTACACCGTATATCGCGGAAGATGTCTACTTACAGTTAACCGGAAGCAGTGTCCATTTAACGGATTATCCAAAGCCTGACAGCGGGGTAATCAATACACAGTTGGAGAAGGATATGAGGACTGTCCGGCAAGTAGTTGAATTAACTCGGGCAGCAAGGAATGCTGCAAGAATCAAAACAAAGCAGCCGCTTTCCACACTGTACGTTATGACGGAAGAAGAATCCGTCAACCTAGGTGCCTATTTAACGACTATCAAAGAAGAAACAAACGTAAAAGAAATCGTGCTGGAAGAGAAAGAAGGTTTATTTATCTATACGGCGAAGCTTGATTTCGCAGCGGCTGGACCGAAACTTGGCAAACGTGTAGGAGAAGTTAAAAAAGCTCTTTCACAGGTGAGTCAAGAGCAGCTTGGAGACTTATTGAAAACCGGTATGCTGATAATAACAGAGGATATCAAGCTGACAACGAAAGAAGTCTTGCTGGAAAAAGTACCTTCAGATCATCTTGAACTCTCCGAGGGAAGCGGTATTACTGTTCTTTTGGATACCAAGCTAACAGTGGAGTTAAAGGAAGAGGGGTTTGTCAGGGAAGTGATCCGGGAGGTACAGACTTACCGCAAGGAACTTGATTTACCTGTTGAGAAGCGGGTGAACCTATATATCGATGCGAGTTCCTCTGTCTTGGATATACTGAAAAATCATGAAGATATGCTTCATCAGAATCTTGTTCTTCAGAATATCTACTATGAAAAGCAAAAGGCAGCCAAAGCTGTCCAAGTAGAAGAAGAAAAGCTGCAGATTGGAATTGTATGAAGCAAAAGCAGGAGACTCACTCCTGCTTTTTTGCTGACCAACTATATTGCATTGCCAGAATAAGTGTACCGATCATTGTTGTAACGAGTAGAAATATACTCGGATATGCATAGAAGTATATATCCAAAGCTGTACAGATGGAAGCTGTCAGGAGAAAGAATTCGTATGCTGAAAACTTCTGTTCTCTAATGCTGGTCCAGCCGATCACATAAAGAGGAACAATGATTGATACCCACATATCGCTATGGGTAAATACAGTTCCAGAAATAGCTTTATACAATAGCCAGCTGTAAATCGGAAGTGTCACTACGAAACTGCAAACGGTGAAAAACAAAGGCATTTTCAAAAAGAAATCTCCTTGTATATAGGATTTCCTTTCATTTTACACGAATGATGTTAAGGCATGGTAAAAACAGGAGGTTCTTATAGATGGCTAAGATAGCAATAGTAACTGGAGTTTCGTATCCGCGCTCGATTGGTACGGCGGTATGCCGACGATTGGCAGCACAAGGGCTGGATATCTTTTTTACACATTGGCAGGCAGGTGAGACATGGCCCGATCAGTTTACAAACGAAATAAGGGAATATGGTGTCAGGTGCAAGGGAGTGGAAGCAGACCTAGAGCAGCCGGAGGCAGCTGAAACTATTATGGAGCAAGTACAGAAGCAACTCGGGGTACCGGTTATTTTGGTCAATTGCGCGGCTTTTTCCGAGAATGGCAACTATGAGGAACTTGATAGGGTCCAGCTTGACCGTCATTATGCTGTGAATATGAGGAGTGTCTTTTTGCTATGTACCGAGTTTGCGAAACTGTTTAAAAAACAGAAACCTGACAGCAGGGGGAGTATTATCAATCTCACTTCCGGTCAGAGCCAAGGGCCTATGCCCGATGAACTGGCATACATCGCTACAAAGGGTGCCATTACGGCATTCACTCAATCTCTCGCAGCTGACTTGGCGTCGCTTGGAATCAATGTCAATGCAGTCAATCCAGGTCCGACAGACAGTACATGGATGACAGACGATATAAGACAGCACCTGCTTCCTCAATTTCCAATGGGAAGAATCGGAGAGCCGGATGATGCAGCGAGACTTATCAGTTTCCTAGTCGGAGAAGATGGCTATTGGGTGACAGGGCAGGAGCTCCATTCAGAAGGCGGTTTTCTCCGCAAATGACATTTATGGAAAATAAATCTATTATTGGTTCGTGCTATCAGTTAAGATGAAGGGGAAGAAAGTATAAGGGGGAAACTGATTGCGCTATTTATATGAAGAAACTGTAAAAGAAACAGGGAAAGAGATGCCTGGATATCCTGCATTTGCGGGTTTGATGAAAAGCATGCAAGAGGAACTCCAAGAAAAATACGGTGAATTTTATGCTGTGTATAATACAGACGATGTTCATTTTGAATTATGGACAATCGTTGAAGAAGATATCCGGAAAGAAAATCCGGAGATTGAGCATGTCGCACAGCTTTTTGAACGGCTGGAAAGCTATACATTTGAATACGATGAAGAAGCACAAGTGCCGGTTTACAAGGTATACCGCGCGTTGAATAATCAGTTGTATGCATATCCTGATGCTGGTGTTGCTTTTGCAAGAATCCCATATTTCAGTGATGCCAGCATCGTGTATTTGCAATGTGTACTGGCTACAGGGAAAGAGAATATCACCTCCTTCCTGCAAACACTGCGGGATAGAGTCTGGAAGAAAAGCAGAGATGAAGTTCTCGTCTTTAAGGATAATGGCGATGGAGTCACACAGGAGCAGCAGCAAGTGACAAATACAGTGAAGCGCGAAGATGTCGTGCTGAATGAATCTATAAAAAAAGAGATTTATGGCATGCTGGATCAATTCTTTACAGAAGATCGATCCTTTTTCACCACCTATGACATTCCGTACCGCCGCGGCATCCTATTATACGGACCGCCAGGAAACGGTAAAACAACGCTTGTGAAGTCAATTGCCAATACTGTTGCGGCACCGGTTGCTTATTGGCAGATCACAGAATATACATCCAGTGAATCAATAGAAGAAGTATTCAGTTCAGCTACACGGCTGGCACCAATGGTTTTGGTCATTGAGGACATTGATTCAATGCCGGATGAAGTGCGTTCTTACTTCCTAAATACATTGGATGGGGCAACGTCCAAGGAAGGTATCTTCTTAATTGGTACAACCAACTATCCAGAAGAAATCGATCCTGGCTTGATCAACCGTGCAGGACGATTCGATAGAGGCTATGAAATCACTTTGCCAGATGCATCCTTGAGAAGCCAGTACGTAGAAAAAGTTGGCTTCCTCAACCTATTGAATCAAGAAGAAGTGGATAAAGTGGTAGATAAAACCGAAGGATTCTCGTTTGCGCAGCTCAAGGAGCTCTTTGTTTTTCTTGCAGCAGCCAAACATCAAGGAGATGAGGTTTCCGCTAAAGACATCATCAAGAATATGAAGCGGGAATACAAGAAAAGCAAGACCGGTAAGTGGTGGGAAGAACAGCAGGATGAACTAGGGTTTCGCTGACAACTAGGAAGAGAATTTTTTTTTTAATCAAAAACAATAAAGAGTCAACGTGCATCTTATCAAGAAGTTATTAACCGGAGTTCTTCGGTTAATAACTTAGTTGATAATCGGTGATGTCATTTCAGTCCTTCTATTTCATTTTTTCTTTTTTTGCCTAATTTCCAAAAAACAACTCCGCCGGCCGCAGCAACTAATAATGCCAACATCCCGTATTTATAATAATCGAGATAGTCTTCCATCTTATTCCATGAAGCTCCGACCCACACCCCTAGCATCACGACTATCGTATTCCAAATCAATGTTCCGATAGCAGAAAAAAGTAAAAACATTCCAAAAGGCATTTTGGCCATACCAGCAGGAATAGAAATTAAGCTTCGGACGAGAGGAATAAAACGGCAGAGGAACACCGCCCATATGTCATACTTCTCGAACCATGCTGCAGCTTGCTGCAGATGAGCCGGATTGAGCCGTAACCATTTGCGTCGCTTTTCTATCCAATTCGAAAGCTTGTCTATATGAAATAGCGTACCGATCCAATACAAAATTGAAGTGCCAACCATCGCGCCAAATGTAGCAGCCAGTATGACAAAGATTGGATTTAGACTGGCAGTAGCCGCAAGAAAGCCCCCGAACAATAAAGTGACTTCCGAAGGCAGCGGCGGAATCACAATCTCTATCATCATTAAGAGTGCTATGGCAGGATAACCATAGGTAGCCATCAAATCATTCATCCATGCTTCCACTTAAGTATCTCCTTTAGCTATTTATTACTGTGCACCATAGCAGTATGGACAACTAGCGTATCGTCCAGATAACCGAATGGAAATATATAATCGGGCAGCACATCTATAGGATTGATAAAGTAAAGTAAAGCCGCACCAAAAAGGATTAATTCCCTTTTTGTTCCTATACCGGATTGAAATTTATAAAACATGTGCTTTAGATCGCTTACCAATTTACCTGAACTGCCAACTGATTCAATCTTTTCATTAAATTTATCGTCAATTATTTGTTTTCCGCCATCAGTAAGTGAAATCTCCTCATAAGCAGCCAATTGATTCAGCATTCTTTCTTTTGTGAAAGAAGGGTCAGCCTGCTTGCAAAGTGCTTCCAAATGATATTCCGTCTGCAAAGTTTTAGTTTGGTCTAGAAAACCGGCGGTGCGCATCAGATCCTCATGTGAAACGCCCAGTACTTCACTAAACTTTTTAAGATGATTAACAGTCACTTTGCGTTTACCGTTTAGTATCTTGGATATGATAGCAGTATCAATCGCGGTGCGTCGACTTAATTCCCGGATGGAGAGATTTTTTTCCTTGATTAAGGAACGTAGAAGATTCTCTATATTGGAATTATCTTTGTTAATGTCCATAACGAAGACATCTCCTCTTTTTTGATATTATTTTCTAACCGTACAAGGATGTTGACAATTTGTCAATAGATGAGGTAGAAAGGAATAAGAAAGAGGGAAAGAAGGAAGAAAAAATGCAAATGAAGCATGACCATATTATCATATTACTATTATGTGCTGTGTCCGGAGTGATTGATGTATTAGGTTATATTGGTTTATCGCATGTGTTCACTGCAAACATGACAGGGAACATCGTGCTGCTGGGTATTGGTATTGGAGATGCCAGGCAAGTTGTTTTAAGTAATGCTGCTTTAGCATTAGTAGGTTTTGTCATAGGAATTGCAGCTACTGTATTTATTCAAAGAAAGCAAGGTACGTCAGGTAGTATTCTAACTTGGGAATTTATTTTGATATTATTTTCTGCGATAATAATCCTGCTATTGCCGGTCAATGAAGTATTATCATCAATTATCCTTTTATTTCTAAGTATAGCTATGGGGATGCAAACTATAGCAGGCAGGAATCTCAAAGTTGCTGGCCTTTCCTCAACAGTACTAACAAGTACACTTGCAGCCTTCATTGAAGGAATTATGGGATCGATGCAAAAGAATGCCCAAAAGCTTTCACTTGATACATACCTTAGAGGTGGTGCTATTCTCTTGTACTTAATAGGTGCCGCGGCAGGCAGTTTAAGTGAAAGGTTCATGGGATTGAATACTATTTGGATAGGTGTGGTGTTGTTAGCGGTTGTACTTCTGCTTCAAAGGAAAAACAACAGGGCACGATAAAGAAGAAGATCCAAACGGATCTTCTTCTTCATTTGCTAATAACATCATGTATAGCAGTGATTTCATCTTCTGGCACTATCAAATAGTAAATACCATCGATTTTTGTGCCCTCACCTCTCATTTCGTGCTCTTGAACAGAATGACGGACATTACGGTAATCTGTTAGCAAGTGCCGCATGGAAGCAAGATTTATATTTGTCTGCACGTTTTTACCCAATACATCAAGTAAGTCGTCAATTCTGCCGACAGATTTGATGTTAGCACCTTCATTGATTACTGCTTCAATTACTTGACGCTGTCGGGCGTTCCTTCCAAAATCTCCGTCAGGATCTAAGTGACGCATCCTTGCATAGCCCAAAGCTTGCTGGCCATCCAAACTGATTTGCCCTTTTTTATAATGATAGTCTTTTTTATAAAAGCCTTCATCATACCAATCTAGATCATTTTCTACTGTCACGCCGCCAACAGCATCGACAAGGTCGGCTAGACCTTGCATATTGATCTCCACAAAATAATCGATATCAACGCCCAAGAGATTCTCTACTGTTTCTAAAGACATATCAACACCGCCAAAAGCATAGGCGTGGTTGATTTTATCCACTGTGTTGTGTCCGATAATTTCCGTTCGGGTATCTCGTGGAATACTTACCAAGTCCATAGATTCAGTGGCTGGATCTAATGACATAAGCAACATAGCATCCGAACGCCCGGAGTCAAATTCCCTTTCATCGATACCAAGCAAAAGAACATTAACTCGCTCTTTGTTCTTGATTTTCTCAGATGTCACACCCTCATCAATCGCTTTCGTTTCCTTCTGGATACCGTCAACTGTCTGTTTTACATCTCTTGCGGTAAGAAGGAGGAAGGATCCGACTCCAATCACGAGGACAAGAAGAATAAGTATGATATACCTGCCTATTCGTCGCTTACGCTTACGACTTGTTTTACGTTGTCTTTCCATTTTCGTACTACCCCCCATACCATTCCAAGGTACGCTGTTGTTGACGATTTGTCAACAACAGCGTATAAAATATCCTGTTAGAGAGATACTAATTTTATCTTACTAACGACTCCTTTTACTTCCAGCAACAGACCTGCCCCCGATAAGATGTGGAAGGGAGGAATGTCTGCCATGAAGGAATGTCCAACCAATCCAAAACAGCCAAAAGATAATCTGGCTCTTCTGCTCGCACTCTTCACTGTCATCCCTACAGCATGCAACCAGCTACTTGATGCTGCACATAAACTCATCCAATTATTCTCCTAAGGAAAAACCGCAGGGTAAGTGCTCTGCGGTTTAATTTTTATACATAAATTTACATTTAGTACTGTGTTATTGTTACAATTGGAAAAAAGGGGTGATTCTATGAAAGTCATCTTATTATTCGGACCACAAGCTGTCGGGAAGATGACAGTTGGACAAGAATTGGAGAAACGAATTGGGTATCGATTGCTGCACAATCACATGACCATTGATTTGTTAGTACCTTTCTTCGGTTTTAGTGAGGAAATGTGGCGCCTATCGACTCTTTTCAGAGAAGAAATATTCCAATCGGTTGCTAAAACAAATCTTCCAGGTTTCATATTTACTTTTGTATGGGATTTCTCCAGTCATGAGGATTGGGAAACGGTTGATAGAATGTGTGCGGTTTTTAAAAAGGAACAAATACCAGTCTATTTCGTTGAGCTGCAAGCTGGTGTCGATACCAGATTGAAACGGAATGTAACAGAGAACCGTTTGGAGCATAAGCCGACTAAACGGAATATTGCTTTTTCGGAAGCAGATCTCCTCCGTACAATGGAAACTGGCCGTCTCCAGTCGAGGGAAGGAGAAATCAAAGAAACAGATTATTTACGACTTCAAACCGATGAACTATTAGCCTCGGAAACAGCGGAGCAGATCATCCAGCATTTTGGTTTGGAGGATCAATAATGAGCATTGGGCATAAATTTGGTGCGGGATTTTTGCTCGTCAGTATGTTTTCTTTATGTATGGGATTTTATTTCAGTGACTTCTTCGGTATCGGAACTACTAATCAGCTAGGGGATATATGGATGTCCGGAGCGTTTGTCTTTGCGCTCTATATGAGTCCTTTTATTTTTATCTACGGCATTTTCATTTCCTGGCTGATCAGCAGAAAAGTGACGCCAGCTGATTCAGGAAAGAGAGGGCTTTATATCGCGCTGCATGGTTTGGGAGGACTGCCATTTGCAGTATGGAGTCTGTCTTCACAAAGCTCTGCGGCGTTTCTTTTTACTGCTGGATTAGGTGCGTTTTTGGCGATGATGTTCGCTTTGATGGAACTGGGTCTGGGGTATATAACAAAGAAAGGTCGTATCGGGTGGCTTGTGTTGTATGTACCTTTTCTAGCTTATCTGACTGTCTACATTATTGGTCAGGTACAATCGGTACCGCCACCCATTGAGGAGGCAGAATATGATGAACCGGGTTATTCTGCCAAAGAAGCAGTAGAATTCGTTACACAGCGTCATGGTCAGGAAGAAAACGGAGGATTCCCGGCAGAAACAGGAAAAGTAGAGCAATGGGAGCTGTTCGGTGAGCATTTTACAAGGGAAACGATTATTGAAAACGTTCCGGGGGAAAAGGAAACCTATTATGTGACACTGATGGAAAAGAATTTAGATCGACAGGAAGTCTATAAGACGACCTACCTGACGAAGGAAAATGACATGATGCTTCATGATAGAATAAGTGAACAACTAGAGGAGGGATAGAATGGACGACAAGGCAATCATTCTTTTTGATGGTGTATGCAACTTATGTAATAACAGTGTCCAATTTATCATCAAACATGACAAGGATGCTTATTTTAAATTCGCTTCCCTCCAAAGTGATTATGGCGGACAGTTGAAAGAGGCTAAGCAAATACCAGATCATGTAGATAGCATCATACTTGTGGAGAATGGAAAGGTGTATATGCAATCCAGTGCAATTTTGCGTATTGCACGTCATCTGAATGGAATTTGGAAGTTGGCAGCTGCTGCGCTGATTATACCGCGGCCGCTTCGGGATTTAGCTTACCGGTACGTAGCTAAAAATCGTTATCGATGGTTCGGCAGACAAGATCAATGTATGCTGCCATCACCCGAATTAAAAGAGCGATTTTTGTGAGAATAAAGATTTTATGAAGATTGAGCGGAGCTCCTATACAAATTGCCTGATGAAAGGTATCATACTAGCAGTAGCCAAGAACGGCAAATATTGCATAGAAAAGAGCTAGCTAATGAGAATAACGATCCTGGCCGCAATCGTACTGTGCTTGATTGGCGCAGGTATTTATTCGATTGCATCGAACAACAAGAAGGAAGTGGAAGCAGTAACCGCTTCGAAACAGCTTTTTGTCGCCACTGATGGAGACGATGACAATGAAGGAACGAAAGAAAAACCTCTTCGTACGATACAGGCAGCAGTGGATCAAGCCACTGCAGGTACGACCGTTTATATCCGCAGCGGCACCTATACAGATGGATTTGATGTAACGCATAGCGGAACGAAAGAGGCACCAGTTATCATTCGCAACTTTGAAGATGAACAAGTCATCATTAGCGGCAAAGAAAAGGTAATGAAAGAAGATGCAGCGCTTGTGAATGCGGACGGCAAGCAATATATCACAATCCAAGGTCTGACGATTCAGGATTTGAATGCAGATTCTCCAGACTTTGCGGTGATGGGGATTTTCGTGACCGGCAATAGCTCTCATATAAATATCATTCAAAATCATATTCATCATATAGGCAACATATCGGATGAAGGCAATGCCCACGGAATTGCTGTATATGGAACCGGCAAAATGGAGCAGATCCGAGTGATGGATAATATTGTGGAAGATCTGACTCTTGGCCTTAGTGAAGCGGTTGTGCTGAACGGTAATATCGATGGATTTGCTGTGACAGGCAATACTGTCCGCAATAATAACAATATCGGGATTGATTTGATCGGTTATGAGGGTACATCGGAAGACCCTGATTCAGATTATGTACGGAACGGAACGGTCCGGGGCAACGTGGTGCATGATAATTCTTCCTATGGAAATCCAGCATATGGCGAGGATTATTCTGCAGGCGGCATTTATGTCGATGGTGCTAAAAATATAAAAATCAAAAGGAATACAGTTTTCCGAAATGATTTAGGTATTGAAGCGACTTCCGAGCACAAAGGACAGTACGCAGATAATATCGAGATTACTGAAAATGCAGTATATGAAAATAACTATACTGGCATTTCTATTGGCGGCTATGACGAAGAGCGGGGCGGAACCAAAAATTCGTCCATCACTTATAACGTGCTCTTCCGGAATGACACAAAAGACCTTTCAGGAGGTCAGCTGCTTCTGCAGCATGATATCAGCGGCAATGATATCTCGCACAACGTATTTTCAGCCAGCAAGACAGGATTATTCATCGCAAATGACTTCCAGACAAACACAAACACTACGATGGATAGAAATGTCTACGATAAAAAGAAAGAAAACAGCTGGGTTTGGAAACAGCAGGAATATAACGACTTTGAGGAATATAAAGAAGCGGCCGGACAAGAAGAAGATTCTGCTTATATAGAAGTGGATTACATGGATGTCTCAAGTAAGGATTTCACCTTAAAAGAAGGCACGACTGCGCAAGCAGTAATAGACTGAAGAAAAACCTGCATGCTAATCATGCAGGTTTTTTCGTTTTCGTATGTAGGTTGTGAAATGATGATGAATCTTCCTTTTAGATAGTAGGATTATAGCTCTGCGTAAATATTCTCGAATTTTTGTAGCGTTTTTGTAAACGAATACAATAACGACAGAATATTTGCTATGCTTTATCTATTAAAACAAGGGAGGAATCTGCTCGTGAATAGAGCGATGGATTGGAAGTTCTTCGTATTGGCTGTTTTGCTTATTCCTTTTACTGTATTTGGCTATGCAGTGCAAAGTCAGGCCGAAACTGCATCTGACCCTGCACCAGAATTACAGCCTAAGGGGGAGGCGAACGGAAAAAAGGTCTTATTTGATAATACACATGGACAAACAGCAGGAGCTGCAGACTGGGTTATTGATGGTGCTTTTTCTGATTTTGGTGATGCATTAGCAGAAGAAGGTTATTACGTAAAGGAGTTACGAAAAACCTCGGCTATAACGTATGAGGATCTAAGTGCTTATGATGTTTTCGTCATTCCGGAACCTAACATTCCATTCAAGACATCAGAGCAGGATGCAATGCTGCGCTACACGCAAGAAGGCGGCAGTATCTTCTTCATTGGTGACCATTATAACGCTGATCGCAACTATAACCGTTGGGATTCTGGTGAAATCTTCAATGGTTATCGTCGTGGTGCGTTCGATGAGCCAACCAAAGGTATGTCAGCTGAAGAAGCAAACTCCGAACGTATGCAGGGTGTGGAGAGCTCCGACTGGCTTGGTGATAACTTCGGTATTCGCTTCCGCTTCAATGCTGTAGGTGATATCGAATCTGGACAGACTGTGGTCGAACCATCTGATTCTTTTGGAATTACAGAAGGTATCGAGGTCGTTGAATCCCATGCAGGGGCTACATTGACAATTCTCGACCCGGCGAAATCCAAAGGCTTGATTTATTTCCCGGAAAATATTCCAGCTTGGCCGAATGCTGTCGACCAGGGAGTGTATGCTGGGGGTGGAATAGATGAAGGAGCTTTTGCGGCGATTTCCAAAGTTGAGCAAGGTAAAGCTGCATTCATCGGCGATTCCTCACCTGTGGAAGATGCCACACCTAAATATCTGCGTGAGGACAGCGGTCGAACAAAGCGTACGTATGACGGCTTTACAGGAGAAGGCAATAACGGTCAGTATCTGCTTAATGTTATGGATTGGTTGAGTGAAAGGGAAAGCTATTCAAGCTTTGAGGAAACATCTATATCTTTGAGTGAGCCGACTCCTCTTCTAGAAACAGATACAATCAATGAAAATCCGGAACTAACTACTGAAACGGAAGCAGAGCCTTGGTCGAATCCGCCAGCTGGATATCGCTGGTATGATCCGAACACGTTTGCAGCAGGTGCTTACGGATCTGATGAAGTAGCCTCAAATCCAACGTATGATATTGTGACACCTGCTACACTGCCGACACAGCAGGAGTTTACTGTACGTGTTGTCGTAGAGGATCTACAGCCTGGAGAAACACTGACAGGTTTGCAGCTGGGCAGCTATTTGCCAGGCGGGCAGCAAATCGGAAAATTCAATACAACTGGATCTTGGCCGAGCAGCTATGGATATAGCAGCAGCTTCTCTGTGACAGCAGATGCGACAGGACGAGCTGTAGCAGATATCCCTGCACAATTAAATCCGTCGACTGCGGATGGTACAGCAAGCCTGCGACTTCGCAAGGATGGCAGCAATCTGCTGACGAAATCGGTGCAGGTTGGAAACGTGGAAACAGAACCATTACCGGAAGACGAAGTTGAGCTTCCGCAGCAAGTAGCTATTGAGGAAGCGCGTAACGTCCAGGATGGAGAAGTTGTCACTATAGAGGGGATTGTAACATCTACCCCTGGCAGCTTTGGTGGAAAAGGTTTCTACGTACAAGACGACACTGCCGGTATTTATGTTTTTCAAGACAGTGACAGTTTCAAAACTGGAGACCTAGTCCAAATCAGTGCTGTAAAAACTACTTATAACGGAGAAGTGGAAGTAACTGATGTCATCAAGTCCGAAGTTATAGGACAAGCAGAGTTACCTGAACCTAAGTCTGTTTCTGTAATTGATGACACAAACCAAGGACAGCTTGTTAAGCTTAGTGAAGTAACAATCCGAAATATCGGAGCAGTCGGCACATATGGTACGTTTGAGTTTGATGCAGAAAGTACTGATGGGAACGTAACACGTGTGCGAGTCGATAATCGAATTGGATTGAATTATGAAGATTTCACTTCACAGTTCCAAGAAGGGGATAAAGTTGATATCGAAGGCATTGCATCTATCTTCAATGACACGTATCAGCTAAAACCTGTTGCAACGGATAATATCGTCAAGTCGGCACAAGCTGAAGAGCCAGTTCCGTGTAAGACTGACAACGGAAAGCATAAGGGTGCGGATAAAGGTAAAGGGAAAGGCAAAGGTCACGATAAAAGCTGGAAATGTGCCGCATAAATACCAAAAGAAGCAGGAGTATAACAATTCCTGCTTCTTTTTTTGTGCTACTTCTTTCACCGTAACTTGCTTTCTTGCTATCGTTTTATAACCAAAGTACTGCCAAAACCATGTACATCTACCCGTTTTAAAATTGGATCAGCCCTTTAAATAGACTTACTTCCTAACTTCTCCGTATCTTGTTTATACGAAGAGTAACCGGGAATACATTTATCAAGCGCGGCCGCGCAAACGCAGACGTTAACTACTACGAAAGAGACATAAATTCTTGAGGAGGAGATTAACATGGCACAGAACAATAATAACAAGATGAGTAATGAAGAAGCTGGTAAAAAGGGCGGACAAGCAACATCAAATAATCATGACAGAGACTTTTATGAAGAAATTGGATCCAAAGGCGGACAAGCTAACGCAGATGCACATAGTAAAGAGCATTTTCAAGATATAGGATCTCAAGGCGGACAAGCAAATGCAAATGAGCATGATAAAGAACATTTCCAGAACATCGGCTCTCAAGGCGGCAATGCAACAGCAGACAGCCATGGACAAGATTTCTATGAAGATATAGGTTCAAAGGGCGGTAAGGCAAATGCAGATGCCCATAATAAGAAACATTTCCAGGAAATTGGATCGAAGGGCGGAAGCTCCAATAACAATAACAATTAAGAAAGCAGTGTGAGTAATTGAAGAGGCAAAAGTGATCGCTTCCGAATTCGTTGATTCGGGAGCGGTTTTTGCTGTTAAGAAACTTTTCTTTTTTGTTAATCGGTACGCATCCGATGTCATCTACATAGAATGACTTGAGTCAAAAAGGAGGGGATTTCATGTCTGAAGGTTACGGCGGTAAAGGATACGGGAGCGGTTTCGCGCTTCTAGTAGTACTATTCATCTTGTTGATCATCATCGGTGCTTCTTACGTTGGAGGCGGCTACGGTTACTAATCAATACAAAAAGAAACCGCGGTTATGTACTGCGGTTTCTTTTCCTCTTTTTCTTTTTATTATCCAATGTCACCTCTGTTAAGGAAATGAATGCTGCGATAACAATCTCTGTGTGCCATGCTATATGTACAGGTTCGTATAAGCCATTCACAATGGAGATGGCAAGCCAATTCATTAAAAAGTTCAATGAAAAAGCAACCATAAACTCATATAAATTCTGTGTTTTATGCTTCTTAGTGAGTATATAGTAGAAAGCTTTTGCAAATAACTCACCGAAAATACTTAGAACAAGGTATACACCGACGAATACGGCCAAATGGCTTGGTGATTCATAAGCAACACCAAGGATACTGAAAGCACCCAGGAATCCGAAATAATAAAGGACAGCTACGAATGCGAGCGGAACTCCCACCAGTATAGATATGATAATTGTTATCGAAATCTTTGAACCTCTATTTCTTTCCCCATTACGCTGCCGTATTGCCACTGCTATCACCTCGTGCATTCTCTCTGATCCTTAATACGAATAGTCCAGCTAAAGGTTTCATATAGATGGATAGTCAGAGCGAAGCAGGCTGTACATGACCATATCCAGGAATACACCATTCATTTTTTCATATTGACGCAGAATACCTTCTTCATGAAAGCCGGCTTTTTCGAGCAGACGACGTGAAGGTGTATTTTCTGGCTCCACCTTTGCTTCTATTCTATTCAACTGTAACGTCTGGAAACCTTCCTCAATCAAAGCATGCAGTGCTTGGCTCATATAACCTCTCCGCCAGAAGTCCTTTCCTATCTCGTAGCCTATTTCTCCGCGTTGGTTCATGGCATCAATGTAGTTGAACCCGCAAGTACCGACGATTGTGTCATCTTCCAGCACGATTGTGTAGCGGTCGGCATGTTCCAGCTGCGTTATGTACAGGATCATCTCTTCTGCTTGCTTTACAGATTGCATTGGAGTGATATTCATAAAGGCAGTTACATCCGGATCGGACCAGAATTGAAATAGGGTTGGCGCATCGGCAACAGATATGGGACGCAGATTGATTTGTTTTTTGGACAAGTTGTATACTCCTCTCATTGTATGATTAGTCAATATTACGTACATTTAATATATATGATAGGCGGTGATGCTCTTGTTATCTTTGTTTCTGACAAACGTGCTTTTAGGACTCTCCATCGCTCTCCCAGTTGGCACAGTGACGATTGAGATGACCAAACAAGGCTTAAAGAATGGTTTTGTTCATGGCTGGATGGTTGGCATAGGCGGCATGACAATTGATTTTCTGCTGATGGTGGCTCTTTTCCTTGGTCTGGCCCCCATTCTGGCTGCCCCAACTATCCAGACGGGCATGTGGCTGCTTGGTGCCATCTTCTTGCTGTATATTGCCTATGACAGTATCAAAAATGCGGACAAGCAGATTATGATCAACGGGGAAAAAACGACAAAAAAATTGCTGTCATCCTACAAAAATGGATTACTTGTAGCAATTTCACCTAGTAATCTCGTATTTTGGATAAGTGTTTTTGGAACGTTTCTATCAAGCAGTTTTTCAGAAGGAAACGAGCTTTCCTTTATTGTTGCTGGTCTCGGTATTCTAGCTGGTATCCAAGTGCATGATATTGGTCTGATGAGTATTGTTGCAGGTACCAGAAGAGTCGTCAATGAGACTTTCGTGAAATGGGTGTCCATCGGTGCTGGATTAGTGCTTAGTTACTTTGCTATCCTCTTTTTCACTCAGTTTTTGAAACGTATCCTCTAACCAGGGGCTATTTGTAGTTTACCGCTTTTCTCCTGTAGAATATAGATATAATCTCCTGGAGGCGGTAGTGATGGCAGAACCCTTGAAAGCAATGTATACGAAAAATTTCCTGGAAGGTTTCGCTTCCAAGGTGAAACAAGCCCATAACAGTTTCGATGACAGGACGTTTGTCGAAAAGGTAATGGACGCTGAATGGGAAGTCCTGGAATTGAAGGGTCGAATACGCCGGATCAGTTTGGTGCTCGGTGACCTTCTCCCAGAGAGTTATCCTGAAGCTTTAGGTATTCTGCTTGCGATCCAGGACCAATGCGAAGGTTTCCCGTATTTATTCTTTCCGGACTTTGTCGAGGTCTTCGGGCTGGAGCCAGAGCATGAAGTAATGTCACTGCATGCATTGGAGCAATTCACAAAACGCTCAACTGCAGAATTCGCCATAAGGGCATTTCTGATTAGGTCCCCAGAGCGGATTATGAAACAAATGCTGAAATGGGCAAAATCTGACGATCCTCATATACGCCGTCTGGCAAGTGAAGGCTGCCGACCGAGGCTTCCATGGGGGCAAGCGATTCGGCAGTTTAAAGAAGATCCAAGTCCTATATTTGAAGTGCTGGAATTATTGAAAGCCGATTCCTCTTTGTATGTGCGGAAAAGTGTCGCCAATAATTTGAATGATATTGCCAAGGATAATCCAAGACAAGTTATCTTAACGGCAAAACGCTGGAGCGGTTTTTCACCAGAAACAGACTGGATCATCCGGCATGGCTGTCGTACATTGCTTCGGAGCGGTGAACCAGAGGTGATGGCTTTATTCGGATATGAAGAAGCGGCTGACATGCTGGCTGGCGCTGTAATAGCAACAGATCGTAATCTTGTTGCTATTGGAGAAGCCGTAACCTTATCGTATTCATTTATCGTGAAACAGCAGGCGAAGCTTCGTATAGAGTATGCAATAGACTTTGTGAAGAAGCGCGGGATATCCCGGAAAAAATTCCTCCTCTCGGACCGGATATTTACTTCTGGAGAGTGTATCACAAAAGAACGAGTCCATAATTGGAAAGACTTGACCACCAGGATCCATTATCCGGGTATACATCGTATTGTCCTGCTTGCCAATGGGGTGGAAGTGGCACATACAGATCTGGAACTGATCAAGTAAAGGAGTGGAAAAAATGAAAAGCATTGCAGTTTTTTGCGGCTCCAGCGTTGGTGCATCACCAGCATACATCGCTGCAGCAGAAGAGTTAGGAAGGACGCTGGCTGCCGAAAATCTGACACTTGTCTATGGCGGTGCAAGTGTAGGTTTGATGGGGGCAGTTGCGAATGGAAGCATGCAAGCAGGCGGTCATGTGATCGGTGTGATGCCTGAGTTCCTGGAGAAACGGGAAATTGCCCATTCCCATGTATCGGAACTAATCGTCGTGACTTCCATGCATGAACGGAAAGCGAAGATGGCAGAGCTCGCAGACGGCTTCATTGCACTTCCGGGAGGACCGGGTACGCTTGAGGAGTTTTTCGAGATCTTCACATGGGCACAGCTTGGACTGCATAAAAAGCCGCTCGGGATTTTGAATGTAGAAGGCTATTATGATCTGCTGGTAAACTTATTTGACCGCATGGCAGATGAGAAGTTCATGCATGAAAAATATCGGACAATGGCAATCTCTGATACGGAGCCGGTCAGCCTTTTGGAGAAGTTCCGCCATTATGAAGCGCCGGAAGTAAAAACCTATATTAGACGACCAGAGCAGACGTGACAGCGTCTGCTCTTCTATTTACCGAATATTTCTTCCTCTGGATAAGCATGAGTCCAATGAAACGGCTGTAGCTCCTCTAAGGATACATATTTCACCTTATTCTCTTCGTGTGTCACAGCCACTTGTACGTCACGTCCCCAGTAAAGTAATCGCTCCTGGCAGATACCGCATGGAGTCAGTACTTTAAAGGGGCTATTCTCATCATCACGTGTTACGCAAATGGAATGGGTTACTGATGTTTGTAATTTATGAGCTTCCAGAATAGAGCCAACTTCCATGCATAGCTCGGTCGCAGCATTCAGTACTTCAGGAGCTACACTTGTAAGAATAACGCCTTCCCTAGTACGCATCGCAGCAGCACCACCCCAGCCACTCGGATAACGTTGCTTGATTAACTGGATTGCTGCCTCATATAACATATCCATTACTATCACTCCTTTGTTTTTATTATAGAAGGGTACTTTTATTGCTTTTTAGCTAAACGACGTAGTAATCATAAGGTGCTTGTACTTCTTTTTACGTTCTCATCTAACCTATGACCTATATTACCATCCTAACCCTTATGGTAAAATATTCAAATATAGGAGGCGTTGCAGTGTGTCAGATTTCAAGATTGGCAGTGTGTTTGTACACGTGAAGGATGCGAATAAGGCAGCAAATTGGTATGCAAATCTTTTAGGAAAACCTGAACCGCAGCCAACGGCAGGACCGGTGCAGTTCATGGAAACTGCTGATGGAAGAGGACTTGTCATTGATGATAACCGAAAAAATGCACCGGGTATCCGTCCGGCCTTTATGCTAGAGACGACAGATATTAAGCTTGCATATGAGCGTGTTAGCGAGCAAGGAGGCAAAATTGTCCGGGAGCTGGAGGAAGATGCAGCTGTTGCATTCTTCAATTTTGAGGATCCTGATGGCAATATCGTCATGGTGTGTGAACAGCGCACATGATTATCTGGCTCAATGGTGCATTCGGTGCGGGAAAGACACAAACTGCGATTTCTTTACGATTTCGGCTTCCGAATGCCTTCATTTATGATCCGGAAGAAGCGGGGTTTTACATAAGGAGTAATATACCGGATTCGATGCAGAAATCTGATTTTCAGCAGCATACACTATGGCGTTCCATTGTATATGAACATCTGGCTTATATGGCTGCAAATAAGGATAATGTCATTATCGTCCCAATGACAATCACGGAACCATCTTACTACAAAGAAATCGTCGGAAAGTTGCGTAAGGATGGCCACCAAGTCCATCATCTTGTATTGACTGCTTCTGAGGAGAC
This sequence comes from Terribacillus saccharophilus, assembly GCF_046592595.1. Classification (GTDB taxonomy): domain Bacteria; phylum Bacillota; class Bacilli; order Bacillales; family Amphibacillaceae; genus Terribacillus; species Terribacillus saccharophilus_C. The sequence continues at coordinate 334,422 of NZ_JAWVPF010000001.1, read as the reverse complement.
ATTGCGTGGTCGGCTTGCAAAGCGAGGGAACAAGCAGAATTCTTGGGCTGCTCAACAGATAACACGGTGCCTGCAAGGCCTGTCCAATCCAATCTTCGAAAACAAGCTGATAACTGATAATATGTCGATAGCCGAGGTAGTCGAGGCTGTAGGCCTGCAAATGGACCTTCATCTGCAGAGCGATCCTCGTTCCTGGTGGAGGATACATTGGCCTCGCTTAACCTCAAGATGGAGATAGAGATGTGTATCTTTATACTATAATGCCTCAAAAAGGTGGTGGATGAAATGAGTATTGAGAACGTAAAAGATTATCTCGCAAATTACAACCGAAGCAGTGATATCATAGAGCTCGACTTATCCAGTGCCACTGTAGAACTAGCTGCTGCTGATCTTAATGTGGAGCCTGCACGTATTGCGAAGACGTTAGCCTTCAGAGGCAGAAAAGATGGGGAATCCGTCCTGATAGTTGCTGCAGGGGATGCAAAAATCGAAAATAAAAAGTTTAAAGAGCTATTCGGCGTAAAAGCACGGATGCTTTCAGCTGAGGAAACGTTAGAACAAACGGGTCATGCTGTTGGCGGAGTTTGTCCGTTTGGTTTAATAAATGATTTGCCCGTGTATATGGACATTTCCTTAAAGCGGTTCGCTACGGTGTTCCCAGCCTGTGGAAGCAGTAATTCAGCAATAGAACTGACTTGTGAAGAACTTGCCGAATATGGCAAGGGAAAAGAATGGGTGGATGTCTGCAAGAGCTGGACAGACAATAGCTGATTTGGAGGCAACAGCTTAGCATGCAGGGGGTTCCGCTTTGCTTCTAACTCTGACACTGCTAAACTTAGCATGTACCCTATACTTCACAAAAAGATAGGTTAGGAGAAAGAATCATGTCAGATAATAATACAAAAAAAGAGATATTTTCCTGGCTGCGAGCGATCGGAATTGCAGTCGTTATAGCTTTTGGCTGCCGATATTTCCTGTTTACACCGTCAACGGTACATGGAGAGTCCATGCTGCCGACATACCAGGATAGTGACCACGTCATTGTCAGCAAAGTTTCGAAGATAGAAAGAAATGATATTGTTGTATTCAATGCACCCGATGCGGATGCCCACTATATCAAACGGGTGATTGGTCTGCCTGGCGATACAATTGAGGTAATAGATAATGTGCTGTATGTGAATGGTGAAGCGCAGGATCAATCTTATCTGCCAGGGGATATGGTTACGGGTGATTTTAAACTGAAGGAATTGACTGGCAAGGAAAAGGTACCAGAAGGAAAAGTGTTTGTCATGGGAGATAACCGGACCAATAGTAAAGACAGCCGCATGTTCGGATTCATTTCAGAGAAAGAAGTAATCGGAGAAGTGAAGATGACCTTCTATCCATTCTCTGATTTCCACATCGGTAATTAATATGTGTGAGGTACATGGAAAAACAGTAGATGGAGAGACAAGGTGTGTACATTATCACTCTCCATTGGATGTTATAGCAATCAAGTTCGCCTGCTGCAATCAATTTTATCCTTGCCATCAATGCCATGAAGAAACAGCTGGTCATCAGGCCGAGGTATGGCCAAAAGACCAATTCGATGAGAAAGCGATACTATGCGGTGTGTGTAAAACAACGCTTCGTATCGACCAGTATATGGATACAGACCATTGTCCAGCATGTGATGCAGCATTCAACCCTGGTTGTCAGCTGCACCATCATCTATATTTTGAGCGAATAGAAAGAGACTGTCGTTGACTGACAGTCTCTTTTTGTCTGTTTAAGATACGGACCGCTGCTGAGAGGTATCGCCTGTTTTGGAGAAGATAAATTTCAGCATGGACGGTGTTACAAGTGTGGTCACAATGACCATGATGATAATACTTGTGTAGTATTCCGGATCAAGTAAACCGGAGCTTAAGCCAGTACCTGCAATGATCAATGCAACTTCGCCTCTTGAGACCATACCAGTTCCAATGGCCATGGAAGATCTTCCGTTGAAGCCAGTCATTCTTGCTCCCAGCGCTCCGCCGAAGAGCTTTGTGATAATGGCCATAATGCTGATAAGAACGATGAACAGAAGCTGTGATCCAACACCTTCGAAGCTGATATTCAAGCCGATGCTGACAAAGAATACGGGTACGAATACGCCATATGCAATCGGCTCTAATTTATGTTCCACTGTTTCTTTATACTTTGTCTGGGATATTGCAATACCAGCTGCAAATGCTCCGATAATCCCCGCAACACCCATATACTCGGCAAAATAGCTGAACACTAGTGCCAAGATGATGCCGCCTGAAACGACTGTTTCACTTACTCGAAGACGAGAGAACAGCTTCATTACTAACGGAATAAGCCAAATACAAGCGATAATGATCACGCCGAAGAAAAGAACTTTTTTCCCAATCAAAGCGCCCAAACTTACTGATTCCCCTGTACCGAGCACACTCATCAGCACCGCCAGTAAGACAACAACGAGAATATCATCAACAACAGCTGCTCCAAGGATTGTCGTACCTTCTCTTGAATTCAGCTTGTTCATTTCCTTCAATGCCTGGACGGAAATGCTGACGCTTGTTGCACAGAAGAGCAGAGCCATGAACAATGCATGTCCCTGACTCATGTCAAATGCAAGGGCAAGGCTGTAACCGCCGATGAAAGGAAAGAGTACACCAAGAACAGCGACAGTAAATGCGGATTTCCAGTTTTCTTTCAGTTGTTGCAGATCTGTTTCCAGTCCGGCAATGAACATGAGGACAAGTACTCCGATTTCGGAGAATTCATGGATGAAGGAAGTTTGCTGTATCCAGCCGAGTACGGCGGGACCAAGGATGACACCGGCAAGCAACTCCCCCAAAACAGAAGGCTGCCCAATCTTTAAGGCTAGCTGTCCGGCAATCTTCGTAAACAACAAAATTAAAGCTAAGTGCAAAATGAATTCCATATCTTACTCCTTTGAAGTGTATTTATGCATTTAGACGCAAAAAAGGCATGTCCTCCAGTTTTCACTGTGAACATGCCTAAATAGACACAGAGGGGCCTGGGGTGGCAGGCTCCTCCGAAAAATGCATATGTAATTAATTTATAGTTACTCATTATAGAGTAGATATAGAACGAAAACAACCACTTTTTCATCTGTTTGCAGCTGGCAGAAAAGGGAAAACAGGTGACGTAACCTATGTAAAGGAGTGTCAGACGTGAAAAATACATTTGATTTTCATACAAAACAAGGACTCTATCAGCATATTGAAGAGACACTTTCATTCTATTATCCTGCAGCGATAGACAGCACTTATGGAGGATATAACGAAGGCTATCATAAAGATGGGACACTCACAGAGAATACAACCAAACATATCGTCGGACAGGCGCGACACTTATATAATTTCAGTGTCGGCTTCGAACTTACAGGTAAAACGGAATATAAAGAAGCAGCGGAGCACGGCATTGTCTTTTTTCAAGAAAATGTGCGTGATACGGAGTATGGCGGTTATTTTACAGAAATGAAAGATGGCGGTGTGACAGATGATAAAAAGCTGGCATATGGGCATGCATTCATTTTCCGGGCTGCGGTCGCTGCAGTAGAAGCAGGGATAGAAGGTGCAGAGGAATTGCTTGCGGATGTTTATCAAGTGCTGGAGGAAAGGTTCTATGAACCATCCGCGAAACTATACAAGGATGAAGCATCCCGTGATTGGCACGGCTTTTTGGAATACCGGGGTCAAAATTGCAATATGCACATATGTGAGTCAGCGATAACCGCGTACGAAACAACTGGCCAGCAAAGGTATTTGGATCAGGCTTTACAAATTGCAAACCAAGTCACCAATAAACTGGCAGCTCAAAGTAACGGTCTTATATGGGAGAACTACGATGAGGCTTGGATGAAGGATGAACAATTCAATCATGGCGAAACAAGAGACGAATTTCGTGCCTATGGGTTTGTAGGCGGACACCAATTTGAATGGAGCAAGCTCCTTGCTTGGCTGTATAACCATAAGCAAGACAGCTGGCTGCTTGAACGTGCGGAAGAGCTTTATCAAACCGGCTGGAAACATTACCACGACCAAGATCAAGGCGGCATATTCTTTGTGATGAGCCCTGATAAGGAGTTGATAGATAAAGGGAAATCTTATTGGGTTTTAGCGGAAACGCTGGCAGCATCAGCATTGCTGCATGGTCAGACGGGAAATGATATATATCGGGAACATTATGATGAGCTGTTCCGATATGTACAGGAGCATTTCATCGATCCTGTACATGGTGCTTGGTATCAATGGCTTACAGCAGACAATAAAGTGGAGGACGAGGTGAAAAGTCCTTCCCCGAAAACGGATTATCATCCGATCAGTGCCAGCTATTTGATAGCGTCTTACCGTGGAGAGGATCTGTAGCATAATGCGCATTTCCTCTTTCTTATTGCTATAATGAATAGGAAGGGAGTGGATTAGTATGTATCAAAGTGAAAGACTGCAAATCAAACCATTAGAGAAAAAGCATGCCAGTGAGCTTCTGGATCTGAACCTTCGGAACAGGGAACTTTTCGAGTCTATCTCACCGGTAGAACGCAGTGATTCGGACTATACCATCGAGAAATACAAAAAGAATATCGAAGCCGCACAGAAAGATTGGCAGGAAGATAAACGCTACGAATTCGGAATATTCCTGAAACAGGATGATATTCTGATTGGAACAGCTTCCTTATTCTTTGTAGAGCGGAATACAGCAGAAAAATGCATGATTGGGTATTCGCTTGATGAAGCGCATAATGGGAAGGGGTATATGACGGAAGCAGTACAGCTTATTTTGGATTTTGCTTTTGGAGACGGAAAGTTCCACCGAGTAGAAGCGGGGGTAATGCCGCGGAATCTAGGGTCGGTTGCGGTACTCGAGAAATGCGGGTTTCAACGAGAAGGGTTGGAACGCGACTTGCTGCGTATTGATGGCAAGTTCGAGGATCACTATAAGTATTCCATTTTGGCGACTGATCCGCGGACAAACTAAAACCCAGGAGCATATACCCCTGGGTTGATCATCAATGCTGCTGGGATGGAATAGGACGGGAATGTCTGCGTTCCTTATTCTTCTTGGCAGCAACAGGCTGCTGCGGACTGCGGACTGTAACCGCAAGGAAGAATGAAATGACGCAAAGTACGGCGATGGCAACGAATGTTGGCTGGAAACCGCCGAGCAGTGTTGCGATGAAGGATCCTCCTAATGCCCCAATACCAAACCCCTGATAAATGACACCATAATTTTTGCTCTGATTTTTCAATCCGAAATAATCAGCGACGATAGTCGGGAAGACTGTGATGTTACCGCCAAAGAAGAAGGCGATTGCCGCCACACAGACAAAGAACAATGTTGTTGATAGTTCTACCATGCTTAACACGGCGACAGCTCCTGCAGTGACAAGCAGTCCTGCTGCAACCAGGTACAGCCGTTCTACCTTATCGGACAGAGCCCCCAGCACAACTCTTCCAGTCGTATTACAGATAGCCACGACAGCTACAGCGTTCGCTGCTGTTGCAGCAGATAGACCAGCAAGTTCCATGCCGGCATCTTTGACGATACCGATCAAATACAAGCCGCTCATACAAGCTGTCAGGAAGATGATGAATAGAATGTATGCTTGTTTTGTGTGCAGCATTTCCTTGATGCTGAAGTTTTTAGTTGCCGCGCCAGTCGCCGTTTCCTGTGGAAGGATAGCATCCTTTAGGAAGAAGGCTCCTCCGCTGATTAAGATGATTGCTGCGATTCCCCAAATCAGGAATGTGCCTTGCACGCCTGCAGATGAAAGCAAGGCTTGGTTGATATATTTGAAGACTAAGCTCCCTGTTCCGAATGCGCCTACTGATATACCAGATATGAGACCTTTCTTTTCTGGGAACCATTTGATTACGTTCGATAGTGTAGTGATATATGCAATACCGTTGGCGAAGCCGACAACAACGCCTGCTAATAGATAAATGAGCCATAGTGATGTAGCTAGAGAGCTTAGAATCAGTCCTGCGCCGAGCAGGATTCCAGCAAAGATGACCAGTTTCTTGATGCCGAGTTTATCCTGCAGCTTTCCGCCAAAAAGAGTGGCTACTGCTAGTGCAAAGCTCGTAATAGAGAAGGTGATTGCTACAGAAGATGTGCTCCACCCGTATGCATCAGCCAATGGCTGGTTAAATAAACTCCATGTATAGATAGTACCTAGACCAATTTGGGTAATGATAGTCCCTAGTACAATCAGCCAGCGATTCGTTCCTGTTTTCATGAGAAATCCCTCATTTCATCTACGTTGTTTTGATAGTTTTATCATATCCGCAATAGATGTATCTGAAAGCGTTTTCTCATGAGTTGCTCGATATGAGGAATGAATGGTCCTTAAAGGCGCATGATCTGTCGAAACTCTTTTGCTTTACTGCGGCTCACCGGAATCTGCTCATCAATTCCTTTCATTTTGACAAGATACGTATTATGGAACCAAGGCAGAATCTCATGTATTTTTTCTGTATTTACAATGTAAGAACGATGGCAGCGGAAAAACATATCTGCTGGAAGCTGCTGTTCGAATGTACTGATAGAACCAGGGTAGGTATATGCTTCATCCTTAGTGTGTACAGTTGTCTGTTTTTCATCAGCTTCAGCGTAGGCGATTTCCTTCAGATTGATTACATAAATCTTCTCGTCCTTCCAAACATTGAGCCGTGCCGGTGTTTCTTCCGGTTCTATTCGCTCTGTATCTGCCGGTGCATTCTGTGATTCTAGTTTCTTAAGCATTGCTGCAACCCGCTCCTCGCTGTATGGCTTCAATATATAATCGAAAGCCTCAAGCTCGAATGCTTTCGCTGCATGTTCTTTGTAGGCAGTTGTAAATACGATGGTCGGTTTATGCTTGAACTGGGCGAGGCTTCCTGCCAGCATCATCCCATCCAGTGACGGCAGGTTGATATCGAGGAACAATACATCCGTTGTATGTTCCTGAAAGTATTTCAGCACATCCAGTCCATCATCGAAGCAGTTTGTCACCTCGATGGAACTGTATGTATCAATCAGATATTGCAGCTCCTCCTGTGCAGGTAATTCATCTTCTGCAATGATTGCACGTAATGTCATGGTTATTTCCCTTCCTTCACTGGTATATCAAAGTAAATCTCCGTACCGGGATCAAGCCGATTGATGGTCAGTCCTTTTCCGTAAATCAGCCGGACACGCTGATGTACGTTGGCAAGTCCGATATTTTTCACACTTGCTTCGTCTTTATAAAGCTTTTCGACAATCTCCGGGTCGATCCCAGCCCCGGTGTCCCGTATACTGATGCGGATGTCATGTTCCCGTGCTTTGACAGAAAGATAGACGGCACCCTGCCACTTGCTTTTCCGGACACCATGGTGGATCGCATTCTCTACTAATGGCTGCAGCAGCAGACTAGGCACCTTTATCTGTACCGAATCAATATCATAAATGATCTGGAGTTTGTCACCGAAGCGGGATTTTTCGATTTCCACATAGTCCCGTACCTGTTTCAATTCTTCTTCTATAGCGATCATTTCATCATGCAGCTCCAAGTTATAGCGCAAGTAGCCAGATAAGTTATGGATAAGCTCGCGGGCACGATTCGGATCGCGTCTTGTTGTCGATGCAATCGCATTCAGCGAGTTGAAAAGGAAATGCGGGTTGATTTTCGATTGCAAAGCCTTTAGCTCGGCTTTGTTGGCAGTCTCTTTCATTTGTTCAATTCGGGAAATCTCCATTAGGTTTGAAATGATCTGTGCCAGACCGATGCCAAGCGTCTGCAAAGAGTCCGTTATCCGGTTTTCCTTTTCATAATATATTTTCAAAGCGCCTGTTACCTCGTCGCCCTCCTGAAAAGGAACGATAAGCAGGCAGTGCATCTGCGGCAGGTGATGATCATCCACCTCATTGCGAATGACAATTTGACCGCTATTGATGGCTTGTTTCGTCATCTCGCTTACGATCGACGTTGTATCCTGATAGCGCTCCGCTCCCAGTCCGTAATATGCTACGACTGTATTCGTATCCGTTATGGCCACAGCATCTGCACCAATCTCTTCTTTGATGATTTGGCAGATACGCTGCAAGGAAGCAGGAGTGATGGACCGGAAATAAGGAAGTGTTTTATTGGCGATATCCAATGCAAGCTTCGCCTGGGCGGCAGCAATCTGTTTCTTTTCTCCTTCGATATTATGGACGAGCAGGATAAGCAAACCGATGCTGATTTCGCCTATCATCATCGGAACAGCTATTTGTTCAACAATCGAAACACCTTGGGACCTTGGTTCACCGAGCGCGATGATAAGCAGCATGGTCATTGCCTGACTCAGAATCCCAGCACCAATACCGACATACCACCAACGATGCTTTTTGACTCTGCGATTGATGAATCCCGACACAAAGCCTGCTGCTACACTAGTAATCAAACAAGGTAAGGATGTGATGCCGTCGATGTCGATCAAATAACGGTGCAAGCCAGAAACAATACCTGTAATGATACCGACCCATGGACCAAATAAAATTCCGCCAGAGATGATAGCCACTGTCCTTATATTAACGAGACTGCCTTCCACTTCAATCCCGGAATATGTTCCGAATATGGCGAAACTGCAAAAAACGATCGTCAGTACGCTGAGTTCCCGGACTGAGTGATTTTCTTTTTGTAGTATTTCTTTGAACCCTTTAATCTTGGTCAGGAAAAACAGGATGATCAGCAGCAAGGCAGCGCGCTCGAATATCGATATGATCATTTCCAAAGTTGAATTCATAGTTGTAATCCCTTTCATCTGTATTACTAACAGTTTATCAGAAATTTAGACTGGAAGGGAATGGATGCGATGATAAATAGCTTGGTAAATGATAGATTCATTTGATAGAAATTACTGCTTGGAAATAATATGTCATATTGTATAATTAGGCTGGATTTATTAAAATGAAAGCGCTATAATTAGTATAATGAAACACCGTTCCACAATGTGGAATAATGAGGGCATCGTTGAAGATGCCATAATTTTTGAATTGTAATGTAAGGGGTTTCAATGAGGCTGTGGAGCCACAAATCAATGTAAGGAGATGATAGAAATGGAACTTCGATATGCAACTCATCCAGACCACGCCAAGACATTCACTACCGAGGAATTACGCAATCATTACTTAGTTGAGGAACTTTTTGTACCTGGGGAAATCAAGCTTGTATACAGCATGGAGGACCGGACGATCATCGGCGGTATTCAGCCAGCTGGCAGCTCAATCGCTTTGGAAGGCTATGATGAGATCAAGGCAGATTACTTCCTGGAAAGACGAGAAGTAGGGATTTTTAATATCGGCGGTAATGGAACGATTTCTGTTGATGGAGAATCATACGATATGGCGAACAAGGATTGCATCTATATCGGAAAAGGCAATCAGGAATTATTGTTTACCAGCAGTGAAGAGTCAAAACCAGCGAAGTATTATCTGTTTTCGGCACCTGCACATACCTCTTATCCAACTAAACATGTCTCTTTCCAAGATGTGCCGGGAGATGCTATGGGTGCAAAAGAAAGCGCGAATGAACGCGTAATTCGCCGGATTATCCATTTGGAAGGTATTCAAAGCTGTCAAATCGCGATGGGTATCACAATTCTGGAAAGCGGCAGTGTCTGGAATAGCATGCCGACACATACCCATAACCGCCGAATGGAAGCGTACCTGTACATCGATTTGGATGAGGATGCACGTATGTTCCACTTAATGGGGGAACCGACTGAAACGCGTCATCTTGTCATGAAGAATGAACAAGCTGTCATATCTCCGCCTTGGTCCATCCACTGCGGAAGTGCCACAAGCAACTATGCATTCATTTGGGCAATGGCTGGAGAAAACAAGACGTACACCGACATGGATCAAGTGTCGATGGATGAGCTGCGCTAAAGGGGGATGACGATGAGTTTAACGGACTTTTCCATGAGTTATTTCGATTTGACCGGCAAGGTTGCCATTGTCACAGGCGGCAGCAAGGGCCTCGGTCAAGGCTATGCAGTTGCCTTGGCAAAAGCAGGGGCGGATGTCTTCGTCGTGACACATCGAGACGATTGGGAGGAAACGAAGGCGCTGGTCGAGGAGGCTGGCGGCAAGGCACATTTCCATCAAGCTGATCTGACAGATAGAGAAAAAGTGAAGCAAGTTGTGGCAAGCTGTGTAGATGTGTTCGGCAAAGTTGATATTCTCGTAAATAACGCTGGTACGATCATTCGTACACCGCTGCTTGAGTACAAGGAAGAAGACTGGGATAAGGTCATGGACGTCAACCTGCATGCTGTCTATTTGTTGGGCCAGGAAGCAGCTAAAGTGATGGCAGAACAAGGCGGCGGAAAAATCATCAATGTCGCATCGATGCTGTCGTTCCAAGGCGGTAAATTTGTACCGTCCTATACAGCCAGTAAGCATGCTGTGGCAGGGCTGACAAAGGCCTTCGCCAACGAGCTGGGCGCTTATAATATCCAGACAAATGCGATTGCACCGGGATACGTAGCCACTGCTAATACAGCACCAATCCGTGCTGATGAAAAACGTAATGCAGAGATTTTATCCCGGATTCCAAGCGGTCGCTGGGCAGATCCGTCTGATTTGATGGGGGTAGTCGTATTTTTGGCAAGTCGTGCTTCCGATTATATGAATGGCCATGTCCTTGCTGTAGATGGAGGCTGGCTGGCAAGATAAACAGGTTGTAAGAATTGCGTCGGAGTTGTTTGACGGGAAAGAGAGATTGAGAGGACTGGGAAGGTGACCAAAGATCTGGAGAATCTTTGTGTATGCCACCCTCTCATTCCAATGATCTGGGCGATCACTATAAAAATAGCATATCACGTAAAGTGATTCAAACATCTCAATTTCTTTTGCTCGATTACCTATAAGGAAAGGTAAGGGATGCAAAATGAAAATAATGAAAACGATGGAGAGAATTCCTGGCGGGCTCATGCTCGTACCGTTATTTTTAGGGGCAATCATTAATACCTTCGCGCCGAATTCGGCGGAATACTTCGGATCCTTCACAGGCGGACTCATGACTGGCACGATACCGATTCTGGCAGTTTGGTTCTTCTGTATGGGTGCAGGAATACAGCTCAAATCCACTGGTACAATCCTTCGTAAATCCGGCACACTCGTTATCACGAAGATTGCTGTTGCTTGGGTTGTAGCTATCATTGCTGCACAATTCCTGCCAGAAGGCGGCATTCAGACTGGCCTATTTGCAGGCTTTTCCGTCCTGACACTTGTTGCAGCCATGGATATGACGAACGGCGGCTTATATGCATCCATCATGCAGCAGTACGGTTCAAAGGAAGAAGCTGGAGCATTCGTCCTTATGTCCTTGGAATCCGGTCCGCTTATGACAATGATCATCCTTGGTTCCACAGGTCTTGCTGCTTTTGAGCCGCAAGTATTCGTTGGTGCAGTATTGCCATTCCTTTTAGGTTTCCTGCTGGGTAACTTGGATAGTGACCTTCGCGCGTTCTTCAGCAGAGCCACACAGACAATGATTCCTTTCTTCGGTTTTGCACTGGGTAACTCAATCGATTTAGGTGTCATCCTGGAGACAGGTCTTGCAGGTATCATCCTTGGTGTACTTGTTATCGTTGTTACTGGTATTCCGCTTATGATAGCGGACAGATACATCGGAGGCGGAAATGGAACAGCTGGAATCGCAGCTTCCAGTACTGCCGGTGCGGCAGTTGCCAACCCGATGATCATCGCTACAATGATTCCGGAATTCATGCCAGTTGCAGAAGCAGCTACTGCACTTGTTGCAGCGTCTGTTGTTGTTACGTCGGTTCTCGTACCGATCCTCACTGCATATTGGGCGCAATATATGAAGAAGAAGGAAAAGCGGAAGACAGACGATACAAATATCGATCCCAACAATATCAACTCAAATACTGTATAAAACAATCGGAGAGGCATATACAGTATGTCTCTCTTTGCATAAAGGAGACGTTGACAGATGAGCAGGATTTTAACAATCGGGGAACCGATGGCACTTTTTGTAGCGGAGCAGGAAGGGCTGCTGGATGATGCCGAACGCTTTTCCCGTTTCATTGCTGGTGCAGAAGTGAATTTCTCTATCGGAATGGCACGCCTTGGCCATCAAGTGACGTATGTCACGCAACTGGGTTTGGATCCATTCGGCCGGAACATCCATAAATTTTTACGGAAAAATAAAATAGATACGACGTACGTCAGCTATGAATCTGCCTATGTGACAGGGATGCAATGGAAACAGAAAGTGAAAAGCGGAGATCCGGAAGTTTTTTCGGCACGGAAGAACTCGGCAGCTTCCCATATGGATAAAAAGCTGATTAAGAAAATCAAATGGACAGATTATGATCATCTCCACCTGACTGGTATTCCTCCAGCCTTGTCGGAAAGCTGTCGCGAATTGGTTTTCCAAATGATGAAGGAAGCCAAGGAAAATGGTCTGCAGGTATCATTTGATCCAAACCTTCGGCCAGGTCTGTGGCCTGATAAGCAGGAAATGGCACAGGTCATTAATGCGCTTGCCAGCCAAGCAGATATTATCTTCCCTGGTATAGCGGAGGGCAGGCAGTTGACGGGTAAAACTGATCTGCTGGATCTTGCTGCACATTATCATGATGCTGGGGTGCCGACTGTTGTGCTGAAGCTGGGAGCTGAAGGAGCGTTCACGAGCTGTATGGACGGAACGCAATTTTATACAGAAGGTTTTCCGGTGAAAGAAGTGGTCGATACGGTTGGAGCGGGTGATGGATTTGCGGTTGGTGTCGTGAGCGGTTTGCTGGAAGGATTGGAACTGCCTGAGAGCATTGCAAGGGGAGCAGCCATCGGTGCACTTGCCGTCATGTCTCCAGGAGATAATGATGGCTTGCCGAACCGTGAAGAGCTTACACATTTCATGAAACGGGAGCCAATCGGATAAAAAGGAAGACCTTCCGCTGGGAAGGTCTTCTCCTTTATCCGGAATAGCCTAGTGCATGGGATATCTCCAGGCTGCAGGCTTTCATTTTAGTTATCAATTCGGTGTTCACTCTGTCCATTGTTACACGATTGCTAGGACCGGAGATACTGAAGCTCGCTACAATCCGATGTTCATGGCTGTAAATCGGGGCTGCAATACAGCGAATGCCTTCTTCATTTTCGATATTATCGAGCGCATATCCCTGTTGGCGGACCTTTCCCACCTCGGAGCGCAGCTCTTCTGGCGATTTAATTGTACGCGGAGTGCGCGGCGTAAAGGTAGTAGCATCTGCTATTTCTTCCAGTCGGCCTTCTGTCATGCCTGATAGAAGGATTTTCCCGACGGCCGTACAGTACATGGGCGCTCTGTTGCCAATACGTGAGTACATGCGGATAGTCTGGTTGCTCTCTAGCTTATCGATGTAGACGATTTCACCTTTATCTTCGATGCAAAGATGCACAGTCTCATTGACATCTGCACACAGCTGCTTTAAATAAGGCTTGGCCACATTGGCGATGTTGTTGTTATTCAAAACACTGCGAGCCACATAAAGTGTTTGCAGACCAACTTTATACTTGTCCGATTCCGGATCCTTCGCGACATAATTCATGTCCACAAGTGTTGCCAAGAGGCGATGCGTCGTACTCTTCGATAAGTCAACCAGCTTTGTCAGCTTTGCGATGGGCAGACCATCAGGATGATCGGAAAGCGTATTCAAAATAGTCAAGGCACGTTCGAGTGATTGCACATTAGACATAGATATTACTCCGTTTCTATTGCATTCATTGCTTACTTCTATGATACGGGAACGGCTGGAGTTTGTAAATTCAGTACACATATGGAGGGAAAACAGATGAAAAAAACAGAGATTTTATCCAAGCTTACGGATCAAGCTATTGTAGCTGTAGTTCGTGCCGAATCGCCGGAACAGGCGATTCAAATTTCAGATGCTTGTATTGAGGGCGGCATTACAGGAATAGAAGTGACATTTACCGTCAAGGACGCTGACCAAGTGATCAAACAGCTCACTGCCCAGTATAGTGAAAATGCTGATGTGGTTGTAGGAGCAGGGACTGTGCTGGATAGTACGACTGCTCGCCTGGCCATACTCGCAGGCGCTGGTTTCATTGTCAGTCCGACATTTGATGCTGCAACTGCAAGGCTATGTAATCTATATCAGATTCCTTACTTGCCGGGATGTATGACGATCGGGGAAATAAAGCAGGCAATGGAAGCAGGAGCAGATATCATCAAGCTCTTCCCGGGAAGTGCTTTCGGCCCAAGCTTTATCAAAGCAGTCAAAGCTCCGCTTCCACAGGCAAATATTATGCCGACAGGGGGAGTGGACTTGGAGAATATCGGAGACTGGCTGAAGAATGGGGCTGTTGCTGTTGGAGTCGGAGGCAATCTTGTAGCTCCTGCCAGCACAGGAGACTATGATAAGATCACATCGATTGCCCGGAAGTATATCCAAAAGGTGAAAGAAGCAAGAACAGATCGTGTGAATATTTGAACATGGGTCAAGCTGCCCCGCACATAAACTGAACACGGAGGAAGGGGGCTTGCTTTGTGTCAGCTAAAAAGCGGGAATTTGTAATCGTTGTTGTGAAAGCAACTGCTATTTATTCATTTGTGATAATTGATATTGCTGCGGGTACAGGGTTATATCTGACTGCAAAGCTGTTAGGTGCGGGAATGATTATTGCCTCAGTCTGCAGTATGGCAGGTGTGGAGAGTTTGAAGAGGGGTCCTGCTTTAGCGCGCAATTTTATAAGAAAAGGATGAATTCACAGAAGGAATATATGGTAGAATAAGGTAATTTAACTAGTTTCGGATGTCAGGAGCCTTCCGCAGCTTTTAAAGAGGCGTTCATAATGGAGAAATTTAATCTATTAAACAAGCATAAGGAAGAGGTAACACGCTGCTTAAAAGCTGTTTGGAAGGGGAAAGAAATGGCTGTCATTAAAAACTTAAATTAATAAAAATAAGAAGGAATGCAAAAAATGCATTCCTTCTTATTTTGCTTTAGTCCCACCTACCCGCATATTGCCGACCGTAAAATAGAATGGTGCAGGAAAGGGAGGTTTTTTTCCTCGTTTAAGCCGATAGCTCGCTTCATTGAGCCAATAAATAGATTTATTGATAGCCGAGAAGAATACGACCAGCTCCCCGCTATCATCTACGCAAAGACATGATCCGAATATGCCATTCTGATACCAGTCTTCTCCCTTGTCTGCTTTGATCAGTGGTTTTGGTTCTTCCGTCCAATCTGCTCTCGTGAAACTAGCTGTTTTACTCTTGAACAACCAAAGGTCCTGCGGCTTATAAGTGTCCTCGCCAAAAGCATTGCCACAGCGGCTGACGAGTAAATAGTACATATCATGAATTCGTTTCGGCCTTGCATGCGTGAAGGCATCCTCTCGAGTGAAAAACAAACGTGGCTTCGTCCATGTATCAAGACCATTCTTGCTTTCGGCTGCATATACCTCGTGCATCGGGATGTCTCCCTTGCCAGGTTCATGTGGTGTCGCTGCAAACCACATCTTCCATTTTCCTTCGTCATAAATCACTTTGGGCGCAAGTACACTATCATTCCGAACAGTGCCGACCATAACTGGCTTAGGGTGACGAAACCATTTGCCGTGCCTCATTTCCAGACAGCCTATCGAATACGGGGATTCATTTCCCAAGACATTGCTTGCACTCCGCCCTGTATAGTAGATTCGGCGAACAGGCTCTCCATCCAATTCTCCTTCCACATAACAAGGTTCATGCAATCCGTATCGATCCCAGGCAGCTTCCTTCGGCTGAGGCAGCAAAGGTTTTGCCTTGTGTGGCTTTCCAGGGTAAGTTGAGATTCTCCAGGCGTTTGCGGTCGTCAATGGTGCTCCTTTTGGAAGACTGGCACTGAATAAATTATTTTTGAAGTTGCGCTGAAATCCGCCAAAAAACATCCACCACTGGTTATCTATTTTTTGTACGCTAGGATCACCTAAACCTAGCAGATTGCGAATTGGCTTATAGCCATCCAGCATGGAATATAATAGATTCGGTTTTGTATCCATCCTAACCACCTCACTAGCAAGCAGTATGGACGGAAGAAGCATCAAACATACCAGACATTATAGTCTTTCAAAATAGAAGATATTCTGTGATGATGATTTTTGTTCAGCCATGAGCCTTCCTAAACATTTTGATCAATAAAGTCTAAATGTCGTTCGATTTTGACCCTTCTTTGTGCAGGTTCTGTTTAGGTACTTTCATTCGGCGGATGAGGAGCCAGCCTAACAATGCGCCTGTGATAGAACTGGCAAGAAAGCCCGGTACAAATGCCAATGCACCGGCTTTTTGCCCCAGCAGTAAATTAGCAATTGGAACGGAGAGCAGGGAACCGAAAACTCCGGTTCCTATCATTTCACCAACTGCCGCTGCTGCCTTGCGGCGGGTCAACCGATAAAACAATCCAGCAAGCAAGGCACCTATCATTCCCCCTGGAAAAGCTAGCAAACTACCAAGACCAAGCATATTGCGAACTAGTCCGATAAGGAAAGCAACGACTACTGCCGGGCCGGGTCCAAGCACGATAGCAGTGATAACATTTATGGCATGCTGGACAGGAAAGGCGCGGGCAGCACCTGTAGGGAACCAGAGAAACTGTGCTCCTAGTACGCCAATTGATACTAGAATTGCCATTAAGGTGAGCTTTTTCGTATCCATTGCTATCTCCTTGTTCATGTATTCTGCTTATATTATAAGAGTAAATGTCAGTAATATGGAAGGTGAGTATGCAGAAGGAAATTTACAATAAAATTGTTTGGGGTGATATAAAAAATCATAATTTTCAAACATTATTTACAATAAGAAATCCATCGAAAGCGAATGATAATAGCTGATTTTTCAAGATAACGTATTCTTAGGTCGCATTTTCCGGCTTGTTTGACTGAATATGTGATGTAATCCGGATTTAATCGGATTTTCTGCAGTTTTACTATCCATCATAACGAGCGTAGAATAAGGTTCATCTTCCAAGTGTAACCAAACAAAATTGCATACAATTCGTAATCGCTTAATTCCTGATCCAGGAAGCGGGGGAACCAACCGTAACTTTTGTTACATGGGGTGAATCTCTGAAAAGAGTAGGGCTACTCTCTGGCCCGAATCCGTCAGCTAACTTCGCAAGCGTTCGAGAGGAAGCCAAAAATGTGATAGGCACACACGTTTATTTCGTTATGCCCAGAAGTCACAGAAGAGGGCCCTCTTCTGTGGCTTCTTTTTTATGCACTTTTTTAGGGTGTAAAACCAGATAAGAACCAAGGAGGATCAGCATGGATTTATTTTACATTGGATTGAGTTTAGTTCTTTTCGGAGGAATGGCGCTGCTATTGGCAGCTGCTGCACAGATTGCGGAGAAAGAAGGGACACGATAATGGTTCAGATTGTTTTGCTTGTACTAGGTGTTGCGGTCATCGGTTATCTGGTCTACGCCTTATTTTACCCAGAAAAATTTTAACGAAGGAAGGTTCGCGTGATGATCGTTTCGCTAGTTATGCTGGCCATTGTGCTTGTTGTCATTGGAGCTTCCCTGAAGCCGATGGGCTTATATATGGCTGCAGCATTTTCAGTATCAAGACTTGACCGGGTTTTCCTGCCGGTAGAAAACGTATTGTATCACTTTTCTGGAATCAAAAAACAAAAGCAGACGTGGAAACAATACGTGCTTTCGCTGCTTTTGCTAAACATGGTATTTCTGATATTCATTTATACGGTGTTCCGTTTACAAGGGATTCTGCCCCTGAATCCACTGGATATTGCAGGAATGGATCCAGCTTTAGCTTTCAATACAGCTATCAGCTTTATCACGAATACAAATCTGCAGCATTATAGCGGGGAATCAGGGTTGTCCCTATTTTCACAGGCCGCAGCCATCTTGTTCATGATGTTCGCAGCACCAGCATCTGCACTTTCCGTCGCAATTGGATTCATCCGATTGCTTGGGGGTAAGCCAATCGGGAATTTCTTCGAGGATTTTGTCAGGGCGCTTTTGCGTGTGCTGCTTCCGATTTCCTTCCTTGCAGCAATTGTATTCATTGCGCTCGGAATGCCGCAAACATTCTCAGGAGCAGTGCATGCAACTACGATGACAGGTGCAGAACAAACCATTCTGCGCGGGCCGATTGGTGCATTTCTTTCTATCAAGGAGCTGGGCAATAACGGCGGTGGATTCTTTGGTGTCAATTCTGCTCACCCATTCGAGAATCCCAATGCTTATACGAATTTGCTGCAATGCTGGCTGATGCTTTTGTTACCTGCATCCTTGCCATTCACATATGGGAAGATGGTTGGAAAGCCGAAGCAAGGCGTCATGCTTTTCGGTGCAATGGCAGCTGTATTCCTTGTCATGCTTGCGGCTGGTATCGCTGCAGAAATACAAGGCAATCCATTGCTGCATGGTGCAATGATGGAAGGAAAGGAAACCCGTTTTGGGGTTATCGGAAGTGTGTTCTATGCTATTGTCACAACCGCTGCAGAAACCGGTGCTGTAAATACAATGCACGATACACTCAGTCCTCTGACCGGGATGCTCGCACTAGGAAATATGCTGTTAAATACAGTTTTTGGCGGAGTAGGGACTGGATTCATGAATGTCATCCTGTATGTGATGATTGCTGTCTTTATTGCGGGTTTGATGGTAGGACGCACACCAGCATTTCTTGGTAAAAAGCTTGAGGGAGCGGAAATGAAGCTGCTGGCAGTCACGCTGCTCGTTCAGCCGATTCTTATCCTGGTTGGGACAGCTATCGCAATATATTTTCCAGCAGGCAGCGACGCCATATCAAATCCTGGGTATCATGGCTTGACGCAGGTTTTGTACGAGATTACCTCTTCAGCTGCTAACAACGGTTCGGGGTTTGAAGGATTGGGAGATGCGACTATCTTCTGGAATGTCCTTACAGGATTCATCATGTTCCTTGGGCGTTATATTTCAATCATCACCCTGATCGCTGTCGCTGCATCACTGGCGAGGAAAACAGCTGTCCAAGAGAGCAAGGGAAGTTTGCGGATAGACAGTCCTTTGTTTGCGAGTTTACTAGTCGGAACTTTCTTCTTGGTAGGCGCTCTTACATTCCTGCCTGTACTGGTTCTTGGCCCGATTGCAGAATACGTAACTTTATAGGAGAGTGACTTGTTATGGCAGCACATACAGCAGGGAAAGATGACATTCCCTCTACAGGCTTATTTACAAAGAAGATATGGAAGGATGCTTGTGTGGATGCAGTGGTGAAATTGCATCCTGCATATATGGTTCGGAATCCGATTCTTTTCATCGTTGAACTAGGGTTTTTGGTGACATTACTGCTCGCGGTTTTTCCTGGCGCCCATTCCCGGACAATGGGCAGCGGGTTTTACTGGTGCGTTTCAGTGATTCTGCTGATGACAGTGCTGTTCGCGAATATAGCGGAGGCGGTGGCCGAAGGAAGAGGGAAGGCACAAGCGAATACGCTGAAACAGACCAAACAGGATACCGCCGCCAGACGTCTCCTCCGGGGAAAAGAGGAAACCATCTCATCAGCTGATCTTCGAAAAGGTGATGTTGTGCTAGTGAAAGAAGGAGAGGTCATCCCTGGTGATGGAACGATTATTGCTGGTATGGCGAGTGTGGATGAATCAGCAATTACCGGTGAATCAGCTCCTGTGCTAAAGGAAGCTGGAGGAGATTTCAGCTCTGTCACAGGCGGTACGACCGTTGTCAGTGATGAGCTTACAATCGAAATCACCAGTCAGCCAGGAGAAAGCTTCCTGGATAGGATGATTGCACTTGTAGAAGGAGCAGACCGTAAGAAGACACCTAATGAAATAGCTTTGAACACGGTGTTGATTAGTTTAACGATCATCTTCATGCTCGTCGTTATCACGTTGCCATTCTTCACAAACTACATCGGCTTTTCTATCGATACAGGCATGCTTGTTGCGCTGCTTGTCTGTCTGATTCCAACAACGATTGGCGGTCTGCTCAGTGCGATCGGAATCGCCGGCATGGATCGTGTGACGCGATTTAATGTCCTGGCGATGTCAGGTCGGGCTGTGGAAGCAGCAGGCGACATTGATACAATCATTCTGGATAAGACCGGTACAATCACTTTCGGGAACCGGATGGCAGCTGATTTCATACCAGTGGCAGCTGCCTCTAAAACAGCCTTAATGCAAGCTGCAGTGATCACTTCCTGGAAAGATGAAACACCAGAAGGACGATCCGTGCTCAGCTTGGCCGAAGAAGAGGGCATAGCAATGGATCAGAAGAAATGGGAAGAAGCGGTATTCGTGCCTTTCCAAGCGCAAACAAGGATGAGCGGCATGGACTTGGCTGACGGCGGCAGCTATCGAAAAGGCGCAGTCGAAGCGGTCAAAGCTTGGGTAATGGAGCGGGGCGGTAAGGTTCCGGCGGATTTGCAGGAAAAGTCTGATCATATCGCGAGAATGGGTGGCACTCCACTGGCGGTTGCAGTGGATACAGAGCTATTAGGTTTGATCTATTTAAAAGACACCGTTAAACCAGGAATGCGGGAACGCTTTGACGAGCTCCGGAAGATGGGAATAAAAACGATCATGTGTACAGGTGATAATCCCCTTACTGCAGCGACCATTGCGAAAGAAGCCGGAGTTGATGATTTTATTGCAGAAAGTACGCCAGAGGATAAGATCGAGGTAATCAAACGGGAGCAGGCACAGGGGAAGCTCGTTGCGATGACCGGAGACGGTACGAATGACGCACCGGCGCTTGCTCAAGCAGATGTCGGACTTGCGATGAATAGCGGAACGACAGCTGCGAAGGAAGCGGCCAATATGATCGACCTGGATTCTGATCCGACAAAAATCATCGAAGTAGTCGCAATTGGAAAACAGCTGCTGATGACGAGAGGGGCACTGACAGCTTTCAGTATTGCCAATGACGTGGCTAAATACTTCGCGATCATTCCAGCATTGTTCATGCTTGGCATCCCGGAGATGAATGTCTTGAATATCATGCAGCTGGAATCGCCGACAACAGCAATTCTTTCAGCGCTTCTATTCAACGGATTGATCATCCCTGCGCTAGTACCGCTGGCAGTAAAAGGCGTTTCGTATAAGCCTGTATCTGCAGATAAGCTGCTGAGGAAAAATCTGTTCGTTTATGGACTTGGCGGGGTTGTTGTCCCGTTTATAGGTATTAAAATCATTGATATGCTGTTAAGTCTGTTTTTATAGGAGGCAAATAGTATGAATAAACAAGTTTCCAATATAGTCCCTGTACTGCGGCTTGGTTTGGTATGCCTGGTTCTGTGCAGTGTCCTTTACCCTTTGGCTGTAACGGGCATCGGCCAGCTATTTTTCCCTTATCAAGCTGACGGAAGCTTGGTGAAAGATGCGGATGGCCGTGTAATTGGTTCAGAGCTGATCGGACAAACGTTTACTGATCCTGCACTGTTCCAGGGCAGAGTGTCGAGTATAGATAATGATGCTTCGGGATCTGGAACACCAAACTACGCACCATCAAATCCGGATTTGATTTTGCGGACAGAAGAAGCGATACATGCACAGCAAGCAGCTAATCCAGATGGAGGTTCTGTGCCGCTGGATCTAGTGACAAATTCCGGTTCTGGTTTGGATCCGCATATATCGATCGAAGCTGCAGAATACCAGGTTCCAAGAATTGCTGAAGCCAGCGATATATCAGAAGAGGAGCTATATAAGTTGATCGGCGAGAATCGTACATCAGAGGTCGAGGAGTTGCTTGGTGCTCCCGCTGTAAATGTATTGAAGCTGAATACCCTTCTCCAGGCATTGAAGTGATGGAAACAAATGATAAAGCAGCTGCGTTTTTGGCAGCTGCATCGGCACAAGGGAGAGGGCGTCTGAAGCTATATATCGGCGCAGCTCCCGGTGTCGGTAAAACCTATAAGATGCTGACCGATGCACAGCAGATGAAAAAGGAAGGTATAGATGTTGTTATCGGTGTGATTGAAACGCATGGAAGGCCGGAAACAAACGCCCAGCTAGGGGATCTGGAACAAGTTCCATTGCTCGATATCCAGTATAAGGATCGTCCATTTCTTGAGCTTAATGTAGATGGAATATTGCAGCGTGCGCCCAAAGTGGTTTTAGTCGATGAGTTGGCACATACGAATATTCCAGGTTCGAAACATGCGAAACGTTACCAAGATATTATGGAATTACTGGATGCAGGCCTTGATGTGCACGCTGCCGTCAATATTCAGCATTTGGAAAGTGTGCATGATATTGTGCAGACGATTACCGGAGTTCGAGTCAATGAACGTGTGCCGGACTTATTCGTGCAGCAGGCAGACGAAATCCAGCTGATTGATGCTACTCCTGAAACCTTGCAGAAGAGATTGCGGGAAGGGAAAATCTACCCCTCGCATCGTATTCAAAAAAGCTTACAGAATTATTTTCAGCTGACCAATCTCGCTGCACTGCGTGAACTTGCTCTTCGGGAAATTGCGGATGAGGTGGACGAAAAGCTGGAACGACAAAATGGAACGGATTATCGCGGACCTTTGGGGGTTCACGAAAAGATACTTATTTGTGTACAGCATGCCGATACTGCTGAGAGGCTTATACGACGCGGATATCGAATGGCAAATCGTTTGAATGCGGAACTTTTCATTCTTCACGTAACGCGTGATGCGATGGCTGAAAAAGAGAAGGTTGATTACATTAGGCAGCTTTGTTCAACATTCGATGCACATTTTCTCCTGCATACATCCAATAAGCGTACAGCAAATGCGATAGTCTCGGAAGCGAAGAAACATTTCATCACCCAAATCCTATTGGGACAGTCTGCCCGAACCCGCTGGGAGGAAATATGGAAGGGATCTATTGTAAATACGATCATGCGGCAGACATGCAACATTGATATTCATATTGTTGCTGATCAGCAGTCTGTACATTAGTTTTAAATTATAGTGGAACACAAAAGAGGTGTCACCAAAGGTGGCACCTCTATTTCTTCTGTTCCCGTATGACATTATTGATTCGCACCATGGTTTCTGTCATCTGATGCAATTCCTCAAGGTCGATTTTGGAATAGTACTTATCGATGAGTATTTCATCCAATTGCTTGAGACTATCCATATACTCTCTGCCGTTATTACCAAGAGCTAAAAAGTACTCACGCTTGTTAGTAGGATTGGCTTGCTTCGTAATCATCTCTCTTTTCTCCAGTTTGGACAGTACTTGGCTGACAGCACTTTTGGAGATGCCGAAATCTGCTGCAATATCGTTGGCTGTAGTTTGTTTATTCCTTTGGATATAAGACAGCATATATTCCTGCTGAACAGTTAAATCCAGCTCATCAAGTTTCTTTGTTTCTTGGGAGATAAGAATGCCAAACTCCTCATACGCTTCATTCATTCTTCGGATGATTTCCTTATATGAACGGCTCATGTGCATCGTTCCTTCCAAAACAGCTTCTTTATTGCATATTACGCCATTTTTTAGCTTTTGCAAATACCAGGGCTGCCATTAGCAATCCATTACCTGCGAAAGCGGCCAGCAAAATACGTGCAGAGAAACCAACGCTCATTAAAGAACTGAACAGGGTTTGAGATATAGGATCGAAAGCTGTGGAAGCCAAGAACACGATACTCATGACCCTTCCCATCATGGCAGGATCCGTTTTCTCCTGAATGATGACATCAGTCGGAATGTATGTGATAAAACCGAAAAATCCAATCATTGCTGCAACTGGAATCAGCCAATATAAACTTGGGATTTGACTGAAGACGCCAAGAGCTAAAACACTGGCAATCAAGAATATTAGAACCAGTTTTCCGCGATTCCTTCTAAGTGAGAAGAACAGCAAGAAGATAGTGGCTGCAAGAGAACCCACAGAGAATCCAGCCTCCAGAAAGCTAAGATCTAAAGCGCTGCCGCCAAGTTCTTCAGCCAAGATAGGCAAGCTCAGGAACATTGGACCAAAGACAAAGAAATTCACAATGATAATAATGCTTATTGCTGATATATAGATAGAAGAGGATCGCAAATAACGATATCCTTCTTTGAATTCCGTAATAAAGGAAGTTCTTTCTTTGTGTTTATCTGGCTTTGCATCCTTGATAAGGGCTGGAAAGACAAAACAAGCACCTATTGCAGTAGCTGTAATACTGACAGCGAAGGTAGCACTGAAGTTGTAATAATGCAAGATAGCACCAGCAGCAACTGGACCAATTAGATAAAGCAGTTCCTGAGAACTATGAATAAGTGTATTGGCGGGCTGGAGTTGTTTCTGGGAAACAATGCTCGGGATTAAAGATGATAGAGCCGGGAAGAAAAAGCCATCCAAACAGCCGATGAAAAAGGATACTATCAGAAGTAACGCTAATGTTAAAGAATCATCCGTCACACTCCAAAGCAGTATACCTAGTAACAACCCCTTCATTAACTGAGTGCTGAACAGAATCTTTGATTTTTGGATACGATCTGCAAGCACTCCGCCAATTATCATTGTGATCATCCTCGGTATCGATGCAGCTGCCATAACCAAGCCAAGGTATTGAGGGTGATGCAGCACATCCACAACATACCAGGACATTGTGATCATATACATGGAGAAACTCAAAACCGTAAAGAGTTCTGAAAAGAGAAGACAGTTGAATTGTTTGTTTTTAAATAAAGCCTTCATTGTAAGCACCTCATAAATTAAGTTAACTAAACTAAACTATATGAGTTTCTTTGTTTGTTGTCAACGGCGAAATATCCAAATGGTATATACTGGAGATAAAGAGGGGGTATGAAAATGAAAGAAGTCCGAGTAGCCTACGCATTGATTCACGATGAAGAAACACAGCAAGTCCTTATGGTACATAACAAAAAGAACGGCAGCTGGACACTGCCAGGCGGCTTGGTTGAACCAGGTGAATCTCTAGCCGATGCTGCAGTAAGGGAAGCGAAGGAAGAAACAGGTTTGGAAGTAGAAGTAACGACAATCCTTGCTGTAAACGAGGCAAAACTCCAAGCTATCAATGAACATGCTACCTTTGTGACGTTTAAAGCGGAGCATATTAGTGGAGAAATTCAGATCCAGGATACGAAGAAAATAGCCGAAGCTGAATGGAAGTCGTATGCTGAAGTCGATGAAGTAATGACCTATCATCCAGGTGGAATTGAGAGTTTGCTTGGTGTCGGTGTGCCTTACTTAGATGAGGGCATCATTGCTCCTATCGAGGAATAATTACAGGGAAAAGAAGAACCTGTAAGTGGATGGTAGAAAATGATACCCAATTGATTGATCATCTAGTTCAGAGGGATTTATTTATCTGTCTAAAGAATATGGATGGCAAAGGAGATCGCGTTCGCGATCTCCTTTTGAAGTTTATCGAAGTGTGGGATGTACGTAAAAAACATTGATTTAAAGCTGTGTAGAGCGATTTGGGCCCTTTATACTGCAATATACAAGGAGTCCTGGAAAAGGAGGGAATTATGCGCTGAAATTTACTACTAAATGCCGATATTGTCAGATTATAGAACATGTTACGCTTATTAACATAAGTTTTGAATGGAGGATGAAAAATTGAATAAGAAATTAATGCTGTTCTTCGGCGCAATTCTTTCTGTGATTATCATTAGTGGTTGCGGAAGTGACAGTAAAAAAGAAGCGAGTACGGAAGAAAAACCGGCTGCATCTGAAACAGCAGGCCAAAAAGATGAAGAAGTAAAAGCAGAGGAAACAGCTGCAGATAAAGGAGAAGCTGATTCCGGTTCTGCAGATTTCGCCGAACTAATTGATTATATGAAAACGACTACAGATGCAGAGGAGACTACGGTTTTCTTTGAAGCTAAAGAGCCCCAAACACATGAAATGGAAGGTGTGACAGTCTCCTTGGATTCCTACTCCCTAGTCGGTTTGAAGGACTTCCACACAGACTACAGTATTCCTTTCAACGATGAAACAAATGGAGGCGTCATTCTTGCTCAATATACAGTTAAGAATGAAACAGATAAAGATCTCCACTATACACCATTTATGTATATGAGTTTTACAGGTGCCGTTAAAGCTTATAATAACTACAAAGATATTATCCCGGAAGAAGGTCAACTAGCGACAAAGCTAAATCCTGATAACAAATACGAGATTAAAGCAGGAGAAACCATAACCGGTACTTATGCTTATCCAATGGGTGAAACGGAACTTAAAGCAGCAATGGAATCCGGATCCGCTACTATAGAAGTTCCTGCACCAACGACTGATCCGGATGATTTAAGTACAACTCTTGGAACCAAAGGTCAATTCACTGTTAATTTGAGTGAAGAAGGCGCAAAACAAACAGAAGCAAATGCAGCTTTTTATCAGGATGGAATTTCGGTGGATAACATGGGTGAAAAAACAATGATCGAGGAGAAGGAAGGCATCGGGCAGAGTCAGGAGCTTGGTGATTCTACCATTACATTGGATGGCTACCAATTCACTGATTTTACACCAAATGAATACGAAGCACCTCGCTTTGAGAATTTTAAAAATGGTGTTGTCCTGTTGACTGTTAAATTCAATGTTGATAACAAAGGATCAGACAATATCGGGTTGGATAACATCGCATCCAATCTTTATGTAAACGATGGGTCACAGTACCAAATGAGCGAACGTATGCTATCTCCTTATGAGTACCAGCAAAGCATTGCAGCTGGTGAATCTGGTGAATTGCTTCAGGTATATGTACTTGATAAGGAGCAGTACGACAAGATATGGAAAGATAAAGCATTCGATATCGAGCTTGGACCTTTGTATGATGAAAATTCAGAGGATATTTCCAAAGGAAAGAAAGCTGAATTCAAACTTAAATAAAATTTACTTATACTAGTAATAGCAACATCAGATTGAGATAAAAAAACAGACTGGCACTCGCCAGTCTGTTTTTTAGTATGACGATCTGACTAAAATACTAGATTTAGTCCTATAAACAATATGTTCACATATTTATATCAACTACCTACTATATGTATGTTAAGATTGTATTGAAAAGTCTATATATAGTTTTCGTTACTATGGCAAAGGGAATAGCTTACAGTACCGAAGAGGCTCGGAATATGATAGAATTATCAACAGATTGGACTGATACGATGGGACTTTCTGAAAGAGGATTAGCAACGATGCCGAAATCACTCCAAACAAAAACCTTGCTCATCGCCTATGCTTCCGTCAGCGGTAATACAAAGGAAGTTGCCGAGCTGATTGCACAAGAGCTGACAGATAAGCAGCAGGACGTGACGCTTTATTGCATGACTGGCAATGAGCCGTTTCCGCATGTGCCAAATTACGATGCGATGCTGATTGGTACGTATACATGGGGATCAGGAGATACTCCATTTGATGTAAAGGATTTTGTAGCGGATGTCGGATATAAGCCGGAGAATGTGTTCGTGTTCGGCACTGGTGATACGCAATTTGGCGGTGATGATATGTTTTGCATGGCAGCAGACAAGCTGGCCAAATTCTATCATTCGCCGATTGCTCCGCTCAAAATAGAGCAATCACCAAGAGGATCTCAGGAAGAAGAAGTATTGGAATGGACGAGAGGAGTATTGGAATGTCTAAATTGATGAAGGCTACCGTCCTGGAGCCGACGAATCCAAATAAATCTACTGCATTATTTAACGGGGATGCAAGCGGAATCCTGCATTGGGATAACGTTGCTTACCCGCATTTCTATGAACTGCGCAAAACAATCCGCGGTTTGTTCTGGACTGCCAATGAAGTGAACATGGTGGCAGATACAAAGCAATTTGCGAATCTATCTGATCAGGAGCGTACAGCATTTCTGAAAATCATCGGGTTGCTGGCGACATTGGACGGTCCTCAAACAGATATCGCCTCCAAAATAGCTGCATATTCGACAGACCCAAGTGTCAAATCGATCTTAGCGACAATTGCTGACCAGGAAAGTGAGCATAACCATAGCTATACGTATGTTCTTGCGTCTGTAACGAATTATGATAACCAGATTGCTTCCTTCAATGAAGGACGTACGGACAAAGTTTTGCTCGAACGCAATGAACGAATCGCTGCTGTTTACAACGAATTCGCACAAAATCCAACGATCGAGACAGTGCTTAAAGCAATGGTGTACTCTGCGCTTTTGGAAGGGTTATTCTTCTACAGCGGTTTTGCGTTCTTCTATAACTTGGCGCGTAACCAGAAAATGGTCGGTACATCAACAATGATTTCCTATATCAACCGTGATGAACTGCATCATGGTCGTTTTATCAGTGAGCTGTTCCGTGCGACACTAGCCGAGAATCCAGAATACAATAACGATGACTTCATCGAATGGGTATATGACCAATTCCGCCATTCTGTTGAGCAAGAAACACGATGGAGCCGTTATGTGCTGGATGGTATCGATGGTATCAATTTGGATGATATGGAAGGCTACGTCAAATATCGTGCGAATAAAATGCTTCGTATGCTTGGGTTGAGTGAGATATACGAAGGCTACGAAAAGAACCCAATGAAATGGATCCGTGCTTACACCGATAACTTCAACGGAACAAAATCTGATTTCTTCGAACAAAAATCCCGTCAGTACACGAAGACGAGTGATCTGAACGGTTTCGATGATCTATAAGAACAGCAAAAGAGCCAGCCGGTAACGGCTGGCTCTAGCTGTGTTCCTCTTTTTTCTGTACAATCCGGTGAATATGGATTGTCAGGTAAAGCAAATCTTCATTCGTAAGCTGCTCCTGGTACATCTTCTGGATATAGGACTGCACCTTCTGCGCACATGCAAAAGCTTTACTGTAATTTGTCTTTACCATATCAAAAAGACTATTGTCTTCTTCTTTTTGTTTACGATGGTTCAAAATCCGCTGAGCGAAGAATTTGAGGTGGGTAACGAATCGATAATAAGCCAGGGATTCTTCGTCATATTCTATGCCAAAATGAAATTTTACAATATGAAGGACGTCCTGGATGAATTTTGTAATATTAATCATCACAGGCATGTCTTCGTTCATTTGCGCATTGACTATATGCAAGGCAATAAAGCCTGCTTCATCCTCTGGCAGAATGATACCGACTTTCTCCGCAATGATCGAAAGGGCGTGCTGCCCTATCCGGTATTCATCCGGATAAAACCGTTTTGTTTCCCAAAGGAGCGCATTCTTTATATCGATACCTTGCTGGAATCTTTCTACTGCATAGTAGATATGATCAGTCAGACTAACATAAATATTGTCATGTATTTTTTTACTGGTGTTTTGCTTGGCATATCGGATAATCTCTTCGGATACTTCGACGAAGGAAAGGGGAATCTCACTTAAGAGCTCCATCAGTCGCTTATTCATTTCCTTATCATCGAGTTTGAAAGTCTTTTCTATCTTGGATTCATCCACTATATCGCCTGCTTTGCGGCCAAAGGCAATACCCCGTCCCATGATGACAAGCTCATGTTCCTGCTCATCCAAGACGGTGATGACGTTATTATTCAACACTTGCTTGATCTGCATCAGGACCACCTATTCCTTAGGAAGGATAAACTATCTAGGTCTATAGTATAGGAAATTGATAACGATTACAATCCGAATTATCCGAATAAGCTGTGACAAAAATTGATAAATCTATGTAGCAGAAAGAAGCCGGGCGTAAAAGCCCGGCCTTAACATCTTACAAGATATCTATTCTAACCAAAAGAGCCAATAGAACCTGAAGCAGCAATTGAACGTTTACAGCTAAATCAGTATCTGTTGTAGTTACTCTTACTTTTCGGGAATTCTTGATAAAGGTCTTCTGTACATTTTTCTGTTTGATAGTAGCTCTTTGGAAGAGTTCTTGTGCGATTTGATCAGCTTTGCTGCTATCAGCAATAGAAAGCTGCAATACGACGCCGATAGCTGCTTGAAGAGCTGCTTGTATGGTAAGAGCTGCTTGTGTGTCAGTTGTTGTTACCTCTACATCCGCGGAATCGATAACATAGATACTTTCCTTGGAATATTGTTCAGTTTCGGATTTCTGTCTTGCGGATTGATTCACCTCTGGATCGGAAAAAGATCCTGCTGTTCTTGGATCAAGTGCACTCCATTTTTGGTTTCTGCTTGGTTGCCAAACGTCACCCATCTATATCACCTCCTTAATCTAGTATTCGTTTTAGTTCTACCTGAAGTTCGTCGGAAATCTTTTTGATTTTACGGCGTCTTTCAGGAGAGAGATTTCTTAGAGCATTATCGGAAACCCCATGTTTAGCCAGAACATCTGATAGCATTAGATCCATAAGAGATCCTTGAGGATTGGTTCTAGCGGTTTCCATGAACCGTTTTTTGAAGTTTTCATCCATGTGTAGCAGTCCTCCTTTTCGCTTTTCGTATAGTTTAGATTATGAGAAAAGAAGATTTTGTAGTGGGTAAATCACAGTCGTGAAAAACCTATTTTTTAGAAGAATAGAGTAGATAACCTAGTTTTAACTAGATTACTGTCCTGTTTGAAGAAAAATGGACAGGTGCCGTTAATAGGTCATGGATAAGTCTAAAAATAAGAATGCTGTACAATGATTTTCTGTAATTATGCTTTGCAAAGAGCTACCCAGGATGTTATTTTATTACTGTACCGTCTGGACGGTTAGGGGTGATAATGTGAAAACACAAGCTAAAATCCTGGATGCAGCAGCTGAACTCATTCTGGAACATGGCGTCAGTAATGTCACACTGGAGAAGATAGCCAAGCGTGCGGAAATCAGCAAGGGCGGCCTGCTGTATCATTACCGCACAAAGGAGGCATTGTTCCAGGAACTGAATGTAGCTGCAATACAGGATTTTGAAGAATCCATTGCTCGCAATTTGAATGAACAGCCAAATGGAAGAGGGGCATTTGCACGGGCATATGCTTTAGCAACCATTGAAGATATCCAAAAAGGCGGCACGCATCGCAGCAGTGCGCTGATATCTATTTTCAGTGACCACCCGGAAATCATGGGAATATGGAAAGAAGGCTATGTGAGATGGCAGCAGCAATTTGATCAAGATGGCTTGGAGTGGGAAGAAGCTGCGACCATTCGCTATGTTTGTGATGGCCTTTGGTTCAATGAGATGGCAGGAACAATAAGTACAGCCGCTTTTGCTGCTGACCTATTGCACAGCTTGCTTGCACGTATAGACAAGAGGGAGGGGGAGTAATATGTCTTATTTATTTTTGGCGGCGTCCATCTTATTCGAGGTTTTCAGCTCCACAATGCTGAAGTTATCGAATGGGTTTAAACGTTTGCTGCCTGTTGTCGGGATTGTCGCTGGATATGGTATCAGTTTTTATGCATTGTCCATTACATTGCAGTCCCTTCCGCTTGGGGTTGTTTATGCCACGTGGAGCGGTGTAGGTACCATATTGACTGTTGTGATCGGTGTATTGCTTTTCAAAGAGAAGGTAAATAAAAAGGGTGCGCTGGGTATCGCCATACTGCTGGTCGGCCTGGTATTGATGAACTTATCAAAGTGAAGGAGGCTGTAATATGAAAGCAGGTATTTTTCTGGCGGTAGCAATCGTACTGGAAACAATTGCATCGTCCATGCTGAAAGTATCAGATGGGTTTTCAGTCTTGTTTCCATCCGTCATCGTAATAATCGGATATCTAGGTGCATTCCTATTTTTATCTTTCACGCTGAAGTCCATGTCATTATCTACCGCTTATGCCACTTGGTCCGGTGCGGGAACGGCATTGACAGCAATGATTGGAATCACTGTATTTGGGGAATCAGCTTCCTGGATGAAGTTTATAGGCTTGGCATTTGTGATTATCGGACTTGTATTATTGAATACACAGCACAAGGAATCAGAAGAAAAAGAAGCTTCTGTCCAATAGAAAAAAGAGGTACTGCACATGCAGTACCTCTTATTTTTTCAGCAGCAGGTAAAGGAAATATGGTGCGCCTATGAAGGCGACAACGATACCAGCGGGCAGACCATCCACAGTTGAAATATTCCGTCCAATCGTATCAGCCAGAAGCAAGAGCCAGCCGCCGATCAAGGAGGCAACAGGAAGCACGTACTGATGTCTGGCTCCTACAAGCGCTCGCGTGATATGCGGTGCCATCAAACCAACAAAGCTAATGCCACCGGCAACTGATACAGCAGCTGCAGCGATCGCTACCGCAGCAATCATAAGGATGATACGATCGCGATTGAGCTGAACACCTATCCCCACTCCAACTTCTTCACTAAGAGCAAGTACATTGAGCCGATTCGCCATATAAAGCATAAGCGGCAGAATGATAAGGATCCATGGCAGCAGTGCAAGGACGAACGGCCAATCTGTTCCCCAGATATTTCCCGCCAGCCACTTCGCGATGAAATCTACTTTTTCCCTGTCAGCAGAGGATATCAGCACAATCATCATTCCGGATAAAGCCATCGAGAATCCGACCCCGACCAACACAAGGCGGACCGGCTGCAGGCCGTGCTGTTTGCTGTAGGAGAAAAGATAAATCAGAGTAGCTGTCAGAAGTGCACTGACAAATCCCACAAGCGGCAATGCATAAGCAAAGCTTCCTGCATCAATCGGCATAAAGAGGAAGAATACCGCGATACCTAATCCGGCACCGGAATTGATACCGATAATTCCTGGATCCGCCAGATCATTCCTAGTGATTCCTTGCAGGATTGTACCGGATAGGGCTAGTGCCATCCCTGCGAGCAGTGTAACCGTGATGCGAGGGAGCCGAATATCAAACAGAACAAATGATTCAGGAAAAGTTCCATTTCCAAATAACGTTGGCAGTAATCGATTATAAGAGAGCGACGCAGGACCAAGTCCCATACCGATGATGATTGTAGCTAGTATCAATGCAGTTAAAGAAAACATCAAGATCGCTTGCTTGCCTTTTTTTGCTGTTTTCATGAGAAAGCGCGACCTCCCCTATGGACGATGAATAAGAAGAATGGCAGACCAAGAGCTGCTACGATTGCCACAAGCGGCGTTTCATACGGTGCATTGATCGTCCGGGCAGCCGTATCAGCAAGCAGCATGAAGATTCCACCAGCAAAGAAGGACAACGGCAGTATATAACGATAATCTGTGCCAGCAAAAAAGCGGACAATATGAGGAATCATCAGACCGATGAAAGTCATATTTCCGACCAGTGCGACGGATGCTCCTGCCAGCAAGATAGTCACAAGGAATAATAATGCTTTGATAGCAAAGGTCTTTTGGCCAAGACCTACAGCTACTTCATCGCTCAAGCTGAGCAGTGTCAGCTGATGTGAAAGAAATAACGACAAGAGGATTCCTGCCAGTATGATTGGAATGACAAGCTTTAATTGCGTCCAGTTCACACCGACGAGACCGCCAGCTGTCCAAGCCGATACTTGCTTGGACAGCTTGAAGCTTAAGCCGATCGCTTCTGACACTGCATACAACAAGGCAGAAACAGCAGCACCAGCCAGGACGACCTTTACTGGAGAAAGGCCGCCTCGACGAAGCGATCCGATTCCGAATACAAGCCCGGCTCCGACAGCAGCTCCGATAAAGCAGGCAATAATAATAACGGTGTAATTTGCTTGGGGGATGAACGCCATAGCAGCTGCCAACGCGGCATTTGCTCCAGCTGTCAAACCGAGAAGACCCGGATCCGCCAGCGGATTACGTGTCATACCCTGCATGATGGCACCTGCCACAGCTAAAGCTGCGCCGACAAAAAAGGCCCCAACTTCGCGCGGCAGTCGGTTCTCACGGATGATGAGTATATCGCCATTGGTTTTACTGCTGAATAATGCATTCCAAATATCTCGTAAGGAAATATCTGCAGCACCAAGGGACAATGCTACAGCAAATGCTGCAATGGACAATATCATTCCAATTATGAGTTTTAAAACAAACGGTATGTTCTTCATCGGCCACGCATCTTTCTATGTAAGGATAAGGGAAAGAGCTTCCTATTTTCCTAGGAAGCTCTCTTTGATAAATTCCAACTGATAATCCAATGTATTGGAATCGTTAAAGTAGAAGGCATTTCCATCGACTTCGAATACCTGATTGTTTTTTGCGGCAGTCGTATTCTGGAAGGACTCGGAATCTTCGACAGATGTATCTGCATCATCGAATTTGCTGAATATGACATAGTCACCCATATAATCAGGCAGTACTTCTGTCGATAATGCGAAGTATCCCGCTTCCAATGCATCCTCTTTCACCTTTTCCGGCATATTCAGTCCCATTGCCTGATACAGCACTTCGGTTCCGCGTCCCCAGTTCTCGCCATACACATACAGCTGTTTATCGAAATTCTCGACAACAGAAACTGTTGCATCATCTCCGATTTTCTCCTTGATTTGCTCCCCAGCTTCTGTGGCACGCTTAGTAAAATCATCAGCCCAGGCCTGTGCGTCATCTTCTTTATTGACGAGCTTTCCGATTTCGATATGCTGATCGAGATAGTTCAATTTACCGTAAGTGAACGTAACAGTAGGGGCAATTTCTTTGAGTTTATCGAGATTCTTCAATCCACTAAGACCAATGATCAAGTCTGGTTTAAGCTCGATGATCTTCTCCAAATCATCCTCGGTTACTTCTTCTGCATTCTGTAATGCATCCTTAAATCGGGGATTCTGCATTGACCAGGCATCTGCTCCGACAATCGGTACATCTAAATCGATTAAATCACCAACGTAGGAGGAGAGCACTACAACACGCTGCGGATCAGCAGGTACCTCAACTGGACCGTCTTCTGATTCATATGTAATAGTTTCATTCTCGCTTCCGGATGAAGGCGCTTTCTCGCTGGAGGAAGGAGAATTATTGCTGCCGCAAGCAGCCAATACAAACATTAAAATAAGTAAGACCGGGAATAGCTTTTTCATTATGTATGTCACTCCTCATTTTATAGGGGGAGTGCCCTGTTAGGGGGACAGGGCACCAGGGTTATACGATGAGAATGAGAATGATTATCAATCTCGCTTGATTCCATCATAAAGGCAGAAAATTTGTATGTCAACATTGATTTTGAGAATTTTTTCCGTTATATTTGAATGAGAATGATTATCACTATCGGAATAAAGGAGGAGTCAGTGTGCAGGAAGAATTGCTGTATGATGTTACGATCATTGGTGGAGGTCCAGCGGGTTTATATTCCGCTTTCTATAGTGGGTTGCGGCAAATGAAGACGAAAATCATCGAGTTTCAGCCTTATTTGGGCGGTAAGCTTCATGTTTATCCAGAAAAGATGATTTGGGACGTGGGCGGATTACCGCCGCTTCCAGCAGGCAAGCTGATTGACCAGCTGACAGAGCAGGCGCTTACCTTCGATCCGGAAGTGGTATTGAACGAAAAAGTAACAAGCATCAAACGGAATGATGATGGTATTTTTGAATTGCATGCTGCAAGTGGTACAGTCCATTATTCGAAAACAATCATTACAGCAGTCGGCGGCGGAATACTTAATCCGCAAAAACTGTCTATCGAAGGCTGTGAAAAGTTTGAGGTAGCAAACCTTAACTATACAGTGAAAGACATGCAGCGTTTCAAGGATAAGACTGTCATCATCTCCGGCGGCGGCAACTCTGCTGTTGATTGGGCAAATGAGCTGGAACCGATCGCGAAACAGGTATACGTTACATATCGCAATGAGGCGCTGAAAGGTCATGAAGCATCAGTAGAGCGATTACAGTGCAGCGGTGCCAAGTGTTTCCTTTGTACATCAATTACGAAACTCGTAGCATGTCCTAACCAGCAAAACATTGAACGTGTGGAATTGACGAATCATGAAACGAACGAAACGACTTTCTTGCCGATAGACGAGGTAATTGTCAATCATGGCTATGAACGGGATATGGACCTGATTCAAAACAGTGAAGTGGATATTGAGCTTGTAGATAATTACTATATAGCTGGAACATCAAGCGGGGAATCCTCTGTACCTGGTCTGTTTGCTGCAGGAGATATCCTGAAGCATGATGGCAAGGTCACTTTGATTGCCGGCTGCTTCCAGGATGCGGCAAATGCTGTCAACAAAGCGAAACAATTTATCGAGCCTGCTGCTGACAGCTGGGGTATGGTTTCTTCTCATAACGTACTGTTCAAGCAGCGTAATCGCGAGCTTGCAAAGAAATTGGTATAAGAGCGCATATTGCGCTCTTTTCTTTTTTGGCTATGCGGATGAATCAATCAGACTATTGGCAGGTATTCCATAGGAAAACACTTAGTATAACTGAATCAGAAGTAAAAGCCTTTTTATGAGAAAAGTACCTTTATTTTACATAAGATTACAATAACTGCTTATTCTTTCGTTTTCGGTGGTATAGCTTATCGAGGTGATGAGATGAATAAAAAATTTCTGATTGCGCCATTTGCTGCATTACTCTTATTCCTGTGCGGCTGTGGGGCGAGCGCAACCGACGAAGCTGCTAGTGACGAGAAGGCTAAAAGCGAAGCAACGGAAACGGAATCATCTGTTAATGAGAATAAAGAGACATCGGAATCAGATACGATTGCCAGTGAAGACAAAGAAGAAGCGGAACCAGATGAATTTTTTGCATCAGAGGAGAATAGCACAGAATTGCCCGAAAGTGATCCTCCTGTCCAAGAAGAAGGAACAGATGTACTGGAAGCTGACACCCTGGAATCAGAAACTTCATCTGCTGAACCTGTAGATGGAAAAGTAACGTTTGAAGGCGTGACCTTCGAGCTGCCGTCTGATTATATTTCTTTAGGTGAAATGGAAGAAATGGGCATACCTATGGTTGGCTATCAGTATGGATCCACAACGATCAGTGTCGTAGCAGAAGACATTTCCACATTCCCAGATCTTACATTGGAAACATATATTGAACTTGCAAAGCAGCAAACTGGCTATGAGTATACTAGTGATGAAACGTATGAGGTTAACGGCAAGGAAACTAATGAACTTATCAGCAAGATGGATGGCTTCACGTTACAGCAAAATACCATCATCCATGATGGAACAGCATATATTTTCTCATTCAATTCCATGGATGATACCTATGAACAAGATAAGGAAGTCTTCAAGTCGATTTTGGAATCCGTTTCATTTGAGAGCGAAAGCAATATTTAAAAAGAAGCCGCCAGAGAGCAGCTTCTTTTTTCTTTAGCAATTATAGCTTTTGTACCCTTTCCACAATTGCTGTGGTCACATCCTCGGTACCGTACTTCCCTCCCAAATCAGGAGTCAGGACGCCGGCAGCTGTCACATCCTCAATGATGTCCAGAAGTTTTACACCGAGCTCTTCCTCACCAAAATGGTCGAGCATCAGTTTCGCTGTCCAGATTTGTCCTATCGGATTGGCAATGCCTTTACCGACGATATCGGGAGCAGAACCGTGGACGGGCTCGAACATGGAAGGGTACTTGCCATTTACATTGATATTGGCGGCAGGGGCAATACCGATACTTCCCATGATGGCGGCGCCGATATCAGTAAGTACATCACCAAATAGATTGCTTGCGACAATGACATCGAAGCGCTGCGGCTGCGTGACGAAGAAAGCAGCAAGGGCATCGATATGCTGACTGTCTGTATCTATATCTGGATAATCCCTTTTCACAGATTGAAAGACTTCATCCCAAAACGGCATAGAATGGACAATTCCATTTGATTTTGTTGCACTTGTTACATGCTTTCGGCGTTTTGCGGCAAGTTCGAATGCATAGCGCATCGCTCTTTCTGTACCGCGTCTTGAGAATATCGCATTCTGGATTGCTAACTCGTCTTCTCCGCGGAAAATCCGGCCGCCGACCTCGCTGTATTCGCCTTCGCTATTTTCCCGTACGACTAGTAAATCGAAGTCCTTCGGGTTAGTTAGTGGGGAGGTAATGCCCTTTAGCAGCTTGGCTGGTCGGATATTGATAACCTGTTCGAATTCACGCCGTATCTTGATCAGCATGCCCCACAAGGAAATATGATCCGGTACGAGCTTTTGATTGCCGACAGCTCCGAGGAATATAGCATCAGCATCCTGCAGGCGATCCAATGCATCATCCGGCATCATTTGATTGTGCTCCAAATAATATTCACAGCTCCAGGGATATTCGCTGAACTCGAACTGCAGCCCGCCATGCACCTTAGAAATCGCTTTCAAAACTGTCTGCGCTGCTGGGACTACTTCTTTACCTACTCCATCTCCTGGTAAGCTGGCTATCTTTAATTTTTTCATATGTCTCCTCCTTGTTTGGCTCAGTGATTTCTCCCGCTTTTTTTCATGAGATTATGTCTTGTGATACTGAAGCAATGTAATCAAAAAGGAGTATAACTGTTATCTGGCACAGCTTTATGTATAACAAGTTAATAAAACTGTCGTCTAACAGCGAATCAACTCCGATACAGAAAGAAAGAATCAAAATCAATAAAAGAGCATATCTTCCTCCCATATGGTAAGCGGTTACTACTATTCTACCCGAGTGAAATAAAATTCGAAAATAATTCACGGTGATTTATTTGAAAATACAGCATATATACCTTATAATTTCGATAAGCTAGTATACAAGAGCGGAGAAAAAAGCCTCCATCCCGGTAACGAGATGGAGGCTTTTTTTCAAAACTGAAAGGAGGCGATTCCCTTGGGAAGGTGAAGGTATTGAATCTATTGCCGCAACGGAAGAAGACACCAATATAGAAAAACAACATCATACGGAGGTGAACCCCTGTTTAGGGGGAAAATTTGGACCCATTATTAGTACTTAATCTAGCTTTAGTAGCCTTGTTCATCATTCTGACGGCATTCTTCGTCGGTGCCGAGTTCTCGGTCGTAAAGGTACGTATGTCACGAGTCGAGCAGCTCATCGAGGAAGGAAATAAGAACGCCATAGTCGTCAAGAAGCTTGTCCATAATCTCGATTACTACTTATCTGCTTGTCAGCTTGGAATCACTGTTACCGCATTGGTACTTGGTGCATTAGGTGAGCCGACTGTCGAGAAGATATTACACCCAGTATTCGATTACTTTGGTTTTTCAGAATCTCTTTCTACCATTCTTTCATTCGCCATCGCCTTTGCGGTCGTGACTTTCCTGCACGTCGTTATCGGTGAGCTGGCTCCGAAAACATTGGCAATCCAATATACAGAGAAGATGACGCTCATTCTGGCGCGTCCGCTGTACTGGTTCGGTAAGCTGATGGCACCTTTTATCTACACATTGAATGGATCTGCACGCGTATTCCTGCGCATGTTCGGTGTGAAGCAGGTTGCGCATGAACAGGCCCACTCCGAAGAGGAACTGAAGATTATTATGGCACAAAGCTTCCAGAGCGGTGAAATCAACAAAACTGAGCTGGATTATATGGAGAACATCTTCACATTCAACGATCGAGTCGTCAAGGATATCCTTGTTCCAAGGACACAGGTTGTCGCGATTTCTGACACAATGTCACGCCAAGAAATCCAGGAGATAATGGTGGAGCATCAATACACACGCTATCCTGTGACGGAAGACGGTGACAAAGACCGGATTTACGGCTTTGTTAACGTGAAAGAAATGCTGACTGATTTCACATCGAAAGAGGATAAGAAATTAGATGCATTCATTCACCCAATCCCGACAGTGCATGAAGGAACAAGTCTGAATGATACACTACTGACAATGCAGAAGAGACGTGTCCATATCGCGCTAGTCGTCGATGAGTACGGCGGAACTGCCGGTATTGTAACGATGGAGGATATGCTTGAGGAAATCGTTGGGGAAATACGTGACGAATTTGATGAAAATGAAAAACCGGACATCCAAAAGGTTGCAGAAAATAAGTATCGCCTGAATGGCCGAGTACTGCTCGAGGAGATCGAAGAGCAATTCAACATCCGATTTATCAATGAAGCAGAAGTTGATACAATCGGCGGCTGGATGCTCACGAATCTTCGCAGTATCGAAGAACACAGTGTCATTGAAGCCCACGGATATGAGTGGGAAATAACCGAGACACTGAATCATCAAATCGTTGAAGTGGAAATGCGCAAGCAAACCCAGGTCGAACAGCTGGAAGAAAGCATCTCTAGTTAAAGATACGCCGCCCTATTAAACGGGCGGCGTTTTTTGTTGTTAGAAATAACGTTTTAATGCAGACTTTATAGTATTAAAAGTCAGTTTTAAGTATACTGTGTATTGTTCATTGTTAACAATTTAGAATATTTAAGTGATAATTATTAACAATATTATGTTGACAATTAACATTAATAAGCATATCATTGACTCATAAGATGTTCATGATTAACAAAGGTGATATAAAATGCAGCCAAATGAACGCAGAAATGTGATTTTAGAACAATTAAATAAGAATGAAAAGATAGATATCGATGCATTGGCAGCAGAGCTGAATGTATCTGCTATGACAATCCGAAGAGATTTAAATTATTTGGAGGAGCAAGAGCAGATCATCCGAACGCTGGGCGGTGCAATTCTCAACAAGCCACTGGTGATGGAGTCCTCATTCCAGACAAAAGAAGGCAAGCATGCTGAAGAAAAACGTCTGATTGCGAAACGGGCTGTTCAACTGGTGCAGGAGCACTTTACAATCCTGCTTGATTCCGGAACGACAACGCTTGAAATCGCAAAACTGCTGAAGCACAAACACAATCTGACTGTCGTAACGAATGACATCAAAATTGCAGCAGAGCTGATGGACAGTGAGGTAAAGGTGATCCTGACTGGCGGTGAGATGCAGAACAATATTGGGGCGTTATTTGGACCGCTCACAGAGCAGACTTTGCGTAACCTTCATGTAGATCTGTTTTTCCTGGGAGCACACGCGGTTCACCTTCAGGTTGGTGTGACAGCGCCTACGTTTGAGAAGGCATCCATTAAGAAATTGATGGTCGAATCAGCGCAGGCTACATGGCTGGTAGCAGATTCAAGCAAGCTGGATCAGAAGGCACTGGCTAAAGTTTGTGACTTGGAAGTATTATCCGGTGTCATTTCGGATAGCGGTATTAAGGCTTATCATCCGAGAGAATTACCGGAGCTTTTGGAGGTCGTAGCAGCAGAGGAGGAAGCCTGATGAAGATTGGTGTAATTGCAGATGATCTAACTGGTGGAAATGGAACTGGTGTTAAGCTGACAAAGCTTGGATATAACGTTGCAACGATGGTCTTCTACGACCATCTGCCTTCCTCAGACCAGATCAACGGTGTGATTGTAGATACCGATAGCCGGTATGTGAAAGGGGAGGTCGCGCACCGTCGTGTGAAAACAGTTGCGGGGAATTTGAAGAAGTGGGAGACGGATATCGTTTGCAAGCGGATCGACAGCACCGTGCGCGGAAATATTGGTGTTGAGCTCGATACACTGCTTGATGAACTTGGACCACAGGCGGTCGCTGTAGTCGTACCAGCTTATCCGGATTCCGGACGAATCGTGTCTGGCGGGTACTTGCTCGTTCATGGTGTACCAGTTCAATTGTCAGATGTGGGTAAGGATCCGGTTAAACCGGTTACAGAATCACATGTACCGAAACTGGTAGAAAAACAAAGTAAATTCAGCGTTGCAAGCATCGGACTTGAGACAATCCTTTCAGGCAAGCAAGCGATCGAAAGCAAGATGCAGGAAGCAATCGACGCTGGTGCCAGAATCCTTGTGCCGGATGTTATCACAAATGAAGACATAGATGCCGTTGCAGGTGCCATGGCAGAGCTTGAAGCTTACCAGATGGTGCCGGCTGATCCGGGTCCCCTGACAGCGGCATTCGCTCGGGCGTTCAGCCGTAAGCGAATGAAGGATAAAAAGATTATCGTCACAGTTGGAAGTGTCACTTCGAATAGCTCGAAACAGCTGCAATACCTGAAGGATAAGACGAACCTCCGACCAATTTATGTGGATTCCAAAAAGCTGGCGACAGTGGATGGAGTATGGGATGAAGAGGTAGATCGGGTAATTACCCTGGCAAAGCAGGAGATGGAGAAACAAGACATCCTGTTGATCACAACTGATGCTCCTGGTGCTGAAATCCTTGATTTAAAGACGCTTGGAGCACAGCAGGGAGTAAGTCAAGACGCATTAGCGAAACGGATTGCCGATGGCCTCGGCAAAATAACACGGGTAGTTGTACAAGAAAGCAAATTTGAAATTGGTGGCTGTTTCTCAAGTGGCGGAGATGTAACCGCTTCACTTTGTTCGATAAGCAGAGCAGAAGGAATTCAGCTGATGGATGAGATCCTGCCGCTGATCGCTTATGGGAAGTTCATGGGAGGCTATTTGGATGGTATTCCAATCGTAACTAAAGGCGGTACAGCAGGCGGAACGAAGGCAATTTATACAAGTGTTAAATATTTGGAAGCTAAATTTTAAGGAGGAATAAACAATGGCAGAAAGAGCAATTATCGCAATTCCAATGGGAGATCCAGCAGGTATCGGACCGGAAATTACAATGAAGTCACTAACAAAGCAGGAAATTTACGATGTATGTAAACCACTCGTGATTGGTGATACAGCAGTTATCAAAAAAGCGATTGAAATCGTCGAAGCAAATCTGGAAGTAAACGAAGTATCTTCTCCAACAGAAGGAAAATACGAATTAGGTACAGTCGACGTTATTAACTTGGACAACATTGATATAGAAGCACTAGAGTACGGCCAAGTTTCCTCTCAAGGCGGTCAAGGTGCTTTCGAATATATCAAGAAATCTGTTGAG
Organism: Terribacillus saccharophilus; assembly: GCF_046592595.1. Taxonomy (GTDB): domain Bacteria; phylum Bacillota; class Bacilli; order Bacillales; family Amphibacillaceae; genus Terribacillus; species Terribacillus saccharophilus_C. The sequence goes on along the minus strand of NZ_JAWVPF010000001.1, from coordinate 291,855 downwards.
CTTGCAATGGATGGCCAAGTGCAAGCACTTGCGACAACGCCGATCAACAAAGAGTCCTTGAAAGCAGCGAAAGTTCCTTATATCGGACATACGGAAATGCTGGAGGACCTAGCTGGTTCTGATGATCCGCTAACAATGTTTGAAGTAAACGGTATGCGTATCTTCTTCCTTACTCGTCACCTTTCCTTGAAAGATGCTATTGCACAAATGACGAAGGAAAGAGTACAAGATTACTTGATTCGCTGTGACAAAGCACTTCAGCGTCTAGGAGTGGAAAATCGCCGCTTTGCAGTGGCAGGCTTGAACCCGCATAGCGGAGAAGGCGGCTTGTTCGGCTGGGAGGAAGTAGAACAAATCAAACCAGGTATCGAGCTTGCTGTTAAAGATGGCATCGACGCAGTTGGACCAGTTCCTGCAGACTCTGTCTTCTTCCAAGCATTAAACGGCAAGTACGATGCAGTTCTTTCCTTGTACCATGACCAAGGTCATATTGCGGCGAAAATGACAGACTTCCACCGCACTGTTTCCATCACAAATGGTCTGCCGTTCTTGCGTACATCCGTTGACCACGGTACTGCATTTGATATTGCCGGCAAAAACATTGCAGAGAGCATAAGCATGGAAGAATGTATCAAAGTTGCAGCACAATATGCGCCGAACTTTACTCGTACAACACTATAAGCAAAATAACATACCAGAGGATTGGAAGGATGCGTTAGTCCTTCCTTTCTGACGGGCAACAATGTAAACACTTACAAAGAGATTTGGGGGAAATCATCATGCCATTACTGATCATAGCTTTAGGTGTACTATTATTGCTTATCATGATTATGGGGCTTAAGCTTAATACGTTTGTTTCCTTGATCATTGTTTCCTTTATTGTGGCATTGCTGCTTGGCATGCCGATGTCAGATGTAGTTGGCTCTATTGAAAGCGGTTTAGGTGGTACACTCGGTCATATAGCGCTGATTTTCGGTATGGGTGCGATGCTTGGCCGTCTGATTGCAGATGCTGGCGGTGCCAACCGAATTGCGACTACGCTTATTGATAAATTCGGTGAAAAACGGATCCAATGGGCTGTTCTATTTGCTTCATTCATCGTTGGTATTGCGTTGTTCCTTGAAGTAACAATCGTCTTGCTGATTCCGATCATCTTCTCGATTGCAAAAGAATTGAAAGTCTCCATCGTTCACCTCGGTTTGCCGATGGTAACAGCGGCACTTGCGACTCACGCATTCCTTCCGCCGCATCCAGGTCCGACTGCAGTAGCAGCGGAATATGGTGCAAATATTGGTCTTATGCTTATTTATGGTATCATCGTTGCGATTCCTACTGTTATTCTTGCAGGTATTCTGTATCCGAAGCTTGCTAAAAAAATCGTTCCAACTGCATGGACACGTGAAGGCAGTGCATCCTTTGGTGTTGCAAAAACATTCAAAGAAGAAGAAATGCCAAGTTTCGGTATCAGTGTTTTCACTGCACTATTCCCAGTTATCCTCATGGCAATTGGTGCAGCTGTGGATATCCTCCAGGCAGAAATAAATTTCGATGACAATCTGTTGATAGAAATCATCCGTTTTGTGGGTAACTCCTCCACAGCAATGGTAATTTCACTATTAGTTGCGATATACACAATGGGGATAAGAAGAAATATCCCAATCAAAAAACTGATGGATTCTTGTGGATCAGCTATTAATGCACTTGGTATGCTGCTATTGATCATCGGTGGTGGCGGAGCCTTGAAGCAGGTTCTTATCGACGGCGGTGTTGGTGACTATGTAGCATCTATCTTTGCAGACACTTCAATGTCACCAGTATTCTTCGCCTGGATGGTTGCTGCAATCCTTCGTATCTGTCTTGGATCCGGGACTGTTGCTACACTGACAACAGCTGGCTTGGTGATTCCGTCACTAGGTACTATGCCGGATGTTAACCTTGAGCTGGTAGCTCTTGCAACAGGTGCAGGCAGTGCAATTGCTTCCCACGTCAATGACGCCGGGTTCTGGATGGTAAAAGAATCCCTCGGCATGACATTGAAAGAAGCCTTCGGTACGTATACTGTACTATCAACAGTTGTGGCGGTATCGGGTCTAGTATTCACTATGATTCTGGATATATTTATTTAAAAAAAACACCCAGCCAAGTAATGCTTGGCAGGGTGTTTTTTATAATAGTAACAACGTGATAATCGCTAAGAATAAGCAATAGATAGAGAAATATATCAATTTACCTTTTTTCATAACATCGATAAACCATTTCAAAGCAAAATATGTCCCTATGAGAGAAGCCATAAACGCTAAAGCATATGCGATAAGATAATCTGTCGTAATCTGCTGGCCGAACATGTTAGGAATCTCTAAAATACTAGCGCCTAAGCTTACCGGTATATAGAGTAAAAATGAGAACATTAATGCTGTGTCCCGATTCATCCCTGTCAGCATGCCTGCCACTACTGTGGCACCGGAGCGACTTACACCAGGAATAAGAGCAACTGATTGTCCAAGTCCGACTAATAGAGCCTCTTTCCAGCCTATCTTTTGTTCATTCTTCTTACCTTTCATGTTTCTGATTAGAAACAAGGATATGGCAGTTAAAAGCAGTGCGATCCCGACCGTAAATGTACTCTTCAAATTTTCCCCAATAAAATCATTAAATAGCAACCCAAATAAAGCGGCTGGTATTGTCCCAATTATAAGATAGATAACGAGTTTGAAATCATCTTTTTTTTCTTCTTCTCGTCTCATTATGTATTGGTAAGATGAGGAAGATAGTTTAGCAATTTGATTTTTATATACAAGTATCACAGCAATTAGAGAAGCTGTGTTGACGATTACTTCAAAGCTTAAATCATTTACTTCTATTCCGAATAGATGCTGAGCAATTATCAAATGTCCGCTTGAGCTGATAGGAATTGGTTCAGATATTCCTTGAATAAGACCTAAAAAGAGATATTTGCAGAGCAAAATAAATAAATCCATAGTTAAATATCCTCGCTATTTGTTTCTGACTTTTTTCTCACTAAGTTAACATATAGAAATGTTGATGTTTTGTCAATGATTAGCATGAAATATAGCGGTAGTGTTGACAATATGTCAACACTACCGCTATCATGGCGAAAGTCGGTAATTTTCTATGACTCATTTTTCTTAATTGGAGTTGCTCAATATGTTTTCGAAAGTGAAAGAGCTGGATAAGACATTGCTTTTTTTTGTTATATCAGTTTGTATATTTGGATTGATTATGGTGTACAGCGCTAGCTTTCCATTAGGTTTAGTGAGATATAATGCCTCGAACTTCTTTTTTCATCGACAGTGGATATCTTTTTTGATTGGAATTATTGCGATGACAATAGGTTTTTTTCTGCCCTATAAGCTTTATCAAAAATGGAATCCGCTTCTAGTCATAGGATCAATCATATTACTTATGCTTGTCCTCACACCATGGTTTGGAGAGGTTCGGAATAACTCCCAACGTTGGCTGCAGTTAGGTCCTGTTGTCCTTCAGCCAGCGGAATTCGTAAAGTTTACGATGGTCGTCTATTTTGCATCTGTTTGCGGAAAAAGACATAAGGCACTTACAAGTTTCAGAAAAGAATTATTACCGCAGCTATTACTATTAGGTATGGTATTCTTGCTCATTCTTATGCAGCCGGATTTAGGAACTGCTACTTCTATAGCGATACCTTGTTTCTTTATTTTGCTATGTGCGGGAATCAAGAAACGTCACGTGTTCGCAATCGCTGGAGTGGGTGTGTGTGCTGTTATTTATCTAGCGGTATCTGCTCCTTATCGTTTAGCGCGTATCATGTCTTTTCAAAACCCATTCAGTGACCCGAATGGTAAGGGTTATCAGCTGATTAATGGTTATGAAGCAATCGCTTCTGGAGGTGTGTTTGGCAAAGGTGTGGGAGGGAGTGTTCAGAAACTTGGATTTCTTCCCGAAGCGCATACTGATTTCATTATGGCTGTAATTTTGGAGGAACTGGGAAGTTTGGGGCTGGCTGTAGTGTTCTTCCTTTATTTTGGGCTTTTAATAAAAGGGGTCTCCATAGCTTTGCGAGCAGAGAATCCATACGGAACTTTATTAACGATTGGGTTTTTATTTCAAATTATGGTCCAAGTAGTTTTTAACCTAGGTGCAGTTGCCGGTCTTTTGCCTATCACAGGGATACCTTTGCCTTTTATCAGTTATGGAGGTTCCTCCCTTATTGTGAATTTATTTACGATGGGGATAATTTTGCAGATATCGAGGAATGCCAAGAAAGTCCGCGTTCCTCTCGTGGAAGGAAGGCGTTAAACTATGTTTGTAAAGAAATTGCGGTTGGACGAGCTGGATAAGCCAATCTTAATTATATTATGTTTGTTATGCGGAGTCAGTATCTTATTTATTTTCAGTACACAATCTGGTGGACAATTTGGTGCCCAGAATTTTGCGCTGAAACAATTTATCAATTATGTGGTTGGCTTTACTTTGTTGTTATTGATCAGACTTTTGGATTTGAATCAACTTCGTTTACTAGCTTGGCCATTCTACATCGTTTCAGTTTTGTCGTTATTGTTTCTTACTATTGCACCAGAATCAATTGCTCCTAATATTCTAGGTGCGAAAAGATGGTTTAGTATTCCTTTTTTAGGTTCGATACAGCCGTCAGAGTTTTTCCGAATTAGCTTAATTGTATTGGTGGCAAAATTGATAGCTGATCGCAAAGAAGGGCATAAAAATATACAGGAGGATTTGCTTTTAATAGGCAAAATATTTCTCGTGACGATTCCTCCTAGCTTACTCGTTTACCAGCAGCCAGATACAGGTATGGTAATGCTCTATTTATTTGCGATAGTGGCAATGTTAGGTATGGTAAAGCTTAATAAGATTGTAGTGACAATTGGTATACTTTTACCTTTACTTGCAGTCAGCATAGTTACATGCTTATTCTTATTTAAACCAGAGATTATTTATGAGGACTTAATACCTAAGCTGAAACCCCATCAGCAGGATCGAATCATAGGCTTTCTGGATCCAAGTAACAACAGCAATCAAGCCTTTCAAAGCCGAAGGTCAGTTTTGGCAGTCGGGACAGGAGGTCTGACAGGAAAGGGAATAGAACAAGGAAACGTGTATGTTCCTGAAAAGCATACTGATTTTATCTTTGCTTCTGTAGCGGAAGAGGGAGGATTTCTGACGGGTGCTGCTGTAATTTTACTCTTTTTCCTGCTTATTTCTCGGGTTCTGGAGGTGGGTTCAAAGAGTAATGATCCCTTGGGAACGATTATCTGTGCTGGCTTGGCATTGAGTCTTACTATACAAATAGTTCAAAACATTGGCATGGTAGAGGGAATGTTACCGGTCAAAGGAATTGCCCTTCCTTTTTTGACATATGGAGGGAGCTCTCTATTTTCAAATATGATCCTGCTTGGAATCATTATGTCTGTTCGAAATACATATGCCCATCAGTTCTTTGGGAATACAGAGAAAGCTATATAAAGAAAGAAAAGTTTTAATCCTAAAAGGAACACCTCCAAAATAGGGGGTGTTCCTTTTAGGGTGGGACTTCCGGCCTGCGTGCAGAACCCTCCTGTTATACATTCTTGTTTATGACAATAGAGAGTTTATAGTTGGCATACTGATTCAATGCTTCCAAAAATGCATTCATCGTTTCATTCGACTGAAATTTGCATTCCAGAAGGTAGCAGCCATCCCCGCTTATTTTGTAGTTCTGAATAATACTTTCTTTTTGTGTATCTGCAAAGGAAAGGTAAGGCCTGTGATTCGTATTTTGTGTAAAGATGGTTATAAACGCATGTATGTAAAATCCCATTTTAACGTCATTAATTCTTATTGTATAAGCTTCAATGATTCCGCTATCTTCCAATTTTGCTACTCTGGCCGAAGCAGCAGGACTGGTCAAATGGACTTTTTCTCCTAATTCCTTCATGGTAATACGACTATTCTTGGACAGTTCCTCCAGGATTTGCAAATCCGTGTGGTCTAACATGGTTTAACTCCTTTCATAAATAAAGTCATCCAGCAAAAAGACTTTATTTAGAGTATGTATCTGCAGGTAGGTCATTATATAGAATATTTATAGAGCTAAGATAAGTACAAAAAGAGGAGAGGACTTTTTATGAAAATAACGCAAATCCGTAATGCAACAATCGTAGTTGAATATGCAGGCAAAAAGTTTTTAATAGATCCTATGTTAGCACACAAAGGTGCATTTCCGCCTTTTCCAAATTCACTTAGGCAGGATCAAAAGAATCCCCTAGTGAGCTTGCCGCTTTCTATCGATAGTATCATACAGGATATCGATGCAGTTATTGTGACGCACCTTCATCTGGATCATTGGGATGATGCAGCTAAAGAGGCGTTACCCAAAAAGATTAAGGTATTCTCCCAAAACGAAGAAGATGCAGAAGCGATACGAAAAGCTGGTTTTGAGAATGTTGAAGTACTTACGAATGAAACTGTCTTTGAGGGTATCCAGTTAATTAAAACAAATGGTGAACACGGCAGGGGAGAAATATTGAAGATGGCCGGGCTTGTTTGCGGCGTTGTGTTTAAGCATGAAAGTGAACAAACCTTATATGTTGCAGGCGATACAGTCTGGTACGAGGAAGTTGGAAATACAATTGATAACCATAAGCCAGAGGTTATAGTGGTGAACGCTGGGGATAATCAATTTTTAGAGGGCGGATCTCTGGTAATGGGGAAAGAAGACGTTCATGAAGTTTACAAAGCAGCCAGCAATGCAAAGATTATTGCAGTGCATATGGAAGCGGTCAATCATTGGACATTGTCTAGGGAAGAATTGAGAAACTTTTGTCATGAAAAAGGTATGGAGACAAATGTGTTCGTACCGAATGATGGCGACTCATATACGTTCTAAAGTGCATAGATTAAAAAAGGAGAACAGCTCAGCTGTTCTCCTTTCATTTATATTACTGAGCTAGGTAACCGCCATCTACTACAAGTGTTTCACCAGTTACGAAGTCGTTTTCAGTCAGGAAAACGATAGCGTGTGCGATTTCATCCGCTTTGCCAAGACGGCCAATTGGGTGTTTCGCTACAAGTCCGTCATAGAAGTCGCCAAGAGCTTCTTTGTTCACCATTCCTGATTCAACGAATCCTGGGTTTACAGCGTTTACGCGAATGCCTTTATCGCCATATTCCACAGCAAGGGATTTAGTCAATGTGTTAACAGCACCTTTGCTGGCATTGTAAGAGAAAGCGCCAGGCTGTGCAACGAAGCCTAGAACAGAAGACGTATTGATGATGACACCGCCGCCTGATTTCAGCATTTCCTGGATAGCGTACTTGGAAGCCAGGAAGATACCATCTTGGTTGATCGCGATTACTTTACGGTAATCTTCGTAAGATAGCTCGTGTGTTGCGCCCATGCCACCGATACCTGCATTGTTTACAAGGATATCAACTTGACCATAGTGTGCTACTGTTTGGTCAATCAAATTTTTAATAGAATCTTCTTCAGCAGCGTTGAACTCAATGAATAGAACGTCTCCGCCAGCTGCTTTCAGTCTGTCAGTTTCTCTTTGTCCTGCTTCAGCGTTATAGTCTGCAATGACTACTTTACCACCTTTATTTACATAAGCTTCAGCAGTCGCCAGACCAATACCGGATGCTGCTCCTGTAACGATTGCTACTTTTCCTTCGATTGTTGACATATACGTTACCCCCAGTTTGTTTAGGTAAATTATCCTACAACTTTATGATGAACTTTTGGACTATATAAGTCAAGGAATTGACACATTATTAGCATTTTTTTCATATTAAAAGAGGAGTTGTCCGATAGACACTCCTCTTTTAATATCTCAACTATTTTACATACTTATACACAATTGCTTCGTGCGGTCTTAACATATTCCGATTATCCACATGTGGATAATTGCTAATGACACAATGCTTGTTATCCCAATCATCCACACAAGCCCTGGGGATATCGTAGTGTGCTTCTTCATCCGTCATATTCAGCAGAATAACCCATTCCTCATCAGCCAGCCTGCGTATATACCCAAAGATTTGCTCGTGGTCGTTAAGGATAATCTCAAACTCTCCATATACCATGATGGAATTTTCTTTACGCAACCGAATTAGTTTTCGATAAAACTGCAGAACAGAATCTGGATTATCAACGCCTGATTGTACATTGATTTCCTTGTAATTCGGATTGACCGGAAGCCAAGGAGAACCTGTTGTAAATCCTGCGTGATCAGATGTGTCCCACTGCATTGGGGTTCTTGCATGGTCACGTGTCTTCTCCTGTATCCGATCCATAATTTTCGTTTCAGACTCACCTTGCTCGTTCACTTTCAAATCGTAATAGCTTAGTGCTTCCTGGTCATCAATCGCATCAACAGAATCGAAATGCGGATAGTTGGTCATACCAAGTTCTTCTCCCTGAAAGATGAACGGCGTTCCGCGCAAAGTATGCAGCATTGTAGCTAACAGCTTTGCGGATGGAATCCGATATTCTCCATCATCTGCAAAGGTAGAAACCATCCGCGGTGCATCATGGTGGCTAAGGTATAAGCCGAACCATCCACCGCCGTCGCCGACATCCTTCTGCCATTTGCGTAGTACCTCTCGGAAATCATGTACAGTCCAATCCTTACTCTTGTATTTATCTTCATCCTGATCAGCAAGCTCAGATGCTTCAGCTGACAATACCATATCCAACTCTTCCCGTTCAGGCTTTGTATACCGAAGTACATCGTGATTATGTACGGCAGAAGTTTCACCTGCTGTGAAGAATTCAAAATCCTTTTTCAGCTCTTTGTTCATCTCATGCAGATAGTCGTGGATGTGCGGACCGTTTTTAAAGTATTCTTCACCTTTAGCCTGCAAGGTCTCTTGATCAGAATCTGGGTAACGCCGATCCTTTGAGATGACATTAACTGCATCAATACGGAAGCCGTCTATTCCTTTTTCCAGCCAGAAACGCATAATATCATATATTTCTTGGCGGACTCGCGGGTTATCCCAATTTAGATCAGGCTGTTTATCACTGTACAGATGCAAATAATATTCTTCTGTCTGCTCGTTCCACGTCCAAACAGGACGTCCAAGATGGGAGCGCCAATTCGAAGGTGGGGAGCCATCAGGATTTCCTTGTTCCCAAATATAATAATCATGATAAGGGTTATCCTTGGAGGATCTCGCTTGCTGGAACCATTCGTGCTCAATGGAGGTATGATTCGGGACAATATCGAGTACAAGTTTGATGCCGCGACGATGAAACTCTGCCAGTAAGATATCAAATTGTTCCATTGTCCCGTACTCTGGCTGAATAGCCCTGAAATCCTTTACATCATAGCCGTGGTCGACATCCGCAGATACATAGATTGGCGGAAGCCAAACAGTATCCACTCCGAGATATTCCAAGTAGTCAATCTTCTCTAATATACCGCCAAAATCACCAATTCCGTCTCCATTGCTGTCTTTAAAGCTACGGGTATATAATTCGTAGATAACACTTTCTTTCCAGTACTTCTTCTCCATCTGATCACCTGTCCTCCAAAATTTACATGTAGGACTATTCCCTTACTAGGGATAAATGAAAACCGCCTCGCTTAGAGAAAGCAAGGCGGTTAAGCATCAGCTGCGAATCTTCTTGATGATGTAATAATTATATGCTGCAGTGATCCCTGCTGAAACGAAAGGGGAGATTTCAAGCTTTATTTTCATGGATAGTTTCATTGCCTTATCCTCCCTTTAGAATCGGTAGAAGTTATTAAAAAGAGTTCACACGATATGCTGAGCTATTTCGATTATTCTTTAGGCTCGACTTTAGTCACAGCTTGCTTCTTTACTCTGCGATACAGTAATAATCCAGCCAGTCCATAAACTAATCCAAGTACAACGAAAGCAATTCCTAAGTAAAATTTATCACTAGCCCAAATCATCACACCAATTCCTGCGAGGATACAGAGTATACCAAGGAAAAGTATATAAAGGGCATTCTTTTTCAGCATAAGTAAAAGTCCTCCTAAGCGGTGTTGAACTCGTACTATTATAACAGAAAAGCCAGATCATTTTGATGCGTAATCTATTAAACTGGAAGCCATTCCGATAAAAGTGGAACTAAGACATATTGCTGGGGGAGACAGCATGCTGAGTTTGGTTCCATTAAAGATTGAACGGGTAGGTATCATCCTGATAACGGTTTTCCTGTTCTCCCAATCGAAAGCGTTTCGACGGCTTATTCTGCATAACCAATCAATGAAAGAAAAACTTCTTTTGTTGCTTATTTTCGGATTCCTTGGAGTTTTGAGCAACTATACAGGTGTGGAAATACATGGTGACAGCCGAATGGCCAATACTTGGTTATTGGACATTGAGACGGATAGTGTCATTGCGAATACTCGAATTCTTGGAGTGACGATCGGCGGCTTGCTGGGGGGACCTTTTGTAGGGCTGGGGGTTGGCTTGATTGCTGGGGTGCATCGATTATTCCTGGGAGGATTCACAGCGGAGGCCTGTGCCATCTCAACTGTATTAGCTGGTTTAGCGGCAGATTATTTCGGACGTTGGCCACCTATAGTCTTGTGATGAAGGATGGCTCCAAGGTACCGATGTCAAAGAAGTGAAGGGGCGATTTGGGTTATGAAGGAGCTGTCTGATGCGATTCGATTAAGAGAAGCAGGCAAGCTGGCGGAAGCCAATGAAAGGTTGACTAAACTTGCTTCTGCTTATCCTCATGAAGCGGAAGTGCAATACCAATGTGCGTGGAGCTTTGATGTGCTTGGAGAGGAGACAGCTGCTGTACCTTATTATGAAAGAGCAATTGAACTTGGGTTATCAGTTGATAATAAAGAAGGAGCTTATTTAGGGTTAGGAAGTACATACCGGACACTCGGTCAGTACAAAAAAGCTGAGCAAATTTTGAAAGAAGCAATGAAGCAATTCCCGAAAAATAATGCTTTTCCAGTTTTCTACGCTATGGTGCGATACAATCAGAAAGGGCATGCGGAAGCAATGCGTATTCTTCTCCAATTAATAGCTGAAACAACTTCTGATCAGGATATTTTGGAATATCGAAAAGCAATTTCTTTTTACTCGGATAAGCTGGATATGATTTGGGATAAATAAGTAAAACAGCTCACCCTTCAATTAGGATGAGCTGTTTTATTATTGTGCTGTATAACCGCCATCAACAATCAAGCTGTTACCAGTCATGTAAGAAGAGTCATCGGAAGCTAGGAACAATACAGCTTTCGCCATTTCTTCCGCTTGACCAAGACGCTTCATTGGTGTCATCGTGGAAAGTACCGCTTTGTCATCTTCCGGGATGATTGGTGTGTCAATGAAGCCAGGGCATAGTGCGTTTACACGGATATTTTTGTCCGCATACTCAAGTGCAAGAGAACGTGTAAGGTTCACGACACCGCCTTTAGCTGCATTATATGCTGCGGATCCAGGTGAGCCGACCCAGCCATACATGGATGCTGTGTTTACGATATTGCCGCTGCCATTCAAAAGCATAACGCGAAGGGCTTCGCGGGCAACTAAGAATACACCATCCAAGTCAACGTTTACGGTGTTGCGCCATTCAGCATAATCCAATTCATGTGAAGGATGCACACGTCCGATTCCTGCGTTATTGAACACAATATCAACTTTGCCGAAAGCAGTAACAGCTTGTTTGAACAAATCAGCTACTTCGTTTTCGCTTGTGATATTTGTTTTGATGAAGATTGCTTCAGTACCATTGGACTTCAGCTCTTCCTCCACCATTTTTCCTTTTTCTTCGTTCAAGTCGACTAATACGAGCTTAGCGCCCTCTGCTGCAAAAAGACGAGCTGTAGCAGCGCCAATCCCTGATGCTCCCCCTGTGATTAGTGCAACTTTATTTTCTAATTTCCCCATTCTTGTTTCCCCCAGTATAATGGAATTAAATCGGTAACAATTTAATTGTAATACTTTGGACACATTTCTCAATCAGTAGCTGAATAGCGGATGTCTAATTATTAGACAGGTAATCCAATAATGTCTGACTAAGGGGGGATTTTTTTATGGAACATGAACAAGATTCGACATCCAGACGGCGCAATCGGACAAAAGAGCACTTTCGTAAGGCGTTGATCGAGCTGATTAAGAAAAAGGGGTATCATGCGGTCACAGTGAAAGATATCGTCGAAGAAGCAGCTTACAACCGCAGTACATTCTATTTTCATTATCAAGATAAAATAGAGTTGGCAGAGGATCTGCTCGATAAGATGTTTACAGGCCTTGAAGATGCTGCGGGAATGATGTACACACCAGGGAGAAAAACATCTACAAAAGATATAGATGTCCCTTCCTTTTCGCTTATAGCATATATTTATGAGAACAAGAGCTTTTTTGAATTAATTAAATATGAAGACACACTGCCGGGCATGCATACCCGCTTCCCGAATGCTATTAAGAACATTTATGAAAAACAATTTGAATTTGAGACAATTAATGGAATGCACGTGAATATGAACTATTTCAAGATTTATACGGGATATGGATTCTACGGACTTGTCCGCAACTTGATAGCAGAAGATTTTCAAATACCTGAAGAACAATTCACAAAGGATGTTATCGAGTTATCACAAACGCATATCCAATCTTTTAAATACATTGGTCGTTAATAAAATAAGACAAGCTCAACCTGGAGGTTGAGCTTGTCTTATTTACTCTCATGATAATGCACATTAAGTGGAGCATATTACACAGGTTTATTTTCTTCTTGTTCTGCTTTCCACCATAGGGCATCCTCTGGATTCTCAACAGCTTCTTTGTATTCAGACTTCGTAGCAACTGTTGGATAAGATCCTTTTAGGGATTTACCCGACGTGCTCTTGAATAAGAATAGGATAACAAGGAAACCGATGATGCTTACGATGGTTAAATACCAGCCAGGAGCTAAGTTATTCCCTGTTTGGTGTACAAGCCATGTGGAAACCAATGGTGTCGTACCACCGAAAATGGAAACCGAGACGTTAAATGTGACAGATAATGTTCGATAGCGTATATCGGTATAGAACATTGTTGGTAATGAACCAGGAATGGAGCCTTCATATGTTGCAAGGAGCACACCCAGAATAAGAATACCTAACGAAATAAACACTAAACCATTCAAGTTCACTAAATAAAAAGCAAGCGCGGAAAGAAGCGTTAATCCGCCTAATCCAATTAAGAAGACAGTTTTATTCCCGATTTTATCACTGAGTCTGCCGAACAGTAATGTAAGTGGCACCATTATGACCATGACCAGCGTAATCAATACAGTACCTGTAGTGCTGGATAGGCCGATGATTTCATCCAAGTAGGAAGGCATGTACGATAACAGCATATAGTTTGTAACGTTAAAGAATGCTACAGCTACGAAACAAACAATGATATCTTTTTTATGATTTTTCAGTATGGACAGGAAGCCTTCTTCCTCTTGTTCCTGCCCTTCGTTGGCAGAAAGTTCATTTTCAAAAATAGGTGATTCCTCTAAGCTCTTTCTCAGATACAATCCGATAAGTCCAAGCGGTAAACCAAGCAAGAACGGGATTCTCCATCCCCAAGAAGCCATCTGCTCATCCGATAAAGCGATAAAAAGGATGCTGGCAACAAGTGAAGCCAATATATACCCTGTCAATGTACCGATTTCCAATCCGCTTCCCAGGATATTACGCTTGTTATCTGGAGACGATTCGGCGATATACACCATTGCACCAGCGTATTCACCACCGGTTGAGAAACCTTGGATAATTCTGGCGACTAACAACAGTATCGGTGCCCATATCCCGATTTGTTCATAAGTAGGCAGTAACCCGATTAGCAATGTGGAAAAGGCCATTAAGATTATGGTGGTGGTTAAAACGACTTTTCTTCCTGCCCTATCCCCGATCTTACCAAAAATAATGCCGCCTAAAGGACGCATTAAAAAGGCAATTGCAAAGGTCGCAAAAGTAAACACTAATTTTAGCTCGTCATTTTGAACTGCAGTAAAAAAGTTTTGGCTAATAATAACTGCTAAGTAGGAATATAAACCAAAATCGAACCATTCCATTGCGTTTCCTACCCCGGTAGCAAACACACTTTTCTTCGCCGTTTGAATATCAACAACGTTAATTTTCTTCTTGTTAAATTTCATTTTTGTCAACTCCATGGTATACGGTTATACAAGGACAACAAATACAGTTAAACTGGCTTCAAAATCACTGCATCACCCTATGGGAACCAGGGGAAGAACCAGCATAGCTGTCATATGAGGAAAATGTATCTAACTGTAAACACCTATACTTTTTGATTTAAGGTTGATCCATTGTTTGTTTACATGTATTGTGCACAAATGCTTTTTAACCATACTGATACAGATTTAAAAAATGTAATTAAAAAAGCTTTCAAACAGTATTTGAAAGGTTTTTGATTCAGACGAGTTAAGTTGTATCAACCTTAATAGACCATCAAGCAAAGGAGAGTACATACATTCCTCCTTTCCTTCTGCACATATTTCCATCTAATCAATAAATACACAGCCATGGTTATCATCTCAACTAATGATGACCCCTTGTATTACCTCTATTATTTAACTCATATCAAATACCCTAACAAACCATGGATTAAACATAAAATATTTTGCTTTTGACGATTTTTATGAAATATCCAATTTGTAACACGGTGTACTTCTCTTATTTTTTTCTATATAATACCGACATGCAATATATGTATGCTATATACATATTGCAGCTTCTATCAGGTGCGATGTCAGCATTTGTACAAGAAGCAAAACGGGTAAAAAAGAGGGGCCGCAGGATGAAATTCAGCGAATTTGAAGCAGGACAGCGCTACGAAACGAAAAGCATCAAGCTTTCTAAAGAAGACATTATTGAATTTGCCAAGGTGTACGATCCGCAATACATGCATATAGACGAAGAAAAGGCGAAACGGGGACGCTTCGGCAACTTAATTGCGTCAGGTATGCAAACAATGAGCGCATCCTTTAAATTGTGGGTGGAAGAGGGCATTTACGGAGAGCACGTTGTGGCTGGAACGGGAATGAATAATATCCAATTCATTAAGCCTGTTTTTCCGGACGATGAGCTTCGTGTTGTTGTTGAAGTAATCGATACAGTCCCAAAACGTCGCGGCAATGGTATAGTGACGGTACAGCTAAGCACGTTCAATCAAGATGAAGTAAAAGTGTTTCAAGCAGAACTTAGCGCACTTATTGATAATTAAGAGAAGGAGGCATCTATAGATGCCTCTTTTTTAGCTTCCGCTTATTTCATTAACAGCTTTCTCGAAGCAGATATTCACCGTCCGCTGTTTGGAACGGGTCCGATGGATGACACCAGCAGGTATAGTGAATAAATCTCCAGGCTGTAAGCTGATTGTTTTTTCTTCCAGATCGATGTATAGCTTTCCTTCGAGAACAAAGAACGCTTCATCACAATCATCATGCTTATGCCAATGATAGTCACCGTCAATGACAGCAAGGCGCACGACGTGATCATTCACTTCACTAACGATTTTATTCGCATATGACGCAGAATTATTCGTCAGGTCAAGCAAACGCAGCAGCTCGAGCTGTCCGATTTGTTCAGCTGAGGAAGTAGAGCGAAATTCGGAGTGAAGCAGGCTGAAGAGAAGCACATCCTGAAACTTCCCGTCCCACTTCCGACCTTGGCGAATGGTGCCCTCCTGGCGGAAGCCCGCACGTCTGACCAAGCGCTGAGAAGCGATATTGTCGGCGTTGACTTTGACCTCAAGCCGATTCAGCTGCAGCCTGTCAAAGCCGATGTGGAGAAGCTCCTGCAGGGCTGCCGTCATGAAGCCTTGGCGCCAAAAGGTACTGCTGAGCTCGAATTCGATTTCGCCTGTTTCATGCAGGAAGTTCAAGCGTTTAAATCCGCAAGTACCGATGATGGACAAGTCATCGTGCTGTCGAATTGTATACCGGCTTGTGTGTTTCGTTTGTTCCAGCTGTTTGATTCTGGTTCTCGCTTCTGATAATGATTGTAAGATAGGATAACGCGTCCACTTCGTAACTGCAGCGTCTGACCAGATTGGCAGCAATGCGTGGGCATCTTCCTCGGAAATCGGCTTTAGTAAGACTAATTTTTGAGACATATGCTCCTCCTTATAGTGATACTTCTGCCGTTTCTTGTTGTGTGTTTCGGTGTATTAAGATTGTAAAGAAAGCTTATAGTAGTAGATAGCCAAATCGTCTTGTCCGGTTTCTGTAAAATAAGCGGCCAGTTCACTTGCATAGGTCCGTACATTGAACTTATCGCCTTGTTCCAGAAAGAATGCAATTCCTTCTGTCCAAACTGTTTCAAAATTGGCGCGATCAACAAACTTCTTGTGCAGCATGGCAAATTCCCACTTAAATATGTCGTCCTTCTCGGTGATGCTCAGCTGGAAGCCCTCCTGATAGGCTTCCACTGCCTTGTCATGTTGTCCAGTTTTCCAGTATGAGCTTGCCAAGAGGAATAAAGTCTTCAAATAGGCAGGATAAGTCCGATATTTCCGGGCAGCTGTTAAATATGGAATAGCTGCTAAAGGCATTTGCTGTACAGCATATAAGTATCCGATATTATGCTGAATCAAAGCAGCCAGGGCGCCTTCCTTTTCAAAATCTGTATGAGAAAGGGCATCATTCAAGGTGTTCTCTGCATGCGTGAACTCTTTCTGATCAATAAGGTTCAGCCCTCGCATCAAAAGACTGCGTGCAAGCAGATACCGGTAATCGGGGTGTTTTTCGAATACTTTCACAGCATATTCCGTATGTAAAACAGAAAGAGAGGAAATATCCAAGTAGAAATAGGTCATCGCTTTGCGGAAGTGGAAATCACCTTGTTCCACTTCATCGTCAATAGAGGAGAGATATTCCTCTGCCTGTTCAAACGAAGCAAGTGCACACATATATTCCTTTTCTTCTCCTAGACGCATTCCTTCTGCAAGATGATAATAATAATGTAATGCTGGTACAAAAGCATGCTTATATTTGCCTGCTTCCTCATGAAAATGTTTACTTTTCTTCAAATCTGAAACCAATACATGAAATCTGCAGGAGAGCAGTAAATAAACGATGTAAAGCAAATCCTGCTGCTTCAATTCCTCTACCCGTTCTGACAGTTCATGATACATATCCGATGCTTCCTGCCGCTTCCCAAGCCGGATATGCATATACCAATCCTTCATAGCCGCCGTCAAATCCTGATCTATTACGAGTAAACTACTATCCATACGCGTCCCCTTTATCGTCGTCTTTCGTTATATTTTACCATTTCCGTCGAAATTTGTAGATGAAGATGCATTAAAATGTAAATTACAAGAAGATTACATATCGAAAGAAAGGGGAAAGTATGTACAATATCTCAGGAAGAGCGTGTATAATACTGCTATAGATAGAGACGAAAAATTCACAGTAAGGTGATGAGTGACATAGCAAGCATGGAAGAATTGCAGCAGGAAAATGAACAGCTGAAGAAGAAACTTGCAGAATATGAGGGAATGATCAAGGATTTATCGGCACCGATGATTCCATCTATCGTACCGAATACGATACTTGTTCCGCTGACTGGTACATTTTCTGTGGAGCGTTTCACATATATACAAGATAAAATTGTAAACAGTGTCGTTAATGTGGATGCAGACACAGTCATTATTGATCTTACCGGCATCAATTACTTGGATATAGATACAATAGGCTACAGGGAACTTAGTGCCAATATAAAGAATCTGACAGAGGCGCTGAAGCTGATGGGCGTCGAAACCATATTCGTCGGCTTCTCAGCTAAATTGGTACAAAAGCTTGTCCTTTCCAATTCGGGATTCCAAGGATTCAAGTCGTATTCCACCTTCCGCGCAGGCCTTAAAAGCTTGTTGAAGCAAAAGGGTATGGAGATTAAGGAAATTGATAAATAAGCCAGCGTAGAGCTCTCGCAAATCTGAGGGCTCTTTTTCTATACTTTTCCATTATATTGACAGATTTCTTACAGTTGCTTTATCAAGGTCGTAATAGGAGCTTAACCGCTTACTTTCTATCTTATTTTTTTGATATAATGCGAGGTAATCAAAGGTATTTATAAAGTAAGGTGATGATCATAAAAAAACTGAAGAACATCCTATTCTTCCTGCTTGGAACCATTTTCTTGGGCTTTGGAATCGCAGGGATCGTTTTGCCGGTACTGCCTGGCGGCCCGTTCTTGATGGCAGCAACATTCTGTTATGCAAAAAGCTCCAAACGAATTGATGATTGGTTTAAAAGCACCACTTTCTATACAAAATATGTACTTGCAATCAAAGAAAACAAAGGGATGACCCTCAAAGAAAAAATCCGCATCAATATAATCGCGGATGCTTTCATCCTGTTTTCTGTATTATATATTGATATATGGCTAGTGAAGATTGTGTTGATTATACTTGGTCTGATAAAGCATTATTATTTCATAAAGAAAATTAAAACGATTAAGCCAGAGGAAGTTAGCGGCGTTAAGAATCGCGCATAGCGTTTATAGATAAAGAGAAGGACCGTTTTCAATGGAAAACGGTCCTTCTTATTTTATCTTGTTCCCGACCGCTATCCATCTGCCATCTATATCTTCAAAAACAAACTCCTTATTACCATAGTCGGTCACCATTAAAGGGCGGACAATGTTAATTCTTTTCTCTGCGAACTCCTGCAGCATGGCTGCCTGCTTTTCCGTGATGAAATACGCATCATATCCGTAGCCATACTGTATACGGTTTGGGAAGATTTTATCCAGAACAGACTGCGTCAAAATGAGTTCGATGGTATCACGGTACAAGCATATATGCGGTTCTGCACTATTAAGATAAGGAACAGACTGGAATCCTAATTTTTCATAAAAAGCTGCAGTTTCCATTATGTCAGGACATGGGAAAATCTGCAGGACATGTGAAAAGGATGCTTGTGTCATGAGGACACACCAGCAGGATAAACAAGTTTAGTTTGAAGTAATGTGTGTTTGATATGTAAGGTATTCATGTTCTTTCCTCCTTCATTTATCTATACGCTTTTTTCTGTTTCTTTTCCTTCTGCTTTATCTGTATAAGAGTGATTTTCAAATAACAACCTTTTCCATATATATTTCGTATAAACGCTATCAGAGCCAAAGGAGGATAAGTATGGCAAACGCGTTACTCATAATTGGTGGTATTGCAATCATAAATGGTGGAATATTTACGGGTGCTCTAACTAGTGGTCCAGCAGCGTGCGAACTATCATACCGAGACGAAGGAAGATAGATTGTTGCGGTTTAAGAACGGAAGAATTGGTTGGAGTGCTGGTGATAATCTTGGCAATATTTCCTTATTGGCATCTATGCCGTTTCAATCAAAAGCAGAGATGAAGAAGTTTAGGAGGATTTAAACTTATATTATGCTCGGATTCTTTATCACAGCTGTTTTAATTTATACTGTACCCGTAGCTTTCTTGTTTTAAATAAGATGGATCGGTCTCAAGCAGCGGGCTACAATGTATTGAACGGTGTTCAAACTATTATCATGCTTGTACTTGGACTTATCATCATGGTGACTGCTGTCCGTAATTGGCTGCAAAATTGGAATCGACCAGATGTAGCGTTGAGAAGAGAGTCTGTATAAAAGGGGAAAGACCGGTCATTCATACCGGTCTTTTTGTTTATAAAAAAATATTGGGAAAAGCCTGTTGACAGATGAAATTAATTTGATATATAATTATCTCGAATTCGAGATAAAAAACCACTTCTAGTAAGCGCCTATTTTTTTAGCCTAATGTCTCGAATTCGAAATAAATGGTTGGATGATATTTTTTTAATCATATATCTCGAATTCGAGGTAAGTGGCGTAGGGCGATTTAAAGGGTTAGTGAAAGAGCGGAGAGCGGCAAGTAACATTCTTCCAAACAACCAGATTACCAAAAATGAAATGGATGAAAGCAAAGACCAGAAAACCAAGAGGATATCAAAGACCTGTTAGTGAATTTGTTAGTTATGAATAGAAAAAAAGGAGTGAACAGAAATGACAAAACAAACGCAAGGAATTCACCACATTACAGCAATTGTTGGCCATCCACAGGAAAATACAGATTTCTATGCTGGTATATTAGGGCTTCGCCTCGTGAAAAAAACTGTGAACTTCGATGATCCAGGCACATACCACCTTTACTTTGGAGATGGAAAAGGGAAGCCAGGCACGATCATTACCTTCTTTCCTTGGCCGAACGCATACCAGGGCAGAATCGGCGACGGTCAAGTGGGCGTTACATCTTATGTAGTACCAAAAGGCGCACTTTCTTTCTGGGAAAACAGACTGGCGAAGTTTGATATTGCTTTTGAGAGAACGGAACGCTTTGGCGAGACATATTTGCAGTTTGATGATGTACACGGATTGCATTTGGAAATCGTGGAAAGAGAAGAAGGGGAAACGAATACATGGACGTTTGGCGAAGTGACAGCGGAAGTTGCAATCAAAGGGTTCGGCGGAGCTACACTTTATTCTAAGCGCCCTGGTGCAACAGGACAGCTTCTCGAGCAAATGGGCTTGGAGAAAGTTGGAGAAGAAGGCGAGTATGTCCGCTTCCGTGCAGCTGGTGACATCGGGAACGTAATCGATATCAAACAGACAACAAGCGGAAGAAGCCAAATGGGAGTTGGAACTGTACACCACATCGCATGGCGTGCGAGTGACGATCAAGATCAGCTTGATTGGAGCAGCTACGTAGACAGCTTGGGTTATGGCGTTACACCTGTCCAGGACCGGAACTATTTCAATGCCATCTACTTCCGCGAGCATGGCGAAATCCTCTTTGAGATCGCAACAGATCCTCCAGGATTCGCGATTGACGAAGCACAGGAAGCGATGGGTGAAAAATTGATGCTGCCTGCGCAATACGAGCAGCACAGAGGGAAAATTGAAAATCACGTCCTGCCGTTTGAAGTAAGAGAATTGGATTAAGACTGCAGAGGAGAAAAATCAAATGAGCTTTCTAACTAAACTATTCGGAAAAACAAAGGAGAATGAAACAATGGAAAACGTTAAATTAGCAGTAGTGTATTACAGCATGGGCGGCACGAACTATCAGATGGCAAAATGGGCAGAAGAAGCAGCAAAAGAAGCTGGCGCAGAAGTAAAAGTACTGCAAGTACAAGAACTCGCACCACAATCCGTCATTGACGCTAA
This sequence comes from Terribacillus saccharophilus, assembly GCF_046592595.1. Taxonomy (GTDB): domain Bacteria; phylum Bacillota; class Bacilli; order Bacillales; family Amphibacillaceae; genus Terribacillus; species Terribacillus saccharophilus_C. The sequence continues at coordinate 270,693 of NZ_JAWVPF010000001.1, read as the reverse complement.
CCCAGCATGGAAAGCACAAACTGAAGCAACGAAAGATGTACCTGTCGCATCTTCTGCAGATTTGGAATGGGCTGACGCTATCATCTTCAGCGTACCGACACGCTTCGGCAACATGCCATCTCAGATGAAGCAATTCCTTGACCTTCAAGGAGGTCTATGGGCAAATGGCAAAACAATCAACAAAGTAGTCAGTGCCATGACATCTGCACAAAACCCGCACGGCGGACAAGAAGCAACATTGCTTTCCCTATACACATCTATGATGCACTGGGGAGCAATCATTGCAACACCTGGCTACACGGATCCTGTATTGTTCGCAGCTGGAGGAAACCCTTACGGCACAAGCGTAACAGTTGGCCAGGACGGAAAAATGATTGAAGATGTAGAAGCAGCTGTAAAGCATCAGGCTAAGCGTACAGTGTCTGTTGCAGAGTGGGTTAAAAAAGGAAATCAATAATTAGGAAAGGGACACTTCGCTTAATGAAGTGTCCTCTTTTATTATCATTATTTGCTAATTTCCACACCCATTTGTCTTCTAGCCTGATCGAGTATCTCGATTGTGATAATTGAATTTTCCCATGTATTGATAGATGACTGTTGTTTATTATTTTGGATAAGCTGAATGAACTCAGCGATTTCGTAGTACATAGGGTCATATTTTTGCAGTCTGCTTATGTCTTCACTAGTTCCGTCCGGATAATGTATTTCAGCTTTCTTTGGACTGGAGATATGGTGAATGACAATCGTACCTTTTTCGCCGATAATTTCAGTAGGAAGATAGGAGTTCGTGATGCAGGAGAACATGACACTCGCTTTGACTTCTCCATAGTCAAGCAGCATATGCCCTTGTCCATCGACACCCGATTCCAAAAGGGTGCCAGTCGCTTGTATAGATGTTGGTCTGCCGAACAGCGCAACCAATGGTGCAATGGTGTATACACCAAGATCCATTAAAGCCCCGCCAGACAATGCTGGATTGAACAGATTTGGCAGTGATCCGTTTTTCAAATCATCGTAGAACGTTGAGTAACGGCAGCTTGAAGAAAAATAGGAGCGTACAGGACCGATTTTATGCAGATGTTCTTTAACTGCTAAGAAGTTCGGCATAAAGGTGGATTTCATCGCTTCCATGAGAACGACACCTTCCTGTTCTGCCTTTTTGATCATATGTGATACTTCCATGCTGTTGGAGGCAAAAGGCTTTTCGCAAAGTACATGCTTGCCATTTTCCATAAATAATAAAGCCTGTTCCGCATGTAAAGCATTGGGGCTGGCTATGTAGACGGCGTCTATTTCCTTATGCTCAGCCATCTCGCTGATATCGCTAAAAGCGAGTTGAAGCTGATGCTTCTCCATAAATGCTTGTCCTTTTTCTTTCGACCGGGAATACACTGCTGTGATGTTGAAATCCTCATGCTGTTTACCAGCTGCAATGAATCTCTCCGTAATCCAATTTGTCCCGACAATACCGAATCTTATCATGCGTCCACATCCTTTTTAGGGCGGTATACTATTTCTCTTATAAGACAATATTACTTCATATCCGTGTGAAATAGCAGAGAGATCTTTGACTAGAGTGACGGTCGAACAAATTTTAGGCCCTTATAAGGAATTAAATGAGAGGTTAGGGTGACTTATATTGAAAATCACAGCAGCAGTTACACATGCACAAGGAGAAGATTTCAAGATAGAGGAAGTTGACTTGCAGGAGCCAAAAGCCAATGAAGTATTGATCAAAGTTGTGGCTTCTGGTGTTTGTCATACAGATGCAGTAGCAAGAGATGCAGGGTTATCACCTTTTCCAGTAGTACTAGGCCATGAAGGATCCGGTATTATTGAGAACGTGGGGAGTGGTGTACGCAATTTTGAGCCTGGTGACCATGTGGTTTTATCATTCGCATCATGCGGTGAATGTGAAAATTGCTTATCTGCACACCCGGCAGCTTGTGTCCGATTCAATGAATTGAATTTTGATGGCAAGATGGAGGACCATACACATCGTCTGAGCCAGCATGACCATGTGGTTTCTACATTTTTCGGGCAATCTTCCTTTGGTACATATGCCATTGTGAATGAGCGTAATGTTGTCAAAGTAGACAAGGATGTTGATCTGGCACTGCTTGGACCGCTTGGCTGCGGAATTCAAACAGGGAGCGGTACCGTGTTGAATAAATTGAAACCAGAATTCGGTTCAACAATCGCCATTTATGGCTGCGGAGCAGTTGGTCTAAGTGCTGTCATGGCAGCAAAAATTGCTGGGTGTGAGCGAATCATTGCTGTGGATGTACATGACAGGCGATTGGAGTTAGCGAAAGAATTAGGCGCTACAGATGTATACAATGGCTCAAAAGTGGATGTAGTCAAGGAAATCAAGGCTATTACAAACGGCGGAACCAACTATGCGATTGATACAACCGGTGTACCTCCAGTTGTCCGCCAGTCCTTACATGCACTTCGTCCGCTTGGAATAAGTGCTGTCGTAGGGGTGACCCCAACAATGGAGATAGATGTGCACAATGACATCATGGCTGAAGGAAAAGCAATGATTGGTGTCATTGAAGGAGACGCGGTACCGAAACTGTTCATTCCAAAACTGATCGATTACTATAAGAAGGGATTATTCCCATTCGACAGGCTGGTGAAGTTCTACGAGTTTGACCAAATCAACGAAGCATTTGCTGACTCTAAAGCTGGCGTTGCATTGAAACCGGTGTTGAAGATTGGCTGAAGAATTCCTTCTGAGAGTCAAAGTTCATTAAGTAGGTTGGAATGATAAACAAAGAACGGACATCTGTTTCATATGATGTCCGTTCTTTCACTCAATATGGTGCCAGCTTCTTTTAATGCTTAATTATCTTTTAGTAGAAATACTGCGCTGCCAAGATCGGTTGGCTTTTCTGTAGTAACATGATGATTTGCATATCCGACTAAGCTACTTATCACAATAGTACCCATCAGTACCAAAGAAAAAATAACCTTCTTCAAACAAATCCTCCTCTTCTCAAGTAAGAGTCAACAGATAGTATTTCATTGCAAGATCATGCTGGTTCTTATCTGCATAGTATTGAGCTAGTTCTTTCGAAAAAAGCCTGACATTATAAGTATCCTCTATTCTTTGAAAATAATTTATCCCCTCCTGCCAGACTATTTCAAAATTCAGCCTGTCTTCATATTTTTTATGCAGCATTGCGAATTCCCACATCTTTGTCATATTATTTTCTTCAATGCTGGCTTGAAATCCTTCTTTATAAGCTTCTATAGCTTTCGAGGGTTGATTTGTTTTCCAATAACAATCGGTTAATAAATATAGAATCTTTAATTGGATACGTTTTTGATTCCCTTGCAGTGCTGCATGAAGATAGGAAATCGCTACTGCTGGCAAACCGCGTTTCACATAAAGCACGCCAAGGTTAAGATTTGTAGAGGAGATAAAATTTTGATTTTTGTTCTTCTTAAAAATTGTTAACGCCTTGAGAAGAGTTTTTTTGGCTAAGTCGTAGTTGAGTTGATCTACGTAATTCATTCCCTGCAGCATCTGTGTCCGTGCCAGCAGGAACTCCAGTCGTTTAGAAGTTTTAAATACCTTGGCAGCTCTTGCGCAATGAAGAACAGACAGATTGGTAATATCGAGAAAATAGTAGGTCATGGCTTTCCGAAGGTGGAATTCACCTATTGCTATAGGATCCTCTAGCTGTTCAATGTAAGCCTCAGCTTCCTCATAATACTGAAGTGCTTTTTGGTAATTCCCTCCATCATAGAATAAAATGCCTTTTGCCAAGTGCAGAAAATACCAGTGGATATCACGGAAGTGGTCTTTGTGTGCTTTTGCATTATCAAGCGATATAGCGCTATTTACAGCATCTTTATGCATTAGGTAATAGCGGCTCTCAAACAGGTAATATGTGATAAGCGTCTCGTCATCAAACTCGTTAAGATGTTTCTTAAGCTCTAGATGGATCGAGGCAGCGGCGTCTTTTTTATCCAGTTGTATACTAACGGACAAATTATCCATTAGAGCTGCAAAATCGAGGTGATCCGAGAGATTCCGTCCCATACTGAAAGCTCCTTTAAAATAATATTATCGAATATAATTCTACCATTTTATGTCGTTTATTGGATTGGAGGACTTGGGGGATGAAGGAAATATTATGTAAGGTTAAAGTATTTCATATCCTGGTGAAGAAATAAAGGTACATATAACTTAGGAAAAGCTCTCCTTTTTAGGAGAGCTTTCATTATACTGACATGATTATTCCGCTTTACCATGCAACAGAAAATGCAGAACGATGAGAAATAAGCCGATTATCCCTGCAATGATTGGAAACCATAGAGAACCTGTATGGTAGTACCCTTGCATCACGTCTTCTTCAAACAATATAACTTCATGTGGAAAAGCCCTAGAGAACAAATCAACGAAAAAGAACATAACAAATGATATGGTAATGAAGATGATTCCAGAAATAAAGTACATGGATTTGAATCCTCCCTTTTGGCGTCTGTGCGTCAGAATTCCGCATAAGCATGCCCATTGAATTAGAGCGCTACTTAGTATGAAGATTGTCATAATTTATGAATAAGATTTAGTAAATCGGACAGCTATTCCTTCATAAAAATACTATATTTTTTTTATGTAAAAGCTTGTTTTGGAAAACAGATAAATTTGTATTTTGATAGAATCTTATAAGAATCGGCGCCTTTCCTGCAGGAGGCGTCGTTTTGTGTTAGCCTATTTAATCAAATCTTTACAAGAAACGTAATTAGAGAAAACCTAGGTTTGTTACATTTATATTAGGGTACAAAGAAGTGATAAAACTGCTTATGTATGTTAATTATTTTAGACCAACACCTCCAATACTGAAATCAACTTCGATTTGGTAAAGCCCTGCAGAACATCTGTAATGATGCGGACAGCATTTGAATCTTCATCATTATACATTTTATGGGAATACCTGTGAAATTCATTCTGGAATTCTGAGTTCTAAAAAACGTTAGGGATTAGATGAAAATGATTATTTAAGATGACAATCAGGCTATTATTCTAAAGATGCGGGGTGTAGTATGATCAAAGATACGTTAGAAATTTTAAGTCAGTTCATTTTCTACATAGGATTATTATTTACACTGGTATTCGTTTACAAAGTTGTCTACATAATTGTTGCCTTTAAGGCAAGAAGAAGCAAGAATTCAGGAGATAAAGAGATGCCTCTCCGTAAATATGCTTTCCTGATCCCAGCTCGAAATGAAGAACTTGTTATCGGGCAGTTGATTCAAAGTATAAAAAACCAGAATTACCCGAAGGAATTGTATGATATCTTTGTCATTGCTGACAACTGTACGGATAATACAGCTCAGATTGCCAGGGAAGCCGGAGCAATCGTCGCGGAACGCTTTAATGATCAGCTGGTTGGGAAGGGATATGCGCTGAAGCATATGCTGAACATCATTGAAAGGGATCATCCATCTAACAATTACGATGGATACTTTGTTTTTGATGCTGACAATCTTCTTGATGAGAATTACATATTTGAAATGAACAAAACATTTAATCAAGGGTACAGGGTCATTACAAGTTATCGAAATTCCAAAAACTATGATCAGAATTGGATTACGTCTGGATATGCGCTTTGGTTTTTGTATGAAGCGGAGTTCCTTAACCGTCCGAGGATGTTTCTTAACACAAGTTGCGCCGTTTCGGGAACAGGGTTTCTAGTAAATGCGGATGTCTTTAAAGAGAATGGCGGCTGGGTTCATCATCTGCTGACGGAAGATATCGAATTCACGGTCGCTCAAATTATCAAAGGTGAAAAGATTGGGTATTGCAGCAGCGCAGTATTTTATGACGAACAGCCTTCTACATTCAGTCAGTCATGGAAACAGCGGTTGCGTTGGGCAAAGGGCTTTTACCAGGTATTCATGAAATACGGTAAAGAACTGTCCTATGGCATGTTCCGCGGAAAGGGAAATAGATTTTCATGCTTTGATATGATGATGACGGTTCTCCCAATAGTGATTGTGTCTATTCTCTGCCTAATTGGTAATGTATTGATACTTTTACTCGTATCATTAGAAGGAAAAGGATTGTTCCAAACCTATCTAGCAGGGGGAGCTTTAGGGGTTCTGTGGGTATATGGATTGCTATTTACGCTTGGTCTTATTACAACCATAATGGAGTGGGATAAGATTCGTTGTCCGAACTGGAAAAAAATCGCTTATCTATTCACATTCCCACTCTTTCTGTTTACCTATCTGCCAATTTCCATCGTGGCGTTGTTCAAGAAAATTGAATGGAAACCAATTCCGCATACAGTTGTGAAATCTCTTGATGATCTGCGTCAACGGTCTTGATTTAAATGCAGAAAATAAAGTCTCAAACTGAATAATGGATACAAAAATCCCCCTCCATTTTTTGATAGAGGGGGATTTGGTTTTTCCACTTACTTAATTGCTTTGCTTACTTTTAACTTTTTCCCTTTAACTGTTGTATTCTCCATGGCTTGTAAAACGATGGAGCCCTTTCCATTCAGAATATCAACATATGACATTTGATCCTGGATGGTTATGATGCCGATATCCTCTGCTGTAACTCCAGGGATTTTTGCGATCGTTCCAACAAAGTCAACCGCACGAATTTTCTTCTTTTTACCACCGTTAAAATGGAGTTTCATGATATCTTGATTGATTCGGGCGGTTTTATTATTTTTCACAATGCGTCTGCTGCTAAGTTTTTCTTCAAAAGCAGCTTTTCCTGCAACAACTTCTGGTTTACTAGGAGCTTCTGCAGCAGGTAAGTCGAAGCCAATATACCGCTCAACTGCATGGATGAATTTCCCTTCATAAGGAGTTGAAAACGTGATGGCTTTTCCTTTGTTTCCGGCGCGGCCGGTTCTGCCAGTCCGGTGTACATAGGCCTCCTTTTCCATTGGAACATCATAGTTGATGACAAGTTTTACATTATCAATATCAATACCTCTTGCAGCTACATCGGTGGCCACCAAATAGCGGAATTTCCCCAATTTGAAACCTTCCATAACAGCAAACCGGTCTTCTTGTTCAAGTCCTCCATGCAGTCTCTCACAAGGATATCCAGCTTCATTCAGCTCGCTATAAACAGTCTCCACATGTTCTTTTGTCCGGCAGAAAATCATGCAGCTATCTGGATTTTCAACAACTGTGACATCTTTTAGAAGGGAAAGCTTATCTTCTTCTCTTACTTCAATTAAAGAATGTTCAATGGTATCGGCAGTCACTCCTGTAGATGCAATCTCAATGCGAGCAGGATCTTTCATATATTTAAGGCAAAGATTTTCAATATCCCTCGGGAAGGTAGCAGAAAAGACCATTGTTACCCGTTCTGAAGGCAATTTTTTTATAATCGCCTCCACTTCTTCGATGAACCCTTTATTCAGCATCTCATCAGCTTCATCGATAATAAGGTACTTTATTTGATCCAAAGCTAGGGTTTCTCTTTCAATATGGTCCATGACCCGTCCAGGTGTACCAACGACTACGTGCGTTTTTTGATTCAATTCATCCTTTTGTTTCTTAAAAGGTTCTTTACCATAGACGGCAACTGCTTTGATGCGTTTAAACCTTCCGATATTCGTGATATCTTCGCGGACTTGAACCGCAAGCTCCCTAGTTGGTGTAAGAATTAAAGCCTGTGGTTTTTTCTCTTCCCAGACAACCATCTCAGAAACGGGAATGCCAAAAGATGCCGTCTTGCCGCTTCCGGTTTGCGCTTTTACGAGAAGATCCTTATTTTCCAATGCTAAAGGAATGACTTCACTTTGTACTTCAGTTGGAGTTTCGTATTTTAACACAGTTAGAGCTCTTTTTATTTCTTCACTTACATGATAATCCGTAAAACTGCTTTTACTCATTATTTGACCTCGTTTTTTGTTTTTTCATCATGTGTATAGTATTTTTTTTAATAAATAATATATGCATTATCTGAATAGGCTTTATTATACTTGAAAAGTGCGGGAAGAATTGCTTTTATATCAAGTTTTTAAATAGTTACAGAATAGAAATGTTATCAACTTGTTCTGCGAGTTTATGTGGCAGAAGTATACTGTGCTTACTCCAAGTACTTTTTGCATAAGGAAGTAATACGTGTATAATATTTTTTAATAAAAGAAATGGGGGAGAGCAAGTGGTACAATCTATCAATACAAAAGTCGATTTAGTTGTTGATGCAACCTCACATAGAATGTCTGAATATGGAAAGATCATGATCGGAGATAAGGGGTTTGAATTCTACAATAATCGGGATGCACGCAAGTTTATCCAGATTCCTTGGGAAGAAGTAGACCTAGTGATTGCTTCTGTCCTGCTGAAAGGGAAATGGATTCCGCGGTATGCCATCAAAACGAAACGGAATGGAACATATACTTTTTCTTCTAAGGATCCAAAGAGAGTTTTCCGGGCAATTCGTGAGTACATCGATCCGAATCATATGGTAAAATCATTAGGTTTCTTTGATGTCATCAAGCGCGGTGTAAAGAGTAAGGTGAAAAAGTAGGCATATTTTAATTTGTTACCTGGTAGAAATGAACTAAATTTTTGAGTTTTGAGTCTTGTAAGGAAAAAAACGGTGTGCTACAATATTTTTGGAAGCTCACTAAAGAACTCAAGTGCTTTATTTTTTTAAACATAATTAAAGCGCTTGCAAAATAAAATTAAATAGCCATCGCAATTATTTTTACGTGTTACTGATTCGATCAGGCATGAGTAAAAAAGTTTCGATTAAAGCGAAGAAGGGGTCCTTCTATACCTATGCCTTCCTTTAATCTGCTTTTTACTCATGCCTTTTTTATTCTCATTTGTCGAAAATGTAACCATCTTAGATGAGCTGCCATTTTTCTGTAAGCTTTCACAATACTACTAAATAGGAGGTAAAAAGATGGTAGGAATTATCATTGCCACACATGGTGAATTCGCCACTGGTATCCTGCAATCCGGGACGATGATCTTCGGAGAACAGAAAAATGTAGAAGCTGTTACATTGATGCCTAGTGAAGGACCTGCTGATGTAAAGTTAAAAATGGAAAAAGCGATTGCCTCTTTCGACAATCCGGAAGAAGTATTATTCTTAGTCGATCTTTGGGGCGGCACGCCGTTCAACCAAGCTAATAACTTGATTGAAGGACACGAGGATAAATGGGCGATTGTTGCTGGTCTGAACCTAGCAATGCTGATTGAAGCTTTTGCATCGCGTTTCTCCATGGAAACTGCGCATGAGATTGCATCAAAAATTCTAAGCACTGCAAGAGAAGCGGTTCAAGTAAAACCGGAAGCATTAGAACCAGCAGCTCCTGCTGCAGCTGCTGCGGCAGGGCCATCCAATACGGGTGCTCCGGGTACATTCAAATACGTATTGGCACGGATCGATACGCGTTTGCTTCACGGTCAGGTAGCGACTGCTTGGACAAAGAATACAAATCCTACACGTATCATCGTCGTATCTGATGAGGTAGCAAAGGATGATCTTCGTAAGAAATTGATCCAGCAGGCTGCTCCTTCAGGTGTAAAGGCGCACGTTGTTCCGATTAATAAAATGATCGAGCTTGCAAAGGATGATCAGCACTTTGGCGGTCAGCGCGCACTGCTTCTTTTCGAGAACCCGCAGGATGCGCTAAGAGCAGTAGAAGGCGGCGTTCCACTCGACACAATCAATGTTGGTTCGATGGCACACTCACCTGGTAAAGTGCAGCCGAATAAGGTTCTTGCCTTCAGCCAGGACGATATCGATACGTTTGCGAAGCTGAAAGAAAAGGGTCTCAAATTCGATGTGCGTAAAGTGCCGGGCGATTCAAAAGGCAATATGGACGACATTTTGAAAAGGGCCCAAGCGGAATTAAACAAACAAAGGTAATCCTGACTATCAGACAAAAAGGAGGATGAATGATCATGGATTTGACGATGATTCAAATCATATTAGTTGTTATCGTGGCATTTTTAGCCGGTGTCGAAGGAATCTTAGATGAATTCCACTTCCACCAGCCAATCATTGCTTGTACGTTAATCGGCTTGGTTACAGGAGAAGTAGTTCCATGTCTTATACTGGGCGGAACCCTTCAGCTGATCGCTTTAGGCTGGGCAAACATTGGGGCGGCTGTAGCACCGGATGCTGCTTTGGCGTCGGTTGCATCTGCAATTATCTTAGTTTTAGGTGGTCAAGGTGAAGAAGGTGTTACTTCTGCAATCGCGATTGCAGTTCCACTTGCAGTTGCAGGTTTGCTTTTGACAATCATCGTTCGTACGCTGGCGACGGGTATTGTGCATCTGATGGATGCGGCAGCGAAGGAAGGTAACTTCAGAAAAATTGATATGTGGCATATCATCGCAATCATTATGCAGGGTCTGCGTATTGCGATCCCGGCTGCATTGATTGTAGCGATTGGCGCAGCACCGGTTAGGGACTTGCTTACAGCGATGCCAGCTTGGCTGACAGACGGTTTGGCAGTCGGCGGAGGAATGGTAGTAGCGGTTGGTTATGCAATGGTTATCAACATGATGGCGACAAGAGAAGTATGGCCATTCTTCGCGATTGGTTTTGTATTGGCTACAATCCCGTCCATCACACTTTTGGGTCTTGGCGGTATCGGTGTAGCACTTGCACTTATTTATCTAGCACTTACGAAACAAGGCGGTTCAGGTGGTGGCGGTAACGGAAACACTGGTGATCCGCTAGGCAAAATCATCGATGACTATTAAAAAGGAGGAGGAGAAAAAATGGCTGAACAATTGAAGTTATCCAAAAAAGATCGCGTTGCTATTTGGTGGCGTTCCACTTTCATTCAAGGCTCCTGGAACTACGAGCGTATGCAAAACGGCGGCTGGGCATTTTCCATGATTCCCGCAATCAAAAGATTATATAAAACGAAAGAAGACCGTGCTGCAGCATTGCAGCGTCACTTGGAATTTTTCAATACACATCCATACGTTGCTTCACCGATCATCGGGGTAACGTTAGCGCTTGAAGAAGAACGTGCTAATGGTGCACCAGTTGATGACAAAGCTATTCAAGGTGTTAAAGTCGGAATGATGGGACCACTTGCTGGTATCGGTGATCCAACCTTCTGGTTCACAGTGAAACCGATCCTTGGTGCATTGGCTGCTTCTCTTGCTTTGACTGGTAACATTCTCGGCCCGATTCTTTACTTTGTTTTATGGAACCTCATTCGTATGGGATTCACTTGGTATACACAGGAGCTTGGCTACAAAGCGGGTTCCAAGATTACCGAAGATTTATCTGGCGGCTTGCTGCAGGATATAACCAAGGGCGCCTCGATACTCGGGATGTTCATATTAGGGTCACTGGTAAACCGATGGGTTTCCGTCGCGTTCGCACCAACTGTATCGGAAGTTCAGCTCGACGAAGGTGCTTATATTGATTGGGATGAACTACCAGAAGGCTCGGAAGGCATCAGGACGGCTCTGGAACAGCAAGCCGCCGGGCGATCATTAAGCGATACAAGTGTAACGACCTTACAAGATAACTTGGACAGCTTGATTCCTGGTTTGGCTGGACTATTGATCACATTGCTTTGCATGTGGCTGCTTAGAAAGAAAGTTTCCCCGATTGTCATGATCCTTGGATTGTTCGCAATCGGTATTGGCTTCCATGCAATCGGCTTAATGTAAGAAGTAATTCTATATGAAATAGAGAAGTACCTCCTGGTATGATGAACTTATCCATCCCAGGGGGTGCTTTTTCATACGACAACGTGGAAGTAGTCGCAGAAAGTCCGTCGCTTAAAGTTGATCTCGTACATAACATTACATTTTAGGAGGCTGCTAATGCTTACTATCGGTTATATCGGAAACGGAAAAAGCACAAACAGATATCATCTGCCATTCGTACTGCAAAGAGAAAATATAAAGGTAAAGACGATTTATCGAAGAAATCCGGATCGTGACAATTGGGATAAGATTGCAGGGGTGAATTATACTTCTGATTTGGATGAACTACTAAGCGACAAAGACATTCAACTCATTGTAATTTGCACAAAACATGACAGCCATTACGAATACGCAAAAGCTGTATTGGAACATAACAAACACTGTTTAGTCGAAAAGCCTTTTATGGAAACCTCGGAACAAGCAAAAGAAATATTTGCATTGGCTAAAGAGAAGGGATTGCTTGTGCAGGCGTATCAAAACAGACGATTTGACAGTGACTTCTTAACCGTTCAAAAGGTTATTGAGGAAGGGAAATTGGGGGACTTGCTGGAAGTGGAAATGCATTATGACTACTATCGCCCCGAAGTACCCGAGTCTGCTCATTCCTTTGATCCAGCTGAGTCCTATTTATATGGACATGGCTGCCACACATTAGATCAGGTTATCAGCTATTTCGGCAAGCCAGATCATGTCCATTATGATGTAAGACAATTATTGGGACAGGGAAGAATGAACGATTACTTTGATTTGGATTTATATTACGGCACACTAAAGGTATCGGTAAAATCCAGTTACTTCAGACTGAAAGAAAGACCAAGCTTTGTTGTTTATGGCAAAAAGGGAAGCTTTGTGAAACAAACAAAAGACCGTCAGGAAGAACATCTAAAGCTATTTTATATGCCGGATAACAAGGATTTTGGTGTCGATACATTAGACCATTATGGTGTAATGACTTATATCGATGAAGACGGTACAATCCACGAAGAAAAAGTGAAATCTGTAGATGGGGATTATGGCAGGGTCTATGACGACTTATATGAAGCTGTCATAAATGGTAAAGATAAAACCATTACGGATGAACAGACTGTGCTGCAGATGGAGATGCTGGAGACTGGGGTTAAGGACTTACAGTAAAATATACGCTTCAAGTTCAAAAGTGCCCGATACCCACGTAAATGAGTGGGTATCGGGCACTTTTATTTTTAATATTCTTTTTTTGTTTCAGCGATTTACGATTGATTTAGTATCCAAAGAAAGGAATCATTTTATTTGCTGCTTTTCCCTTTGGCTTTTTCTACTACATATCCGTCCATCAATTCCGCCTTAAGTTTTCCTTTATTCACACTGAACTTATATCCGCCAGCTTTCAGTTCGAATACTGCCACCTTAATGCCAGAGCGTTCCTCATTCCCTTTGTAAGTAACACCCGGAATATTCTTCGCAACTGAGATATCGTCAACTGGCAAATAAAGTGTCGCGGAAGTATTTGCTGGAACAACCGCTTCATAAGACTTCAATTTTCCATCGTCAGATTTCCAATTGGAAACTACTTTTCCATAATAAGAGTCGAAATCTGATTTTACGCTATCAATACGTTTTTGATCATTATACTTTTCGCCTGTATCCATGGTCGGCTGCAATATAATGTGTTTGAAGCCTGGATTTTGCTCATCCTTTTGTATACCTGCCATATATTCCACCATCCATTCGACTACGGAGCCGTAGGCGTAATGGTTGAAGGAGTTCATACCAGCATCATCAAAGCCGTACTCGCTTGTATATGCATTCCAACGTTCCCAAGTGGTAGTTCCACCAAGTTTGACATGGTTCAGCCAGGAAGGCATATTATCTTGCAGTAAAATATCGTAGGCTTTAGTAGAAAGTTGATTTTCTGTAAGCACCGGTAATAACTCATTTACACCCAGGAACCCTGTAGAGAGTGTGTTTTCACCAGCATTGTATCTTTCAGAGCGGTTTTCATTAGCGATATTTTTCAAGAGATTTTCGATGAACTTCTGTTTTTGCTCTTCGGAGTCATACATTCCCATTTTAAGTGCCCAAATGATACTTGTCTGGGAATTGTCTTTGAATAGTTCAATCAAGAAACCGCGATTGAAGTTGTCAGCACTGACAGAAAGGAGATTATCGTTTTCATCCACGTATTTCTCCGTTGCCAAATCAATGACACGCTGTGACTCTTCCGTGTACATTTCTGCATCATTGGTTTCACCAAGCAGTGTAGCAATCTCCGCCATCCTCTGAGCATCCAGTGCTTGATACATGGCACTCATGAACTGTGGAGCAGTCCCTTCCATGGCAACCCAATCGCCGTAAGTAGCTTTCATGCCGTCAGTCATGACATTCTCCATGTACTTCTGCATTATCTCGTAGGTTTCTTCCAAAACAGTAATGTCGCCAGTGTGCATGTAAATGTCCCATGGCAGTGTAATAATAACATCCGACCAGCCTGCGTTTGTAGTGGTAGCTTTGTTAATGGTCGGAAGATAATCTGCAATATAACCATCATTGTTCTTAGCATAATCCTTGAGTATATCCAAGTAATTGTTCAAGAAAGCAACGGAGTCAAAATTGTAAAGAGCAGTATCACCAAATACTTGTATGTCACCTGTCCAGCCTAAGCGCTCTGACCGTCCAGGCGTATCGGTAGGTATCGATAAGAAGTTACCTTTTTGTCCCCAAAGAGCATTCTGGAACAATTTATTAACATTTTCATTATTCGTTTTAATCGATAAAGTATGATCGGTCGATGACGTGATTGGCTGTCCGTAGACATCATGTATAACGATGTCATCAGTTGCCGTGATTTCGAGATACTGGAAGCCATGGAACGTGAAACTTGGAAGGTAATTCTGTACTCGCTTATCATTCAAGGTATAGTGGTCTGTATACCAGTCTTGATCTTTCTCCCTACCGCGAGTAAGACCTGCCCAATAAAGTGTTCCTTTGGGCCCGTCACTTCCAAAACTGCTTTTTTCGTGATCTCTTCCATCGTTAAGCATCTCAGCACCGCGCATGCTGACCGTCGTGCCGTCAGCCCCGGAGACGGATATACCTGGAACACCAGCTATATTTTGACCCAGATTCACTATGAGCGTTTTTCCTTTCGGGAGTTTTATATCCTTTGTCGGATCAACTTTTTTGCGTTTTACTTCACCTAGTTTCAATTCTTCGTTGGAATAATCAATATCGTTCGGATCAAAAATGAATGTGTCTTTATTTGGTGCAGGCTGTATCCTGTTTTCTTTCAGCATATAAGCAGCACCTTCACTGCTAGCCACAAGATCTCCCTTATAATCAAACTCGGTTACCTCACTCCAGTCAGAATCGTCAAATCCAGTATTATCCCAACCAGCTACATTTTCCTCCAGACGGGCATCATAATTTTCGCCGATAAAGAAATCATTAAGCTTAATCGGGCCTTCTGTGGATACTTTCCATTCATCTTGATTGGAAGTGATAACTTCTTGCTTCCCGTTCTTATAGGTAATAACAAGTTTTGAGAGAAGCGCTAGTTCTTTCTCTAAATCATCACCGATTTCATTGTAAATATTTCCGCCGCCATTACTGCCCGCCTGTCCGCCGTACCAGCCAGTACCGACCTTAACCCCTAAAGCCACGCTGTTTCCTTTCATATAGTCTGTAACATCATAAGACTGATAATTAACGTAACTGTGGTAGTCAGTCCAACCCGGGTTAAATGTATCGTTCAGTTTTGTACCATCTTCTTTCGTAACCATTACTTCTTTCCCGTTAATATAAGCTTCATATGCACCTAATGAAGTGATATATAAACGAGCCGATTCAATCTTTCCTTTTCCTTTTAAATCTTTCTCTGTTCGGAACATAGGCATGGAGGTTAGTTCATCCTCGTACTGTACGGGTTTGCCTAGAAAATTCTTTTGGTAAGCCGTTGCACCGCTCAGTACTAGAGCGCCTTTATCATCTGGCTCATCTCCATTGAACTCTGTTATCGGCTCTTCCTTCTTATCCACAGTCACAGCTACATCCTTAAAGCTCGCCTTTTGTGCTGGAGTATTTCTGGATGCAGAGCTCGCTGTCAGGGCAATATATGGTCCTTCGATTGCGTAGGTTTTACGAATTGTATTTACCAAAGCTCCATTGATGTAGGTTTTGATGGATTTTGAGTTTGCTGAGACTTCCAAATCAAAGCTTTCCTTCAAAGCAATCTTATCTTTCAAATCAACCGTGCCAATCTGTTTTGTCACCCCATCTTTTGTTACGCTTTGTGTCAGATTGGTACCATTAAAGCTCCATACAAGCCCGTTTGTTTTGTTTTTCATTCCCCAATTCAGTGTGAAACCACCTTCTTCTATTGTTGCATTTAGGGAGGCACCTACATTTTCTTTAAAGTAGTCCTTAGCTTCCTGTTTATGATAGATCCAGTCTGCACTGCCAAAGTCTGTTCCGGTTTCGAAATAAGCAGATTTTGATTGCACCTTCTTACCATTGGAAAGAGTCACTTCAACAGACCAGGTATAGCGTGATTCCAAATCAAGTTCTGAACCGCTATAGGAGATACCAACCGATTTTGTATCGTTTACAATGCCGCTATCCCATACTTTTTTGCCCTTTTTGTCCTTTACATTAATCTGATACGCTTTTTGCTCCAAGCCTACAATGTTGGAAGAGAGCAGCCAGCTAAACCGGATCCCTTCTAATTCCACTCCTATCGGATTTTCTTGGTAATTTGTCTTTAAGTTATTAATTGCTGTTTCTTCCTTGATCTTTTTGGCACTGGTAATATGAGCAGGAGTGATAGATGTTAATAAGAAAGTGAACATGATCAAAAAATATATTGCGATACGTGATGATCTTTTAGCTCTCAATATACAACCTCCTCTTTTTGGGGGACGCTAACTACTCATCGAAATCAGGACTCAACAAGGAAATAGCTTACTGTATTATCACCAACCCCCTCCGTGAATGCGCTTTCATAAAGAATATCTAAATCCATGACTTATTTGAAGGTGACGTTTTTCATGTTAGGGAGATGATATTCAGATATTCTTTTATGGTCAATTCAGTAGTGTCTAGTTACTCTCCTTTGGATTCAATCCTTAAAGAATTGTTTCCTCATAAAAGCAGATAATAAGTCCATACATCACTTTATTGAGGAGAAAATCATGCAGAAAAAAGGTAAAGGTTTGTCTGCTACACAGTTAACGATGATGGCTTTGGGGAGTGTCATAGGAGGTTCCTTTTTCCTTGGTTCGTCGGTAGCCATCCGAGCAGCGGGACCTTCCATTATCATTGCTTATATTTTGGCTGGGGTGCTCGTTTACTTTATATTGTTCGCTTTGTCAGAGATGACGGTAGCCAATCCCTCGATGGGGTCATTCAGCACCTTTGCAGCCCAGAACCTTGGGCAAGGAGCGGGATTTGTGGTCGGCTGGCTATATTGGACGGGCACGATACTGTCTATGTCCAGTGAAGCTACCGCCATCAGTATTTTGTTTCGGCAGTGGTTCCCCAATGTATCCATTGCGTTGCTGGGAGGATCCGTTATTATAGGCGTCACGCTTATCAATTTATTGGGTGCCGATAAGCTCGGTAAGCTGGAAAGTGCGCTTTCTGGTGTGAAAATATTTGCCATCATCTTCTTTATCATTACAGCCATTGTATTGATATTTGGATGGCTTCCAGGATCAGGACCTGTTGGGACCGGGGCGCTGGCGGATGAGCCGCTGCTGGCCGGAGGCATCAGCGGTCTTGCTGGAAGTATGCTGCTGATCGTGTTTGCTTATGCGGGCTTTGAGATAATCGGGCTTGCTGCTTCGGAAGCGGAGAATCCACGTGAAACAATTCCAAAAGCCATCCGGTATACGGTTTTTTCTTTAGTTGGCCTGTATGTTCTCTATGCTGCTGTCTTGCTGCCGCTGATTCCTACTGCTTCTTTGAACGAAAATACGAGTCCGATGGTTGCGTCACTTAATCGCTGGGGCATTGGCTGGGCAGGTACTGCTATCAACATTGTCCTTATTTCGGCTATTCTATCGGCGATGCTTGCTGCAATTTTTGGACTGGGCAGAATGATTCGATCCCTTACGGAGGAAAGACACGCGCCAAGCTGGCTAAGGGATAAAGGGGATGTCCCTTATCGCGGAATTTTGTTTTCCGGATTGGCCATGCTGCTAGGACTGGGATTTGGTCTTCTATTTCCGAGAGCTTATTTGGTGTTAATCAGCACCGGCGGTTTTGCGTTGATCTTCACTTACGCTGTCATTATGGCAAGCCATATCCGCCACCGCAAAAAGCATGGCTGCCCACCGAATGGCATCTGTCAAATGCCGGGGTTTCCCTTTAATTCCTGGATAGCACTGATAAGCATGATCATTGTCTTGCTTTGTATGCCATTTGTTCCAGGACAGGAAACGGGCTTGATTTCAGGGGTTGTCATGGTTGTATTTTATACGCTTATCTATTTGGCTGTAAGGTCCCGTATTCGCGGCAAAGCCGATCAAAAAGGGCATTTTGGTCCGCCATTGCAGAACCCGGTCACGGAATTTTCCGAGGAACTGACTACGGATGAAGAGGGAAAAGAAAAGGATTAAGGTAGAGTGGATCCCCTGTTAAAGAATAGTTCGCTGAATCAGCACCAAGATCAAAAAGCTTAAACTACAATTAGGACAGTAGTTTAAGCTTTTTCTTCTTTTGCAACAGACTATTAAAACCTGCTGCCTGAGGCTATTCCCTTTGGAGCTATCCTTTCAATTTCTGCAAGGTCTGCGTCTGTTAGCGATACTTCCAACGCACCAATGTTTTCTTTCACGCGTTCTAACCGTTTGGTTCCTGGAATAGGTACGATTTGGTCCCCTTGCGCAAGCAGCCATGCTAATGCAAGCTGTGCAGTGGTGCACCCTTTTTTCGCAGCCAACTTCTCGATATTTGCTGCTGCTTTTACATTCTTCGTAAAATTATCCCCTTGGAAACGGGTGTACATATGGTGCGGATAGCTTTCCGAAAGATCCTCTATTTTTTGAATGTTGCCTGTCAGAAATCCTCTGCCCAGGGGACTGTATGGTACGAAACCAATTCCTAGTTCTTTTAATAAAGGTAATATTTCGTCTTCCACGTCTCTGCTCCATAATGAATATTCGGTTTGTACAGCAGTGATTGGATGTACGGCATGGGCGCGGCGGATCATGTCTGCCGAAGCTTCACAGAGGCCTATATAACGTATTTTGCCCTGCTTAACCAAATCAGCCAGCGTGCCAACGGTTTCTTCTATAGGCGTATTGGGGTCATGTCTATGCTGATAATAAAGATCAATATAGTCGGTTCCTAAGCTGTACAGACTGGCATCGACAGATTTTTTTATATAAGCCGGATCACCCTTATGCCCTTGGCTATGGGTGATTCCGAACTTTGTTGCAATCACAGCTTCCGCACGGCGGCCCTTTAGTGCCTTGCCTAAAAGTTTCTCATTATCTCCAAACCGATGCTGCTGAAAACCTTCATTTCCGTATAAGTCTGCTGTATCAAACAGCGTGACCCCATTTTCCAAGGCACCTCTGATGGTATCGATAGTGGCTTGATTATCAGGCATTGTCATAGCTCCAAGCCCGATAGCTGATACTTCCAAACCTTCGTTTCCAAGTTTTCGTTTCAGTATTGAATGATTGCTAATCATGAACAAATCCTCCTTTTACTGGCGGGTATGCTACAATATTACATAATAAAAATGGTGATAACCACGGCATGTTCATACTAGTAATATCACTAATAGTTTAAGGAATATGAAGAGCTGGAGGAGGTTTGAGATCAATGCAAGCTACAATACACTCGAAGGTATTTGGTGACTATTTGAAGTCGCGAAGAGAGCGTATGCAGCCTAATAAAGCGGGCATTCAAACAAGTTCAGGAAGACGGAGGACACCAGGACTTCGCAGGGAAGAAGTGGCATATCTAAGTAATATTAGTGTGACGTATTATACATGGCTTGAACAGGGGAAAGACATTCATCCATCCCGAGACGTTTTATTAAACATAAGTCAGGCGTTGCAGTTGAATCCTGAAGAGAAGGAGCATCTCTTTAACCTTGCGTATAATGAGGAATTAGCTCTGCCAATTGATAAGCAATATAATAGTTCCTTGCAAGCCACTGTAGACGAGCTGCCTTTTCCATCGTTTATAACTGATCAGCGTTCCAAAATTCATTTTTGGAACAAAGAAGTGGAAAAAAGAATCTTTCCATTTTCCTCCTATCAAGAGCGGCATATAATGGCATTGCTGTTTTTGGAAAAAAGCTTTCGGGATCGTATTCAAAATTATGAAGAATTCTCAGCCTATTCCGTTGCAGTCTGGCGAAATATTTATGACCGTTTTCCAGAAGATAAAATCCTAAACCAGCTACTCGAAAAGCTGACAAAGCAAAGCGGTACGTTCCGGACTCTATGGGAACAGCATCATATCCAGCAAAAGAAGGTTAGTTTTATCACCATAAAGGATGAAGAAGACCAGATAAACCAGTATCGCATTCATTCTTCCTCGCGAGTAGATGGAGATGAAGATTTAAACTGGTGTATGTATATACCTGTTTCTTAAATTTAGAATCGCATAAAAACGCCCAGATAAAATCGCCTTTCTAACTAAGCATTTTATCTGGGTATTTTTCTATGATAAGAGAGTGCCTGCTTAGACTAGCGATATAAAAACACGCTAAACTTTTCATTGTTGCTGATGGTAGCAAGCAGTACATCTTTTACTTCAGTTTGATATGCCCTTTTTAATTGCGACACAACCCACGCTTCATCCTTATTGGTTTCTTTCAGTTCTTCATAAACAATTTTCCCATCTTTAATAACTGTTCGCGGCAGATAAAAAGGCTTCATGTTTATTTGCATCGTATCTGGTGTGACAGGCTCATATTTAGGATCCAGAAAGAACGATATTCTTCCTTCGGCTTCCCAAAGCGCTAAAGCCACTTTTTTTATATCCACTACTTTTCCTTTTCGTAATTCCTCTAGCAGAACGTCAATCGATATTCTCGCATGACGTAAGCCTTTGTAGAGAATTTCTCCGTCCCGTACTATTGGAATAGGCTTGTGATTGATCAATTTTCGAAACCAAGGCCATCTTAAAATAAGAAAAATCCCTGCCAGGTATAAGAGCACCAATACAATAGTTGTAACGATGGAGCCCTTGAGTCCAAGTTCTTCATCGGATAAAGGGTGGGCAATAATATTTCCTACAACTAATGCAATAACAAAATCAAGAAGCCTTAGCTGCGATATGGAACGCTGACCAAGCACTTTAGCCACAATCAATAAAAAGATAAACGAAACGACTGCTCGAAGCACCCATTCAAAAGTTGTAAGTGTTTGCTGGCTTTGAAAAAAATCCAAGTAAGGCACATCCTTTCTCAATGATAATGAGTCTATTATTTCCCGCTCCATCTCTTGGTATCCTTGTAGTCAATAAAAGTGCTGGAGTAGTTCTTCTGCATTGTGTATTTATAATTCTGAAACAAAACTGTGCATGTGTTTTTATTACAGTTTTTTTGGATTTATAATTATCCTCGTAAAAATGTTGACGCTTACATTTTTATGATCTATACTGAAGTCAGTTAAATAAAACCATTAGACATGTGACTGGTAATGCAGGCAGGATCTAATTCGGCAAGTTGTTTTCATTTGCCGTATTAGGTCCTTTTTTGTTTTCTTTCTACCCGTCGCATCGAGAAAGAGAGGGTTAGGAATGGATTACAAACAAATCGCAACAGACGTTTTGCAGCATATCGGGGGCAAGGAGAATATCGCGCATCTCGGGCACTGCTCGACGCGTCTGCGTTTCTCGCTCGTCGATAACAAAAAGGTAGATATAAAGGCGCTGGAAAGTACAGCAGGTGTCATCGCTGTCCGAATGACAGCGCAATGCCAGGTTGTGATCGGCAATGATGTGGTCGAAGTTTACAATGAACTGCAGAAGCTTGTTGGAGATGTTGGCGGGGAAGAAGCAGCTGGTCAGCCAAAAGAGAAGAAGAAAATCGGCGCTACCATTCTTGATTTCATCGTTGGCGTATTCCAGCCGTTAGTGCCAGCTATTGCTGGCGGAGGTATCCTGAAGTCACTCTTACTCTTGCTTGCGTTGATGGGAGTCCTGGAAACAGAAAGCCAGACGTATCAGATTTTGAACATGGTCGGAGATGCACCATTGTACTTCCTGCCATTGCTAGTAGCAGTAACTACGGCTAACAAACTGAAGGTCAACCCGCTTGTCGCGTTATCTGCAGTTGGTGCCCTTATTTTGCCGAACATGACAACGATGCTGACAGAAGGCGCACAGCTGTTTTCATTCAATCTGCAAAATATCGCATATGCGTATCAAGTATTCCCGGCCATTTTAACAGTCCTGTTCTATGCACAGATGGAAAAGCTGTTCACACGCTTCTCGCCGAAGCCGATCCGGATATTCTTTGTACCGATGATGTCCTTAGTAATCACAGTGCCGATTGCACTGCTGCTGCTCGGTCCCGCTGGTTATACATTCGGTCAAGGCTTCGCTGCTGTCATTCTTTGGGTGTATGAATATGTTGGCTGGCTTGCAGTTGCGTTGCTAGCTTGTGTGCTGCCGTTCATGGTTGCCATGGGAATGCACAAAGCATTGCTGCCTTACGCACTGACTACACTGGGTGGAACTGGTCGTGAAGCACTTTATATGCCGGCTTCTCTTGCGCATAACATCGCAGAAAGCGGCGCTTGCTTTGCCATCGCGTTGCGTACGAAAGACAAACGGCTTCGTACGACTGCAGTCTCTGCCGGTATCTCGGCATTCTTTGGAATCACAGAGCCCGCATTGTACGGTGTTACTTTACAAAACAAAAAGGTACTCGCGAGTGTTATGATAGGAGCATTCACAGGCGGTACATTTGTCGGTATCGTTGGATTGCAGGCATTCGTTATCGTTGGTCCAGGGCTTGCCAGCATGAGTATGTTCCTATCTGAAGATTTGCCGCGTAACATGCTGTACGCAGCAATCGGATTCGTACTTTCATTCGCTGTAGCCTTCATCGCTGCATTCATCCTTGGCAAAGACAAAGAACAAGTGCAGCCAGAGGAAGAGAAGTTTGCTGAGAAAATCGGCACAGGTGAGACTTTTACCAGCCCAGTAGCAGGTAAAATGATACCGTTATCACAAGTGCAGGACGAAGTGTTTTCTTCCAAAGCAATGGGTGATGGGATAGCAGTTGTTCCTTCAAAAGGTGAGCTGTACGCACCGGTAGACGGCGAAATCTCGATGATCTTTGAAACAAGCCATGCACTTGGCATGAAAACAGAGACAGGTGCAGAAATATTGTTCCACGTGGGACTAAACACAGTTCAGCTCGGCGGTGAGCACTTCACACCGCAGGTCAAAGTCGGAGATCAGGTAAAAGCAGGCGATGTGCTGCTTACATTCGATCTCGATAAAATCAAAGCAGCCGGCTTTGATCCAGTCACACTCGCAATCATCACCAATACCGACAAATATGATGTTCAAATAACCAAACAAGAAAACGTTACCCGTCAGGATAAGCTGATGGTCATTACCCAACTAGGAGGCTGAAACAGATGACATTTTCAAAAGATTTCTTATGGGGCGGCGCCATTGCCGCCAATCAGGCAGAGGGCGCTTGGAATGTAGACGGCAGAGGCATGAGCGTTGCGGATGTAGCGAGCTACCGTTCCGACCTGAGTCTTGATGATTACGAAGGCCATGTAGCAATTAGTTCTGATGTTGTCCAAAAAGCAATGGACGATCCGAGTGATAAATATTATCCAAAACGCCGCGGTATCGATTTCTACCATCATTATAAGGAAGATTTGGCGCTATTCGCTGAAATGGGCTTTAAAGCATTGCGTGTCTCCATCGCCTGGAGCCGTATTTTTCCAACAGGAGAAGAGCAGGAGCCAAACGAAAAAGGTCTGGAATTCTATGACAACCTGTTCAAGGAAATGAAAAAGCATAATATAGAGCCGATTGTGACGCTGTCCCACTATGAAATGCCTTTGGCACTCAGCGTGAAATACAACGGCTGGGTGGAGCGTAAAGTGATTGATGACTTTGTCCGTTTTTCTAATGTTTGCTTCCATCGCTATAAGGATTATGTAAAGTATTGGCTTACGTTCAACGAAATCGACAGCATCAACCGCCATCCGTTCACAACAGCTGGCATCATTCCAGACAAGTGTCCAGAAGGCAAGGAAGAAGAACAGGTATATCAAGCGCTGCATCACCAGTTCGTCGCATCAGCGCTAGTGACAAAAGACTGTCACGAAATCATTCCCGGCAGCCAGGTTGGCTGTATGCTCACAAAGCTTACAACATATCCAAACACTTGTAAGCCAGAAGATGTGGAAATCACGCTCAAGAAGAACTTGCAGAACTACTTCTATGCTGATGTACAGGTATTTGGAGAATATCCGCGTCTGACATTGAAGAAGCTGGAGCGTAAAGGCATCCACATTCAAATGGAAGAAGGCGACTTGGAGATTCTGAAAGAGAATACAGTCGATTATCTTTCCTTCAGCTACTACATGTCCCTGACAGAGTCAGTAGAAGATGGCCTGGAGAAGACTGCTGGTAACACAGTAAGAGGAGTGAAGAATCCTTATCTTCCGGCTACAGATTGGGGCTGGCAGATCGACCCGATTGGATTGAAGATCAGTTTGCTGGAGCTGTATGATCGTTATAGACTGCCACTGATCATCGTTGAAAACGGCATGGGCGCCAAGGACGAAGTCGAAAGCGACGGCAGTATTCATGATGACTACCGGGTCAACTACTTCCGTGAGCATTTCCGTCAAATGAAGGAAGCCGTTGAAGAAGGTGTTGAGCTGTTCGGCTACACAAGCTGGGGCCCGATTGATATCGTCAGTGCCGGCACATCGCAAATGTCGAAGCGCTATGGCTTCATCTATGTTGACCAGGACGACGACGGCAACGGCACGCTTGAACGCAAGCGTAAGGACTCCTTCTATTGGTACAAAAAAGTAATTGAAAGCAATGGGGAAGACCTAGACTGATAGATACATCGCAGAGGATAGGTGAAGCCGATGATTAAGATCAAAAAAGTGCTCAATTCCAGCGTTGTGCTGGTAGAGGGCGAGGAGAAACAAGAATATATCCTATTCGGCAAGGGAATCGGCTATGGTCAAAAGGCTGGCAGCGTCATCAAAGAGGATCAAGCTGACCAGACTTTCATGCCCATTGAAAATGCCAAGGCCAAGGAATTCCTGCGTCTGCTGGACTCCATCCCGCAAGCGTTCATCGACCTGACGCAGCAAATTGTCCAGCACGCTGAGCAGCAGCTCGGCACCAAGCTGAACACCGGTATTTATTTCACACTCATGGACCATCTGCATTTCGCGGTCGAACGTTATAAAAAGAATATCAATATCACGAATCGCGTGTTCTGGGAAATCAAGAATTTCTACCAGGAGGAATTTGAGGTCGGCACGTACGCCCTGAACCTGATCAACAAGCAGTTCGAGATCGAGCTGCCAAAAGAGGAAGCAGCCAATATCGCGTTCCACTTGATCAATGCCCAAGGCGAAAAGCAGGAATCGAATGACGGGATGAAATATGCCAAAATGATCGGCGGCATCGTAAACCTCGTCCGCTACGCCCTGCAAATCAAAATGGACACCAACAACATCCATTACGGCCGCTTCATTACGCATGTGAAATTTTTTGTTGAGCGCTTCTACGCAGACAGCATGCTCGACGATCCTGAAAATCTATTGTTCGAACAAATTGCGAACCTGTATCCACAAGCCATGGACATCGCCTTTAAGATCGAGAACTACATCTCACAGGTACACGGCAGTATGCTGCCGAAGGAAGAGCTTGCGTATTTGGCAGTGCATATCCATCGATTGGCCTCTTATCAGCAGTTGAAATGAAAACAGCCCCTTCTGTGAGAGCAGAGTGGGGCTGTTTGTTTACTTCTTATATTTATTACGCTGCTAGTAGATAACCTACATAGCAAATGGAGAGTGCCAATACATGAATAAAACAATAGGCTTATTACTACTGCAACTATAAGGCAGGTTAGTGGAGGAAGATACAATTTTCCAAGGAGGAGAAATCCTTATAAGTAAAGAATTCATAGGTACAACAGTTAGTAGGCTATTAAGGTAAAAGGGATGACAGATAAAACGCTTAAATAAGTGAGATTTTTGCGGAGGTTAATTTTTATTTAAAGGGAGAGAGTGAGAGATGACCGAGAATTATCTAGAAGAAATACACTATTTCAGGATTCCAGTTACTGACCTTGAACAATCCATAACATGGTATACAGATATTTTAGATTTCCAACTACGGTTTAATCAAGGAGATTTGGCGGTATTGGCACTTAAATCAGGACCTCTATATGTTTTAGTAAAAGCAGATCCTGAGACAAGAGGGCATTTTACAATAAATGGGCAACCTGAATTTTCAGTTGGATTTACCACAAGAAGAATTAGAGAATTCCACTCATATTTAACCACAAAAGATGTTCACGTAGAACCGATTCAAGAGGACAAAGGCCATAACTTCTTTTATTTTTACGATCCAAGTAAGAACAAACTCCAAGTACACAACTAAACAAATCCCACTAACAGTCTTCTAAAACTCTGCAACATTATATAAGAAGATCCAAATTATGTCATTGATTGAGTATAGTGTCCTTATTTATTAGTGGTAATCCTTATATCTTTGAGGTCTCGGTTTAAGGGGGGATGGGTAAAGTTTAGTAGTAATTTAACCTTCCTAACCAGATTTCAACTTTGAAGCTAGAACTCTTATCGAAGGTTTATCTAAATTTTCTAGGTGGTAAGCTTATTAAGCAGCTATTAATTTATGTTAGATTTATACTATTCATTTGTTTGATGCAGGACCACTTTCAACTTATGAAATACTCTTAAACTACAGGTGGGATAAAGTGAAAAAACTAATTATGGCAGGTGCTAGCCTTGCAGTCATTCCGGCTTTATTATTAGCGGGCTGTTCGCAGGAAGCTTCACAAGACCAAGAGCCGAAGTCAAAAGAAAAGTCAGAAGTGAGCTCAGATGAGCAGGCAGCAAGTTCTCCGCAGCCAAGCTATCAAGCTATTGAACCTTCTGAGGCAGCCCAACCGCTGCAAAGTCATTATACGGAAACGCAGCTGGCGGAAATGCCAAAAACAGAAGCGCATGGAGATGACACGGCCAGAAGCGTTCCTTTAGGTCAAACCTTGGAAAAAAGAACGGAAGATAAAACAGATGGACCGCTTCAGAAAAATAGAATCGTTTCTTATTATGGACATCCTGATTCTACTAGCATGGGAATCCTGGGAGAGTACAGCCCGGAAGACCTAATGGAGAAATTGAAGGATCAAACCAAGGCTTATTCCGAATTGGATCCGGAGAGACCGGCTATTCCAGCAATTGAATTGATCGCAACGGTCGCCCAGCGAAATCCTGGAGAGGATGGGCTTTATATGCACCCGACAGCGGATGAGGATATTGAAACATACGCGAAGTTAGCCGAAGAGAATGATGCTTTGCTGATTTTGGATGTCCAACTGGGTCGAGACAACATTATGAATCAAGTAAAATCATTGGAGAAATATTTGAAATTGCCTTATGTCCACTTAGCAATTGATACGGAATTTCATGTGAAAGAGGGACAAGTTCCTGGAGAAGATTTGGGACATGTTGATGGCGAGAATGTACAGGAAGCGATTGATTATGTTTCAAATCTAGTATCTGAGAATGATCTTCCTGATAAGGTGGTAGTCGTCCACCAATTTGCAGACATCATTATCAACAATAAAGAAGCTATCCATCCTACAGAAAACGTGGAAGTGGTGCTGAACAATGACGGCCATGGCATTGCAGCTTTAAAACGATCAGGTTATCATCAGCTTGTACATAATCAGTCTATCCAATATGGTGGATTCAAGGTGTTTT
Source organism: Terribacillus saccharophilus (assembly GCF_046592595.1). Taxonomy (GTDB): domain Bacteria; phylum Bacillota; class Bacilli; order Bacillales; family Amphibacillaceae; genus Terribacillus; species Terribacillus saccharophilus_C. Next base: position 243,052 of record NZ_JAWVPF010000001.1, on the reverse strand, counting down.
ATCAAAAAGACGAACCGGTCATGACACCGGAAGAAGTTCTGGAACTAGATCCTGCACCTGCGTTTGTTAATTACCAATAAGGTTCACAGCAAGCCATATCATAAGTAAGGTGGATAAACATATGCTGAAAGAAGTCTGTGTCGAGAATTTTACGAATGTCCCCGGAGTCATTGCTAAAGGTGCTGAGCGAATTGAACTGTGTGACAACCTTGCTGCAGGAGGTACCACAGTAAGTCATGGCGTAGCAAATATGACGATTACTTATTGCCACGATAAAAACATCAAAGTTATGAGTATGGTAAGACCAAGAGGCGGCAATTTTGTTTTTAGTAAAGAAGAAGTAGGCATGATGAAGCGGGATATAGTTCATTTAAGAGAATTAGGAACTGACGGCGTGGTGCTAGGTTGCCTAAATGACACTGGCTGGATTGATGAAGGCGCTATGATCACTTTACTGGATGCAGCAAAAGGGCTGGAAGTAACCTTTCATATGGCATTTGACCATATAAGTCCTGAAAATCAGCTTAAAGCAATTGATTGGCTCGTGGAAAACGGCGTGCATCGAATCCTTACCCATGGAGGTCCGCTAGACACTAAAATCGAAGATAACTTACTCAGGTTGAAGGAATACATCGATTATGCAAATGGCAGAATCGTTATCCTTCCTGGTGGAGGGATTTCTAGTAAAAACCTACACTTCATCACATCTGAGCTAGATTGCACAGAAGTGCACGGTACGAAAATAGTTGATTGAAAAAGCAGCCCCTCCGGTGAAGGCCGGGGGGCTGTTTCTTTCATTTTATAGCATCGGGAAAAATCTAGATTTCCCCGATTATAACCCGAACCGCCTCTTCCAAATCCTTAACTGACCAAGAAGGCAGCTTTGGATTATTTAATGCCAATTCATGATGTGCTGGTATATGCACGAATCCTGACATCATATCCAGCTTATTTGTTTCGATATGATGTCTGACGGTGTACATCGTTTGGTTGCACAAATAAGTACCGGCGGTGTTAGAAATCTTAGCAGGAAGATTATGTTCCAGCAGTTTTGCTGTCATATTTTTAATTGGCAACGTCGAGAAGTAGGCATCAGGTGCATCTTCTAGTATCTTTTGCCCGTCATACTGATTTCCGCTATTATCAGGTTCCCCGTCCATGCAGTTTATCGCGATTCTCTCTGGGGTGATTCTATTTCTGCCAGCTGCCAGTCCTAAAGAAATGACAGCAGAAGGCTGGTATTCGTCGATATGTTCTATGATAACGCTGGACGTTTTTTTGAAATCTACTGGAAGCACCTTGCCGATTATTTTGTTCCCATTTATCGTTTCTCCGTCCAAGCTGCGTACAATCACTTCTGTAGGATTTGATTTCATCCCTAAAAAAGCTTCAAATCCTGTGAGTAAGATGTTCAAATCTAATTCTCCTTTTTATTTCAAATACTGATCGAACCAGTTCGTTATTTCAGTAAGACGAATAATACGCAAACCAGGATCTCCGCTTCGGGACAGCTCGTGATTTGATTCAGGGAAACGTACAAAACGTGTAGGTTTCTTTTGCTGCTTTAATGCGATATACAACTGTTCGGCTTGCTCAATCGGACAGCGATAATCATTTTCGCTATGCAAGATGAGCAGCGGCGTTTGTACATCCTTCACATAGCGGAGCGGAGAAATTCGCCACAGCTCTTCGGGATCCTCCATAACAGTCGTTTTGTGCTCCCATTCGGTAAAGAAGTAGCCGATATCACTCACACCATAGAAGCTGAGCCAGTTACTAATCGAGCGCTGTGTAACTGCCGCTTTGAACTTGTTCGTATGGCCGACAATCCAGTTCGTCATGAAGCCGCCATAGCTGCCGCCAGTAACACCTAAGCGGGAAGAATCAATCCAGCCATGATTCTCCAAAGCATAATCTACCGCGACCATCACGTCATCATAGTCAATGCCTCCATAGTCACCGCGCACTGCATCGACAAACTGCTGCCCATAGCCATGACTTCCTCTTGGGTTCATGTATAGGACACCATAGCCTTTGCCAGCAAGAACTTGAAACTCGTGCATGAAAGCATGACTGTACATCGCATGCGGGCCGCCATGAATTTCTAAGACAAGCGGATACGTTTCGCCTTCCTGGAAGCCAACTGGTTTCATGATCCAGCCTTGCAGTTCGGTTCCATCATTCGCTTTAAAATGAAAATCCTCTGGAACCGATAATGTTTTCGTTTGCAGCAAGTGCTCGTTCACAGCTGTTAAACGCTGCTCATCACTGCCTGACAAGGTCGACACAAACAAGTCGCCAGGAATAGCGGCTGATTGACTGACGGCGTACACAAACCGCTCCTGATGCTTATCTGTACTGAATGCATAAACCTGGCGTTTCCCGCCAATAACTTTGGTGACGTTTTTATCCAACGTAACTTGATATAAGCTAGTGGATCCTAGTTCGCTTGCTAAGAAGAATAAGGCATCATTTGTCTTGCTCCAGACGGCGCCAGCACTTGCAGCTCCTGTACCCATATCATTAATCGCAACATCATTGCACTCCACATCCCATTCACTCGTTAAACAGGAGAGTTCCTTTGTTGCAAGATCCAGGGTCCATACTCTCGTGAGGGTGGATCCTTTGTATTCCAAATCATCCCCCAGCAGGGATAGCTTTGTTCCATCAGGAGAGTAGTTTGGTGTGTAAAATACTTTGTCGCTGCTCGTAAGTTTTTCTGTGCGCTTCGTTGTTAAATCCAACTGATAGATATCTGAGAAGAATGTCTGTTCCGGATCCTCCGAACGATTGGCGCTATATGCAACATGCATGGCATCTGGAGAAAATGCCGGTGAATGATGGTTATATTGCCCATCTGTTAGTAAGGAGGCTGTACCTGTTTCCAACTCTATCAATACGAGATGATCGAAGGTTTCGTCTGAAAAGCCTTTTGCATCCGACTTGTAAACCAATTTCTCGGTGATAAATGGCTTTAATTTTTTCTCTGTCTTTTCCTCTTTAGTTTCCTTATCTTCCAAATCGTCTGAAGCTGTTAAAGGTACGGTAACGATAAGCTTCTTGCCGTCTGGTGACAAAACGGGCTCCGAAGCACCTCGTTTAAAATTGGTAACCTGACTTGCTTCTCCACCGTTAAAAGCAATTTTCCAAATCTGCTGCTTCCCAGAGCGATTAGACGTAAAGAATATAACCTGTCCATCAGATGACCATCTCGGCTGTACGTCGGAATAACTACCTTGGGTGAATGGAGTGATTTCCTTTGAATCCATGTCCATCAGGAATAGATTTGATTGATATTTCTCCTTCTCGTTGATAATTTTTTTAACAAAAACAACCGATTTTCCATCAGGTGATAGCTGCGGATCGGATAAGAATGAAAATTCGAATAAATCTTGTGCTGTTAGACCGTTTGCTGTCATAATTTGCTGCCTCCTGTCCCGGGACATCTATTTATTTGTCGTGTTATAGGACAAGTTTTTCGTTGTCATGCACTAAAGTAGGGCAGGACAACGAAGAAACCTGTCATGTTTTCTTATACTAATTCGCCGTTTATATAGGTTTGTACTGCTTTGTTTCTCAAATCAAAAGGGTTGCCGCTCCAGAGAACAAAGTCAGCATCCTTGCCAGCTTCAACAGAACCAACTCGATCGTCTACGCCAAGATGCTTCGCCGCATTTAGCGTAATGGCTTTAAGAGCTTCTTTTTCCGGCAACCCGTATTTGACAGCTAAAATAGCACTTGTCATCAAATGCTCAATCGCAATGACAGGGTGATCGGTCGTGATGGAAAATGGTACAGATTCTTCTGCTAATGCCAGCAGTGTAATTCCAGCCTTTATCAGCAAGCTCTATTTTGGAGCGAGCTGTCATGGTTGGTCCTACCGATACACGGATAGCTTGTTTGGCAATGAACGGCGCGATCTGATGTCCTTCGGTACAATGCTCAATCGTTAAATCAATATCAAATTCCTTTTTTAATCGTAGTACAGTGACAATATCATCAGCGCGGTGGGCATGGACGCGAAGAGGTATTTCTTTATTCAATACCTTTTCGATATGCTCTAATCCAAGGTTTCTAGCTGCTTTACCAGCTTTGCGATCTTCCATATAAGTTTGTGCCTCAATAAATTTTTCACGAAGAATGGCTGCGATTCCCATTCTAGTTGTCGGCATTCTTCCTTTATCACCGTGGAACCGTTTTGGATTTTCACCTGTTGCAGCTTTCAGACCGGAAGGATTGCGGATGACCATTTCATCCACGATTGTGCCTGTTGTTTTTAACACACACATTTCTCCGCCAATGACATTGGCACTGCCCGGCATCACTTGGACTGTCGTAACACCAGAACGTCTGGCATCCTCAAAGCCTCGATCCAGTGGATTTATCCCATCGATTGCGCGTACCTGCGGCGTTGCTGCTGCACTTGTTTCATTGAAGTCATGTCCTTCTTTTCCGATTCCTTCTTCATGCACACCCAAATGGGTATGGACATCAATTAATCCCGGGGTGAAGTATGTACCGCTCGCATCGATAATTTCATAGTCCTCAGGGATGCTGGATGCTCCGATAGAAGTGAATTTTCCATCCTTTATCAAAATGGTTGTATCGCTTAACAGATACATTTGTTATGGCCTTCATGGGATTACCCTCCCTAAAAATATAAACTATTATATCTATTCTGAAAACTCGAATTAGAATTCTGTGTTCGGCAGTGCCCTTACATTGATAGTAAGGCATCTTATAAGTGCTGTAAATATTAATACTATCTTAGGCCACAATTTAGTATTCGATATAAAAGGAGAGTATCTCCATCATTCTTCATAAAACACTGTGTAAACTCCGCCAATCAGCTATATAATGACAGATAGAGACAAATTGGACGGAAAGAAGGCAAACAAATGAAAATCACCATCATCAGCGTCGGTAAACTAAAGGAAAAATACCTCAAACAAGGCATAGAGGAATACACCAAACGCCTCGGCGCCTACGCCAAAGTCGACCTAGTCGAAGTACCCGACGAAAAAGCCCCGGAGAACCTGAGCGAAGCAGACATGCAAATCGTCAAACAAAAAGAAGGCGACCGCATCCTGTCGAAAATCGTCCCCGACGACTACGTCATTTCCCTGGAAATAAAAGGCCAAATGATCACATCCGAACAACTTGCGTCGAAAATTGACAGCCTGGCGACGTATGGGAAGAGTAAGGTTGTGTTTGTAATTGGTGGATCTTTGGGCTTGAGCGAGGAAGTCATGCAGCGGAGTGATTATGCGTTATCGTTCTCGAAGATGACATTTCCGCATCAGTTGATGAAATTGGTGTTGGTGGAGCAGGTTTATAGGGCGTTTCGGATTATTAAGGGCGAGCCTTATCATAAATAGAGGCTAAATTTTTGAAGATAGACTGGATATTCTCTATTAGGATTAGTGGGCAGTTCCATGGAAGAGATTAATGATAAATATGGTCATTTAACAACGGTAGAATTAAAGTAATGGAACAGCCACTTTTACAGTAAATCTAAATGTTAACATATTGTTAACGCAACCCCATAAAAAAGGTAAACCCACGTTAAGCATGTTACTGCCAACGATATCTAAACTTTGATTAACTGCTTTTTATGCCCCCTTTCAACGATATTCCATACTAATAAATTATGTGCGGCTTGATGTGATAGCCAACACACTCCTTATATAAGGGTATTAAAGTTTATGTACTCCATAGAGCATTTTAACTGAAGCTCCTCATTAGTTGGGCAAACTTGTGGGGAGCTTCTTTTTTTGATTTTGTGTAAGATGGTATTATAAATATAAATCCGTAGGAATACTTTGGGATTTCCGGTGTAAAGTTCCATTAAATATATTAGAACCCCATTATGTGGTTGAAAATATGATAAGAAGTGAGCGATATTATTATGTACCTTTACAACATGGTAAATAATTTTGTTCCATTATGTGGGGATTATCGCAACTGGTAATTAAAAGTGAAATAGCTCAGTTTACTTATACCCGTCAAGACGGTGCTAAGAGGGAGAAAGTAGTTAAGCCAGTTTCTATTATGTTTTCAGAATACTCTTTATCTGATTGCTTACATGGGAGATGGAAGTAAGGATTTACCTACTATCTTTCGCATAGATAGGATTACAAATTTAAAGGAAAAAAAGCAGTATTTAACATTTCTTATAAGGGCAATTTAATGATAGGGAATTTCGTAAACGAGTAAAGTGTATGTATTCTTGTGAATTAAAAAGAATTACTTTTGATTTTAAGGGGCCTTAATTAGAAGCTGTGTTAGATAGATTACAAACATTGAAAATTATAGTCCCGAAGATTTTACAATGACAACGGATTTAAACTGACGACAGCTGCTTTGGGAAGATTAGAGCATGTATTTATAGAGGCAAGCAGTGAAAGCAACTTCAGTAATTGACGCTACGTCAGGAGTGTCTATGAAAGATCGTTAAATCTGCAGGCTAGTCGGTTAAGTCATAAGGAACAATTTATAGAAGCAGATTTAACTGAGATTACTTTAGAAGAGATCGAAAGGGTGTAACGGAATGAAAAGTTTAAAGAGACTGCTTGGAAGCGCTTTTGCAGCATTTAATTTCATCTTTCCGATGGATTGTGTATCTTCTGCTCATCTTTACACCAATAATGATTATGGCTATGAAGTTAATAACCCAACATGACATGTGCTATTTTATATATTAATGGTTGATTTGTTCTTATAGCAGACTTGCATTCGTATGTATCTATAATAGCTTAGGAAGTCATCAAAGGTCCACTGGTGGGCTTCTTTTTTTCGTCTTAATTTAAAAACCTGGCAAGTATTCTGTTCAAGATAAGGACAATTTTTTCGATTATTAATATTTTTATATGTTTTGAAACTGGTTTTTTTAACTAAAAAATCCATGATATATGATATAAATACCAGAACAAGCTATCCAAACTAGTCGAAATGTATTATTATAGGTAATTGGGACTGATTGGTTAGAATTCTTTGAAATGTATTAGGTATAAAGTTTCTTGATGTGCAGAGTATTAATACTTATTTTTTTCGTTGTTTTTTCTATATGAAGAAATGGAAGGGGATGTTTTAAGAGCTGAAACCTTTTGGGATAAGAAGGGAAGCGAGGTAGTCTGCTAGTCTTATGGAATACTTTTGTATAAATATAAATCAAAGGTTACTAACCTATAGTAGTTTAAGCAATATACATAATTAATTAACCGTCAACGCAGGTTTTCTGAAAGGAAGCATAGTCGCATGAAGAAATATTTACCCTTAGCACTTATGTCATTTTTATTAATCATACTCGCTGCTTGTGGAAAAGATAAGTACGAGATTGATAAGGAATTAAGCGTAGAATTCAATGGTTTTAATGAACACGGAGAAGTGAGTGTCAGCCTTGATGAAGGAGAATTGTATGATAAATTGGCTGAAATGAAAGAAATTGATGATGATACTGACATCAGCGGTATGTATGACCTAGACTCTCTTGTTTCAGATTTAGAAGTAGAAGCAAAACCGGATACCGATTTAAAAAACGGCGATAAAGTTGAACTTGAATTGAAATATGATGAAGACAACCCCTTGGATATCGCTTTTAAACTGAAAGAACCAAAAGTAGAAGTTGAAGGATTGGAATCTATTAAAAAGTTATCAAAAGAAGATGTCTTTGATGGAGTTAAACTACAATATGAAGGAGTTTCTCCTTACTTAGAAGCAACGATAGACAGCTCATCCAGTGAAGTGGGATCAGGGTTCACTTATTTCATTCCGGACGGACCATTTAAAAGTGGGGAAGAAATCGAAATAACGGCTGAAGCAAGCCCTGACTTATTATCATATGGATATGAAGCAGATGATGATAAATTCAGTAAGAAAGTAAAAGTTCCTAGTGAGAAGAAATATGTTGGGAAATGGGAAGATCTAAATAAAGATGATCAGCAATATATTTTAGACGAAGTTCAGGATAATGTAACTGCAAACGTTGATCCGGAAATTCAAGATAGCTCTGTATACGACAAAGGGGAGTACGTCACTCGTGGCGATACCATTGAAAGTATTGAGAAATCGAAGAAGGATGAACAATACATTTTGTTTGCTAAAAAAGGTAATTCTACTGTAAGTACAGATGGAATAAATGCCTTATGTTTTATTTATAAGAATAAAGTGACGTTTGGAGAGAATACCTATACTGATGGTTATGATAACCAAACAAAAGATTACTTCTCCGCTATCGCAGTAGAGAATTTAATTATCGATAAGGATGGAAATCTTGACAAAGATGAGGTAAGTATTGATGTTTTAACAGATACAGACTTAGATAAAGCTGCTCTCAAAAATAAAATATTAGATACAAGAAAAGATGAATATACTGTGACTGATTTTAGCACAGAGAGTAAGAAATGAAAAATAGTAAATTACACTACGGCTTTTCCTCGATTTTATATTGTGGAAAGCCGTTTTGTTTTGGGGAAATCTATTTACCTGTTGTTTTAAATAAAACTAAACATATAATACCTCATTATAGAGAAAGAGGAGGTTTAATAATCTTTTTTGGTAGTAGGGCTAATGAGCGGCAACTAAATCTATGTTAGAGTTATAAGGTGATTTTTCATGGTCTGATGAAATGTCTTTAACAACAGGTGGGATAAAATAAAAGTAATAAAAGTAGGAGCTTGCCTGGCAATCATACCGGCTCTATTATTGGCAGGGTGTACGCAATCGGCAACCTCAGAAATTGAGGAGCCAGAGTAAAAGGAAGAGTCGGCGCATACCTCTGAGAAGCAGAACGATGCGATGAAAGAGGAAGCGAAGAATCCTAATGAACCGAGTTATCAAACGATTGAACCTTCTGATGCGGCTCAGCCGCTGAAAAGCAATTATTCAAGTAAGTAGCAGGCGGAGATGCCATTGACAGAAACGGCACGGAGATTCAACGGAAAGAAGCTAGAAGCGTACTGCTAGGTCAGACCTTGGAAAAAGGGACAGAAGACCAAACAGAGGGCCTGCTGAAGAATAATAGAATCGTTTCCTATTATGGTAATCCGCATTTAAATAACATGGGGATATTAGGAGAGTATAGTCCGGAAGATCTGTTGGAGAAATTGAAAGACCAAACCAAAGAGTAATTGGACCCCAAGAGACCAGCTATTGAATTGATCGCAACCGTTGCCCAGCGGAATTCTGGTGAAGATGGTCTTTATATGCATCCGACATCAGATGCAGATATTGAGAGATATGCAGAGCTAGCTAAAGAAAACGATGCCCTGATCATATTGGATGTCCAATTGGGTCGGGACACTATCATGAATTATGTAAAATCATTAGAGAAATATTTGAAATTGCCCTATGTCCATTTAGCTATGTTTTAGAAGGTCAAGTTCCGGGAGAGGATCTAGGGCATGTCGATGGGGAGAAGGTGCAAGAAGTCATCGATTATGTATTGAATTTAACATCTGAAAAGGAGCTTCCTGACAAGGTTGTCATCGTCCACCAATTGGAAGCCATCCAACCGACAAAGAACGTAGAAGTGTTATTGAATAATGATGGCCACGGCATTGCAGCGTTAAAAGGATTAGGTTATCACTAGCTTGTACATAATCAGCCGATTCAGTACGGTGGATTCAAGGTATTCTACAATAAGAACGAACCTGTGATGACCCCGGATGAAGTTTTGGAGTTGGATCTAGTCCGGCTTTTGTGAATTACCAGTGATAATTCAGCGGACTTGTAGTAGTTTGTTTGCTGCTTGTAATAAGGGGGGCATAGCCCCCGCTGGTAATCAAAGGTATCAAAAATTAAAAAGCCTAAATCAAAAGATTTAGGCTTGAAATTAAATTATTATTTCCTATAAACATATTCTACAGGGTATTCCGAGAAGCTTTGTCTCCAAGTATCAACGACTCCATGTAGTTTATCTTTGTAATTTTCATCATTCGTATAAAAACGCAGTACAGTGCTTCCATCCGGGTTGCTTATAAGATTACCGATATAATAGTTGTTAAAGGGATCCTTTACAATAATGCCTTCCATAAGCGTATACATACCTCGAACAGCACCTTCTATCACCATTGTGTCCTCAAGGCCATATTTATCACTTGCTTCACTGACCAGCTGCATGTTTTCAACCAAATCAGCATAATCGTTTCCTAATATACTTTGGATATCAGCATCACTTTTCTCCTCTAGAATACCTAGAGATGACAATGTGCTGGCAGGTGTACTTGCGGCTGCTTCAGTGTTATTATACTCGCCTGAAAAGAAAGTGCCTATTCCGCCCAGTTGGGAACACTCCTGTGTTTCATCAACTTGTATGGACTCATCATTCAATGTTAAATCCAATTGACATTTACTTTCACTATCAGTAAATGTAGCAGATTTACCAGATGCTGTAGCTGTTCCTTCTGTACTGCCCGTATGTGAACCGCTCGTTACTTCAATATTAAGGTCAAAAGTTTCTCCATCATAATTGGAAATATTTAAAGTTCCTGAATTAGGTCCAAGAACACGTTTCCATTCTCCATTCCAGCCAATGCTAGCAAGTTCCTTCTTCTTCTCTTCTTCTTTCTTCTTAGCTTCTTCCTGCTTTGCTTTTTCCTTTACTTCTTTATAATTAGAAATGATTACTGGGAAAATAATCGTATTTTCTCTTCCATCAATCATTTTGGTAATCGTTATTGTTGTTTTTTCTTTTTTTGGTAGTTCTAACGCCGTAATGGATATTCCTTTTTTGGTTTTCTTCACATCGACAACATTTGCAACTGATGCAGAAACTTCTACATCTTTCATATTTGCCTGAACAATCTTATTTTCTTTTTCTAACAAGTCTTGTTCATTCACTTGTAGTTTTAAAACTTTCTCTTCACCAGCATCCATAGTTTGATCTTTTATAGGTACAAATCCATCAATAAATCTGCAAGAATCACTTTTTTGTTCAGTTCCAAAGTGTGCTTCACCAAAAACCCATCTCGCTACAGTTTTCCCTAAAACATTCATCTTAGCTGAACCTTGCATAAATAGACTTTCCTCTAATTTAGCGCAAGCGTATTTTCCGAATTTTGGGTCGACACCAGCTATGGCTTCACCACTTAGGCTGGCGCCAGTAAATGCTTCCAGTCCGCCGCCAACTACTCCAAATCCAGTGAGCATGATATCAGCTGCCGGTCCGATTTGTCCATCAGCTTTTCCGCTGCCTTTTAATCCGATATTGAATTCTGCTTCTTGTGTTTTATAGGTTGTGTCTACTTTATTATGTTCATAAACAAAACCTGAAACATCTTCATAAGTCATATAAAGAGTGGTTTCTAATCCGCTCTCAAGCGTATAGTTGAAACGAATCATTAGATTCCCTTCAATCATCAGTCCGGGAACTGATGTTGGAATTTTTAATTTCGCAATTTTGAATGAATCATCAATCGGGAGATCATCATCATCCGTCTCCTTTATTGCCGACACTTTAAGGTCAGATTCTATTTTACCTGTAGTAGCTAGTTTAAAACGGTGTAATATCCCTAGTGGACTAATGTCTGTGTGGACCTCTGGGCTAAACATCGTAACTGTTCCGTCGATACCCAATGGATTTTTGCCTAACGGAAATTCTGAGAATTTTAATTGAAGTCCTTTACTTAAGTCAACGCTTATGCCATTTGGAGTCTTTACAAACTCTGCATTCTCTTTCTTACCAGCAGATGCCGAAGCAACCATTGTAGACGGAGGTAAAGAAGCAAGAGATTCTATAGTGACTCCTTCGACGTTTTCATTTAAAGTAATATTATCTTCTGTAATCGGATAGGTCTTATTTACATCCAAATCTTTATATATTTCATCAAACTCAGGTTCCTCTACATTTACAATATAACTGCCCACTTCTGAATCTACTTTTGTGATTTTCAGAGCCTGACCATCTGGGTAATCCTTTGTTGGAATAATAATGATGTCATCTTTAGCTAAATCTACATCTTTATCTATTTTAAGTACATCTTCGCCAGTGAATTCAAATTGTTCTTTTTTCAGTTTCTTAATATCTGGATTAAGTACTCCTTCTTCTACTTCATCCCGAATAGTGATGAAATGCATTTCATAGCTATGGCTTACATTTTCACCCGTCACTTTTTTTACGTCATCCGTTATATGCAGCTCATATCGGGTACCTTTATTATATCCATCTGAAGGGGGGGTGATCAATAAGCTTCTTCCGCCATCCGATAATTCATAACTTACTTTGACTTTAGTCTTTTCTTCATCCATTACATAAATGTTTTCATCGGTAAGCGATTGTTCATCTAAGGCAGGTTCAAATTTATATTCCCAAATCTTATCGAGGGGTACATCTGTTTGAACCTCCATAGCTTCCTCCAAATTAATAGTTTCTTCTGTTTTTGTTTCTTCTTCTGTAAGACCAGTTGCTGCAGCTTCTTCAGTTTTGTTGAATTTCCCAACAAGAAAGTAGCCAGCACCTCCTAATATTAATAAGGACAAAACTACTATTAAGATTTTTTTCATTTCTCCAAACTCTCCTATGTATTTATTACGTACTAGAAAATTATAATAGTTGGGTTTCTCTTTGTGTAAAAAAATTGTATTTATTATTAATTTTTTCTTATAATCCAAGTTTTGTAGGGTGAATTTGAAAAAAATTAAGGATATCTAGCTAGCTATAATCAGAATAGAAAGAGATAGGATAATTAATTGCTCTTTTCCTCATCAATATCATCGCGAAAGCCTTTGATCAGGCAGGTCTTCCAAGTGGTGTATTGAACGTGATTCTTACTGAAGTTCCTGAAATAGGGGATATGATGATCGAACATCCGTATTCCAAGTTCATCAGCTTCACAGGATCAACACCTGTCGGCCGTCACATCGGGCGTACAGCTGGGGGATTATTGAAGCCAGTAGCATTAGAACTGGGAGGTAACGCCCCGTTTGTTGTCCTGGAGGACGCAGATGTTAACCAAGCGGTGAAAGCAGCTGTCTTCGGTAAGTTCCTGCACCAAGGTCAAATCTGTATGATGATCAACCGAATCATTGTGCATGAAAAGCTATACGATGCATTTGTGGAGAAATTCGTGGCACATGCGAATACATTGCCGATAGGCAACCCAACAGATAAATCCGTCATCATCGGTCCAATGATCAATGAACAACAGCTTCAAAAAGCACTATCCTTCATGGCCCAGGCGAAGGAAGATAATATTGAAGTATTGCTGGAAGGGAAACGCGAAGGAAATATCCTAACACCAACTATTTTCGGAAACGTTCCGCCTGACAGCAGCCTAGCTCAATCCGAACTATTCTCTCCAATCGCATCTATCATTAAAGCAGCATCTGATGAAGAAGCCATGGAGATTGCCAATAACTCAGAATTCGGTCTAAACTCTGCAATCTTTACTGGGGACCTAGCTAAAGGTGAACAGCTGGCAGCTACATTGGAGTTTGGAATGTCACATATGAATGAACAGACTGTAAACGCAGTTGAAAACGCACCATTTGGCGGAGTGAAAAGCTCCGGAATGGGCCGCTTCGGTAATCCTTGGATTATTGAGGAGTTTACGGAGAACGCAGTGGGTTTCGGTACAGGTGGAGACGAGGGAGTTTCCTTTCTGAAATTAAAAATCACTCAGCGACATCGCTGAGTGATTTTTTTATATATGGAAGTCTCCATTGTTGAATCAATTAAAATCATATTTTATTTCACAATACACTTTATCCCAACATAAGCTAGATATCACTCGAGTGTGGAAAGATATTTTTCTAAGTGCTTTTTCCCAGAATTACTCTTGGGCATCAGACTAAGATGCTTATATTTCCATATAGTTTTTCTTTCGTGAGGGTCTATATTTGAGAGATCATCATAATTAAAATCAATATTGAATTTTCCAACCTTATCAAAAAACAGCGTGAAATTTGTCCAGGACTCTTGATCCTTATTTTTAAAGGCATTCCAAAGTTCCTGAATAAAATCAACTAATCGATGCCATTTTCCAGTGTATTCGAGCTCACTAACTGTAAATAGTTCAGATATTTCATGACTGTATATAGGGGTATCTCTGCCTTCCGGATAATAATAAAAGTAAGCAGTCTGAGATCCTTCAACAACCTTACCGTATAAGTAGACTTTAGCCCATTCTTCTAGAATAGTCTCAACAACAACCCTTGCTATTTGCTGATAGAGTACATCCAAATTTAGTTACCTTCTTTATAAAGATTTCCAAGAAACTCATCTATGTTATTCGCTAAGAAATACATATTACTCATATCCTCATTATCTTCCTGTTCGTTCTCATGATCCCAAAAATATATTTTATCGTAATAAGGTTCATTAGTGCCTAGACATATTACGTTGCCACCAGGATCATTTGCAATTGGTACAAATCCTGTTGGTAATCTATATTCATATATGTCGATGTAATCAGACAAATCACTTTCGTCATCACCAATTCCATAGAAATGGTCTAGAACACTAACACCTTTTTCATCTGATATTTTATATAAACTAGGTTCTGGATATCCGCCATTCCAATTAAGTAGAAAACCTTTGTATCTTTCAGTTAGATTAACATTATATTCAGTTTCAAAGTTTTTGATCTCTTCTAAGGAAATTCTCTCATTAGAATCTACAAATTTAACCATATGGACAACTCCTAATTACTTATTTTTAGTAACGTTTGATACACCGCCAGAATGAGTAATCTCCGCATGTATTTTTGATTTAACTAATATCATTGTTTTAATCACTTATTTTTGGTTTACATGTGACTTAGAATGAGGTTGACAGGGTTTTGGACAGATTCCATACGCAAGGAACTTTGTGATGGAGAACCCGAATAGGGTGCGAGTGTGTTATACAAGACGACTATATGTAAAATAACGGTCTAATCATTGCAAAATGGTTCTTGATTATAAGATTATAAGTAAAGTTTGCCAATGCCTGGGATTATAAGAACGGAGACAAGAGGGGGACTAAAAAGAACACCATTACTGATTAATTCATCAATTGCAACCGCTAA
Source organism: Terribacillus saccharophilus (assembly GCF_046592595.1). GTDB lineage: Bacteria > Bacillota > Bacilli > Bacillales > Amphibacillaceae > Terribacillus > Terribacillus saccharophilus_C. The sequence continues at coordinate 228,047 of NZ_JAWVPF010000001.1, read as the reverse complement.
GGTGAACTGTTATTAATAAATGAAATAAATAGGAGACCTTTTTAAAGGTCTCCTTAATTTCCTTCTAAAAATCTTCTTCCCACGCTTCTATTGCATCCGATAACCTCTGGGATAAAAACTCATAAAAATTTTCTGCCGTATTATAGTCGTCAAGCCCTCCTTGCTTATTCCATGCAATGACTGGGCACTCACCATTTTTCATGTTGCTAGTATCTAAACAATAGCCATATTCATCTATATCTTCAATTACTATTAATTTTCCTTTCATTCCTAGATCCCTATAATTCTCTGTTTCAATAACAACTGTAGCAATATTAGACTTAGCCACTCCTAAAATATCCACACCATATAAACCACCAGACCCATAATTATTTAAAAACCACTTATAACTTTCTGGTAACTTTAACTCTAGAGTATCTTGAATATAATCAATCTGTCTTTCATCTACTCCTCCTGTAAAATCATCCGGTTCCATATATTTTTTAATAAAATCGGTTAATTCCTCTTTATTCATTTAAAATTTCTCCTTTTAAAATTCACCTTTATCTATTTGTTTAGCTCTCCATCTCCAATATTTCGATCTGAAGTTTTCGTATTGTTTTTTTAATACATATATTAACTTGAAGCATGCAGATTTTAGTATTTAGAAGTGAAATGGAGGAGTGGGTAAATAATGCAAGAAATTGAGACTGTAAGTATTGTTTTTGAGAACGTGGACTATTGACATATCAGGTTCCAGATTCCAAACACTTTCCTGTACTAATCTTCGAGAAAAGGCACAAAATCATGCCGGAAGAGAGGTGTTTGAGTGTGATGAAATACTGATGGATATCTCGTATCTAGATGCTGCAGAATTAAATTACGAGCCTTCAGAGGAAGAATATCCTTTGGGAATGTCTACTAATAATCCGGTAAGTAATAAAGTGGTCGATAGACCGCATATATTGGGTCGGCTCTTACGTTTCAATGATATAGCTTATATTGAACTGTGTGCAAAAACGAGAATACCAAAACTATATATGTACCTTGGAGCGGAAATGACTATTACAATGATAATATGAATCTGGAAGTGTTGGATGGTGTTATTCGGATTGGGATAAAAAACCACATTATTTAGATGTGAAATTAGGGTCATATTGAAGCCTGTGGTATTGGAATGGAGAGGTAAGTCTAAGCTCTGCCATTCATCTTCACTGTAAACAAAGACAAAGGTGTATAGCTAGCAGCTACACATGTGAATAATCAGACTCTAAACGCAGGGGGCTGTGCAGGTGGATACGAGGGAGTTTACCTTCTGATTTGATTTAAATATGCTCAGCAAGTGTATCGCTGAGCACTTTATTATTATATAAACTATTTCTTACTTAACTAGGAATGCCCTTGAAAGGATCCATCCATTCAAACCATAGGACGACTGAATTTTATAGTAACGGTAGCTCTTTGACTTTATATAGCTTAGCATCTCTTCACTATTCTCGTAATCCATGGGCCAATAATAATCTTTTCCTTTATCCAGAATCTCTTTATTATCTGTATAAAAAGTGTCCACTTCATCTTCTATTATGTCTAGTATCAAACTATGAGGAAGTTGCTCTTCGAAATGAAATGCAAAAACATTCTCAAATAGCAAGTCACTATATTGACCATCATCGTCTATTATTTTTATTGTTAGTTTTGAGTATTCAAAGTCTACATTATAACTAAGTATTCTACTATCATGGATACTGTTCATTTATAATTTACCTACTCTAGCGTATCAAAAATCTAAAAAATAAAAAATAGTACTTGTTATAGTTAAACAAGAACCCAATCCTGCGAATCAAGGTTATCTGTTTTCATAGCCCAATAATCCTTGAGTACTAAATCATCTTTGTTTTCATCATTCATATTTTCCAACTTAATAAATCCAGCAATGGAGTCGTGAGCTATAAGATATAGAAACTCATCTTCTAGAGTTAACTTAATTGCTGCGTCGCAAGTTGTATCCCAATGATGGTCACTGTTATGCCAAGTTGAATTATCTCGGATGATGCTGATACTGTTTATTATCTTGTTTATCTTTTTAATGGTGTATTCGTTGTCTATAGTTTCTATCTTTTGTATAACAAAGTGTGGGTAGTCATCATCATCGCTTGCTGTGATAGTTTTATTGCTAATTAATAATAATTTTTGAGTTTCGGTTTCTAATGCAATATGTAGAGCAAAATCTCCTGCATCTTCAACATAGATGTTTAATAGTTTTTTACCCTTTAATTTATTCAATATATTTATGTGTTCCTCATCTATCGTACATTTTATTTTAAAGTGCATACTATATCTTCCTTAATTCTCAGTGTTTATTTGGTTCTAATTTGATCTAAAGAGGTATCACACAGATCTCATCCCATCTACACCGCAAATTCTTCTAATGAGAATCTAGAGATTTAAGGTGTGCACACTTTCGATCGGGTAATCATTTTCCTGAAAATTTAATGCCTCTAGAAAATTAATTTTTATCTCTAGGATCATTGATAATTTTTCTGTTGATTTAACCAAGTCTTTCTTTTACTTATAAAAAAAACGAATAGAGGGCATTTTTATATGTGCTGATTAACCGGGGTATTGTGCAATGATTCCTATAAAAATAATATATTTGTCTAAATCGAGAGTGCGTATGGATATTATTTGATTTAAACAAGGTATACTCTGCTTAATCGTGCAACTTAAAATATCTCGATAGGTTATTCAGATATATATCGTAATCCTCGTCTTTACATTTGTTCATAATATTATCTAGAGATAATTGCACGTTTCTAATATTAAAATCTTTCATCAAAAGATAGCCATGTCCTATTTCTATATCAATTTTATCCAATACTTTATTTAATCTTTTTGGGCTAATAACACTAAAGGTAAGCATATCTGACGCTGCTGGTATATCCTGTTCTCCTACGTCAATTTCAAAAGAAACGAAAAAATCGTCCGTATCCTCACCCCAATCTTCAATATCTTTAACTATAGATTTGATTTCTAACATCTTGTGTTCCGCCTCGTATGGTTTCTCGAATGACCTTGGCTTGATGTTCAAATATAAGTGGATTATTTATCATCTAGAGTCCATTAGTGTATCAAATCTCTAGTTCTTCCCATAATTCATGGATACCCTTATTTTCTATTTTTCCTTCTTTAAACAAATCCCCTGAAGTTTTGAAAGTCTGTGAGTAACTATCTTGAACTCTCGTTAAATGAAAACCTTCTTTATTTCTGCTAATCCAATAACTTTCGTTTTTGTAGTAAAATTGAAACTCTTCACCCATTGCTACTCTTTGTGTGAATTCTTCAAAATCCAATATTAACACTCCTTTATTATCTTTCGAATGTCCCATCACTGTTCCATTTGAAAATATGTTCATGAGGCCATTCAGGGTGAGTTTTGGCATTACCATGATTAGTATAATCAACATCTCTAAGAGCTCTGCCATCTGATCCATAAAATCTTCTGGTTTTTATTTCTCCTGTCTTTTTATCAATAATATCTACGGACGAATTTGGCTCTCCTTTAAATGGATTAGGAACGGAAGTCGTGGTAGAGTGCTTGGGACTAGGTGTTACATCAATAGATTTACCTTTATTTGATTTTAAAGTTTGTTTAGGGATATCGGCCTTTCCATTAGTAGCATCTTTAGCTTTATTGTTAGTCTGTAGATGATTCTTCCCTTTACCACCATCTACCTTCTTAGCAAGAAATCCACCATTCTTCAACAAGACCGGCTTAATGTATTTCTCTCCAAACTGGAAGGCTTGTTGTCCGGGATTAGGAGGAGTTAGAAGAGAGAGTCCAGCTTTAAATCTTTTCGATTTAGGGGCTTTTGAATTTAATATTGTACGAATATCATCAAGGCCTTTTTTAACTCCAAATTTAAATTCCGATTTTATGCCTTTTCCCCAAGGAATTATAAATGCTGCTGCTAATCCCCTTTGCCACCAAGAAGATTCTGGATCAAATAGGGTAACGAAATCTTCAGTGAAATAATTCACTGTGTCTTTCCATGCGGGACCTAGTATATCCATTACGATATTTGTTTCATCAGACGGCTGACTTGCTCTAGGGTTAGGGATTTTACCAACGAATTCAAAACGGGGACCATCTTGAGTAGGGTACTCTCGGATAATCCTGCCGTCTTTTAGTGTATGATAACTTCCATTCCACTCGTTATAGTAATCCATAACAGATTCTGTAGTTTTGACAAATGGAAACAAAGAGTTGAATTCGTCTTGTGTAATTTCAGCCTTCTCACCAGTCGCAAGAGCATTTCTGCCTCTTGCCATCATTTTAAACTCGTTATGATAAGAGAAAAAACCACTGTTAAATTGGCTTACATTGAAATTGTCTACAGTAATATTATCCTTGTCAATCGCACTCTTCAGCTTAGACACATACGTTTTCAGCTGCTGTATATCGTCCTCAGACTTATCTAGATTGCTGGTAGCATTCGAGTCCATTTTGTACATATTATCTACTGTCTTGTTAATTCTCTTTTTTGCCTCAGCAACGGAATCTAGGAATGTGTCATCTTTTACATGTGATACGGATGCAAGATCACTTACATTATTAAGCTGTTGATTAATCATGTAAGTTGTAGCAGATAGACTGTCTTGTGCTTTTTGCATTTTAATGGTCAATTCGCCTTCTAAGAACTCCTGACGGATAAAGCCATTTTCATTCGGTTCGAAGGAGAGAACTTGCTTATTAACGGTGCCTAATGCTTCTTCATATTGTATCAAAAAGCTGTTCATGAACTCGAGGAAAGGCTTGTGTGCTTCATCATAGAAGGAGCGGATGGATTCGGCGGTATTGCCTTCAAATCCATCGTGAAGTGTCGTAACGCCATTGAGGGCTTGTTTGACCTGTTCGACGCTTTCCTTTGTTTGTTTGATAAACTTCTTTGTGCTTTCAATCTGCTGCTGGATGTCTTGTACGTCTAAATTTTTAATTTTCTTCACCACCTGATATATCCGTTAGCTGTTCCTTACTTGTAATTATAATAAAGGAAAATACTGGTGAAAGGGGAAATGGCAAAAACGCATCCTTTTTACCAGAACTAAAGATTCGTTTTTTGGAAAAACACTACAGAAGTCTTAGGGGCTATAAGATGGTTATATATTGGTGATAAAGCTAAGAGGAAGGATCAATCTGAAGAGACTTCTTATTACTATGAGCTTAATAAAAAATTAGCCATCCTCAAGTATGAGGATGGCTAATTCTATTAAGATATCTGCTCCTTAGCATCTACTTCCTTCTCACCACTGCCCATCTTCGCATAAATATTAGCCAGAATGGAACCAGAAATATTATGCCAAACACTAAAGATAGCGCTAGGTACAGCGGCAAGCGGGGAGAAGTGCGCCGTTGCGAGCTGGGCGCCCAGACCTGAGTTTTGCATTCCTACCTCGATGGATGTTGTTTTGACCTTGGACAGATCCATTCGCAGAAGCTTGGCAAAGGTGAATCCGAGCAGGTAGCCGAGTACATTATGCAGGATGACTACACCGAAGATTGCCAGTCCAGTCTGTGCAATCTGCTGCTGGCTATTGGATACGACAGCAGCTACGATACCGATTATAGCTATTGCTGAGACAAGCGGCAGTACCTTGATGCTTGCTGTAGCTTGTCTGTTGAAGAAGCGTTTCACTAATAAACCCAAGACAATCGGAATGATGACAACATTCACGATGGATATAAATAAGGAGACAGGGCTGACTTCAATCCATTCGCTTGCGAATAAAAGAATAAGTGCAGGTGTTACGATTGGTGCGAGTACGGTTGTGACTGCTGTGGCTGTCACGGATAATGGCACATCACCTTTGGCTAGGAAGGTCATGACATTAGAAGATGTTCCGCCAGGGCAGCATCCTACGAGAATGACGCCGACAGCAACTTCGGGAGGTAATTGCAGTCCTTTTGCCAAAGCAAAGGCAAGCAGCGGCATGATCAAAAATTGTCCGGCTACTACGACGAATACTTCAAAAGGCCGTTTCACAACTCCTTTAAAATCACTCGCAGACAGAGTTAGTCCCATACCAAACATAATGATTCCGAGCAGCGGGGTAATAAGCGGAACAATCCATGTAAAACCTGCCGGCAGCATAAAAGCTACTACCGCAAATAAAATGACCCAATACGCAAATGTACTTCCGACAAACTGACTAAATCGCTCTAACGTTTTCATCATCCACCTCTTCATTCACTGTTTGTGAGATTGTATTACACATCTGAATAAATTTCAATATTTAAATTTTTCAGATATATAAAAGGAGATATGAATTAGTTAGAGTGACAATGATCTTCCGCTTGGATAATTAATGAAATTAATGCTATAGGTGATTGTTTCCAATTTGTTTTTCTCTATTAACTCTCAAAGCTAAATGGAAGATATCTGGTATAATGTATGGGTATAAGTATTCATTGAGTATAAAGAAATATATGAGAATAGTAGTAACTGGTTATGGGCTATTGATCCTAATATATGCAATGGAATCTCTTCATTTCTATTGTACGAAGAAGAACATGATACAAAAAATTCAATCCAAATGCGGATTTCAAGCAGTTAGGAGTTAGTCAGTATGGTTATTGGTATAGTAATATGTGCCATTGGTTTGCTGCCATTGTTTTTAGCGTTGAGCATAAGCAAAGTTTACAATGAAACAAAGTTGTCGGTAGGGATGATCATTTGCATGATCTTGATCACAATTTGGCAGTTGGATGTTGGGGTTCTTTATTTTAAGGACGTCTTGTCAGAGGATAGGGTTCTATTCCTGTTCAAGCTGTTTCATGCAGGGGCGATTTTTATCCTTCCCACGGTATTGTATATGGTCTACTGGATCATCAATAATCAGCCATCCGTAACGAAAAAGACGAATTGGCTCACGAAAATGTCGTATGCACTTTTTACAAAAAAAGCACTTATTGGCTTCACAATATGGAGTATGGTGGTTTACTTCATAAGTTGGACGAACTTAGGCGTAACTGGGTTAGGCGTTTCCAATGAAAGATTTGCTGGTAATCACTATTTTCCTGAGTATGGACCGCTATTATGGGTCTATTTCCTGCACGTGGCTGCTATTGTATTTTTCTTGTTAGTTGTCTGTGTATTCTCGCTGAGGATTCGGAACTCGCATTTTAAAAACTTCCTTATGGGTTTTTCATTCAACACATTGCTGCTGATTGTACTGGGAGCTCTAAACTTCATTCCGTTAACTGGTCTTCTGACAAGCAGCATTGGTGTCATCCTATTTTCGGTGGGAAGCATACATATCTTCGTTAAATTCAATGTGGATTTGAAAATACATTCTTATGAATTAATGGAAAAACAGAAAAAACTAGACTATACAGGTCAGCTGACTGGCAGCCTGATTCATGAAGTAAAGAACACAAACGCGATTATTAAAAGTTTCTCAAGGCTGCTCAACAATAGCGGCGACTTAACGGAAAGTGATAAGCAAACGTTGGAGATGATAAGCAGATCATCTGAACATCTGGATCAACTGACAGATAATTATAATGCGTATATGAAGGCCTCTGCATTAGCCTTTAAAACAGAGGATCTTGTGGAAATAATCGAAGAGTCTATCGAATTTTCAGCTGGGATGCTCCAAGAAAACAAAGTGGAGCTGCAGTTCGCAAATACATATTCGCCTCTGAATGTTTATCTGAATAGGACAAACTTGAAACAAGTCTTTATCAATCTGATCAAAAATAGTGTTGAGGCAATGCCGGAAGACAAGCCGGTAAAGAAGATATCTATCAGCACAGAGATTGATGATAAAAATATCATCATTCACTTTAAGGACACTGGTAAGGGCATACCTCAGGAAAACTGGGTGAGTGTATTTGATCCATTCATCTCAATAGGAAATAAAAAGCGCGGGATGGGATTGGGTCTCCCCTTCGTGAAGAAAATGATGATCGAACACTTAGGAGATATACATATAGTTGAAAGCTCACCAAGTGGCACCCATTTCAAGCTGGAAATACCGCAAGAAGGAATGCTGAATGGTGGTAACTATCAAAAACCAATCGAATATCGATTCGATAATCCTTAAGTAGGATTTTCCATTTTGATAGTATGAAAGAGAAGCTCAACATTGTAATGTTGAGCTTTTTTATTATTATTTGCATATGAATATGCTGATTGAGTCCGCCACTAAACAGATGGACATCTGATATAATATATGGGCATAAGTTATGAAGGGATATATGAGAATAGTAGCTAAAATCATGGTTTTATAGCTCCTGATTCGTCTAACGGAATCCACATTACTTTATACAAAAGAACATAGTCAAATCCATGATGTGGATTTCAGCAGTTAGGGGTTAGCCGATATGATTATTGGTATATTGATATGTGCCATTGGGTTACTGCCATTGTTTTTAGCGTTGAGCATAGGCAAAGTTTATAATGAAACAAAACTGTCGACAGGAATGATCATTTATATGATCCTGATCACCATTTGGCAGTTGGATATCGGAGTTCTTTATTTTAAGGATGTTCTGTCAGAAGATACAATTCTATTTCTGTTTAAGCTGTTTCGTGCTGGGCCGACGTTCGGTCTCCCGATTGTATTATATGTAGCGTACCGGATTATCAAAGACCAACCATCCATGGTGAAAAAGGCGAATTGGCTGACGAATGTTTCGTATGCTCTTTTCACCAAGAAAGCACTGATTGGCTTCACGATATGGAGTGCCATCGTATATGTGATAAATTGGACGGACTTAGGAATAGAAGGATTGACTGTTACGCAGGAAAGGTATACGGATGTATACTATTTTCCGGATTACGGGCCGCTATTTTGGGTGTATTTTATACACATGGCTATCGTTGTCTTTTTCTTAATCGTTATGCCTGTTTTGTCAATGAGAATACGGAACTCACACTTCAAGAGCTTCCTAATGGGATTTTCCTTCAATGCATTGCTGCTGGTCATACCTGGAATTTTAAACTTTTTTCCTTTGACTGGCGTTCTTACCAGCAGTATTGGTGTAATTTTATTTTCGGTGGCAAACATGCACATTTTTGTTAAGTTGAATGTAGAATTAAAGGTTCATTCCCATGCATTAATGGAAAAACAGAAAAAACTGGACTACACGGGTCATTTGACTGGCAGTTTAATTCATGAAGTAAGGAACACAAACTCTATTATTAAAGGTTTCTCAAGCATGATGGACAAAAATGGATCCCTGGACGATGGAGATAAACGGAAACTGAAAATGATAGGTGATGCATCGGACCATTTAGAGCAGCTGACAGATAATTATAGGGCGTACATGAAGTCATCCGCATTGCTGTATAAAACAGATGATCTTGCGAAAATAATCCAAGAGTCTATCGAATTTACAGTCGGGATGCTCCAGGAAAACAAGGTGGAGTTGGAATTCACAAATATATATTCACCACTGAATGTTTATCTGAATCGGACAAACTTAAAACAAGTTTTTATAAATTTGATCAAAAATAGCGTGGAAGCAATACCGGATAATAGGACAGAAAAGAAGATAACAATCAGCACAGAGATTAATGATAGGAATATCATCATACACTTTATTGACACTGGGATAGGTATACGGCCTGAGGACTGGTTGAGTGTATTTGATCCCTTTATATCATTAGGAGAGAAAGAGCGAGGAATGGGATTAGGCCTAGCCTTTGTGAAGAAGACGATGATCGAACACCTGGGGGATATCAATATAGTAGACAGTTCACCGAATGGTACGCATTTCAAGCTCGAAATACCACAAGAAGGAATGCTGAACGGCGGTAACTACTCGAAATCAATTCAATAAATAAAAAAAGAAGCTCAACATTTTGGCGTTGAGCTTCTTTTTTTAACTGCATCTAAATATACGAAATCCCAGGTTTTCTTTATGCTGCTGCATGATTTCTTCATGCTCTTCCAATATCTCTAGCAAACCATCATCGATAGTTTCTGATAGGGAGTAATCAGCAGCATGCTGTTCATCGACTTTGACCAATCCTGGCTGATATTTTGTTACATCTATTCGTTGAAATCCAGCATCTCTAAAAGCGGTCAGCCATTCCTCCTCCGTAAATAATTGTGGGAAGCGATAAAAATCTACAATGTGAGACCGTTCTTCTTCAGAAAGAGGCTGCTCCAATACAGTTTCGATTGCGAACAATCTGCCGTTTTGCTTCAGCACTCTTTTGATCTCAGGAATTGTCGCGCTAACTCTGGTAAAGGAAATGACCGATTCGGAGAGGACAATATCAAACTGTTTATCCGGGTAGGGGGGGTTCTCTATGTCGCCAACCTTGGTATCAATCGGTAACCCCAAACTGGAGAATCTTTGGTGTGCTTTATCCACCATGGTGCTGTTGTTGTCTAAGGCACTAACACTGCAGCCGTAGTGCTGCTGCAGGTAAGCGGCCGTTTGTCCTGTGCCGCAGCCTGCGTCCAGAAGCGTCGTTTCTTTATTGATTTTCTCTTCTGCTAAAATTTTCTTCGTTAACTGCAGTCCGCCGGGATGTGCACCGCCTACTCCGAATAGTGCCAGACAATCAAGATATGTGTACTTCAAACGTAACCCCTGCCTTTGTATGACATCATTTTAATATGCTATGAATACAGAAATGTTTTGTGCCATTAGCTATCTTGCTGAATAAATTGGTATTGATAGGGGGAGGAAAATGAGCGTAATCAGAACGGATGAATGGCTGCTTGAGCATTATGAGGATCCGATTGCACTATGCGAAAAGCTGACAGGACTTTTTGCTGACGCTTCTGCCGAAGAAATATATGATTACTTTATACGGCACGGCATGTACCGTCCATTAAAGAAGAAGCGTAAACAGCTGGAGGAAAAGGTGTGGGAGGTCGTGCAAGAGGACGAGGCTTTCCTGAAAAAGGAGTGGGACGGTCCGGATATTCCAATCTATATTTTTCCTTCGGATGACCGTAATAAATGGATCCAAACACAATTGGGAGGGAAATCTGGTCTGGCATTCAAGGATAAGCTTTTTTTATTTGTCTCCCCTAAAAATACGGAGGAAGAGATACAAGCAATCTTTACGCACGAGTATAACCATGTGTGCCGGCTGAATCGCTTTGATAAAAGGGAAGAGATGTACACCTTACTGGATACCATCGTATTAGAGGGGTTAGCTGAAAATGCTGTTAGGGAGAGGTTGGGGGAAGAACTGACTGCAGGCTGGGCATCCTTTTATCCGGATAAGAAACTAGAAAAAATGTGGTCCGATTATATTGTTCCGGAGCAGCAGCTTTTGCGCAAGGATTATGAATATCAAGCTATCTTGTTTGGTCACCGCGAATATCCAAAGATGTTAGGTTATTGCATGGGCTATTATGTAGTCAAAAACTATATGGAAAGACAAAGCTTATCGGCCAAAGAGCTGCTGGCTGTCGAAGCTAGTGTGATTGCCGGAGATATGTAATATATGGACATGATAAAGCCCGGCTGCACCAATTCCAGGCTTTTTCATGCTGTCATACCCATTGGGTAATCAAATTTATATGGAATACTGCTAAATAGTCAGATCCAGAAGAGAGAAAGCAAGGCTATTCCTGCGATGGCTCCAAAAGCTACTCCAAAACCAAAGCCAAAGCCGCGGCCAAAACTGCGACCATAACCGCCGCCATACCCATTTCCGTAGCCTCCGTAACCGAAGCCTCCTAGATTTCTGGAGCGGCCCATAGGCTGCAAATATACACGATCCCGGTCTACACGCTGGATGATCCCTCTATGGACTTTTCCGTCATGGCAACGGATTTCAACTGCTTTACCGCTATATTTTTGGCATAATGAACGATATTGTCCAACTGACATATCTTCACCTCCATTATTTTAGGATACAGGGTATTATATGTCCTAAATAAAATATCGAAGGGTACAAGTATCTTAGGGGTTTAGCGGAATCTTGGTGAATAGCGTACAAAATGCTGAAATGGTGGTGGCATAAGATATGACGAGCCTGGAGACAAAATTAGGATTTGACAAAAAATCCAACAAGGAATAGAATAATCACTATTCAACGGAATCTAAATAACTTAATAATAAAGCTATGAATGCTATGGATCACACTATAGCAGGAGCAGCTTCTGGAGAGACCGCCATTTGCGCGGCGCCGAAGGGTTCACAATCTCAGGCAAACGGACAGAAGAGTATCGGATATGTATTTGGGTTATGCTGCGCGCGTATAACCAATAGTATTTGTTATTCTTGTGATCAAGAGATTGGAGAGCCTCCAATCTCTTTTTTTATTGGGTTGAATTGAAGGAGGAGCTAGAGTTGGCACAACAAGAATTAAAGAGGGACTTATCCAATAGACATGTGCAGCTGATCGCCATTGGCGGTACGATTGGTACCGGATTATTTTTAGGTTCCGGAAAAGCGATCCAGCTGGCAGGGCCTTCTATCATCTTTGCTTATATAATTGTAGGTATAGCACTGTTTTTCGTGATGCGAGCGCTAGGGGAGCTGCTGTTATCGAAAGCAGGCTATCAATCTATTACAGACATTGCCGAAGATTATCTTGGACCTTGGGCATCGTTTGTGACAGGGTGGACGTATTGGTTTTGCTGGATCATGACAGCGATGGCGGATGTAATTGCTGTCGGGGTGTACGTGAATTATTGGTTTGATATCCCGCAATGGATTCCTGCACTTATTTGTGTCGTCGTTTTATTAGGGCTTAATCTATTGACGGTTAAGCTATTCGGGGAATTGGAGTTTTGGTTTGCATTAATCAAGGTAGTGACGATTCTTGCCCTAATTGGTATAGGAATTGTTCTGTTGGTGATCGGATTCCAGACAGATGCAGGAACCGTTTCGGTTACGAATCTGTGGGAGCATGGCGGACTGTTTCCAAATGGAATCTCCGGCTTCTTGTTAGCCTTCCAAATGGTCGTCTTTGCGTATGTCGGAGTGGAACTAATCGGGGTGTCAGCAGCCGAAACAGCTAACCCAGCTAAGAACATCCCATCAGCAATCAATAAAATACCTTTACGGATTCTATTTTTCTATGTTGGAGCACTACTAATCCTATTAATGATAAACCCATGGACTGAGCTGAATGCAGCCGAAAGTCCATTCGTTAAGACATTTAGTCTAGTAGGAATCCCGATTGCTGCAGGCATTATCAACTTCGTCGTATTAACATCAGCAGCATCTGCAGGGAATAGCGGCATGTTTTCCACAAGCCGCACCTTATATAATCTAAGTAAGCAAGACCAGGGACCAGCCCAGCTTGCTAAACTGAACAAAAAACACGTCCCTGCGAACGCTTTATGGCTATCAGCCATTGTCGTATCAGTGGGAGCACTCTTAAGCAAACTCATTCCAGAACAAGCCTTTGGAATTGTCACAAGCATTAGTGCAATCTGCTTTATCTGGGTTTGGAGCATCATTCTTATCTGTCATATTAAATATAAGAAAACACGTCCAGAATTGCAGAAGAAATCAACATTTAAGGCACCGTTTACGCCGTTTGTGAACTATGCTGTGCTGGCGTTGTTTGCGGGAGTTCTTGTTATTATGTTGGTGGCGGATGAGACGCGGCCGGCATTGCTGTTGACTCCGGTGTGGTTTGTTTTGTTGTTTGGGTTGTATTGGGGGAGTAAGAGAAACAGAATGCCTAAGTAGTGGTTAAAATAACTGCAGAAAAACTTAAGGAGTCATTACTAGTGAGCACCAAAAAGGAGTCCATAAAGGGGCTTCTTTTGTGTTCGGGGTTAAAACGCTGTTTTTCCCGGAAATACACCACCTTCTCTTACCAAATAAATAGCCATTCTTTTGTGCAGCACGATCGAAATAGAATTTAGATGGAATATCTTCATCTGGTAACCCTAACAGCTCCGAAAATTGCCTAGTTGATTTTTTTACCTTAATCTTAACTATAACCATTTCATTTGGTCCCAATCTGTAGATAACAGATTCACTATCCTCATAATCCTTTAATAATAAAACGTATGATGCTATTATAAAGCCCCATGTAGCTTCTATCACAGAAACGTATTTATAGTATGTTTATTTTTATAGGCAATATGATAATGAAAAAGCACCCATTGCTTAATACGCAATCAGGTGCTTTCGTTGAATATATTCAAAAAAATTACTGAACTGGGCCCATAAATTCGGTGATGATAAGAATATGTTCCTTCAATTTGACCTTTTTTAAATTCTCTACTTTTTCTGTACCACCTAAACCTAGTAGAGGGGTGTAACCGAAACATTCATCGTATTCTGGTGCTTCATATTTTTCTAGAGCTTCTGGATAGGGGAGCCATTCTAAGGCCCTTTGTTTGAATGCATCTTCTTCTAAAAATTTTAGAAACAATGTATATTTCGAAGCTAATACTTTTGTTTTACCTTTTCGATAATTAACCATTACTATATAAGACTCTTGGTTTTCATCCTTTTCAAAAAGTATAATATCACCCATGGATGTAGTGAAAATGGGTATAGTTCCCCTGTTGCGTATATAAGTGTCTTTAACTAAAGTGCTATATTCATCAGGATTTATTATCTTAAAAAAACCGTTCATAAAAGTTCCATATCCAAATGTTTTCCAGACTTCAATCAATTCTCTTGGAAGCAGATCCATATATTTAATGATGGTAGCCACATCCACCTTACTGAGTCTTTTAAAATCGTTGAGTATGCTCAATTAGAATCCTCCAGTATATTGCTCTTCTTCTAGCTAGTATATAAGTAGTTTGTTGTGATAAGGAACCCTCAACAATCTCGGTAGTATCTTTTTAATAAGAAGGAGTGATTATCTTGATAGCTCATCATCTAAATCTTTGATTTCTTCCAAAATCTCATTTAGCCGGTTGATATTTTTGATAAATTCCTCATACGATATTTCCTCAAACTGTGTTACTCCTTCAGCGTATGGGTCACTATCAAATATTTTTACTGAAGCGCCAGATTTGGTTAAGTCATCAATCAATGATTTGAGTTCTTGCAGTTTGTCTGGATCGTCGCCATCTGTTTCCGCAAGGTAATTATTGTTTTGAATTTTATTCTTAACTTCAGTAAATCCTAAACCACTATATTTTTTTATTGCGCTCAGGTATCTTGCAGATGGGTTTGCAGAAGCAATGGTTATAGCAATAATGCTCATTAAAAGTAACCTCCATTCAAGATTTCTTCCGTAGTTAGTGGAGGAAATGGAGTTATTTATTTTTACTGAATGTTTATAAACTTCTTGAGAAGAATTTAATCGTACTCTATCCATACTCTTTCGCTAGATGATTCTATGAACTTAATTATTTCTTGGACTAATTCTGGGAGTATACCTTTTATATTTTCTGATTGTTCAACTTTATTTAAATCAAATTGCTTTAGCTGTCTTATGGTTAAAGATATATCAGGGATCATCCATGGAGAGTCATCATACCATCCTTCGTGATTAAAATATTCCTTTAGTATCCCTTCTTTTTCAAGTTCTGTATCCAATAATGAGTCTAGGATAATTTCAAAGTAACCATTCCATATAATGTATTTATGACAATCATTGAAGAAAACAAGTTTAGGTTCGCCTTCAAATTCATCATAATACTTATTATTTATCATTTAAAATCAATTCCTCTAATGTTCTATTGTATTTATAATTATGGTTAAGGTTTTACTTAATCTAGTTTAGGAATGGCTAAAATATTATCCTTTTATTAGGACTCCTTATTAACGGTGTCTTGTTCCAGGTGATGAATAGTTCCAATAATAATCATCTAAAATACAGAATGAAGTCTGATACTTCAATTAATTGTTTTTTTAATCTCTTCAAACCAAATGTCAAAGCGTTCTTCAGGTAACAGATCATCTGGTTCTGAAAATGATTGATCGTAATTATATTTTGCTGTTAGACTATTCTTTTTAACATTGTAATGCATCTTTATTTCAGCTGGCATATCTATTCCATAATCTTTACATTTTTGGTATATTTCCTCTAAATTCTTGATACCAATATCTAAAACAGCTTCTTGTCTATTGTCAGATGTATCATAAAAATAGCCTTTTTTAGTAGATGTAACTGGTTCATTAAGCTCATTCTTTAATACCACAGAGCCATCAATCTTATAAAAAACATCAAATGTGAAAATCTCTGGTTCATATGAGCAGAACATATAAATATCCTCTGCTTGGTTGTTAACATATTCAAGGCAAATTGCCACTATATCTGCTTGTAATTCAGAAAGGTGATCTTCAAATTTCTTCATAAGGAGAATCCTCCTTCAATGTGAGTTCAGTAAAGATGATCTTTGAAAACAACCCCCAGTGAAAAATAGAGGCTATATCTTATATTTATCTAAAACTGCCAACAATCCTTAATTAAACTTAGCTTCTATATAAACAACAATATCTAGGTAACCTAACTCAGTTTGTATAAAATGTAATGTCTCGACTTTCAAACAAATCCGCATAAGGAACTATGATATCATCTAAGCTTAAAATTAAAGTTGACTACAGATTATCCTTTATTTCAAGGTTTTTTAAGCCGTCAATAAAATCCCTGAAACTATCAGCGATTTTATACGTATTTTCTTCCTCTCCTGACTGTGGAAAGTAAAAGGAATGATCCCATTAATAAACACCATAGTTTTCATTATCAGTTATTAGAACTATTAGGCCTGAACCTGGATCGTCTCCTATTATTAAACTGCCGGGTACCATATCTTCTTCTAACTCGTCATGGCATGCTCTTAAATCAAAGGTCTTTTTGACATCGATGCCATATAAGACATCTAAAGAGATATCTTGGTTTAAATCTTCAACAAAAAAGCGACTATACCTTATCTTAGCTGTCCCGCCGTTATAGTCGTTTAGAAATTCATTGTAATCATTCGGAAGTTGAAATCCCAAATATTCTTCTAATTCTTCTATTGATTCTATTGTTGCTCTTCCAAAAGCGTTTATATTCAGATATCCTCACTCCCATTTAATCTTTCTTTTTCTTAGCTAACGACATAAGCCATATGCCTGCAAAAGATACATAGTTAAGTTGTTACTCAGTGAATACCTCATGGCATATGAATAAAACCATACATTTGAGGTTATAGAAGGGTGCAAAGCCTCTCTTGGTTAATCGAAGTATTTAATGTTGGTTAATAGTAAAATTAAAAAACTTCTTAATTAGATTCAATACAGGTTATTAAAGAACTCAGAAAAGTCATCAGCTAAGATGAACATATTGTCCATTTTGTCTTCTGGTTCAAAATCGTGCATCCATAAATATATCTTACCGTTAAATTCTTTGTTTACACCAAGTAAGATTTCATTACCACTTGGATCATTTGCTATTGAGAGAAATCCTTCTGGGATTTCATGTCTCCAATACCATAAAACTTATTAACTAAACTCTCTCCTTCTTATTCCGGGATTTTGAAGAAAGATTCTTCAGGATAGCCTCCATTGTATTTCAATAAAAAGTCTTTATATTGGTTGGACAAAGTGAGGATGTATTCTTGTTCAAGTCTACTTATATCTTCAAGAGTGATAGGGTCGTTTGTATTTCTCATACTAGTCATGTTAACTCACCTCTAAAGTTACTTGATTTAAATTGGAATAGTACTACTTGCAATTGTTCTTGTAATTTCATATTTGTCTAATGAGATACGGCCAGCATTGTTATTGATGCCTTGTTGCATGGAGTGTATTGGGAGAGAAGGTAAAAAGGAAAGTTAACATATTAAGGACCGTTAAGACCTAATGGCATATGTCATTAGGTCTTTTAAAAAGAAGGGCATTCTGATCTTAGTTTAAAACTGAATTTACACTCTGTTCAAAACGGTTAGCATTCTTTGCCTTTATAGCGTTTAATTGTGAAATTATAACTTTCTGTATATCGCTATCTAAAGTAGGTATTATTTTTTTTGTAGGTTTCTCGAGATGGTTCATGGTTTAATATCCGATTTTGAATAATCTTTAACCATTCCTGTGCATGTGGAAGCATTACAAAAAGAATTTGCTAGTATGTTTAAAGATGATACTGAACCAACAATATTATCATATGACTCAATCGCATGAATTAACCCAAACATTACTTCATCATTCTCAGTGTCATCGTCAAATCCTTGGCATAGAAAAGTAATGCGATTTCCGTCTTTCATTTTTAAAATATTTTCTATTGCCTTTTCAAATTTCTCTACTTCTTGATCATCTCTTAATAGACGATTATCTTTTAGATTTTGCAGTTCGACTAAGATATCCAAACTAACCTTCCTCCAACTTTTCATCTATTATTAAAGAAACAGCCCTCTGTTTATAAAAGGGCTGTCAACTTTTCTATTTTATATATTCGGATTCCCATTTTTCCTGTTTTTCAACAGGGCTAATCTCAGAAAGGTCATCATATCCATAATTGATTTTCATTTTTCCGTTGCTATCTAAGATGTAAGTCAAGTGACTCCACGAGTCTTGTTCTTGTTGTGAAAATTCTAGCCATAAGTTTGTAAAGCATGTATATAATTCATTTTCTAATCGATCAAAGTCATCTTCGTCTATGTTAAATATATCTATTATATCAAGGCTATAAATTGGTTTAGATTTATTTTCAGGATAGTAATAGAAAAATACTTTTTTATAACCTTCTCTGTACTCAGCATATAAGTATATTTTATCCCATTCTTCAGGTATCATATCAACTAAAGTGTTTGCAATTTGTTGGTACATCAATTCCATGTTTTTTGTTTCCAATTTTATTTACCTCCCTTAATAATTGGTTAATCTTTCCGAATATTTCTTCCCCTCTATTGAGTAGTTTATCTTAAATTCAGTTGGTCGGGCAGAAGTTCCTTCGAATAATGGTTTAATTTTAACTTTTACCTCTTTACCTTCTGTTAATGCTTTTTTCCAAGCATTTTCAAGGGCTTTGTAATCTCCTCTGTTTAATTTAGAGTCCATAGGAACTAAATTATCAATATTCCCTGATCCTTTAAAAATACTTGCAATTAAATGGCCTCCGTCATCCTTAGGCTTTCTATCCTCTTTTGCGACATTTCTTTGGGCATAATTATTACGTTTTGCTTTACCTAATGTAAGATTAGCTTCTACATCTTTTATTCTCCCATTGCCGTCAGTTTGATATTTATACCCCTCTTTGTTTGTGTATTCAATATCAGCTTTTAAGGCCTTTTTTCCATTCACTCTTGTAAATTGATCTCCATATTCAACTTTCGTAATAGCTTTAGAAGAGCTATTAAAGTTAATGTCTTTTGATTCTTTTTTAACAACAGAACTACTGTCTATTATCTTATTAAGAGATTTTATACCATCAGAAACAAATCCGCTGCCCTCATCAATTATTTTCACAGGTTTCCCTACAGGAAGAAACATAGCTAATGCAAATGCTTTTTCTCCTTTAGTCGCTTCAGGATTCAAAACAGTAGCAAGATCCTCCGTAAAGAAATCCCAAACTCCACCTACAGCGCCATAGACAAACTCTTCTGTATCTGAAAGCGGTTTGGAACGTGGTTCTGGGATCTTATCAACAAATTCATATGACTCACCGGTATCATGCATGTAATGACGGATGATTCGTCCATCTTTCAGCGTGTGATAAGTACCATCCCACTCGTAATATTCATCTATCACATTCTTTTCGTTCTTAATATATGGATAAAGCTTGTTAAATTCCTCAGCTGTTATCGCCGCTGAATCACCAGTCGCAAGAGCATTCCTGCCTTTTGCCATCAGCTTGAACTCGTTATGATAAGAGAAAAACTCACTGTTAAATTGGGTTATATTAAAATTGTCTACAGTAATATTATTCTTATCAATCGCACTCCTCAGCTTAGACACATACGTTTTCATCTGCTGAATATCATCCTCGGACTTATCCAGCTTGCTTGTAGCATTCGAGTCCATTTCGTACATATTATCAACTGTTTTGCTGATTTTCTTTTTTGCATCGGCGATGGATTCTAGGAATACGCTATCTTTTACATGTGATACGGATGCTAGATCACTGACACTATTAAGCTGCTGATTGATTGCGTCAGTTGTAGCTGATAGGCTGTCCTGTGCTTTCTGCATTTTATTGGTCAGTTCGCCTTCTAAAAACTCCTGGCGGATAAAGCCGCTTTCGTTCGGTTCGAAGGAGAGGACTTGATCACTGACGCTGCATAGTGCTTTTTCATATTGTACCAAAAAGCTTTCCATGAATTCGAGGAAGGGCTTGTGTGCTTCTTCATAGAAGGAGCGGATGGAATCTGCGGTGTTTCCTGCGAATCCATTATGAAGGGTTGTAATGCCGTTAAGAGCCTGCTTGACTTGTTCGACGTTTTCTTTTGTTTTGCTGATGAATTCCTTTGTACTGTCAACTTGCTGCTGGATGTCTCGAACATCTAGATTTTTAATATTGTTCACCACCTGATTTTTCCGTTAGCTATTATCCTAGTTTGATTATAATAAAGGAAAATTTTGGTGTAAGGGGAAACAGGAAAAACACATCTATATTACCAGCGATCTAAGATGGTTTTGGGTAATGAGTCCTTAAGATTGACCATTTCGCAATGAACAAAGGACACGTAAAAAACACTTTTGTTTGATAGTTTGTATAAAAATAAGCTATCAAACAAAAGAGAGGTTCTACTAATCACTATTATGTTTAGTCTAGAGAAAAACGACATGAATAAGATGTTTATAGAACTTGCAATAATGAATTCCAATCCGGAATACAATCTAGTAACCAGAAATAGAAAAACAATTACTATAGGAGATATAGAAACTACATTTGCTAAAGCGCAATCCTATAAAATGAGACGTATGCTCATCAAAAATGACCGTAAGTATATTGGAATCGTCGATTTTAGAATGAAAAATCCTTTAGACAATACACCCTGGATAGAGTCATTTGTCATTCATAAGAAGTTTCATGGTTCAAATATTTCAAAGCAAGCTTATGAATACTTTGAACGTATGTTACGCCGACAAACGAATACATGCCGGCTTGCGGTTTATAAAAGAAATAAATCAGCTGTTTGTTTTTGGGGGAAGATGGGCTATACGCCATATGAAATGAAAGTGCGCGAGGGGAAGGTATGCCTTTTAATGGAGAAGCAATACTAAATCCTGCACCCAATATGAATGATGAAATACAAAGAAAAAGGATTGATCTACTTAGATCAATCCTTTTTTTGCTTTGGAAAATCAATATGCACGAGCAAACCAAACTGTATGTTTTGCTTCTTTACCGCAATGCAGGCAAGTATTTTTAGTTGCTGGCGGGTTGAACGGAATGTTCCGTGTAGTGAATTTCGTTTCTTCTTTTACGCCTTCTTCACAAGTGTCATCTCCGCACCAGCCTGCAAGGACCCAGCCAGGAATATGGCCGTTTTGTTCTGACTCTGCCAGGTGCTGTTTCAGTTGTTCCATAGTATCGATATGCGTATAGGAATGCTCCGCACGGAATGCTTTTGCTTTCTCGAATAGTCGAGTTTGCATCGTTTCAAGTTCTTTTTGAATGTTCTCGACTACAGATTCTAAAGCTACGGCTGCTTTTTCATCTGCATCGCGAGCTTTCATCAAAGCTTGATTATTATCCAAATCACGTGGTCCTAGTTCAATGCGTACTGGGACACCTTTTAGCTCCCATTCGTTGAATTTAAAGCCTGGTGATTGATCTGAATCATCGAGACGAACACGGATGCCTTGTGCTTTTAGAGCTGCATAGATTTCGTCTAGCTTCTCCATGATGGCAGGGTTCTTCTTCCATGGACCAACTGGAATCAACACAACTTGCGTCGGTGCTATTCTTGGTGGCAAAACAAGTCCTTGCTCATCACCATGAACCATGATGACAGAACCAATCAGACGAGTGGATGTACCCCATGATGTTGTATGCACGTGTGTGTGCTTGTTCTCTTTGTTCAGATATTTGATATCAAATGCTTCCGCAAATTTTGTTCCTAAGTAATGGGAGGTACCAGCTTGTACGGCTTTTCCATCCTTCATCATTGCTTCGATAGAGAAGGTGTCGACTGCCCCGGCAAAGCGTTCAGATGGCGTTTTTTGTCCATCGTAAACAGGAATCGCGAGCAATTCTTCGACGACTTGTTTGTAGATATCGAGCATTTGCATCGTTTCTTTGCGTGCATCTTCTTCATCCACATGAGCCGTATGGCCTTCCTGCCATAGGAATTCCGACGTTCGGATAAATGGCAGAGTTTTCTTCTCCCAGCGGAATACATTCGCCCACTGATTGATTAATACAGGAAGATCACGATAGCTCTTAATCCAGTTAGAGTACAAATGACCAATCATTGTTTCGGATGTTGGTCGCAATGCAAGCCGCTCTTCTAATTGTTCACCAGCAGCTTCAGTCACCCAAGGAAGCTCTGGAGAGAAGCCTTCGATATGATCCTTTTCCTTTTGGAAGAAAGATTCAGGAATGAGCATAGGGAAGTAGGCATTACGGTGACCAGTTTCTTTGAACCGCTTATCCATCTCTTCTTTAATATGCTCCCAGATTTCATAGCCATCTGGCTTGAATGCAATACTGCCGCGAACTGGCGTGTAATCAATTAAATCAGCTTTTTGAATCGTATCAATATACCATTTTGTAAAATCGTTCGTCTTTTGGGACATTGTTTTTCCTCCTTAAATATAAAAAGCATAGAGAGTCCAGAAAGGACGTCTCTATGCTTAACAGACGTGGTACCACCTTAGTTCAACTTAATATCAACTATTAAGTCCTCTATACGTTTGTAACGAAACGACTCGGTTAGTTTTTATCTAACATCTCCGTGGCAGGTTTCAATAAGAAGGGGTGATATAGCTCTCAGCCAAGGCTATATTTTCTGTTTCACAATCCTTATTTACTTGGTCACATCATTGATTGCTTATTTATAATTTAATATAGCAAGTTGTTAGCGGGAATTCAATAAGAAGTGAAGGACATATAAACATACACCATATTATTCGTAATGTACCATATCATAGGGATAATAAGGAGTATCTTTAAGTGATGAATCATCCAATTCCAAAATCTTCACAATGGCTCCACTTTCAAAACTCCAATAACCACTGAAAATATCTTCTTTACTTTTGTGTGTATCATGCCAACCAGTATCATTATGTCCCTGATACCATTCGTTAACTAAGTATTCTCTTAATAATTCTAGCGATTCCTCCTTGGTGGGAGAATTAATGACGCTGAATAGTTTTTTATATGGTCCATAATGAATAAAACTATTATTGGTTCCTAACGCTTCTTTATTGTGTCTCAGTAGAAATTTGAATAAGTAGTCCTTTATGCCATCTTCGTTTACCATTCTGTCTATTTCCTGCAATTCAGTTTGTGGGACTTCTAACATAATTCCTGTTGAAATCATCCATAGCATCTCCACGTAACCACTTTCAGAGTCCCATACTTTTTTCAGACTGTTAAGGACACGAGGATAGAACTTCCTTAAATCCTCTAATGGAGCACCAGCAGAATAGAGTGCGTTAAAAACATTAAAATAGAAACCTGTTATGCTGCGCAAGCCTGATTGGACACCTCTATCGTTTTCTCCGCGTTCTGCTATTACTTTATTAACTACTGTTTCAAATTTATCTATTCGAGCACATTCTTCTTTTAGATATTTCTTGAAATAACCCTGGCTTTTAAGATTTGATCTCATTATGCAACATTCCTTTTATGTAGTTACACGCTATTGTTAGTTAGTTCCTAGAGGTGACATGTCTCAAAGTAATTAAGGGAGAGAAATTAGCAGATTCACTATTCTTCAAGTAGAGGATTATGATAATCGTTAAAACTATCCAAATAAGCATGAACACCGCCATTACTTTGAATTATTTTATAATCTCATTACTTATCAATATTTCAGAGGCTGTTTTATAGCTTTGATATAAGAGAGGGAGTACACCCTGTTTTAGGTCATGCTCTTCTTCAAGGATATGAATTTCCTTATCAATCTGCTTTATGGCTCATCTTTGCATTCTCCTGTATTTAGCTCCTATGAAAGTAGTCTTACCCCTACCTGAGGAGAGAACCTCACTTGTAATCTATCTTGGGTATCTACTTGTACCAACATATTTCCTTCCGTTTTTCTTAAACTAGTAACATTTGCAAAATCTCCTGTAAAAACAATTAGGTCATTATAAATAATCGATAAACTAATAGATTGCTTGTATACATCTAAACTTAGGATGACCTTGAAATTACGATTATCTTTGTAAGTATAAATTAATCCTCCGGCATCTATATTTCCAAATATACATACAGGTTCAGACTGAAAAAGTTCAAGGAGATCATCTTCGTTATACTTTATAAAACTCATTTAAATCACCAACATTCAAAAGAATTAATGTTTTCCCGATACAATATATCGCTGTTCTTTAAAGAGGAATTCATAAAACAAATTTATTAATCTCGTTATATTCTCATTTTTAGTGTGCTTGGACGGGTTATATCCGTCTAGAGGCGTTAAATAATTAATAAAGTAATCCATGTCTTCTGGATAATTGAAATCAGCATATGCTTCTGAAACCTTGACTAATAACTCCTCACGATCGTCTTGATATGCCTTTTTTATTAGTGAAAGTACACTAAGTCGCCATTTCCTTACTTCAAATTGACAGGCCATGTTATTTAAATTTAAATCAGAAAGTTCCTTCAGTAGATTCTCGAAATCTATATTGCTTCTATGCATGGCTAGCTGAATAATATTAGTATCATCTGTTTCTGAATAATTGGTTAGAAATTCAACTGCATAATCAGAAATGTCATCTTCCTTTAGTAGATGTAGTTTATATCCCACATACAATGTACCCCAGTCAATATGTATGTTGTTTTGTTTAAAAAAGTCTAAAGAAATATGCATTCTAATCTCCTTTTTAAGTCGTCATGAAAGGTAGAAGATATGAAATTGAAGAGGATAAAAGTGATAATAAAAGCTAAGTGCTTGTCTTTTTCATTAAAATTTAACAGGAGTAAATCCTAAAAGAAATTCAAATAATACTTATCGTTATCTTGAATTTTAGATAAAAATGAAGTGAGAGAATCAGCAACCTTCAGTTCGCCACAGTAGATGGGGTTTTTGTTGTTTTGTGTTAATTCAATTGACATTAATGCTGATTCATTTCCCTCAAAGAATATCAATTTATTAACTTCGAGCCCATCATATAATTCAATATCTGGGTAAAACTCATAATCATTTAACCTTAATCGAAAATCTCTTATTGAAAAAGGATCCATAATACGGTTGATATTATATTCGGAGCCCTTAATAAATCCATAACCAACTTCAAGATAAAAATTCACTAATTCAATTGGAAGTTTCAAGTTTAAATTCTTTTCAACCTCGTGTATTTCGCTGATTGTAACAGGATAAAACCTATTGCCATCTTTATTAATTAAATAACTATAGCTGCTCAAAGTATATTACCTCGCTTCAAAATTATGAAATAGGACCCAAAACTTGAGAGCTTAAATATATATGCTCCCTAAACTTGACTCTCTTTAAGTTTTCAACAGTCTCTGATCCACCTAACCCGAGGAGGGGGACATTAGCATAACATTCATCAAAAAGAGGTATACCGTGTATTGTAATAGCTTGAGGATAAGGAAGCCAATCCAATTCCTCAACAAGAAAAATCTTATCATTCAAGTCGTCTAAGAAAAAATCAAAACCTGCTGCAATAATATCAACTCTATTTTTTCGGAAATTCAACAAGTTTAAATATCTGTTTTTTTCCCAGACGATAACATCGCCCATAGAGGTTACGAATAATGGAATGGCTTCTTGGTGACGAATATATACCTCCTCGATAAGATCGTTTAATCTGTGCGGATTTATTATTTTTATATAACCCTGTAATGCACTGCCAAAGCCATACTCTTTCCAGATATTAATAACTTGTGTTGGAATTATATCTTTATATTCATCAATTACAGAGGGCGATACTGCCTCTTCTAAGATAAAGTCGCTGAGAATTTGTATTTTGTTTTGCATCTTTCACCTCGATTGAGAGAATTACACTTAGGTTGTGGTAGATCCTTTTTGGGGGGAACTAAAAATCCCCTCTTATAATACGGATTGGATTGCCGTATATAATAACGAATCGAATGAGTCATACATTTCCATCACTGTGCCTGAGGGCTTGTCTAGCTCGACATAAGCATTACTCTCCAAGTCTAAACAATACCAAGCAATACTAGAATCAGCGAAAAAGATATATTGTTTTTGCTCCTTATTTTCGCGCCAAATCTCATTCGTACTTATAAAACCATCTAACTCATCTGTGTTGGTGAGTAGATAATCATCTACTCCATATATCACTAGTCCATTGAAATCCAGTCCGTTTACTTGCTTTAGAAAAGTAATATAGGAATATGGTAGGGTACTGTCGCCGAGTTTTCGAATTGCTTCGTTCTTCAGCGCAGCTATCTCCACATCTGATGCTGCTCTTCTGAGAGGTTCCTCATATTTGAATTCTATATTTTGTATCGAATTCAGTAATTCAGGCCAATTGAACATTTCTAAAGTTTCTCCTTTCAGCAAAGGGGAGTTGCTTTCCCTCAGTTATTAATTACTTCGTTTACTGCTTCACTAAACCTTTCAGGATCTTCATCCTTTATTTCAATTAAAAACCCTCTGATATTGGTAGCTATGTCAGTGTCTATTTGATATAGGACTTCACGGTAAATTAATCTTACTTGCGGATGATTTAGAATCCTATAATGTAGAATTTCAATCCATTCTGTCGCTTGTTTAGTTATTTTGGATATAGATTTGGCGATGAGTGTAAGTCCTTCTTTTACATTATTTCTATATAGGTGCTCTATTACGTGAACTAAACTAAACATAATATCAAACTGATGTGTGTTGTCGTCAAAAGCCAGACATAGATCTTGAATGACAGAGATATCATCTAGTTCATGTACTTTAGATAGGGACACTTCAAATTTATGAATCTCTGTTTCATTTTCCATTAGACGATTATTTTGTAGGACGCTCAGGTGAGTTCTGATATCCATTTGATTATCCTTTCTATGTGTGGAGTACTTTGATTTATTAGCTATGCTTCCCAATAGATTTCCTATTTTTTATTCTATCAGCACGTGGTGGATATTGATTAATTTTCATAGAATCGGGAATTGATTTCTATCTTACACGTTCTTCGAGGTGAGTCTATGTTAAATCCGATGGCACATTCGCTTAATAAGCTGCGCATAAATTATGATTTTAAGAAGGAGGATGTTATAGAAACTAAAAAAGAGTATAAAAAAGGAGATATCATCATAACGAAGAGCGTCAGTTTTAATGGGTTTCTTGGACATGTTGGTATTTTTGTAAGTCCAACTCATATCCTGCATACCTCAAGGTGGATAGGTTATCCTTTTCCGAAGTTGATTACAGTTGATAGTTTTAGAAAGAGATACAAAAAGAATATTGTCATAAGACCTAATTCCCCGTTGATTGGAGGAAAGGCTGCAGATATTGCACTGGAGCGTTTTTATAATAAGAACATTGGTTACAAGATTTCCAGGAACCCTAAACTTACGAAGAATAGTACGTACTGCAGCGAATTAGTTTGGTACGCTTATTACAAAGCCGGATTAGAGTTCAAGATCTTTAATTCAAATTATTTCAAAGACGGCAGCTGGGTATCTCCTGGTTCGAAAGACTTTATCTATCCGTATGACTTTGCCAATCCGATTTATGTTAAATATAATGGATTCAGCTTTATACAAATTACATGATAAACTCCTGCCCATTGCGAATATATGAATCCAAGGAGACGTTTTTCTTCCCGTTCATATAGTAGTAATAAAGCTTATCGTCCTCTTTGATAGCCACTGCAACCAATACCTTTTTGTTCCCTTTTAAAAATGAAGTGAAAGGTTTTATATAAAGGATAGTATTCCTTTCGTACCCCTCATTTTGAAGGTGAATGTAGACAATTCGCTTAATATATAATCTCCTTAGAAGATAATAACCTATTAATAATAGTGCAAATGAGACTGTTGTTGGCATATGCATTCTCTCCTGAGCTGCTAGTAAATTGCTGTATTGAAACCTAAAAATTGTAATTATATTTTACCCTGGGCTATGTAATGAAAAACATTTTTCAGTTATAGACTCTGATTCAAGTGGTTTCTCCGTATACAGCAACTAAAAACTAATTCCATCCTTTCAGGTAATACAGTTTTATAGCTACAAAAATATAAACATGCACCCAGTTTCCAATAACGAATACACTATAAACGTTAAATTGGATATAATTATGGGGGAGAAGTTCATGTACTATCGAGGATTTCCTAATAATGTTCCAAATCACAACACTTATATATCACCGGAGGATGCTTATCTTAGACAGCAAAATTACAATTACAATCCATCCTTTGGATATGTGTAACACAACAATCAGCCAAAGAAATGTTATACACAAAGAGAAGTAGAATTGATGCGGAATGAACGAAGCCTTTGGGAAGAGCATGTTGCTTGGACTAGAATGGCTATTATCAGCCTTACTTTTAATTTGCCGGATGTTAATTTTGTGTTAGCACGTCTATTAAAAAATGCTGAGGATATGGGGAATATGTTCCGCCCTATTTATGGTGAGAATGCGGCAAACATGTATGCCGCTTTAATTAAAGAGCATCTCTTAATAGGGGCAGATCTTGTGAAGGCAGCGATAGCAGGCAACACACAGGCTGCAAATGAAGCAGAAAGAAAATGGTATGAAAACGCGGATAAAATCGCTGTTTTCCTTAACAGTGTGAATAGATTTTTGCCAGTAGAACAGGTGAGAGAAATGTTTTATCAGCATTTAGCTCTCACTAAGCAGGAAGCTATGTATATGATCAACAAGGATTACGAAAAGGACATTGCAGTCTATGACCAAATAGAAAAACAAGCAAGGGAAATGGCTGATATGATATCGGATGCAATGATCAGGCTATATCCAGATTTAAGAGGGTAAACGCAGATTTCGATAAGTACTGAAGTGACTGAATTACAGTCGCTTTTTTTAATTTTTAACCCCAAGAAAAAGGCTTTATCTTATATTGGAATCCAAATTCTACCAATCCCACATTTTACAATTTTAATTCTGAGAAATATAGCCGATATATGTTAAGCCACTGTAAACGGGAAAGTGCATCATAATCGCATTCGCAGCTGATTTCACGATAGTAGTGGTTAGAAAACATCAGGAGGGTGACGAATGAAAGTCATCAATCGTCTTAAGCTTGGCACAAAGATTAATTTACTTGTGCTGACAGTTGTTCTACTTTTCGCTGGAATTATCTCTTATGTGGTCATGAATAATATGACACATGGAATGAAAGGAATAGCATTAGAAAAAGCAAAATCAGATCTGCAGCTTGCAGAAGAGTATATTAATGCGGTTCATCCCGGTTCCTGGGAAATCAGAGATGGTGTGCTGTACAAAGGCGAGACCAAAATGAACGACAACTATGAACTTGTAGATCGGATAGGGGAATTGACGGGGGATACCGTAACGATCTTTAAACAGGATACTCGTGTTGCTACGAATGTAATGACGGACGGGGAGCGCGCTGTTGGTACGCAGGTGTCAGCTGAAGTGAAGGAAGCAGTTATTGATAAGGAGGAGACCTATTATGGAGAAGCCGAGGTAGTCGGAAACAGCTACCAAACGGCCTATTCACCAATTAAAAATGACCAGGGAGAAGTTGTTGGCATATGGTATGTCGGAGCTTCGGATAGTATGGTTGAATCAAGTATTGCAGATTTTACGAAAATATTCGTTATTGTCTTGGTCATCATTGTGATCTTAGCAATCGTAACGGTGTTGTTCTTCACCCGGGGCATTAAGAAGAGATTGAGCCGTATTTCGCAGGCAATGCGCAATGCGGGGAAAGGGGACTTTTCTTCCGTGGTGGAAGATAGGTCAGACGATGAAATCGGGCAGCTGTCTGTGAACTTAAGTGAGATGCGAGAGAATCTTGCTGATTTGATGAAGTCGATTGCAGAGACATCCGATCAAGTCGCGGCTTCATCCGAGGAATTGACTGCAAGTGCAGAAGAAAGCTCCAGATCTGCCGAACTGATAGCCGCTGCCACTCAAACAGCAGCCCATGGAACAGAGCTCACCATGCACAATGTGGAAGAAGTAGTAATGTCTGTTGAGCAGATGCAAGTGCGTGTAAAAGAGGCGCAAAAGAACGGGCAATCGATCCTGACGCTGTCAGCTGCTGCCTCCCGTAATTCGGAGGATGGAACAGAAGCAGTGCGATCTGTTGTAAAACAGATGAGTGAAATCAATAACTCCGTCACCGAAATTGGCTTATTCGTAAATGGATTAGATAAGAAATCGAAAGAAATCGGGACAATCGTCAATTTGATAAGAGATATTTCGAACCAAACGAATCTACTTGCGCTGAATGCGGCAATTGAAGCAGCCAGAGCTGGTGAACAAGGCAAAGGCTTTGCTGTGGTTGCGGATGAGATAAGGAAACTGGCGGAACAATCAGCCCATTCCAGTGAGTTGATTGCATCTCTCATCACGGATATCCAAACCGAAACAGATAGAGCCGTTACGGCCATGCAGCACGGTGCTGTGAACGTGGAAGAAGGCATCAGAAAAACGGAAAACGTCAACGATTCATTCCAGTCGATCAAACAAGCTATTGATCAAGTGACAAACAATGTGCAGGAGGTCTCTCAAACAATTGAAGGAGTCTCTGCCGGAAGTAAGAGCATTGTAGAAGTAATGGACAAGGTCAAAATGACTGCGCGTGAAAACGCCGAATCAAATGAAACGAATGCAGCGGCATCGCAGCAGCAATCAGCCGCCATGGAAGAGATCTCTGCATCATCGGAAGCTCTATCCGGGATGGCGCTGGATTTACAAGCAGCACTGGCGAAATTTAAACTTTAAAGGAAAAGCCTCCTGTTTACAGGAGGCTGTTTTTTATTCTCGAGCATGGAATAAGATCAGAAATTGACCAAACTTTCCCGTATACTGGTGTTAAGGAATATGTGAAAATCGTGAGAAAGAAGTGAAAAAATGAATGAATCGATACTGCTAGTCGAAGACGATACGCAGATTAATGAGATGGTCGCTTCTCATTTGCGGAGAGAAGGTTATGAGGTTTTCGCCGCATTTGATGGTCAGGAAGCGTTGGATTTATTTGCGCGGGAAAGTGTAGATCTGATGATTCTTGATTTGATGCTTCCTGCTTATAATGGGTTGGATATTGTCCAGCTGATCAGGCGTGAGAGCATGCTGCCGATTCTGATTATGTCGGCGAAGGACAGTGATGTGGATAAGGCGCTGGGGCTTGGGTTTGGTGCCGACGACTACATAGGGAAGCCTTTTTCGCTCATTGAATTAACTGCGAGGGTGAAGGCGGCGCTGCGGCGGTCGAAGCAATATAGCATGCTGCATGAAGAAAAGGAACAAGTTGTTAGCGTACATGATTTACGTATTGATCTGAATAACTTCACTGTCAGCAAAAAAGGGAAGACTATTAACCTGACAGCGAAGGAATTCCAGATCTTGTGCTTGCTTGCAACAAGTCCGAATCAAGTATTCACAAAGGGGCAGCTGTTTGAAAGTGTGTGGAAGGAAGCATATTACGGAGATGATAATGTCATTAACGTTCATATCCGCAGATTACGAGAGAAAATCGAGGATGATGCGTCTGCTCCAAGGTATATAAAAACAATATGGGGAATCGGCTACAAGATGGAGTTGCATACATGATCTATATTGTTGTTTTTTTGATGGTGTGCATAGGGAGTTTGCTGTTTCTGCATCTCAGGACGAAGAGGAAAATGAGCAGCCACCTGCAGTATATGACCAAAAAACTCAAAGCTATCACTGAAAAAGATTCTGCTGAGCGACTATTGTTAGTGACGAATGAGCAGGAGCTGCGGGATTTGCTGAACGAGATTAATAGTTTGCTGGATTATCATCAGGAATCCATGGCAGATCTGGCCCGTCTGCGGATATCGACTAATCGGATGCTTTCAAATGTTTCTCATGATTTGAAAACACCGCTTACTGTTATTTCTGGATATATTGAGACGATACAGCATGATAAGCAGTTTAGTGCCGAAGAGCGAGAATTGCTTTTGGCCAAAGTGCAAGTAAAGGTCATGGAGGTTGCGGGATTAATCAACACCTTCTTTGACTTGGCAAAGCTGGAATCAGAAGATTGGCAGCTGGAAATGGGGCGGATACAGCTGAACGAAGTTTGCCGAAAAACGATTCTTGGCTATTACGATACCTTAACGAGTAAGGGATTTGCTGTACATATTGATTTGCCAGAGGAGTCGGTACATATAGAAGCAGATTCGGCTGCGCTCACACGGATTTTGGAAAATCTATTGTCTAATAGCATTCGTTACGGGAAGGACGGGAAAACCGTTGGCATGGCCCTGCGTCAGGATAAAGAGAACGTCTACATAGAGGTGTGGGACAAAGGAAGAGGAATACAGGAAAGCGATAAAGATCGGATCTTCGAGCGGCTTTATACAGCGGATGATGCGAGAACCTCCGCGGCACAGGGCAGCGGCCTTGGATTAGTGATCGCCAAGCGCTTGACGGAGCAGATGCAGGGACAAATCCATTTCACCAGTATACCGAATGTGAAAACCACCTTTACACTCACATTCCCGAAGCCTAAATTGGAGGATTACGCCAAACTTAAGAAAGTTGTAAGGATTCCGTAAGTGGAATGACAGTTTCCTTTGCTAAAGTGAAGGAAATCAACGAAAAGGGGTTAGCGTATGACATATGCTATCAGAACGCATCAGCTGACAAAGGGGTACCGGGGGAAGGATGTTGTTTCCAATGTCAGTATGAATGTAAAGCGCGGCGAAATATATGGTTTTCTTGGTCCGAATGGTGCGGGGAAAACAACCATCATGAAAATGATGACCAGTCTTATAAAGCCAACTGGCGGGGACATAGAGGTGCTTGGTACAAGGCTGCAAGCCAATTCACATGAAGTACTTAAACGGATTGGCTGCATCATTGAATATCCTATCTTTTACGATAAGCTTTCAGCCAGAAAGAATTTGGAAATCTATTGTGAATACATGGGCTACTACAAGAAGGATGCTATCTCGGAAGCATTGGCACTAGTGAATTTGAAGAATGTGGAGGATGTACCGGTAAGAGAGTTTTCACTTGGCATGAAGCAAAGACTGGGCATTGCAAGAGCGATCGTGACCAAGCCGGAGCTATTGATCTTGGATGAGCCAGTGAATGGCTTGGATCCAATCGGCATGCAGGAGCTGCGGGATTTATTCTATAAGCTCAGCAGACAGTACGGCATCACGCTGTTGATCTCCAGTCATATTCTCGGAGAAATCGAGCAAATTGCTGATACAATCGGGATCATACGAGAAGGCAGGTTGATCGAAGAAACAGCCATGGCTGAAATCCGCGGCAATCACACAGAGCATATCGAGCTCTCGGTATCCGACTACCCAAAAGCGGCTTATGTATTGGAGCATGAATTGCATGCGAATAACTTCCAAGTGAGGGAAGAAGAAGGTCTTATCAACGTTTACGATCCTGCAATTTCACAGAACGATATAATACTGGCGATGGTTCGCAATGGTGTTGAAATAGGAAAGATCAATAATAAAAATCTCTCGCTTGAGGGCTATTTCCTGCAACGGATGGAAGGGAGCAAGAAACATGCTTAATCTGATGAAGTTAGAAATGAAGAGGATGAACTTCCTTACGATAGGTGTGACGTTCCTGCTCATTAATGCGGGTATTCTTGGTATTCTGCTGCTGCTTGGAGTCGATGCGGAAATAACCGCTGAGTCTATTGCCGGTGCAGACGAAATTATGATGTTTATTGAGATTATGGCGGTAGCTGCATTCGTCATTTATGCTTCCGTTCTGCTATCTAACATGATTATTGAGGAATTTAAAAGTAAAACGATAACCGTTTTGTTCACGACACCGGTTAGTCGAAGACAATTGCTTTTGGCTAAAGTCATCGTCATAAGCTTATTAACTTTTGTGTTGTTTCTTGTGTCGGTATATTTGCTGGCGATTCTTTTCAGCCTGCTGAATAACTTTTACGGGATCTTGTGGTTTTCATTCCCGGTAAATCTCCTATGGGAAAACACGGTGCATCTGTTGGTGACTGGAGTTGCGGTGGCAGGAATGGCACTTATTCCGCTGTTTTTCGGGATGATGAAATATTCTGTACCAGCAACAATCACATCCTCTATCTTGATCATTGCTATTTTATCGTCTTCGATCAATAGTGATGGCACGAATTTGTTTTCTTTCACTGCAGTGCCAGTTGCACTTGGAATTCTTGGATTCATTATTGCCTATCTCGTTATTAGTAAGGCAGTGAAGAAAGATTTCTAAGTTTGGCAGAGGGCGATAAAATAGTAACGGCATCCCTTACAAAAGGATGCCGTTTTTTTATGGGCACCTTTCAATCATGAATAATATAAGTTCACATTTATATCCTGATCATGGTTACCGAACCCCTGGCCGAATAGCGTCAGTCCTCCAACATGGTTAGCATCAGGCTCAACTGCAAGCTTAATTTCGATAAGATGATGCGATTCAAGTTCTAGATCCTCAATAGTCACGTCAGACAAAAACTCTCCGTCAATATGAGTAGAACCGTGGTTGATTCGCAGGTGCTTCAGCAGGCCGTATTGGCTGTTTGTATCCTCCCACCAGTCCGGTGTATAGAAACCTCTCACATCCGAGAAGTTCCCTGGACATGTCCATGTGCCAACTTTGATGTTGTTTATATAAAAGCTGATATCGCTCGGCCATACATTATTGGAGCCGGGAAATTCAGATGCTATTTCCAAGCTTATTTCGAGCATCTCTGGTTTTTCACTCTTCCTTAATAGATTCGGCACTTTATATACCACATAGCCCGAAGAGAGCCACAGTAAAGAAGCATCCATTCGTTCGCCGTCCATGAAGTATTTTGGGTCATCAAGCCTGCCAATTATCTTTTCAGTGCTTGCTAGTCCGCAGGTTGGCTGGACGGAATAATCTGTATAGTGGCCAAGTTTTAAATGGGTCATCCTGTTTTCAAATTTCGAATAGATTTTCTTCGGCAGCTTGATTTCGATATTATCCACATTCAGTTGGATTATCTTCTGCTGGCCTGATTTACCGATTGTCTTTGAAGATGTAACTAATTGAGCTTGCTCCAGTTTTTGGATATGCCGGGTAACAATCGCACTGCTGATTTCAAGTTTGGCAGCAAGCTGACTGATATTCAAATCCTCAATTGAAAGCAATTCAAGTATTTTTAAGCGTGTTTCGCTTGCTAAACACTCGTAGACATTTAATGATTTTTGACTAAGATCAAGCTGCATGAACTGTAACCTCCGACTGCTTTTTTTCTAATTGTCCTGTTTGTTGCGTGAAAAGACAATTGGTGTTTTTATATTTTATTTATTTCAAGTTAACGAATGACTCGCTAAGGGTTATCATAATGGCTTTTTTTATTGATTAAGGTTTATCATTGTATGTTATTAACTAAAAAGACAATTAAATTACATGTTGACAACAGTAGTTATGTAATCAATAATACAAATTGTAAGCACTTTCATTATAACTTAATTAACCAATTAGTTAAAGTGTAAAGGGAGTGATAAAAAGGTTATTCTGCAGCCTTCCGCTTTTATCTTCGTTCCGAAATATCTTTAAGACCCTTGTCACTGAATAGAACAAGATAGCAGGCTAAAGGTAATGCATCATGATCATTCATTATGGTAACGCTTACATTGAAATCTGATTAGCTTCAAGGGGAGATCAAAATCAGAAAACGATTCGGTATAAAAATAGTGGTGATTGCGATAGCTGTTGTTGTTATTGCAGTCATAGGCATAAGGAGCTTTCTTTCGATGATACAGGAAAAGGAAATGTCCTATACCAATCCAATACAAGGGATAACGAATATTGGGGATCCGTTTGTGTTAAAGGACGAGGATTCAGATAAGTATTATATGTATGCTACCTCGGCTGCCTCGATAGGTTTTCGAGTATGGCAGTCTGACGATATGGTCGACTGGGAAGAAGAAGGGCTGGCATTTGATAATACGGAGCAGGAGAAGCAATGGGCAACCGGTGACTTTTGGGCGCCTGAAGTGATCAAGCACGGTGACCAGTATATGATGACGTACAGTGCCCGCAATAAGGATGGCAGCTTGCGAATCGCTTTAGCTTCAAGCTCTGATCCGCTAGGTCCGTTTACAGATACGAATGCGGATATCATTCAAGAAGAAGGCTCTTATATAGATGGTCATATTTTTATCGATGATGGAACTCCGTATTTATATTATGTGAAAGACTGCTCGGAAAACATCATAGACGGAAATCATGTCAGTCAAATATTCGTACAGGAGATGACGGAGGATCTGACAGCGTTAAAAGGAGACCCTCAATTATTGTTGCAGCCGGATCAAGAATGGGAAGGACTCCAGGATGACTATCAATGGAATGAAGGACCGTTTGTGCTGAAGGAAGAGGATAAATATTATCTCATGTACTCGTCGAATTACTTTGCAAGTGCGGATTATGCTGTCGGATATGCAGTTGCGGATAATCCAAGGGGTCCTTTTAAAAAGGCGGAAGAAAATCCGGTTCTGGCTAAGGACTTGGAAAACGGAATATCTGGTCCAGGGCATAACAGCGTGACTGTCGGTCCTGACGGAGAGACTTTGTATGCTGTATATCACACGCATACATACCCTGACGCTCCAAGCGGAGACCGGCAGATGAGTATCGATAAGCTGCGTTTTGAGGATGGAAAATTAATCATTGATGGGCCTTCTTATAAAGAACAGAAAATAAGTCTAGGGAGAGAATAGGATGAAGAATTTCAAATTGATCCTT
Organism: Terribacillus saccharophilus; assembly: GCF_046592595.1. GTDB lineage: Bacteria > Bacillota > Bacilli > Bacillales > Amphibacillaceae > Terribacillus > Terribacillus saccharophilus_C. The sequence continues at coordinate 191,188 of NZ_JAWVPF010000001.1, read as the reverse complement.
ATGTTGATTGTGACAGCTTCTTTGTTTCTGAGTGCCTGCAGCAGTGAGGAGTCATCAGGAAGCAGTTCTAATGAGATCCTTCTATGGAGCAGTACTACTGGACCTGATGGTGACCTTATCAAAAAGAATATCGATCAATACAACGAGACAGATCCGGAATTTAAAGTGAAGCTTGTTTCTATGGAGGGCGGCGTATTTAATAACAAACTATCGACAGTCACCCGCTCTGGTAAGGGGGTTCCGGATATTGCACTGATTGCATCCGAATCGGTATCGACGTTCCAATCGCAGGAAATGCTCGAACCTTGGAATCAATATATCGACGGAACGGATGTAAAACAAGAAAACTACTTAGAGGAAGCTTGGAATGTTGGAAATGTCGATGGTGATCAATTCGGCCTTCCGGCGACAATGGGCAGCTGGGTTATGTACTATAACAAAGATTTGGTTGATAAGTATGCCCCGGGTGCAGTTGATGACGGCATCGTGACATACGAAGAAATCGAAGAGGCAGGTGCGGCAGCGAAAGCAGATGGTATCTACTCTTATGGCTTCTCATGGGCAATGCAGAACTTCAGCAATCTGTACTATCAGATGGGTGGGAAGTTCTCTGAAAATGGCGAACCGACCATTAACAATGACACAGCTGTTGCAGCAATGGAACAGTTTAAAAGTCTGCATGATGAAGGCTATATGCCAAAAAATGGTGAGGACGTAAACAAACTCTTCAATAACGGCAAATTGATCTTCCTTCCAGAAGGTACATGGATGTTGTCACAAATGGAAAAGATTACAGACTTTGAGTGGGGTCAGACATTTACACCGCAATATGATGCGAACAATGTTATCCAAGGAAGTGGTGCTGATCAGTTCGCTATGTTCAAGAGCAGGGAGCGTTCCGAAGAGAAAATTAAAGGTACTGTAGCATTCATTGAATGGCTGCAGACGAATCAATTGGAATGGATTAAATCAGGGGCAAATCCGACAGCTTTAGGAATGCTTGAAGATAAAGAGTACCTCGAAATGCCACAATCCTTCCTGTTGAAAACACCAGAAGCCCGCGATGCTGTCACGATTATTACAGAGCCTGGTACTTCTTATATCTTTGCAGAAATCGATAATTCCGGCTGGGATATGATTCAGGGCAAGGTAGAAATTGAAGACCAATTAGAAAAGATACAACAAATAGTAAATGACAAGATGAGTCAATAAGCAAACATTGGAGCGGAAGAAGATAAGAATTCTCCGCTCCTCTCTATATCGGGGTGAAAATACATGGCAACTGTAGCGGAGAGAAAGATTGGCAAAGAGCAGACGGTAAAGAAGAAGAAGCTGAATCTCTGGCCGGCATTATTCGTCGGACCCCACATGCTCATTTTTATTATTTTCTTTCTGATTCCTTCTGTTTTTGGCGTTTATATTTCATTTACCAAATGGGATTTATTTTCGAGTCCTGAGTTTGTTGGCTTAGAAAACTATAAGACGATCTTATTCGATGCGGAATCGAGCTTTTCTGCACAATTTTACAACGGCTTGGAAAATACATTTATCTTTGTGCTTCTCACGGTCCCATTTTGTATCATTGTTCCGTTACTGATTTCGTTGGCCTTATCCGCGCGTCCGAGATTGAACAAGATGTTTCAGTCGCTGTTTTATCTGCCTTCGCTATTCGCTATTTCAGCTGTGATGATTATCTGGCAGTTTCTCTTCAGTGTGACCTATGGTCCTCTGGCAAACTATTTAAATATAACGACGAATATGCTCGATAATCAACCGAATGCTTGGATTGCTTTGGTGCTTGTCACTGTCTGGTGGACAATCGGCGGAAATATGGTCATTTACTTAGCGGCGCTGAACGGGGTGCCCAAGGATTTGATGGAAGCTGCGGATTTGGATGGAGCGGGTGCATTCAAGAAGTTCATCAAAGTGACCTTGCCGAGCATAAAATATCAGATTTTATTTACGCTGGTGATGACGACTATTGCGCAATTCAATGTATACGGACAGCCATTGATGTTGACAGGCGGAGGTCCAAGTGATTCGACACACGTCCTGCTTATGTACATTCAGCAAAATGCTTTTGGCTCCGGTATGTCGATTGCTGGTATCTCCTCTGCAATGGCAGTGCTGCTCGGCGTTTGTATCATGGTTGTTTCTGCTGTTCAATTCTATCTGCTTAGAGATCGGGATTAGAGGTGCGTACACATGAAAGGAACTAATAAGACTAAAATCATCGCGTTCATCTTTTTATTAGTGATGGCTGTGCTGTGGGTGTTTCCGTTGATCTGGGCTGTATTCACTTCTTTCAAATCTGAAGCAGAAATCACGAATGCGGCGGTAAGCTTTTTGCCGATCCATTGGACTGTGAGCAACTACAGCGAATTACTCTTTTATAATGCTTCTACACCGGTAATGAAATGGTTCCTGAACTCACTGATTATCGCAGTCGGACATACCTTGCTGGTGCTGGTGGTTGTTTCGCTTGCGGCTTATGGATACACAAGGCTTCAGTTCAAGGGGCGGGATCTGTTATTCGGGATGCTGCTGGCATCCATGATGTTTCCTGCTGTTGTGAATCTGATTCCTTTGTACAGTATTGTCGACTCCATCGGGTGGGTGAACAACCTGCTGGCTGTCATTGTCCCAGGGGCAGCTGGGGTATTTAATATCTTCCTTGTGCGGCAATTTGTCTTAGGGATACCTAAAACATTCGATGAGTCGGCCAAGATAGACGGTGCCAGTGAATTCCAGATTTTCTACCTGATCATCCTGCCGCTCATACGACCTGTATTAACAGTTGTGGCATTGTTCAGTTTCACTGGAGCCTGGAATGATTTTCTATGGCCGTCCATTGTATTGAATGATATCGATAAGCTGCCGATTACACCAGGGCTGCAGCTGCTGCAAGGGCAATACATGACATATCCGGGAATCGGAACAGCGGGTGCATTGATTGCTTTGGTTCCGACCTTCCTGCTGTACCTGTTTGCGCAGCGGTATTTCATGCAGTCTATGTCTCTGTCATCAGGTGTGAAAGGATAGGGTAATAGGAGGGGAAGCAATGAGCAGGTCGATGGAAAGAAAATTACTTTATGTTGTCAGCGGGTGGCAATTGCTCACAGGGTTCATCACCATATTCTTTTACGCCTCCTATTGGAAGATGCAGGGAGGTGATACAGGATTGGAGCAGAACGGGTTCCAATCCTGGTTCGATAACCTTTATATTTTCTCGGTTACATATGGTCTCTTTTTTGTAGTGATTGCTGTGTTGAATATTATTTTCGCTAGGAAGCTGTTGTGTGATAATACGCTTCAATATAAACTGCCTGTCTATTGGATTGGATTAGCTGCTGTTTGCTACTTTTTGTCTGATTACATCAGTCTGATGCTTCTGCTGATAGTTGCTGTCATGGCTTTGGCCAAAAACAAACCTATTAAACTGCAGGCAGATAAATAAATCTTGGTTGAGTGAGGGGAGCAGAAAGATGAACAGAACGGAATATCCCAGACCACAATTACAAAGAAAAGAATGGATGAACTTAAACGGTGAGTGGGAGTTTGCATTTGATGATAGGAATGCAGGTTTGAAGGAAAAGTGGTTCCAAGCGGGGCATGTATTTAACCGAAAGATCAATGTGCCCTTCGCTTATCAAACGGAATTGAGCGGTATTGGGGATACAGCCTTTCATGATCATGTCTGGTATAGACGCGATTTTACCCTTCCTGAAAACTGGGATGGCAAGCGAGTCATTCTTCACTTTGGAGCAGTGGATTACCGTGCTTGGATATATATTAATGGACAGTATGCCGGATTCCATGAAGGCGGACATGTCTCTTTTTCCTTGGATATTACCGATAACTTGACCTGGGAAAAGGAGACAGTTGTCGTACGAGTAGAGGACCCCTCAACGGATGAGACAATCCCGAGAGGCAAGCAATTTTGGCAGGAACAATCAGATGCTATTTGGTACACGCGTACAACTGGTATTTGGCAGACAGTATGGCTTGAGCCTGTTGCGTTAACACATATTTCTAAACTGCGTATGACACCGGACATCGACCGCGGCGATATTATTGTGGAGTACGATGTGACGGGTGAATATGTGCAGAAGAAAGTTGAGATTGAGATTTCTTATAAAGGTGAAAGAATAGCCAAGGATACAGTCGAGCTGATTGATGCTTATAATAAGCGCGCAATCAATCTTTATAATCAGCGTATATTCCGGACTAATTTCCATCATATCGGCTGGAACTGGTCTCCGGAAAACCCTAACTTATTCGATATCCGCATCATCTTGAAATATGACAATCATGTATTAGATGAAATAGAGTCCTACTTCGGTATGCGGAAGGTGCATCAAGAAAATGGTATGGTTTATCTCAACAATAAACCTTATTACCAAAAGCTAGTACTTGATCAAGGATATTGGCCGGAGGGGCTGCTGACGGCGCCTAGTGATGAGCACTTGAAAAGGGATATAGAACTAGCTTTGGAGATGGGGTTTAATGGCTGTCGAAAGCATCAAAAAGTAGAAGATCCGCGTTTCTTATATTGGGCGGATAAGTTAGGATTCCTGGTTTGGGGAGAGTGTGCAGCCTTCCCGTCTTACAGTGAAGAAGCTGCAGGTAGGCTATCAAAGGAATGGATTGAAATTATAGAGCGTGATTATAATCATCCGTCTATCGTGGCTTGGGTTCCCGTTAACGAAAGCTGGGGCGTGCCTTTCATCAAGAGCAACAAGCAGCAGCAGCATCACTCGCTGGCGATGTATCATCTTATTCATTCCTTGGATCCAACTCGATTGGTTATTTCCAATGATGGCTGGGAGCTGACAAGGTCCGATATCTGTGCGATTCATAACTATAATCATGGTTCCGGTGAGGAAAAGGCAAAATATCAACTATTCAAAAACTCGTTGGCGACGAAGGAATCTATACTGCATGCACAACCAGCACTCCGCGGTATCTATGCTGACGGTTTCGAGCATCAAGGGGAACCGATTCTGCTGACTGAATTCGGTGGTGTTGGATACAAAGTTGGTGAAGACAGCGGCTGGGGATATACATCTGTTAAAAGTGAAAAAGAGTTTGTAGAGGATTACAGAAGAATAATGGAAGCTGTTTATAGTTCCGATATCCTGCATGGGTATTGTTATACACAATTGACAGATGTAGAGCAGGAAATCAATGGATTGTTGACATACAATCGAGAGCCAAAATGTGATTTAAAGATTATCAAAGAAATTAATGACACATGGCACGATATTGTAGTGAAGGTCTAAATCTGTTGCAGGGAATGGTAGCTTTTACTAAAGATAGATTGGGAGAAGTTATTGACTTTCTTCAAAATTATTGTAATAATATCTTTAATTTGATACTGGTACCTTTAATTCAGTCCCGTGAGGCTGACAAGGACATTCGGAAACTATGCGGAGTAATGGGTTAGCTATACCCTTATATTCTCATGTTTAAAGAGGCTTCCTGTCAGTGATGGCAGGAAGCCTCTTTCTTTTTTCCTCGGTACCAGTTTTAGTCTAACTAAAACAGGAGGAATAACAATGGAACAGAAAAAGATAGATCATGATTTTTCTTTAAGGGAAGTGCCGATATCTCATCGAAATGGTTTTTGGAGAATGCTCATGGTTATGCTTGGGTTTACCTTCTTCTCCGCGAGTATGATAGCAGGAGGAACTTTAGGTCTAGGGTTATCCATGACGCAATTCATCTGGATTGTATTAGCGGGAAATTTGATTTTAGGTGCGTATACAGGTGGGCTTGCGTATATTTCGGCTAAAACAGGCCTCTCCACGCATTTGCTAACACGCTATGCATTTGGTGAAAAAGGGTCTTATGTATCTTCTTTTCTGTTGAGTGCTACACAAATCGGCTGGTTCGGTGTCGGAGTGGCAATGTTCGCTGTACCAGTTCAAAAGGTGACCGGAATTGATACTACTGTATTGATTGTTATTTTTGGATTATTGATGACAGCTACAGCTTTCTTCGGAATGAAAGCTTTAACGATTTTAAGCTTTATCGCAGTTCCGGCAATAATTGTCCTAGGCGGATATTCAGCCTTTGGGGCAGTGAACGATATTGGCGGGATGGATTTGCTTATGCAGCATAAGCCAACTGAAGTGCTCGGTGTAGCGGCAGCACTAACAATCGGTGTCGGATCGTTCATCAGCGGAGGAACGTTAACACCTGACTTCACTCGATTCGCGAAGAGCCCAAAAGTGGGTGTCTCTACAACAGTTATCGCATTTCTTATAGGAAATTCACTTATGTTTGCGTTCGGTGCAATTGGCGCAATCGTTACAGGTCAGTCGGATATTTCAGAAGTTATGTTTATGCAAGGGCTAATAATACCTGCGATTATCGTCTTAGGCTTGAATATTTGGACGACAAACGATAACGCGATCTATGCTGCAAGTCTGGGAATCTCTAACATTACTAAAATCAAGAAAAACAAAGTGGTTATCGTAAATGGTATTGTCGGCACAATCATGGCTATGTGGTTATATAACAATTTTACAGGTTTTCTTACAACGCTAGGGTCTGTCTTACCGCCTATCGGTGCTATCTTGATTGCTGACTACTTCATTGTACGCCGCGGGAAGTATCCAGCATTTGACACGATGACATTCAAAGTAGTTAACTGGAATGCAATGATCGCCTGGGCGATCGGAGCTGGTGCAGCGAAGTTTCTGCCTGGTATCCCGCCATTGAACGGATTGATTGGTGCGGCGGTAGTATATGTGGTTCTTTCAGTCATTACAGCAAAAGCAGCTGAAGCGAAACTAAATCTAAATGTGGAAAAGGTGACAGAATCATGATTATTACAAACGCGAAACTAAGAAATAGAGAAGGCCTCTGGCAAATACAAATCACAGAAGGTAAGATCGAACGAATTGCACCATCGATCGAAGCAAGCCGAGACGAGCAAATCATGGATGTGCAGGGGAACCTGGTACTGCCGCCATTTATTGAACCGCATATCCACCTGGATACGACGCTGACAGCAGGCGAGCCAAACTGGAATGAAAGCGGGACGTTGTTTGAAGGAATTCAGCGCTGGGCGGAACGGAAAGAGCTGCTCACGCTGGAGGATGTAAAAACACGGGCCAAGCAAGCATTGAAATGGCAGATTGCACAAGGTATCCAGCATGTGCGTACGCATGTCGATGTGACAGATCCAGAATTAACAGCTTTAAAGGCATTGCTTGAAGTAAAAGAAGAGATGGCATCTTATGTTGATTTACAGCTAGTTGCTTTCCCACAGGAAGGAATTTTATCGTATCCAAATGGGGAGGAACTGCTGGAAGAATCACTTCGCATGGGAGCAGATGTTGTCGGCGGCATCCCGCATTACGAGTTTACGAGAGAATATGGCGTAGAGTCCTTGCAGACAGCTTTTAAATTAGCGCAAAAATACGATCGTCTCGTTGATATCCATTGTGATGAAATCGACGATGAACAATCCCGTTTTGTCGAAGTAGTAGCAGCAGAAGCGCATCGCTACGGCATGGGCGAACGAGTGACAGCCAGCCATACAACAGCTATGGGCTCCTATAACGATGCCTACACTTCCAAGCTATTCCGTCTTTTGAAGCTATCCAATATCAACATGGTAGCCAATCCATTAGTCAATATCCATCTTCAAGGACGCTTTGACACATATCCGAAACGAAGAGGGATCACCAGAGTGAAAGAGCTCCAAGAAGCAGGAATCAACGTCTGCTTTGGCCATGACGACATCTTTGACCCATGGTATCCGCTAGGAACAGGCAACATGCTGCAAGTACTGCACATGGGAATCCACGTCACACAGCTGATGGGCTACGACCAAATCGTAAATAGCATCGACATGATCACAGCAAACAGCGCAAGAACACTGCATATCGAAGACAAGTACGGCATTGAAGAAGGAAAGCCAGCCAACTTGATCGTACTGGAAGCAGAGAATGAATACGAAGCAATTCGGAAGCAAGCTGCTGTTCTGTATTCTGTCCGGAATGGTGAGGTTATTGCGGAGACGAAGCCGAGGGATACGAAATTGACTCTTGGTGAAGTTGCTGAAAAAGTTACATTTGATAAATAAATAAATAAATAAGTAAGTAAATAAAAGCCTTCCTTTCTGTACTGCAAGGGAAGGCTTTTGAGTTTGGAGAGGCAGAAAAACGTTGTACGAAAAAATATTATAGGCTCCCGCTTTCACTTTTAGTCATCAAGGAATCAGTTCTCTTTTGTCTAACCCAGAACCTCATCGTATTCTTACCAGGTAGAACAGTTGCTGAGTTTAAGAAGAGATAAAATGTAAACAAAAAAGTGAAAACGAACAGTATGAATAGGCTCCCGTATCTAATGAATCCAACTACGCCTCCGGCTATTAAATATAGAAATACTGGAGAGATAATGAGTAGTAAACCGATTCTCTTTAATGATTTGGGTACAACCCACATCGTACAATAGTAGAGATTATCGTGTAATCCTAACTGTCTCATTAATGAGCGTTTACTGGTTTTACTAACTGTAAAGCGGAAGTATAGAGCTGATGAAAGCAGAAGGAATACAATGAAGCCTGCTAACAACGGAGGCAAATCGATTTCAAACATGTAAGCAAGTGGTCCTAAAAAGTTGGCAATCGCCATGGAGGTGCCAGCATAAGCAAAACTAGCGCCACCTTTATCTGGGTTAATATGTTTTATAGTTTGCAACTGATGCGCAGATTCTGCACTGATTTTTATTGCTCTTTTAGGAACCATCCAGTAAATGAAAGGTAAGAAATATACAAGGAAATATGGCTTATCCCTATCCAAGATATAATAATCCTCATCTATCTTTATGAGGTTATACCTAAAATTTTTTTTAAGGTGAAGAACTTCGGAATTCATAGTATGATCTCCTTATCTCTTGAGAATCATTGATCTATAAAACGCTCTTATCTCATAAAATCGCACCTTAATTTATTTCTGTTAGAAAGTTAAGAAAAGATAAATTAAAAGACTCGAGTGACAGAACAAAGCACCAAGATAAATGAAATGATCTTGATGCTTTGACTATTTTTGTGTTATGTCAATGGACCGCTAACAACACCTTTTTTAATATCATTCTCCTCAAGCCACTGCGTATACAAGGAATGGAAACGTTCCTCATCACTATCTCTAAATCCTTCAAAGATAACTTCATCAATATTTTCTTCATTAAAGTAGAGGACACTATCTGCCACCAGTCCTTGGGGATAAACACAAGCAGAGTAATCAAACATTTTTTGTTCTCCGTCTAGTTCTATGATAGGACCGCGGTTTAAAATCATTAGTTTACTTGTTCCTTCATTTAGGTAGACTATTGAGCCGATAGGTAGCATACATATTCCTCCTTAATTTTTATGCATGAGTCTTAGGATCCTCAGATTCATAATCAACTTATATTATTTTACAATGATCTTAATAGTATTTCTTCCATGCGGAATTGTTAATATATTAAAGAATAACAACATAAAGAAGAATACGATGTAGGTAACTAAAATAATTATATTTCCTGAAACAATAAAAGCAAACATAGCTCCTATAGCTATTAGCATTGTAAATAAGATCATTAAAGTAAAAGAGAATAATTTTTTAAGAGGGTTTGGAAAAACATATACATTTAAATAGTTAGTATTATTATCTAGATCTAAATCCAAATTCTTATGAATAGATTTCTTATTTTGTATACCTATAAGAAATCTAAAATAAATTAACAATATGGCAAATAATATAACAACTAAACTAGCAACAAAATGAGTTATTGAAATAGAAAAGTAATCTGTAATAAGTCGTAATAAGCTTGCTAGAGTCATTGATATTCCAACGGCAAAGAGACTTAATTTGCCGTTTTTTGTATCTTTATTAGGTATTGTCTGCAGAAGTTTAGCAGATTCCTCACTAATTTGATGAATTTTTTTTGGAAATGCCCAATATAAAAATGGTAAAAGATAAACGAGAAGATATGGTTTATCTTTATCAATGATATAAAACTTATTCTCTATCTTAATAAGCTGATATCTAAAATTCTTTAATATAATAAATACCTCTGAATTCATTCTTAGTTCCAACCCCAATTTATTGGATTTAGAGATTCTATACCTGATTTAATAGCTTCTCCTGTTTTATTAACTGTATTACTTACACTCGTTCCGAAGTCATTCAGCTTATCACCTACATAATCAACTCCCTCATCTATTTTATTTCCGACATAATTTAATCCATCTTGTAACCCTAAAAAGTTTTCATCATAGGCCCAATTGAAGAAGTGTCCTGCTAACGCACCTACTGCCATAGTGCCCAGAACAGCCCAACCTGCAGGATTAGAAACTCCTAAAAATGTTAATGCTCCTGTTGTGAATGCCTGCGCTGCGACTCCAGTTCCTAGACTAAATGCAAGAGAAGATACATTATGAGTAATGGCTTCACCAAAAGTCTTATCTTTTTTTATCCACATATCCTCAATAAAACCATAACCAGCATTTAAGTAAGGTAGCGCCCTTCCTAATGCATTGCCACTGCGAGCTAGCTTACTGCCAAGAGTGAACTTATTGTTAATTTTATTGGCTCTACCTCTAGCAGTTCTAGTTCCTCCTCCTACAGCCCCTGATGAAATATCTCTAACTAATCTTACGCTATCGGAAAAAGCGGATTTTCCTAAGTATATACCTCTTTGTTCAAGTGCATTGGCAACACCATCCTTAGCAACATCCAAGCCGATTTTGTCCCAGTTTTTGTTCGTGTATTCTATAAATGTATCGGTCTTCTCTTCATCAGATCCGTTCTTCTTGCTAGCTGTAATCAGAATGTCGTTATATTCTTTTCTACTTATATCACCTTGCTGAAGACTCTTGTACGCATGCTGAAGGATAGCGAGAGCACCTTCATCCATCCCTTTTTCAGCCCTTTTCGTTGCAGCAGCAATCGCAGCCATAGGAAGATACTCAATATTATCCTCCGTGATCTCAATATTTCCATTCCCATAACTTTGCTGAATGACATTCTTATAAGCATCTATATCCTGCAGGGAGGCCATATCGAATTCACTGATCGATATAGTGCCGCTGCTTAATCCGGTGGTCATTTCGGACAGATACTTTTTCATTGTATCCAGATCACTTTGTGTTTCCTGCAGCTTTGATGCGTGTTTGCTGTCGAGTTCGCTAAGATCCTTAATGACATCGTCTATCTGGCGTTTGCCGTTTTCAACATTTGTCTCAAAGTTGGAGTAGCTGATTTTTGTTACATATGTAATATCTGCCACACCCGATAAAACGGAATTGATGTTCTCTGAGACACTGGAGATCTTGGATTTTGCTTGATCGAGTCCAGGATGCAGCTCATTGTCCAAGAAGTCTTCACTTACATAACCCTGATGACTGGGTTCGAAGGATTGGACATCGCTTTTCATGTTCTCCAGTCTGTTTTTGTAGTCTTCCATGGATTGAAGCAGGAAGGTGATGAAGGGGGTATGGATTTCGTTGTAAAAGGATCGGATGGCAGTGCCTGTTTCTCCTTTTAGAGTGTCTTCTAAGCTATAGAGGTTCCTCACTTTTTGCTGCAGGTTTGATAGCTGTTCCGAAAGCGCGTCTAGATCTATCTTGGACGTTTCTGTGCCTTTGTGAATCTCCTTGACTGCGAACTCTTTCAACGTACTTCCTCCTCACTTGTTTATTTTAAAGCAATGTTATCACCAAGTGCTCGGTCCAATTCGACTAGTTCCTGTACGGCTGTCTCTGTTGCAGCTATGTTATCTTGAAACAGAGTGATGAACTGATTGAGAAGGTTTTCGTATTCTTGCTTGATTTCGTTATAAATATCACTCATGCGCATATTTTTATTGCCGTCCATCGTTTCGCCGAGCTGTTTTTGCAATGCTTGCAGGGCATCACTCATTTCTTGGATACCTTTTTGAGCCTCGGCTTGGTTTATTTTTATTTCTCCGCTCATGGAAGGGCTCCTTTCCATAAAAACTGTTAATTTCACCCTAACGAATTCAATTTCCATTTTGTAGAGTATTAAGTACCTTTTTCCTTGGGTATTTTCTCATCGTGTCTAGGGAAATAGTTATATTTGCTCGTATCAGTGCTTTTTACGCTAACTGAGTACCCGTTTTGTTGGATGTATATGCCAAATAATTACATAATTTTGATTTAAATGGTTCTGGTCGGGGAAATGTTGTGTAACTGTAATTCCGGATACTATACATATGTCCTAACTTTATGACAGCTGTACTTTATTTATTGAGGAGGAACATGGATGGAATTTTTAAAAGTTTGTAATAGATACCCTCGCCGATAGATTCAAATTGCGTCGAAGCTAAATGCGGGCTGTCTCCTAAATCCACAACCTTTTTACCAGTACAATTCGGTCGTATTTTGGAAAAACAAGGCAGAAGTCTTACAGATTTTTTTCTGGAAATCCTTTACTGTAGTAGTGATGAAGTTTTTGTGCGGTGTGATGTAAAGCAAGGAGGATGATTGGAATGTCGTTAGCTTCCATAGATAGTCAAATCCGCAGTATGAATAGTTCAATCAATGGGTTGCGTGGGCAAGTGCTTCAAAAGCAAGAAGAAGTGCAGCGCCTTGAACGTGCGATCACGGAAATATCTGGCCTGCAAGGAGATTATGAAGAAAGCAGGAAATATTGGCATGATATCGATTTGACAGCGCAGACATGGAAGGGGGAGCTTGCTGATAAATTTGATGCTTTCCGTAATGGAGAGCTGTCGGCTAGCTTTAAAGATGTGGCTCAAAATGAGGTGCAGCGTGTTCTGGAAGCGTTAGAACAGGCGAAGGGCATGCTTGTTGCGGAGATCGATTCATGTCAGATGCAGATGGCGACAAAACAAAATTCATTAGAACGACTTCGCGCAGATCGGAAGAAGGAGCTGCAGTCATGAGTGAAATCAGATTAAAAGCAGATCATGTTCAGCAGAAATTGACGAATCTCCAAAACTCCCTTACTGATTTCCAATCTGGAAAACTAGATAGAGGCAGCGGCCGGGAGATGCTTGATGTACAGGCGAAAATCAATGATATCAATTTATCGCTGAATAGTCTCATACAAGAATATCAGGACATGGCAGTGCAGCATGTGGATGCGAGCAAAGATGCTGTCGATTCGCTGGAGAAAACGGAACAGGCAGTGGCGAAAGTAATTGATGCATTTACAATAGGGTAAGGAGCGATCATGGTATGGCGATTCAGGTGAAGCGCAATACAGGCATGATGGGTGGTTTAGCTAAGGTTGCGTTGCTAGTAGATGGACAGCATGCAGCCAAGCTTGGGAATGATGAAGCTGCTACTGTCAGCCTTGGTGAGGAGGCTGTAAAGCTTAAGGCCAAGCAGTGGTTCTTTGGCAGCAAGGAACTGGAGGTAGTCAATGATGCTAGTGTGGAGGTAAGAATCAATATGATTGCAATGCTTCTTCTCCTGGCTGCGATCTTATGCTTATTCCTTGGTGTCATGATTGCGCCAATTATTACTGTAGTGGCAGTCATTCTCTTTCTTGTCTGTATAATCTATAGTACGAAAAATTGGTTCCAATTAATAAAAGTTAAATAGAAAAATACGAATCTCTAAAGCTAGTGAGTACCTTTGAAGTACAAGATCACTGGCTTTTATTATTTTAGTATATCTTTCCTCCTGTATTCCATCAGTTCTTATATTACCTATGGCATGTTTCTGTATTTTTCTTATTAGTAGCTTTGGCGCATTTTAAGAGAGGGTCGTTGATACAGATGCAATTCATATTAGAATGAAGAAAGATAAGTGGATATAAATGGTTTTTTCGGTAGCTTGCAGAAAACAAAGAAGCGAATCCTGAGGCAGAAAGGACTGGGAAGATGGCTTTTTTATGGTTCAAGACAGACACGGAAGCAAAAAGAGACGACTACTTTAAGCTCTACAACAAGCTGGAAGAAGCAAAAGCAGAACATGACAAGCTGGTAAGCGAGGCGGAGTCTTATTTTTCTTCTTATAAAGGGAGTGTCCCGTGTATGGCGGAAGATGCTATTCCGAGTAATGACTTCATACCGGCGCAGGAACGGCTTGATAAAAAGCTGACGGATTACTTGGATAACGAGAAGGAGTATCGCAGTAAGCTCGTAACAGCGAGTGATCGGGCATACGAAAGATATCTTCATTATAAGAATAAAGCGATTGAAGAAGCGAAGGAGGACTAAGCTATGGCGAAGGATGTGATCATCAATCAAGCAGAATTGGAAACAGCCAAATCATCTGCAGCAAAGCTGAAGGAATCACTTGATAATACGTATGCACAAGGAGAAGCTCTGCTTTCTCTCGTGCAAGGATCCAATTGGGAAGGAAAGTCACGTGACAGCTTCCTTGCTTACTTGGAGCTGCTGCTTCAGTATCACGCCGATCTTAAGGATGCCGCCTCTTTGCAGAAGAAAGCGCTGGATAATATAGAGAACTACCAATCTGATTTTCAAAACCATAATTTGGTGAAGGAAGTGAAGAGCCTATGACACAGCCAGATAGGGATACCTTCCATGTGACCGAGCTCTATTTACTCGCTGCGGCGTTTGATGCGGAGGCTTTGTTTGGCTTGCCGGATAAAAAGATCTATCAGCTGCAGGGAGAAGAACCTTGGAGTCGGGCGCATAAACGCTTGAATCAGAAAGGCATTTTCACAGAGGAAGGCAAGCTGACAAACTCGGGTGCTGTGATTATTAAAACATTGTACGAATACTTCTTCAGCCAAAAATATGTGCGGATCAATAACCTTATGTTCGCGTTTCGGGAGAAGCAAGCGGAAGAAGTAATCATTCTTGTGGAGACAGCGGAGAAGGAGTACAAAATCTATGTGATGGCCAAGCCGCTTGTACTGAAATTGCTTAGTGAGAAAGTACCGCTTCTGAATCGTGAACCTGCCGAAGGAGAAAAACATTTCCTGCGGCGAGAGCTGCCGGCTGAGGAAAGGGCAACAATCAACGAGCTTGGTGTAACGAATGATATCGCAAATATAGAACTTTTCCATCCCCGGGTGAAGCCGCAGGTCGCAAGCAACCCGGACCATTATCAGCAATGGCTTGTCCTCTCGGAAGATGACAAGCTGATTATGATTGATACGACCGAGAAGCAGTATTATCATGCAAGTCAATATTGGTTTATGAAGGTATTATTTGATGCATTGGACTTCCCATATCGACAGAAAGAGGGGGTTAGATAGATGGCGACTAGTGGGAAAATCACGATTGATCCGATAGAAATCACAGATATGTATAAGCAGCTCATGGCTATTATGGAAGATCTGCAGTCGAATGCCGTGCCTGCAATCGAGACGATAAAAAACACGAAATTTTATCAAGAAGGAAAAGCGATGGAAGCAATTGAAGCTTATCCTGAAGCGAATGATAAATTCATGGAATTGCAAGATCACTATGCACGCATCTCCTCCTTGGTGATTGAAACGCTGAACACGATGATCGAGACAGATGAAGCAATTGCCCTGAAAATCATCGATGCATTGGAGGTGTAAAACGTGGATGTAAAATACCGAAGCAGCCAATGGGATAAGACGAAAGATAGTCTGCGTAACTTGATTGGCCTGGGTGTCTGGGGCAAAGGCATGATCGATACGATGAAAGACATCACGGACAACTTGGACGAAGCAAGCGAAAAGGTGGCAAAGTATGATTCCGACGGAGTTGTCTCGTTCTCTTATACAAGCGATAAAGATAAATACCAGCGATTGTTCGAGGACTTTAAAGTCCTGGAGGATTACAGTGGAAGTGTCGGCGATATAGTAGAAGATACAATCGATCAGCCCTTCTATGAAGATATTGATGCCTTTGTCCAGAAAGTGCGAGATTCTTCCATCTCCAACTACACGACCTCGAACCATATCGGTGCAACGGAGACAATACCTATCTCTTATTATGGTTCCTATCAAGAATACGAAACAGAGAAAACAGAAATCACCATCGATGATATACTGAGCGGAGACAACTATTATGCTGATCAAATCAAGGCTTCTTTTGAGGAATGGAAAGTACAGAACCCGGATGAAGACATCAGCTACGAAGATTATCGAACAGCTGCCGTCAACACAAGAGCCTTTGAATATGAGTCCATTGAGGACGGGCAGTTTACAAAAGAGTTTTGGGTGAATATTGCAGCCCTCGTCGTCATCGTTGGCGTAACCGTTGTATGTCCGCCAGCTGGTGCTGTACTAGGAGCTGCTTATGCAACGGTAGAGATGGGAAGTGCTATTTCTGGTCAGGACTGGGCTTCAGGACGGGAGCTGGACACTTCGGAACGATGGACGAGGGGTTTACTTGCGCCGCTTGATGTTCTGCCAATAGGTAATGCGGTGACCAGTTTTGGTGGTGCAGCACGTACGACAAGCAAAGTAATTGATGTAGGGCAGTCAGCGAGTAAAGTGAATAGAACCAATACGGCGGTACAGCAAGCCGACAATGTTATTGAACTGAAAATACCTGCAGATAGACTGGCGAGAACATCTAATGTGGATAGTGCCGCTGGTCAAGCGGATAATGTTGTTAGTTTGGCTGATTATGCTAATAGACAGACGGCTAATCGACTTCGTAATAGTCAGTGGGCTGTTAAGGAGCAGGATAAAATTCAGGAGCTGCAGATGGCTGCTGGTGCAGAGCACTTGTCGGCTGGGAATAAAATGGCGGGTAATAGTGGGCCAATGATGATGAGGAATGATGGAGTCGGACCTGGTGGTGTAGGACCAGTAAGAGGTTCTGGAGAAAGTGTGAGTAGTGTTAGTAAGACTGACAGTGGTTCTTTACATGCAGGAAGTATAAGGGCATCTAGTGAAACCCAGCCGATTATTAAATATAAAGAAGGTTATCATGTTGAACATCTGACAGGGGAGATTAAGAAATGTACCGACCGCAGAGGTGTTAGTGGAGGACATAACTACTCTGAGTTTAAAAAGTTCTTCGAAACAAATGGAAAATATAAATTAGAAGAGATTCAGAAATTCGCTCATCCAGAAATCGATGGTATCTATGATCTAGAGTATAGAATGCTTGTAGAGATAAAAGATTATCGTGGCATAGGGACTGGTGAATATAAATATATACCTAAAGAAAATAGAGATCCGCTCAAGAAAACTATTTACGATCCAGCTATTATATCAGACGAAGATATAGTTAGGTATGGCAAAGAAGCCATAGAAGAAGGAATCAAAAAAGGTCAAGTGGATGAGTTGATAGATCAAAATAAAAGTATGGTCAGTGGAACTGCCAGTAACGGATTGAAATTTGAAGGTATTAAGAATCTTGAGACAGGCGAGATAGATAACTTTTGGCCTGTATTGGAATGGAGTGAACGTTGAACGTATGCAAAATCGCCAAGATGATTACCAATTAATAATGGATAGATTCAAAGAAAGTGGTCGAACTAAAAGCTTTGTTACTGCTGTTCTAGCTCGATTTGCTGTGGATTATGACTTCCTGAAGATATTGAATGGTTTTTGTAATGAAAATGTATTAAGAAGAGATACAATTGGAGTTATTTATTCCGATGAGTATGATGAATATGACGAGGGTTATTTCGGAGAAGATAGAGTACTATTCTATTTTGGTGTCGATGAAGATTGGTATGATATTTTAACCTATGATGAATTATGTGAATACTTACAAGTGGTTTGTGAAATTTATGCTGACATTCACGAAGACAAAGCTAAGGAAGTATATGAGTACATGGATAAAATCAAGAAGAAATATGGAGTGATGTAAAAACCGCTTCTGATTATAATTGATTGTCTGTGTCTCGATACGGATATTTTAAATCACAGTTCTACAAGGAAGGGTATTATACATTTGGTTAAGAGAAGAATTCTGTGATTACGAACTAAAATTTATGATGCATTGTCACTTGATAACTAATATAACGATAATAAAGTGCCATATAATGAATTGCTGATTTCTTGAAAGCTCATCCACATTGAAGTATGAATTGGATGAGCTTTTTCTACTTAGCTGTACATTTTTCGAATAACAGGGTTAATTTGAAGATATTGATGCCTTTGTTCAGAAAGTACGCGATTCTTCCATTTCCAACTACACGACCTCGAACCATATCGGTGCGACACAAACGATACCTATCTCTTATTACGGCTCCTATCAGGAATACGAAACGGAGAAAACAGAAATCACCATCGATGATATACTGAGCGGAGATAACTATTATGCCGATCAAATAAAGGCCTCTTTTGAAGAATGGAAAGTACAGAACCCAGACGAAGACATCAGTTATGAAGATTACCGCACTGCTGCCGTCAACACAAGAGCCTTTGAATATGAGTCCATTGAGGACGGGCAGTTTACAAAAGAGTTTTGGGTGAATATTGCAGCCCTCGTCGTCATTGTTGGCGTAACCGTTGTATGTCCGCCAGCTGGTGCTGTACTAGGAGCGGCTTATGCAACAGTGGAGATGGGAAGTGCTATTTCTGGTCAGGACTGGGCTTCAGGCCGGGAGCTGGACACTTCGGAACGATGGACGAGGGGTTTACTGGCACCGCTTGATGTTCTGCCTATAGGGAATGCGGTGACCAGCTTTGCTGGAACAGCGCGCACGACAAGCAAGGTAATTGATGTGGGGCAGTTTGCGAGTAGGTTAAATAGAACCGATAAGGCGGTACAGCAAGCTGACAATGTTATTGAACTGAAAATACCTGCAGATAGACTGGCGAGAACTTCTAATATGGATAGTGCCGCTGGTCAAGCGGATAATGTTGTTAGTTTGGCTGATTATGCTAATAGACAGACGGCTAATCGACTTCGTAATAGTCAGTGGGCTGTTAAGGAGCAGGATAGAGTTCAGGAGCTGCAGGTGGCTGCAGGAGCGGAGCATTTGCCGTTTAGTCAGAACCGTGCAGGTGATAATGGAAGTCCTGTAATGATGAGAAACGGGGATAGAAGCGGTGGTATAGAACCAGTAAAAGGTTCTTCGGTAAATCATGTTAGTGATAGCAATGTAGGGAAAGTACAATCTGGTACATCGAATGTATCGAGCGCGGAAGTGAAGTCAATTAAGGGTAAGGGATATACTGGTGGCAGATCGCAAGAAGAATTGGATGAGTTAGCTGGA
This sequence comes from Terribacillus saccharophilus, assembly GCF_046592595.1. Taxonomy (GTDB): domain Bacteria; phylum Bacillota; class Bacilli; order Bacillales; family Amphibacillaceae; genus Terribacillus; species Terribacillus saccharophilus_C. Next base: position 172,071 of record NZ_JAWVPF010000001.1, on the reverse strand, counting down.
GACCCTTCACATGGTTTTAGGATAGAAGCACAAGGAATAAAGGAGAGAGAAATCGGACTTGATTTGGAAAGTGATGGAAGGCTAGGCAGAATAGTAAGAGACCCAACTCCTGATAAAGGTGCTGAATTTATTGATACCACAACAGGTATAAAATGGGACGTAAAAAGTTTTGAGCTTATCCCAATGGACACACTTCTCCTAAAAAGGGAGCTTTTGCAGTCAATAGAGCTATGAAAAAAATTCAAGCTGAATGTAATCGAGAGCATAACGTCATAATTGATATAAGAAAATTAGTTCCTGATCATATTGCTCAGTTAAAGGAAGCAATAGAAGAAGCTGGGATATCAAATCGTATTATCTGGTATCCTGATTGAGGAGGGTTAATAATGATTAAAGAATTGGAACAGGAAGTTGTTCGGAAATTAGAATCTCATCAACACTGGGTTGAAACAAATGGTGAAAAAGGTGAAAAATTAGTAATTGACGAGGTAGACTTACAACAACTGAATTTACAACCATATAGATTAGACCAAGCAAATGTTACTGATTGCTTGTTTAATAATATGGATTTACAAGGAAAAGACTTTCACTCGTCACTTTTATGTTCTTCTGCATTTGTTTCGGCTAATTTAGTGAACGCCGACTTTTATAGGGCGGATATATCCTATGCGAATTTCTCTAATGCTAGTATGGAAAATGTAAGATTGGCTAAAGCGGATTGCTCAGAAACTGAGTTCCAAGATACAAATTTAAAAGGAGCCAACTTGGCAGCTTGCTTACTTTACCTTACCGATCTTCGGAATTCGGACCTAAGTGAGGCTGATATTAGTTCTGCTTCTTTTGAGGAAACGCTATTGAATGGTACAAGTTTAATAGCATTAAGAGGTATAGAAGAGGCTATTATAACCAGTATTAATATAGGTACTCCTGAGAACCCAATTCTTTTAGAGGGTATGGAAGCTAGGAATTGGATTATAAATAAATCGAAAAATAATTAGATATAATTTAAAAAAAGCCTTGAGACTTCATAAGCCTTCAAGGTCTTTTTGATTAAAGAGAATATAGTTTTGGTGCTTTGAGGCTATGAGAAGCAATTCGCAAAATGAAAGAATTCAATGAATAGAAGCAAAAAAATTGGACTTTATATAGAGTTAAGCAGTGAAACTTTCACATGCCCTCACTTTAATTATATAACTCAAGGATTTGAGTTTAGTTCAGAGGTGAAATGATATGGAAAAAAATATTTTTGATAAAGATTATGTGGTATCTAAGGGAACTGACTTTGTCGAAGAACTGTGGTTTTCTACACATGGCGATATAGTCTTAGATAAACCAGAGGAAGAGGGCGGTAAGCCATTTACTGGCTTGGTTTACGAGTTGTATAATAATGGTAACTTAAATTATTATGCTAACTACGTAAATGGCTTTATCGAGGGAGAATTAATTGAGTTTTATAAGAGTGGAAAGTTAAAAGCTATAAAAACATTAATTCATGGACAAAGTAATGGCCAGGAAAGAAGATGGCATGAGAATGGAAAAAAAGTTTTGAGGGAGATTATAAACTTGGTATAGCACTGCACTTTACAGAGTGGGATGAGGCAGGAGAGATAATTAAAGTGAAATCATCTCCTTCAGAAACTGAAGTAAAGCTAATTAACTCCCTCACTAAAAACTCAAAATGATAACTTTGTTAGATTTGTTGAGAGTTGGTTAGATATGAATAATAATCTTGAAAGAGAACTTAATAAAGTCCAAAATGATTTACGCTCTAAGATTAAGTTGAATAATACGTTTTCTCCCGAAGAAGTAGCTTTGGTTGCTGGAGTTGATCTCGCATATTGGACTGAAGATAATATTGATTATGCTGTTTGCTGTATTCAGGTTTTAGATTATCAAACAAAACAAGTTGTTGATAAAGCAGAATATACGGGTATTGTTGAATTTCCGTATATTTCAGGTTACTTAGCATTCCGAGAGTTGCCTTTTGTCCTTAAGGCAGTCGACAAACTGGAATATATTCCGGATATTTATATGTTTGATGGAAATGGATATTTGCATAGTCGTCACATGGGTATTGCGACACAAGCCTCGTTCGAACTAGGTAAACCTACTGTAGGGGTAGCGAAAACATACCTTAAAATAAATAACGTCGATTTTACCATGCCAGAAAATAAAGTTGGAGCTTTCAAGGATATAGTTATCGAAAACGAAGTATATGGACGTGTTTTAAGATCAAGAGTTGATGTAAAACCTATCTTTATCTCATGTGGAAACTGGATCGATTTAGATACTGCAACTGACATAACTATGCACTTTGTTGAACAGGAGAGCAGATTACCAGTGACAACTAGATTTGCAGATCTTGCTACACATGAGGCGAGAAGAAGACATCAAAATAAATTAACGCAAAAACCTTGAGGTGAATTCCTCAAGGTTTTTGAGCATTGATATATAGTTAAGACTTATACAATGATTATAGGGTACCATAGTAAGAAACCTTACCTTAGATGCTTAGGTTATTTCAAGGTATTTTTGTGAATTGCAATTAACCTTGATTTAGAGAATTTCTTCATTTGTTCTAAATTGTAGTCTCTAAGACAATCAAAATGTCTTTAAGAGAGCCAAGTCAGTTAAAAGGCATTTCTCTAGTCCATAATTCTAAATAAATTTGTGAAGAAAGTGAAACATTTGCTGACGAGTTGCGTATACAACCTAACAATATCTTTAGAAACTGGAGAGATGAACTTGGAATATGCAATATCCAATCAAAAGACAATCATGCAGAAGGTGCTGCAGACGTTCTTGATGACGCTGCTGTTGGCGACGCTTGGAATCTATGCTGGCCATTTTGTGCCGCCTGTGCTTATTCTGCCATTAATCGTAATTGAATTAGGTATGATAATTGCTGCCTTCTGGCTTAGAAGGAAAAAAGCTGTCAGCTATACGTTCATTTATATATTTGCCGTGATTTCAGGAATTACGACTTACCCGGCAGTAGCTTATTATGCTTCCATCGGTGGAGCCAATATTGTCCTGTATGCTTTCGCGACAACGTTTGTCATCTTTGGAGTAATGGCGCTGGTAGGGGTTAAATCAAAAAAAGATTTTTCCTTCCTTGGCGGATTCTTGTTTGTGGCCTTGATTGCGTTGATTGTAACAGGTTTGATCGGAATTTTTGTCCCGTATAGTGATGCGACAATGCTCGTTTTCTCGGGTATCGGTTCTGTCGTGTTTTCACTCTATATTCTGTATGATTTTAATCAAATGGCGAGAGACCATGTTACAGAAGAGATGATTCCTCTAATGGCATTGAATCTGTATTTGGACTTTATCAACTTGTTCATGAACTTACTTCGATTCTTGGGGATCATGTCTAAGGACTAATAAAAAACCGGAGAGCTGAACAGCTCTCCGGTTTTGTTTTACTTCTTATTAACAGAAGCATCATAAATCGTATCCACAGCATCCTTCAATGCTGCATCAAATTCTTCCTGAGACTGACCTGCGTTTAGCTCTGCTGCCAAAGCGCGGGAGAAGCTGGCGATTACGCCTTCGTTTTCTTTCAGCTTTTCGTTTGCTTCGTCGCGGGAGTAGCCGCCGGATAAAGCAACGACGCGGACAACGCGTGGATGCTCGGTGAGTTCTTTATATAGATTTGCTTTCGTTGGGATGGAAAGCTTGAGCATGACATTTTCTTCTTCGGACAAATCGTTTAGATGGCGGAAGATTTCATCCCGAAGGATTTCCTCGCATTTCTCTTTATCCTCGCTGTGAATATTCACTTCTGGTTCTATGATTGGAACGATACCAGCTGCGATGATACTTTTGCCGATTTCGAATTGCTGATCTACGACCGCTTTGATGCCGCTGACGTTAGGCTCTTTGATGACCGAACGCATTTTTGTTCCGAAAATATGTCGTTCGGATGCGCGGCCGAGTGTTTCGTTCAGGTTATCGATCGGTTTCATCAGCTGAACGCCGTCTTTTTCCTCTGCCAAACCTTTATCGACTTTCAAGAATGGCACAATCCCTTTTTCTTCCCAAAGGTAATCAGCTGTGTACTTGCCTTCGATTTCCCGATCCATCGTCTGTTCGAATAGGATAGCACCTAGAATCTTGTCTTTGTTGAATGCAGGGGAAGTGATGATGCGTGTTCGCATGTCGTGGACGAGCTTGAACATCTCGTCTTCGTTTGAATAAGCATCTTCGGATACGCCGTATTCTGCCAATGCTTTCGGTGTGCTGCCGCCGCTTTGATCCAATGCTGCGATGAAGCCTTTGCCGTTTTTGATGATGTCGAATTGCTTTTCGTTCATATCTGCCACTCCTTTGATTCGTTTTTTAGCTGAAAAAATGCTCCATGTTCACTGTTCCCTTTTATCCAGTGTTTTAACATTAAATGTTTGATAAGGTTTCCATTTCGGGATGTCCAGGCTGTGGAAGTGTATATGCGGGAGTGAAAACGATGTTTCGCTGTTTATCGGGACCTTTGAGTGTAACTTAAGTTGGATTGACGGCTGATTGGGCATGTTATAGGGTAAGTTTGACTATTTCAACGGACGGTATGGAAGGAAGGGCATTCATGAGCATTAGGACTCGGTTATTCATCATGCTGCTCTTATTCATCATTCTGCCTTATTTTCTCTTTGTGATTTTTATTTATGAGAATAGCAAATCGAGTATTGAGGAGCGGGATTTGGCAAGGAGCCGAGAGGAATTAAATGAGAGCGGTGCAGATTTGGAACAGTACGCAGATGAGATGGTCCGGCTGCCTTACAGCTTGTTCAATATGCCGGAGGTCCAGCAGGTACTGGAGAATGGCATGCTGGAAGAAACGACAGAACATGTGCGAGCTTTTGAAAATAGTGTGGAGACATATGCGGCGACTCGACCGGATATCCGGCAGCTGCGGTTTTATTTTCAGCAAGATCAGCAGTCTCTCACAGTTTACCAATCAAATGTTAGTGCTCCAAAGCCTGCTCCGGATTATCTGGAGCACTCACCTTTCAGGGAGATGAACGATTCGAAGGCAGCTTACATGCTGGAAACTCCTCATGTCCTCGAGAATGAAGACAAAGTAGCGATCGTTCCGGAATCGGACAATACAATCGTGCTGCCGATCCAGCATAGGATAACAGACGTACTGAGTGGAGAATTTCTAGGATTCCTGACGACTGATATAGAAGTATCATCTTTCTCGCGGCTGCTTGAGGCTGTTACAAGAGAAACAGGGACGCAGGTTTTGCTTGTAAATGGAAAGGAAGAGATCGTCTACAGCAAAGATTTTAAACAGATTGGCACTAATATGGACGAGTCTCAATTAGCAGCGGAGGGAGGAAATATCGTCCTTCGGGAGGAGCTGGGCAAGCCCTTGGCTGGCTGGCAGCTGATCAAGATTACATCAAAGGATGAGCTGTTCCGTGATGCGAGGGAGACGGCCTGGACGAATGTCGTATTAGGCATCGGCGTTGTCCTATTGGGGACCATACTGGTTCTGGTCGTTTCCCGTGTGTTTACAAAACCGATTATTACATTAAGTGAGAAGGTACGATCCATAGAAGGCGGTCAGATGAACGTCCAGCTAAAAACAGAGCGTAAGGATGAAATTGGCCACCTGTCTGCACATATGCAGGAGATGCTGAATCGTATCGATTCTCATATCGCACGTGAATATAAGCTTGAGCTAGAGGTGAGGGAGAGTCAGCTTAGAATGCTCAAATCACAGGTGAATCCGCATTTCCTCTTTAATGCACTGCAATCCATCGGAGCTGTTGCCCTGCGATCTGATGACCGGGAAGTGTACAAACTGCTCGTATCCTTATCCAAAATGATGCGGTATGCTTTGCAGGCCGATCAGCTCGTACCTGTACGGGAGGAGATTGGTTATATTGACTCCTATATCACCTTGCAAAAAGAACGTTTTGGAGCAGATTTGCCAATCGCTATTCAAGTGGAGAAAAGCATAAAGGAATACAGAATACCGAGCATGCTGCTGCAGCCGCTTGTTGAAAATTATTTTAAGCATAGCTATGAAACTATGCGAGATAAAAGCAGCTTTATCCTAAAAGGAACGGAAAGAGACGGATTGCTGGTGTTCAGTGCGGCTAGCTGCGGTGCAACAGTGAGCGCCGAAGAGGTTCGTCTGCTGCGCGAGGGAGTTGCTGGCGGAACGGGGCTGCAAAATATCGCGGAGCGTATACAGCTGCATCATGGCGATAAGGCAGCGTTTCAAATTGATAATATGAACGGAAAAGGGTTTGAGGTCACGATTTGTATTCCGGCACAGGAGCAGGGAGGTCAGAAGCATGAAGGTGTTACTCGTGGATGATGAAAGAAATGGGCGTGAGGTGCTGCGTGCGCTTGGTGAGTGGGAGCAGAATGGAATAACTGTTCTTTTGGAAGCAAGTGACGGGGAAGAGGCGCTTGAGCTTATTGAATCGGAGCAGCCGGAGATCATTTTCACTGATATCAAGATGCCGCGTATGAATGGCATTGAACTGATGGAGCAGTTGCATGCTGCTGACTACCGAGGGAAGTGCATTCTAGTAACTGGTTATGATGATTACCAGTTCATGCGGAAAGCTATTCAATTCAACAGCTTTGATTATTTGCTGAAGCCAATCGATCCGGAAGCTTTTACTAAGGTGCTGGAGAACGTGACGCAAGCCATTATCGCTGAAAAGCAGTCTTTGGAGAGCGAAGCAGAGGTTCTCGGGGATGCGAGGAGGCTGCTTTTGGAACAGCAGGTTTCGGCATTGTGCATGGGAGAGCTGAAGGATTTCACCATCTTACACAATGTTTTGCCGCAGGAAGAGAAAATCGATCTTACGTTGCTGTCTTTTTATCATATGCATCAGCCGGACCAAGTAATGGAAGCTCTGACGGGTGAATTGCATCGATATGCAATTGGTGATGTATTCCGTTTCCAGCAAGAGGATAACTTGTACGTTGTTTTGTCTGCGGCTGATCAGTGGCTGCAGATAGAGAATTGGCTGCGTCAGCATTTGGATATACCCGTACGGCTTGTACAAAAGACGCTGTGTTCTCTGGAAGAGATTTCTTCCGTATTCGAGCAGCTTACAGTAGAGCTGGCGGAGCATCGTTATCGCACCATCAGGAGACTTGAAGAACTGGAAAGTGAACAGCGCGGCCAAGACATCGTTGCTTATGTGCAGAGCTACTACATGGAGGATGTAAGCCTGGAGCGATTATCAAAGCTCTTCTTCCTGTCAAAGGAGCATATTTCACGTAAATTCAAGCAAGAGACCGGGATGACATTATCCCGGTACGTGACAGATTGCCGTATGAAGCAGGCGAAGCAATGGCTGGAGATAACCGACAAAACGATGTATGACATAGCCAGGCTGCTTGGCTATCAAGATGAAGTCTATTTCTCGAAGCTATTCAAAAAGGAAACAGGATTAACCCCGACTGCTTATAGAACTGAGCATAATGAGCAGGAGGAAAGATGATTATTATGAAAAAGAAACTGTTATACGGACTTTTTGCAATCCTTTTACTGCTGCTTTCCGCCAGCAATCTGCCGCCGGAAAAAGAGAAGAAGCAAGCAAAAGGAGCAGTCAGCCTTACAATTCGTAATCCAAAGGTGGAGGTTGCATCCGAGTTTGAGGACATGGTTGGCATGTATGAAAAGACGCATCCCCATGTTCATATCCAGGTAGAAACGGTGGGCGGTATTTCGGATGATTTCTCTGATTTAAAAACACAAATGGCTGTAGGGGAAGGTCCGGATATCTTCACTAACGTCGGCTATACTGCTACAAAAGAGTGGATGCGCTACTTGGAGGACTTGAGCGGGGAATCGTGGGTATCGGATGCTCGGGATGGTACACTCGATCCCATTACTGAGGGTGGGAAGGTGTATGGCATGCCGATGAATATTGAAGGGTTCGGCATTATTTATAATAAGGTGTTATTCGAAAAAGGGGGTATAAATGAGCTTCCTGATACGTATACAGAGCTTGAGAAAGCGGCGTCTCAGCTCAAAAAGGCAGGTGTGACACCTTTTGCGAATGGCTATTACGAGGAATGGAAGCTTGGACATCATTTAACAAGTTTAGCTTTCGCAGAGCAATCTGATCCCGAAGCGTTTATGTCGGAACTGGCAGAAGGTAAGGCAAGCTTTACGGATAATGATAGCTTTCGCAACATGCTGCGTTTTCTGGATCTGACACTTGCTTACGGAAAACCGCATGCAGCAACGACAGATTATTACGCTGAGATGGAAGCTTTCCAAAAAGGAGAGGCGGCCATGATTGTGCAAGGAAATTGGGTGGAACCTCTACTGGCAAAACAATCGTCGGATCTGGATGTGGGAATGTTTCCGATTCCGCTTGATGACGGAGTGGATGCGCAGCTGGTGACTGGTGTGCCTGGTTATTGGGTCGTCAATAAGCAATCCGGGGCAGCTGAGAAAAGGGAGGCCAAGCGATTCCTGAAATGGATGGCAGAATCTGAAGAAGGGCGTGCATATCAAGCAAAACACCTTCGCTTCATTTCTGCATTCCGCACGGTTCAGCTGCCTGAAACCAGCCTGAGCGGAGATGCGTGGAGACTATATGATCAGCAGGAGCGACGGAACTTTAATTGGTCCTCCTATTCGCCTTCTATGAAGGATGCCTTTGGCCGAATCCTGAAACAATACGTGAATGAAGAGATGTCGAAGCGGGATGCACTGCAGGACTTGGATCATGCATGGCGCCAAAATGCTTCCTCTCACTAGTGTAGAAGTCCCTGATCAGAAGGGACTTTTTGTATGGATATCAAATTTAGACAAAAATAAGATCAAGATAAGCCATCCCAGTTTTTGTTTTACTGTCCTATACTGAGCTCGTAAGTCAGGTTTGCCAAGGCTTGTCTTACACGGGATTAGCAATCATACATAGGAGGAATACGGGATGAAATTTCGGAAACGGGCGTTAAAAGCAAGTGTCGTTTCACTGAGTGCAGCGTTGGTGCTGGGGAGCAGTCTGACAGTGGCTTCGGCGAACAATGAGGGTGGAAATGTGAAGCCGTACAAAGAAACATATGGTACCTCACAAATCACACGTCAGGACATGAAGGAAATGATCGGGCAGCACGGGGACGAACGGTATACCGTTCCTAGCTTTGATGCTTCTTCTATCAAGAATATCGAGTCGGCTACAAAGATAGATGAGAATGGCAATGAAATCAAAATGGATGTATGGGATACATGGCCGCTCCAAAACCCGGACGGTACAGTGGCAGACTACAATGGATATCAAATTGTTTTCGGTCTGGCTGGTGATCCGAAAGATGCAAGTGACACATTCATTTACATGTTCTATAAAAAAGCAGGCGACGATTCCGTTGATGCATGGAAAAATGCCGGTCGTGTATTTGATGATAATGATAAGTTCAATGGGGATAAAATACTGGCTGGTCAGCAGGAGGAATGGTCTGGCTCTGCTGCCTTCATCGATGGCGAGATCCGCTTGTTCTATACAAACCGCGGCGGCTTTGATGAAAGCCAAGGCATCTTTGGTAAACAAACTTTGACAACTGCGCAGGTGAACGTGTCTGAAAAGGATACAAGCAGCTTGCAAGTTGATGGCGTGGAAGACTATAAGTCCATTTATGATGGCGGCAACGGAAAGACATATGAGAATGTGAATAAAGCATTTGAAGACCGTAATTTTGCAAACAACCACACATTGCGTGATCCGCATTACATTGAAGATAAAGGTAAGAAGTACTTAGTATTCGAAGCTAATACTGGTACAGAGTTCGGCTACTCTGGCGAAGAATCTCTTTATAATCGTGCATACTACGGCAATGGCATGAAGTTCTTCCGTGAAGAATTCAATCAGCTGCAAAACAGCGATAAGAAGTCCACAGCGGAACTGGCTAATGGTGCAATCGGTATTGTAGAGATCAATGATGATTACACATTGAAAAAAGAAATGAAGCCGCTCATCGTTTCCAACACGGTTACAGATGAGATCGAGCGTCCAAACATCTTCAAGAAAGATGGCAAGTTCTACTTGTTCACAAGTACGCGTGGTGCCAAAATGACAATCGATGGCATCGACGATGAGGACATCTATATGCTTGGTTATGTATCGAATAGTTTAACTGGCCCATATAAGCCAATGAACAAATCAGGTATCGTCCTGCATCAGGACTTGGATCCTAATGATTTGACTTGGACATATGCACATTATGTGATTCCGCAAAAGAAATCGGATGACTTCGTCGTAACGAGCTACATGACGAACCGCGGTTTCTTCCAGGATCATAAATCTACATTCGCGCCTTCGTTCCTTCTGGATATCGACGGTAAACGCTCTTCCGTTGTGGAAGATGGTATCCTGGAGCAAGGGCAAATCACGTACGAAGAGGAATAAATCAGAATCAGAAAAGGAAATGTCAGCAATATGGCATTTCCTTTTCCTTCATTTCAAATATAAGTGTGGTGACGATATGTTTAATGGATTTTCGAAAAAGAGGTGGACGATGCTTGGCGTGCTGATTTTACTAGTTGCTGCAGTGGTCGCAGCCTTTGTGCTAAGCAACGAGAAAAAAACTCAAAATCAAAGTCCAGGGAAGGCGCAAACTATCTCTTATCGTCCTGTCTTCCATTTCAGCTCACCTGATAAATGGAAGAATGATCCGCAGCAGCCGATTTATTATCAAGGCAAGTACCACTATTATTATCTCTACAATAAAGATTACCCCGAAGGCAACGGCACCGAATGGCGGCACGCGACATCAGAAGATTTAGTCCATTGGGAGGATCATGGAGTCGCGATTCCGAAATATACAACGGAAAACGGTGATCCGTGGACAGGATCTGTCGTCCACGATAAGCACAATACAGCCGGTTTTGGTGAGGATGCGCTAGTTGCGATTATGACCCAGCCGACGGGAGAGACTGGGCAGCAGGAACAGTATCTCTGGTACAGCATAGATGGAGGGGATACCTTCAAGCAGGAAAGTGAAGAGCCGGTACTTGCAAACCCCGGTACACAGGATTTCCGTGATCCGAAAGTGATATGGAATGAAGAAAAGAATAATTGGGTCATGCTTCTGGCAGAAGGAGATAAGATAGGTTTTTATGAATCTGCAGATTTGAAAAGTTGGACATTCACTGGAGATTTTCACACTGATGGAATTGGGGTACTCGAATGTCCGGACCTATTCCAGCTTCGCGCGCCGGATGGAACAATCAAATATGTGCTTGGTATGAGTGCGAATGGAGAGGGAAAAGGGGAACCAAAAACGTATGCCTACTGGACAGGAAAATTTGACGGTACAGCTTTTACACCGGATGGAGAGAATCCCAAATGGCTTGATTATGGCTTTGACTGGTATGGCGGGGTCACCTTCGAAGATGGACCGTCTGAGGATAAGCAAGCGAAACGGTATGCACTTGCTTGGATGAATAACTGGTCCTATGCCGATGAAACACCTTCGATGAAACATGACGGTTTCAATGGTACAGACTCCATTGTCAGGGAAATCACATTGCAGCAAGATCAGGATGGCTATTATCTAGCTTCCCGGCCGAATGCTGCACTGGATCATCATTTTCAATCAACAGACACAGTTGAGAATATAAATCTTCATAATGAGACGCGAACCTTGGATGTTTCAGCCGAAACATATCAATTGGATGCTGATATTTCGTGGACAGAAAGTCCGAACGTCGGGCTGCAGTTGCGGGGATCAAAGGATCACTCCCGCCATCTCGATGTTGGTATCGATGTCGCTGGAGGCTATTCATATGTGAATAGAAGCAACGTTCCCAATCCTGATCAAGCGGGAGACTACCAGGAAAGCCAGGCGCCTTTTAATACAGATAAGAAGCAGGCGCATGTCACCATTCTCGTAGATAAAACAAGTGTGGAAATGTTCGTTGATGATGGGAAAGTGGTGCACAGTCATACAGTATTCCCTCATTCGCAGGACCAAGCGATTAGCTTATATGCTGAAAATGGCAGTGCCGATTTTGATAATATTTCTATAAAAAGGATAAACAACACACAATAATTTTCTTAAAAAAGACCTGTAGCGGGTCTTTTTTTATTATCTGAAAGAGCTTTTACTTCCTGATTATTTGTGTGAGGTTATTTTACATCTTGTGTAAGCAATTATCTTCGAGTTATAATGATTATTGTTTATTAAATATTTGTGATAATGTATGAGAAGCAGTACATACTACAAATGATTTGTAAAAATCGTTACATAAGGGGGATTTACATGGCATCGAACAAAAAAGACTTACAGCAGCAGCAGTCTCCTTCCAAAGGGAAATGGGGCGTCCTGCTAGGGGCGGCCTTCCTGATGGGTTCATCCGCAATCGGACCAGGGTTCCTGACGCAAACAGCTGTTTTCACTGATCAATTATTAGCAAGCTTCGGCTTTGTTATTCTAATGAGCATCATTCTGGATGTTGGCGTGCAGATGAATATCTGGCGAATTATCGCTGTTTCCAGAATGCGCGGACAGGATATCGCAAATAAAGTCTTACCGGGGTTGGGATACTTCCTTGCTTTTGCAGTTGCACTGGGCGGTCTTGCATTTAATATCGGGAACGTTGGCGGTGCAGGACTGGGTTTGAATGTTATTTTTGGGTTTGATGCAAGAATTGGCGCTATTATAACTGGTATTATTGCCATTGGTATTTTTCTTTCCAAAGAAGCGGGCGCTGCAATGGATCAGATTGCTCGGATTCTTGGTGTAGTTATGATCGTACTGACATTATATGTGGCATTCCAGAGCGATCCGCCAGTCGGAGAGGCAATTACACGTACATTTGCTCCTACGGAGCTTGATGTATTTGCTATTATCACCCTTGTCGGTGGTACCGTCGGCGGTTATATCACGTTTGCTGGTGGTCACCGTTTGCTGGATGCAGGTATTTCGGGGAAAGAGAATCTTCACTATGTGACACGAAGCTCTATTACAGGCATCTTAATTGCTTCGATTATGCGGATATTCTTATTCCTGGCTGTATTGGGTGTCGTAGTGACAGGTGTCAACTTAGATCCAAATAATCCTGCGGCTACAGTTTTCCTTGAAGCTGCTGGTACAATTGGATATAAAATGTTCGGTCTTATTCTTTGGGCAGCTGGTATTACGTCGGTGATTGGTGCGGCATACACATCTGTTTCATTCTTAAAGACGTTATCCAAGTGGGTAGAGCGCCATCAGAAGCTCGTTACAATTGGATTTATCATCATCTCAACAATTATAATGGTATTGGTAGGACAGCCGGCAACATTGCTTGTCGTTGCGGGGGCAGTGAACGGTTTAATCTTGCCAATTGGTTTAGGAGTACTGTTGATTGCAGCTTATAAGAAATCAATCGTTGGGGATTATAAGCACCCGTTATGGTTGACGATCTTTGGGGCAATCGTGTTTATTGCAACAGCTTACTTGGCAATTGTGACGCTTATTGATAAAGTGCCGCAATTGTTTTAATACGAGAAGGAGGTCCTAAAAATGAAGCTTACCTATCATCCGTTAGGAGATACGGGCATTCAGCTCGTTTTCGGACAAACGATCTCAGAGGAAACAAATCGGAAAATCAGGCTGTTTGCAGAGCTGCTTAAAGCGGAGAAAATCGAAGGGATAATCGAATGGGTACCAGCTTATACAACGCTGTCCATTTTTTATCGGCCTGATAAGATCCGTTATCGAGCGCTGCTGGAACGGCTGGAGCGTCTATATGAAAATATCCAAGGAGGAGTGGCCGAGGCTGCTTCTCTTGTTTATGAAATACCTACCTACTATGGCGGGGAGACTGGTCCTGATTTGAATTTCGTTGCGGATCATAACGGTCTGTCTGTGGATGATGTCATCCGGATCCATACGAGCCGGGATTATTTGATTTATATGATGGGATTTGTTCCAGGCTTTCCATACCTGGGCGGTATGTCTGAAGAAATTGCGACACCTCGCCGTTCGGATCCTCGTCCGAAAATCGCTGCTGGTTCTGTTGGTATTGCGGGATCACAAACTGGTGTGTATCCGCTGGAAACGCCGGGAGGCTGGCAGCTCATCGGTCAGACGCCGGTGAAATTATATGATCCAGAAAGTAAACAGCCGATTTTATTGACTTCCGGGTCTTATCTGCGTTTTGTCCCCATTTCCAAAGATGAGTACGATTCGATAGCTGAAGCAGTGCGCCTTGGGGAATATAAGATTGTCAGCAAGGAAAAGTAAGGAGGGACTGGTATGAAGACGATTGATTTGAACAGTGATTTAGGTGAGAGCTTTGGCGCCTATACAATCGGTAATGATGAGGAAGTATTAAAGTACATATCATCTGCCAATATTGCGTGTGGATTCCATGCAGGTGACCATAATGTCATGCTTGAAACGGTGAAAACAGCCGCCGAGCTTGGTGTGGGAATCGGTGCTCACCCAGGTTTCCCTGACCTAGCAGGGTTCGGACGACGGGAAATGAAACTGTCTCCAAAAGAAATCCATAACCTGGTTGTGTACCAGCTTGGAGCAATTCAAGGAGCTGCCAAAGCATGCGGTACCTTTGTCCAGCATGTGAAGCCACACGGGGCACTATATAACATGGCCTCGAAAGACGCTGCTATGGCTGAAGCTATTGCAACGGCGGTTTATGCAGTCGATCCTGAATTAGTACTGTTTGGTCTTGCGGGCAGTGAGCTTGTACGAGCAGGTGAGAAAGCTGGTCTGCGTGTTGCGCAGGAGGTCTTTGCAGACAGAACCTATCAAGCAGATGGCACGCTGACACCACGTTCTCAAGCCAATGCGATGATTCATGATGTTACAGTAGCAGTTGATCGTGTCATCCGCATGATCCAGGAAGGTAAAGTGACTGCTGTAGATGGTACGGATATTGCCATTCAAGCAGATACTATTTGCGTGCATGGTGATGAGCCTGAAGCGCTCCTATTCGTTCAACAGCTCCGCAAAAGACTTCAGCTGGAACAAATCACAATTCAAAATTTCGGAGTCGGGAATCATGAGTGAAAAGCTATTTCAAGTGATGAAGCCGGGACTCCTGACAACTTTTCAAGATCTCGGTCGTACGGGTTATCAAGAATATGGGGTTGTTGTAGCTGGTGCGATGGATGGATTTTCGCTCCAAATTGCCAACCTGCTCGTCGGGAATCAACGAGACGAGGCAGGACTGGAAGTCACAATGATGGGACCGACATTAAAGGTGCTGAAGGATGCTGTTATTGCGATAACCGGCGGAAATCTGTCGCCAAGAGTGAACGGTCAGCCGGCGCCGATGTGGAAAAGTTTCGCTGTGAAAGAGGGCCAGCTAGTTGAATTCGGTCAGCCGCTGGAAGGAATTCGTTCTTATATCAGTGTGGCTGGAGGCTTTGACTTGCAAGCAGTGATGGGAAGTCAGTCAACATATCTGAAGGCAAAAATCGGCGGTCAGAACGGACGTGCTCTTGAAAAGGAAGACATATTGTACGGTGCAGGGAATGTGCAGGCCGTTACAGGCAGGGCACTTCATTACAATGCTATTCCGGCTTATGGGAAGGAGCTCACTGTCCGAGTCATTCTTGGACCGCATCAAGATGCTTTTACAGATCAAGCTCTCCAAACATTTCTATCTTCCGTATATGAAGTCACCCCGCAATCGGATCGCATGGGCTATCGATTAAAGGGACCGGAACTAGCGCATGAAGATTCTGCGGATATTATATCGGAAGCGGTACCGTTGGGCGGGATTCAAGTGCCTGCCAATGGGCAACCGATTATTTTGATGGCAGACCGGCAGACAACTGGAGGATACACGAGAATAGCTACAGTAATTTCATCGGATATATCGTTGCTGGCACAGGCTGCACCAGGCAGTCTTATAAGATTTAAGGAAATTTCAATCGATGAAGCGCAGGTACTGGCTGTTCACACTGATAATTTTCTTCGAGTGTTGGAATTACTTGTAATGTAGCGGCTCCTTGTCAGAATGAAGAAAAGGTGTATTCCTATATAACAGGAATACACCTTTTTTGTTTGTGGTTTCATTATCGTCGAGGCATTGCTGCAACTTGTCCTAAATGGGTTTCCTCATGCATATAATCAATTAATTCATGCGTTCAGGAGGCTTTCATGCACCCTTTATTCGAAAAAGCGATTATTGGTATGGTTATGCTGAGATTGTTATCAGGGGGGATAGAGATAACCGCAGCATTGCTTATGCTGAAGATAAATGATTTAGAGAAGGCGTTGGTGATCAACAGCTCCCTGGCATTCGTTGGACCTTTGGTATTGATTGTTACCACGGCTATTGGGGTTGCGGGTATGGCCGGCAGTGTTTCTTTCAACAAAGTGCTCTGGATTCTGCTTGGTGTCGGCATTATTTTTTATGGAATAAGACATGATTAATGATACGGGAAATCCATGGAAAATGATGCTTTATTTTCTATGGATTTTTTGGTGTGTCGTGACTGGAAACCGATAGAGTTATTTCTGAGAACAAATGCAGGATCAACTCGCTCCGTGCTAAATTGATCGGGATTTCCTTTAGGGCAAGGTCCTTGATCAGCTCCACTTTTTTCTCCTTCGATCCATCTTTCTCCACTAGCCGTTCATTCCCGTAAGAATTAAGAAGCCAAAAGGTATAATTCAAATTCGGATTTTCTTCCGGGTGCGTAAAGATAATGAGGTAATGTATATGAAAGGAGGAATCAAAAAATTGCATCGTGCCTCTTAAGTAGTTCTGATCGTTCCTGCAGGATGACAGGGAAACCCTGAAACCATGCTTTGTGCCGATTTGTTCGATTTCGTCCAGGATGTATTCGATAAATAGCTTCATATGTGTACCCTCCTTTGCAAATGTTAGTTTATCCTTGTGCAACAGTTAGTATTCGGGACAAGCTGCTTCCTATATGTGACAGAATAGGCCAACAGGGCTCCGGACAATCTAATCCAAAGAATATAAGGCGAGACAGTCGCGGAGGAGCAATAGTAAACGTGAGCAAAAAACAAAATACAGCAATGACAGTTGTTGCAATTGGGTCCATACCATTGATCATGACGCTTGGAAATTCCATGCTTATTCCTATCTTGCCTAAGATGCAATCGGAGCTGGGACTCTCTTCCTTCCAAGCAAGTTTAACAATTACTGTTTTCTCTATTGTCGCTGCTTTTTTTATTCCTATATTGGGTTATCTGTCGGATCGATTTTCCAGGAAGGCAGTAATCCTGCCGGCACTGGTACTTTATGGCCTTGGTGGTATTTTGGCTGGATTTGCAGCGTGGAAGTTTCAGCATGCCTTTACATGGATCTTAGTAGGCAGGTCCCTTCAGGGAATTGGGGCAGCAGGTACAGCTCCGATTGCGATGGCGTTGACCGGGGATTTGTACAAGGGGGCAAAGGAAAGCAGGGTGCTCGGACTGGTGGAGGCATCTAATGGATTCGGGAAAGTGCTATCTCCTATACTTGGTGCAGCTATCGGACTAATTATATGGTTTGGTGTTTTCTTTGCTTTCCCATTGGTTGTATTGATTTCCTTCATTTTGTCCTGGATCTTCATCCGTGAGAAGGAGCATGCGAAGAATCCGCCTAAACCGAGTAAGTACATCAAAGGTCTGCTGAGTGTGTTCAAACATGAAGGCAGATGGCTGTTTACTGCCTATTTGGCGGGTGCCACTTGTCTTTTCACCCTTTTTGGTATCCTATTTTACTTATCCGATACACTTGAAACCGCTCATCATATCGATGGCGTCATCAAAGGTCTGATTTTAGCTATCCCTTTACTGGTCATGTGTACGACCTCCTATATTACAGGAAGTAAGATCGGTAAAAACCAGAAATTGATGAAACGGCTCATTGTGCTGGGGTTTATTTTCTCCACCGCATCTTATGCAACGTTGACTTTCTTTGATAATCTAGTCCCATTCATTTCTGTACTTGTCGTAAGCAGTGTAGGAACAGGGTTTGTCCTTCCTTGTATCAATAGCTTCATTACAGGGGCTGTTGGACAGGAGAGGCGTGGATTCGTAACATCCTTATATGGTTCTGTCAGGTTCTTAGGTGTGGCCATCGGCCCTCCTTTGTTTGGAAGGCTGATGGCCTGGTCACATGCTGGAATGTTTTTATCCATCGCGGGATTCACAGCGTTGGTCGGACTTCTTTCTTTGCTGATGATCAGGGTGAAAAAAGAGGATGCGGAAGAAGGGGCAAAAGGAAGCGGCAGAAAAGATAAAAAAACTATCCAGATGCTTGAACCGATAGAAGGAAGGTAAAGAGAATGACCCTTACAGAGGAATGCCCTCCTGTAAGGGTCATTTTTTACGCCAAGCAGAAATTGTATTATACCAATTGAGATGGATAGGAAATGCAAACAGGAAGGTGACGATACGGGTGGAAAGCCATTGGCATATCACAGCTTGGATGACGATTTGCCAGTCGATGATGTAAGCGGTGATGAGAAAAATGCAACCATTGATCCAGAACAGCGGTTTTCCGGGATTTGTGTTACGGTACTTGGAAATGATCATCGCTATGACGCCGATGCCGCCATTTGAAACACCTTGCCGGAGCAGCAAACCGATTCCGGTCCCGAGGATTATCGACCCTGCCAGCAAATCAATCCATACATTAGTAAAAGGTGTGTTCAAATACACTCCGCATATATTGACGGAAACGGACGTGACTGTAATACCGAAAAGCGTTCCGATCGCGCTTTCGCTTCCGAGATAACGAACAGCAAATAAAAGCATAGAGGCATTCAGCAGGAATAAAGCAATACTCATCGGAATATGGAAAAGATAATGGAACAGGACAGTCAACCCCCCGGCTCCGCCAGAGGGAATAGCATTTGGAAAGAGGAAAACTGCCATCGCGAAGCCTTGAATGACGGCACCGGCAAATATGAGTATGTACTTCCTGACAAAAATGCGGGTGGTTTTTCTTGTTATCAAGGTGATCAATCCCTTGTCCGAATATGGCTTGTACACCTATACTATGCGGAGTAAATGGGTGGAATGACTAAGTTGGGAATATAGCAGACCGAAGCGGCCTGCCATAATCATATCAAGATGGTTTCGGTATGCTTTTGAAAGCAAGATTTTTTTCTTTATTTGAAAGTGCAAGCTCTTCCGGTTCCTCCAAGATTTTATTCAGGATTGTTTTCACAAGGGATGAAAAACCAATATCATTTCTTTGTCTTGGCCTGGCGAGCTTTACAGGTACGTCCAGTGCTATTTGTCCTCCTTGCAGGATGATGACCCGGTCTGCAAGTGCTACTGCTTCTTCGACATCATGTGTGACCAATAGCGTAGTAAATTGATTAACAGCTTGAATCTTCTCGATCAGTGTTTGCATCTCCAATCTGGTAAGAGCATCCAATGCACCCAGTGGTTCGTCCAGCAGCAATAAACTTGGTTTGTGGATGAGTGCGCGTGCTAATGCGACACGCTGCTTCTGGCCGCCGGAAAGTTTTGCTGGATATTCATCCTTCCGATTCTCTAAGCCGACGTGCTTCAAAACATTGATAGCTTCCTGACGGTTATTGCCTTTCAGGCCTAACTGGACGTTATCGAGTACACGCTTCCAAGGGAGAAGACGCCCATCCTGAAACATGATACAAGCTTCGCTGTTCAAACCTTCGAGCGGCTTTCCCTCAATCACGATCTTACCATCAGTAGGTTTCTCCAAGCCGGATAATAGGCGGAGAAGAGTACTCTTACCACAGCCGCTTTTTCCAACAATGGCGATAAACTCTCCTTTGTGGATAGTTAAATTCAAGGAATTCAAAACGTTATTTCCGTTATAAGTCTTGTTCAGATGATGAAGATTCAGATATACTTTTTCCGCGAAATTCATATCTCTCCTCCTAATCAGGAAGGCTTTTGGTAGCTTGGGTGCCACTTCAGCAATCGATTTTCAAAAAAGCGGGCGATGACATCAGATAGCTTTCCAAGTAGTGCATATAATAAGATACTAAGAACAATAACATCCATTTGCATGAACTCACGTGCATTCATCGCCATATATCCGATTCCCGACGTTGAGGATATGGTCTCGGATACAATGAGTGTAATCCACATGATACCCAAGGAATAGCGTATTCCCACAATTATCGATGATAATGCACCGGGAAAGATGACATGGACGAAAAGCGAAAAACCTTTGAGACCATACATCCTGCCCATTTCGATCAACCCTTTATCCACCGATTTGATGCCATGGTAGGTGTTGAGATAAATGGGGAAGAGAACTCCGAGAGCCACAAGGAATATTTTTGCCTCTTCATCAATACCGAACCACAAAATAACGAGTGGAATCAATGCCAAGTGGGGTATATTCCTCAACATTTGGATAGACGTATCGAATAGCAGTTCAGTAGATCGGAAAAGCCCATTAGCCAAGCCAAGGAGAAACCCGATGCTACCGCCGATCAGAAATCCGATTAAAGCCCTCCCAAGACTTATGCCTATATGATCCATCAGCATACCTGAATGGAAAAGGTCGATCGCGGCGAAATATACATCAGTTGGTGCAGGGAGGATGTTTGTTGAGACAAAACCAAATTTCACGGCGTACTGCCAGCCTGCTAGAAGCAGGACAGGAAGTGCCCAAGGCAGCAGCTTATTCAGGAAGAAGGAATGGAGTCTTTTCAACATGCTTCATCCTCTCATTCTGCATGGTAAACAGCTTCCTCGACAGACACTTTTTTCGGTATCAACTTAAGCTCAAAGAATGTATCCGCAATGGATTGCTGTTCTTTAATTATTGCCTCATCAATTTCTTCAACGCCGTATTCCCGCCGTTCAACTGCGATTCTCATCGAGCTTTCCTCAATACCCAAAACCCCTGAGAGCATTTTCGTCAGCTCCTCTGGATGAGTGTTCGCCCATTCGCATGCTTTTTGAATTTCTTCGATCATGATATTTACTGTCTCTTCATGCTGTTCCAGGAGCTCAGGTGAGGACAGGAAGTAATCGCGATCGGATGTCAGACCTTCTCCGTTGACGAGGAGGCGGGCATCTGCTGTGTTTTCGGTATCAGCGGTAAAAGGATCCCATACAACCCAGGCATCGATATCGCCTTGTTCAAATGCAATACGAGCATCTCCCGGGGATAGGTAAGCTGGTTCGATATCACTGTAAGCAAGACCAGCCTTCTGCAAGGCCTTTACTAATAAATAGTGGGAGCTGCTTCCTTTTGCAAAACCGATTTTCTTTCCTTTCAGGTCTTCTATCGACTGGATAGCAGAATCCTCCTTCACCAAGATACCCGAACCTTGAAATTTGGATTTGCCTGCTGCGACATACTTCAAATCTGAACCTGAAGCTTGTGCAAAGATAGGTGGTGAATCTCCGGATCGCCCAAAGTCGATACTTCCTGTATTCAATGCCTCCTGCAAGGCAGGTCCTGCTTGGAATTCGTACCATTCTACCTTCAACCCAAGATCTTTTAATCTTTTTTCAAGTGTCCCCAGCTCTTTCACTATCAGTAAGGGTCCATTCTTCTGATATCCGATCCGGATTGTATTTTCCTGTGCTGCGTTCTCCGAGTCTTGTGCTGGAGAACAGGCTGTCAAGAATATAACAAGAACGCACAGTATCCCCATAAAAGCTGCTGGCGTACTCCGCTTTCTGCGTTTCAAGACGTGGTCACTCCCCCTCAAATAATCCAATTTTTCTTAATAAGCTATGCATGGAATTTGGTTGTGCAACCATAAGCGGTAAAGATGTGGGGATATTCGATGAAAGATGGATTGTTTTGACTGGGTTGCAAGTGGAACCTCTACTGTGAGAAAGCAAAAGAAGCTTATTGCCAAATAATTCGGCAATAAGCTTCTGGAAAAATCAATTGCGGATCAGATAATCAAAAGCACCCAGTGAAGCAGTCGCGCCAGATCCCATAGAAACAATGATTTGTTTGTATGCTGTATCTGCACAGTCTCCTGCTGCAAACAGGCCAGGTACATTCGTTTGTCCATGTTTGTCAACGATGATCTCACCCATTGGAGTGCGCTCAACGATGTCAGCTAGGAATTCTGTGTTCGGTACAAGACCGATTTGGACGAAGACACCTTGCAGGGCAATGTGTTTTTCTTCATTTGTGTCGCGTTCTACATAAGTGATACCGTTGACGTTATCGTCACCAGTGATTTCCGTAGTTTGTGCGTTTGTGATGATAGTTACGTTCGGCAGGCTGTAAGCGCGCTTTTGCAATACTTCGTCTGCTTTTAATGTATCGGCGAATTCAAGGACTGTAACGTGGTTCACGATACCAGCCAAATCAATGGCTGCTTCGATACCGGAGTTACCGCCGCCGATGACAGCCACGTCTTTTCCTTCGAATAGCGGGCCGTCACAGTGTGCACAGTAGGCAACACCTTTGTTCTTGAATTCCTGCTCGCCAGGAACATTGACATTACGCCAGCGTGCACCTGTAGAAATGATGACGCTTTTACTTTTCAGTGTCGCGCCATTTTCCAGCTCCAGTTCAAATAAATCGTTTTTCGCGATTTTAACAGCCTTCTGCAGGTTCATCACATCGATGTTGTATTCTTTCACGTGCTCTTCCAGGCTGGCGACAAGCTTCGGACCTTCTGTTTCCTTGACAGTTATGAAGTTCTCGATGCTCATTGTATCCAATACCTGGCCGCCAAAGCGCTCTGCAACGATTCCAGTACGGATTCCTTTGCGGGCAGCATAGATAGCTGCGCTGGAGCCAGCTGGACCGCCGCCGACAACAAGAACGTCATATGGATCTTTGTTATCGAACTCGGATGCATCTGCACCAGAACCCATTTTCGCTAGCATTTCTTCAAGCGTCATCCGGCCGCTTCCGAAGTTTTCGCCGTTCAAATAAACAGTCGGAACGGCCATGATGTTCTTGCTTTCTACTTCTTCCTTGAAGGCTGCACCATCAATCATTGTGCTTGTGATGTTCGGATTCAGTACGCTCATCACGTTCAACGCCTGTACGACATCCGGGCAGTTATGACAAGTCAAGCTGATATAAGACTCAAAGTGGAATTCACCTTTGATGTTCTTGATTTGGTTGATCAGTTTCTCATCAACCTTCGGCGCACGACCGCTCACCTGCAAGAGAGCAAGAACAAGTGAAGTAAACTCATGTCCAAGCGGAATACCGGCAAACGTGATACCAGTATCTTCGCCAACACGGTTTACAGTGAAGCTAGGGGTACGTGTAAGTTCTGCTGTTTCTACTGTAATCTTAGACGACATGGCTGCAAGCTCTTCAACTAGGGCAAGCATTTCCTTGGAAACGTCGTCTGCACCAGCACTCACTTTAAGAACGATAGGGTTCTCCATAAGCGCCATGTATTGGTTCAATTGAGCTTTTATGTTTGCATCAAGTACCATTTTCAACGCACTCCTTAGATTTTGCCTACAAGATCCAAGCTAGGTGTTAGTGTTTCAGATCCTTCTTCCCATTTCGCCGGGCAAACTTCGCCTGGATTTTGACGCACGTATTGTGCTGCTTTGATTTTATTCACAAGTGTGCTTGCATCACGGCCGATACCGTCTGCATTGATTTCAACAGTTTGGATGACGCCATCTGGATCGATGATGAATGTGCCGCGGTCAGCAAGACCAGACTCTTCATTCAATACATCGAATTGACGGGAGATTGCTTGGGATGGATCACCGATCATTGCGTATGTGATTTTACCGATTTTTTCAGAGCTGTCATGCCAGCCTTTATGTACGAAGTGTGTATCAGTAGATACTGAGAATACTTCCACACCAAGATCTTTTAGTGTGCTGTATTGATCTTGAAGATCTTCAAGCTCAGTCGGGCATACGAAGCTGAAATCTGCAGGGTAGAAGCAAACAACACTCCATTGACCTTTAAGACTTGCTTCTGTTACTTCGATGAAATCTCCGTTTTTGTAAGCTTGTGCTGTGAATGGTTGTACTTCTTTGCCGATAAGTGACATAAAAAAATAGCCTCCCAAAATAAATTAATAACTAAAAACTTAGAATTACTTAGACATAATCATTCTAAATTTATATTTATTAGTAAGGGTAGAATACTAGAGAAGTTGTGTCAAGGGATTATGTGAAATCAGTCACAAGGGAAATGCCGAAATCACGCTGTTTGTTCACCATTTTACGTGATGGTTAAATTTATGTGACATTAGCTTTGGAAGATAAAAGGTATAACGTCGCTTCTTTTTCAAAGCATAGTAGTTATTATCAATTACAGCCATTCTTTGAGAAGAATGAAATACATAGTAAGAAAGCTAGCGTACTTTTCGATACTTGCGTGAATGGCCGACCATGATTGCAGCTAACAGTAATATGGCAGCTAATTCAAATTATATATCGTAAAGAGTTCAAAAAAGGGGTTGCTTAATTTGATATTTATTAAAAATAGATTTTTCAAATCTAATGACTCCATTTCAGACATCATAACGATAGTAATATCGCAGTTGTTGAGAGCGGGGAGCATTTAACGTGTCTAACTTTGTTAATTTAAGAATGGGTAATTATATCTGGATGGAATTATGTTATTGTGTTGATGGGTAATTTATACTATGTAGAGATAATAGTGATAAAAGTATGGTCTACCGCAATTTGTTGTCTGAGAATATTTTATTTACAGCGTAAATGCTAAGTCTATATCACTATTAGCAAAGTATGTATAGGCTTACATACACCCTTTTACTGCCAAAATTCCCATTATATTAATTAACGATAGCTTTATATATCATTAACATCCCGTTAACAATCAGCCTATACAATTACTCTCGTACACGACCTGATTCTATTAACTTTATTGGTGTGTTAGTAAGGGTTTTTATAACTGATAATATGGAGGAATGAGAGATGAAGCTAAGCAAAAAATTACTTGGTGTGACGTTAGCGGGGACGCTGGCGGCCGGTTCAATCGGTTTGACGAACTTGGAGCGGGAAGAAGTAGAAGCGAAAAAAGATCCGAAGGTAAAGAACGTCATCGTACTCGTTAAGGATGGTGTGAGCTCTACAACAACAACGTTATCTAGATGGTACAAAGGCGATGATTTGGCAATGGATCAGATGGCCTCTGGTGGTGTGCGTACATATTCTGCTGAGTCTGCTGTGACGGATTCTGCCCCTGCCGGTACTGCGATGGCTACGGGTAATAAAACAAATGACAAGTTTGTCGGTGTCCTTCCAGAGAAGATTGCTTCTCCAGGAGTGGATGAAGATCTTGCGAACGATCCGTACCGCCCTGTGACAAACGTGCTGGAAGGGGCAAAATTAAGCGGTAAAGCGACTGGTCTTATTTCAACATCCGAAATTCAGCACGCAACACCGGCTGCCTTTTCGTCTCATGCAGAGCATCGCCAGCAATATGATAATATCGCTGAGCAGCAAGTCTATCAAAATATCGACGTTGTCCTTGGCGGCGGAAAGGAATCCTTGGAAAATGGCAACCGTGATGATGGCGAGGATTTGCTAGGGGTAATAGATGATAAAGGATACGATTTTGTTGAAACGCGGGATGACTTGCTAGATTCTAAATCAAAAAAACTCTGGGGCTCCTTCGCTCCAGCTGCTCTGGCTTACGATATGGATCGGGAAGCAACGCAGCCAGAAGAACCGACATTAGCCGAAATGACGAAGAAAAGTATCCAAACTTTGTCTAAAGATAAAGATGGTTTCTTCCTCATGGTAGAAGGCAGCAAGCCGGACTGGGCAGCACATGCAAATGACCCTGTCGGTATGATCAGCGATACGCTGTCATTTGATGACGCGGTGAAAGAAGCACTGGATTTCGCCAAGAAAGATAAAAATACGATGGTCATCGCTGTTTCTGACCATGGTAACAGCGGAATCTCCATCGGAAATGAAAATACAGATGGCACGTATTCTTCTACACCTGTATCCGCTTATATAGATCCGTTGAAGGAAGCAACAATGACGCTTGAAGGAGCTATGTCTCAGTTGAATGAGGATGGATCCAACCGTTTGGAAGTAGCGGAGCTTTATGGTATTACGAACCCAACTGCAGAAGAAGCTGCTGCTATTGAAGAGTCTGATGACTTGGGAGGCACATTGGTAGACCTTCTTGCAAAGCGTGCTAACCTTGGTTTCACGACTGGTGGTCATACAGGTGAGGACCTGTTCCTTTACTCCTATGGACCTGGCAAACCGTCCGGTATGATTGAGAATACGGATATTGCACATTCAGTAGCTGACGCCATGGGCTTCAAGCTGGATAAACTGAGCGGTGATATGTTCATCGAAGCAGAAGAAGCATTCGGTAAGTGGGGCGAAGTGAGTGTTGATTCTTCTGATGAGGCGAACCCGGTATTGGTAATAGAAAAAGGGCGTAAAAAAGCAGAATTCCCTGTGAACAAGAACATCGCTATTGTAAATGATCGTGAATATGAACTGGATAGTGTAACAGTCCAGAGCGGCGGTAAGTTCTATGTTTCGAAGGATGCAGTGAAGCTTGTGAAAAAAGCAAAGTAAATAGATTACACCCCCGGCACCTGGAGTGCGGGGGGTGTTTTATTTAAAATGGAAAATAAATAAAAAAATTCTTATACTGATAAAATATAGGAAATAGTATGGTCTAAAAGAATTATATCTGATATGATTAAGGAGCAATTTTACCTATACATATAAAAAAAGAGGAAGGAGGAGTTCAGATGGAACAACAACATACTGTAGTTGTCACAAAACCAGAAGGCAACGGCCTAGCGGTTACAGCCCTTGTGTTAGGGATTGTTGGATTGGTTCTTTATTGGGTACCGTTCTTACCATATCCATTAGCAATTTTAGCAATTATTTTTGGTGCAATTGGTGCGAAGAAACCAATTAAAAAAGGACTTGGTATTACTGGTATTGTCACTGGTACAATAACAATTATACTTAAAGTTATTTTTTGGGTAGTACTAATCGGCGCTAGTGCTAGTGCTGCATAATTCTAATGATAAAACTGCCATTCTTTAACGAGAATGGCAGTTTTATTTTAGGTCTACATAAGGATAGGGGTTTTTTAGATGAAATTCATTTTACCAACTCTTCTATTAGCTGTTTTATTGATAGCAGGTTGCAATAGCGAGACTAGCAATACAAAGGCTGAGCAAAATAATATTGATCAACAGGAAGAAGAAAAAGCAACGCCGCCTACATATAAGCTCTATTTCCAAAGTGAACAACACTACGAAGATTTCAAACAGGCTGTTAAAGATGAGAACTTGGAGTTTGAGCTGCTGCAGCAGGAACCTCAGTTGGATTACGCTTATTACGGGAAGCTGACATATTATCCTGATGAAAAATTTGCAGTGAAAAATATGACGAAATACAAAGAAGGTCTGGACGATACGGGGAATGCAATGGCTGTTGATGGATTTAATGATTTTTACTTTGATGATTCTGCTAAGGATGAGAATTTCTGCGAAGTCACGAAAGAAGAATTGGAATTTGCTGATAACCTTGTAAACATCCAATCGGGTCAGCCGGTCAATGGAGCTCGTAACCCAGCCGATATTGATACTGACTTTGCACCGACTGAAGAGAACTTTAAAAACAATGAACATATAAACAGCTTATACGGCAGCGTGATAGCTGAATATCATGGTGTGCATGAAGGCTACATGAGCGCGTACATGGATTTAGATAATCGTGAAGTACCAAGTGCTGGTGTTGATGATGCATTGGATATTGCACTTATTAGTAGCATTTATGAAAAGCGTGAGAATATTGAAGGACAAGTGGTTCTCAACAGTATGGATGATGAAGCTTACGACAAGCTCAATGTATTGGAAGCAATCGCAGGTCTGCAAGATCGTAAACAGGCCTTGGAGGATGCGGAGAATGATGCCGTTTATGAGCGGGATTCATTTGAAAAAGTTTATGACTACTATAAAGCTTTTGCGGAATATAAAGGAGAGACATTCGACGAAGAACCATTGGGTGCAGCTTTCCTGAAAGAATACAAAGACGGTTACGACACTTACTTAGACAAAGTGAAAGAAGAGCAAAAGCGTTTGGATGTGCTGATTGAACAAGTAAAGGACAGCGAGTTTGCTTTCCTATTGAAGCAATAAAAGATTGATCTGTGTAATTGAAGACACCCTGAAAGCAAATTTCAGGGTGCTTTTGTGTTTATATCGATTTGAACAGTTTATTTGCTGTACTTATTTTAGTCCTTCCTCTATGGCTTTCCAGAAAGATTCCGACTCATGTCCCAGTGCATAAACAGATATACCTGCAAGATCATAGGAGTTCGTAAGAGAACTTTTTTTCTGCAAGGAATCCTCATCCTCAAACCAGACGATATGTTCCTGATTTTCCTTCATATATTCAAAATGCGTGGACGCGGTTTCTTCATCATATATAGGTTCTATATCATAATTATCTAGTGTGGAATGTATTTTATCCCATTCTATCATTGTGTTTTGTTCGGGATCCGATAGATTCCAATCATAGCCATATGCGGGCACACCCATAATGATTTTATCGGGGGCGATTGATTCTGTGGCGAATGTTAACATTTGTTTCATCCAATCGATACTTGCTACAGATCCTGATTCGCTCCAAGAACCGTTTTCATCATACGTCATCACTTGTACATAATCGGCATATTCTCCGAGTTCTGCATAGTTATATGGCCAGCTCCAATCATTTGCGGGGTCATCAGCAGCCTTGGCTGGCACAGATACCATAGTTTCTATGTTGTACTCTTTCAGCGCATTGGCGGTATCCTTGATAAGCTCCGAGTAGAGATCCCTATCCTCTGGATAAACAGCTTCAAAATCTATATTGAATCCAGTAAACCCTTTTTCTGATGCAAGCTGTACCAACTGATTCATGAAATTGTTTTTCGCGTTCGGGTTAGCCATGACAGCATGAGCTAAATCTGGGTCGAAATCAGTCTCACCGAAGTTGGATATCACAGCATAGGTATTAATATGATGCTGCTTTGCATAGTCAAGCTGGTCTTCTGGTGCTTCACCAAAAAGGTTGCCATCGGTGTCAAAAGCGTATGTATCCATTGCGATGGCAGTAAGATACTCATGATAATCCTTTAGAGACAGTAAGGATGATTCCTCTGAAGTGGTATAACCGAGGACCATCTTATCGTTTGTCTTAGTATTCGTTTTTAACTGGCTGTAAATGAGACCTGCTGCTGCAATTAGCAGAATGAGCCCAATGATTACATACTTTTTCATGGTGTATCCTCCGTAATAGAAGTGGGAGATTATCTTACCATGTTTTTGTATTCTATATAAGGATCTATTCCTGGAAGCTTAGCAAAAGTATTCATATGATATTCTTAACACAATCGAAAAATTAATAAGGAGTGGCATCATGTCTATCCGTACTTTATACAAAATGCTGCTTCTGTTCGTTAGCATTTATATCATTTATACATTTGTGGATAATTATATCCTCGATAATCGGGCCTCCTTTTTCCTTGAACAAAAGATTGATCTGCGTGATTCCTTCCACTTACCAGTGTGGCTGGATGTCATGTATGTACATGTATTCGTCGCTTGTTTGGCAACTTTGAGTGGAGCGGTTAACTTTTCCCGGGGACTGGCATGGCATAAACGAAAGTTCCATCGTATCAACGGCTATGTGTATGCTGTTTCAGTAATGCTTGTTTCGTTGACATCCGGTTACCTGGCCCCGTATGCCACTGGAGGCAAGCTGGTCAGTGTACCGTTTAACTTGGTGAATTTGTTTTGGCCGATCATGGTTGCAGCTGCCATTATCCATGCCAGGAAAGGCAGACTGGACAAGCACCAAAACTGGATGATTCGCAGTTATCTATTTTGTTTTACGAATATGTTCA
The DNA here is from genome assembly GCF_046592595.1 of Terribacillus saccharophilus. GTDB lineage: Bacteria > Bacillota > Bacilli > Bacillales > Amphibacillaceae > Terribacillus > Terribacillus saccharophilus_C. The sequence goes on along the minus strand of NZ_JAWVPF010000001.1, from coordinate 142,301 downwards.
TCCATTTGATTTCCGATGTCCTGTATAAAGCAGGGGTGGGCTATACGCAGAGCTATACCATTGGCGTCTATGGATCAATAGTAGTGAACCTGGTGATAGCAGAAAGTATCATCCGTTTCCTGCGTCGTAGAAGGTAAGTTATTCACGTTTGAGCAAGAAATAATTCGTCACAATCATTTGTATGATGGCCAGGAGGAACAAAACTCCTATGAATAGCAGACTGCCATGATCCTCTTCCATGAAAAGTAGCATATAGACAAAAGCTCCAGAAACCGTATAGGAAGATAAAGATACCGTTGAAAGCAGCAAATGCCTTCCTATTTTTTATCCGGCTTTGTTTCACCTGACCATCCAGCAAGAATTTTATATACATGCTTTCTCCAAATTAAGTAGCTTAATACGGTAAAGATACTAAAGAAGAAAAGAGCTAATGCAAGTTTCATGTATGATAACCTCCTTTAATTCGTTACAGAATGCTAGAGTTTCTGGCATGATGGAAAAAAGAAGCGAGGGGAGAGATATGATGGCCATTAAAACAGCACCTTTATTCGTTCTGTTTGCAGCAATACTCTGGGGAACGACTGGAACGGCACAGGCATTTGCTCCAGCTGCAGCTCATCCAATTGCGATTGGAGCTGCAAGACTTGTGGTTGGAGGTGTGTTTCTGCTTTTGGTTGCCTTATTGCTCGGAAAATTAAATATAAAAGGCTGGCCAATCGGACCGACGCTTCTCGCAGCGCTTAGCATGGCATGCTATCAACCACTGTTCTTTTCGGCAGTCAATCAGACTGGTGTAGCGGTAGGTACCGTCATCGCTATCGGAAGTGCCCCGATCCTGTCTGGGCTGCTGGAAGCAATATTTTTCAGAAGACGGCCGAGCTCTATTTGGTGGGGAGCGACAGCTTTATCGATTATTGGCTGTGTGCTTTTGTTTCTGACTGGAGATACAGTAGTGATAAAGCCAATGGGTATTCTGCTTGCGCTGGGAGCTGGGTTGTCATTTGCTGGCTATACATTAGTAAGCGGGCAAATCGTAAAGGGCAAAGGCCCGCTTGAGACAGCGGCTGTTATCTTTGGAATCGGCGGCGTTTTCCTTATGCCGTTCCTTTTCTTGTTTGATATGCAGTGGATCTTACAGCCACGCGGCATAGCTGTAAGTCTGCATCTGGGAATTATTGCGACAGCATCTGCCTATTTTTTGTTCTCAAAGGGGCTGCAGCAAGTGCCTGCATCTTCGGCTGTGTCACTTTCCTTGGCTGAACCGTTTACGGCTGCTATCTTAGGTGTTGTCTTAGTTGGCGAGGAATTGAATCTACTATCGTGGGTAGGCATCGGAATGCTATTGGGAGGTATTATCTTACTTTCATCTGCCTCCATAAGGAGTGAGCCTGCATGATGCAGATTACAGAAAAGAACGTGATTAAGCTTTACCCAAGTCCTGTCTGTACTGGCTTGGTGTTAAGCCGTACTTCGCTTTGAAGCTTTTCGAGAAATAACCTTGTCTTGTAAAACCTACTTCCTCCGCAATCTGCTGCACTGACCAGTCTGTTGTTAAAAGGAGCAGGCGTGCCTGATGCAATCGGTAAGAAGCTAAGTAAGCAATCGGAGTGCAAGAAAAAGCTTGTTTCATGCATCTCGCTAAGTAGTTTTCATGAACATGGAAGTGCTTTGCCAAGGTGGCATTCGTGATGTATTGGTTGTAATGCTGTTTTATAAATATTTCAACATGTTCTGCTAATTGTAACGATGTATGCTGAGGTATGGGATTATAAGCTAAATGCTGCAGCACTTGCATAAACAATTGCTGTGTTTCCCAAAAGGCGAAGGACCGCGGCTGAGTGGTGGATTCCAGCAGATTCTCGACCGTATTATAAAGGACATGCGGGTGCTGTACATGCTGATATTTCGGCAGGTGTATGGTTGCAAAATCCGTATGGTAATGAAGTGACGATATTCTCTCAGTCGAGGTGATAGGGGTGCAGGCAGATTGTTCTGTCCAAGATGCTGTACTTTGCATATGCAGCCAATAGAACGTCGTATCTGATGCACAGCGCGCTGTCGGATAATGATACTTGTTTGGTTGCAGGATCAATGCCTCACCGGCGGAAATGTCCCATTGCGATGCTTCTTCGCCGATGTGTAATGTGCCCTCCTGAACAAGGATGATATCGAAGAATCCTAGTTTTCTTCGTGCGGGATGCTGTTGTCCTTTGTGAAAGGTTGTGCTGTTCCCTTCCACGAAATATGGCAGGGGTGGAGCTGAGAATGATAAATAAGAACTCTCCATTTCCTGTCGCCACCTTTTGGGTGAAATAGTATAAAACGAAGTTGAATCTGGTGCTATGTCACTTCTATTGTAGATGCTAAACTGTGTTTTGGAAACGCTTAACTTTTGTGTGCAGGAGGAGTGGGCAATATGGAACTTTCCAGTGTGAATAAGAACCAAAAAGTAACTGTCGAAGATGCATTTTGGTCGAATTATAAGCAGCTTGTAGCTGAACAGGTTATCCCATATCAGTGGAAAGCACTGAATGATCAGCTGCCGGATACAGCTCCGAGCCACGCTATCGAAAATTTCCGCATTGTGGCTGGGGAAGCAGCAGGAGATTATTATGGCACAGTCTTTCAGGATAGTGATGTAGCGAAATGGCTGGAGACAGTCGCGTATAGTTTACGCAGTTTTCCAGACCCGGAATTGGAAGAAGCGGCAGATGAAGTCATATCGTTAATGGGCAGGGCACAGGCGGAAGACGGTTATCTTAATACCTATTATATGCTGGTGGAACCTGATCACCGCTGGACAAATCTGCGAGATAATCATGAATTATATTGTGCAGGTCATCTGATCGAGGCGGCTGTTGCTTATTATGAAACAACTGGCAAGTACGTGTTCCTGGATATTATGGAGGAATATGTGGATCTGATACGGCGTACGTTCGGAAAGGAAGCTGGAAAGCTGCAAGGCTACCCAGGGCATCCGGAAATCGAGCTGGCATTGCTTCGTTTATTTGATGCTACAGGGAAGCGTGAGCATCTGGAGCTTGCGGCGTATTTCATCGAGCAGCGCGGACAGGAGCCGCATTACTTTGACATGGAAAAAGAGCGGCGTCACTCCTTGGATGCCCCGCCAACGTGGAATGACCAGAATACCAACTTCGGGCTCGGTTATGCCTATATGCAGGCGCATCTTCCTGTACGGCAGCAGGAGGAAGCGGTCGGACATTCTGTGCGGGCGATGTATCTATATGCAGCAATGGCATATCTGGCACGCAAGACGGATGATGCGGAGCTGCAAGCGGTTTGTGATGTGTTATGGGATGATGTGACAAACCGGAAGATGTATATAACAGCAGGCCTCGGCTCAGCTGTTAATGGTGAGGCTTTTACAGATGCGTACGATCTGCCGAATGACAGCATGTACTGTGAAACATGTGCATCCGTCGGACTTGTCTTCTGGGCCAAGCAGATGTTATTGCTTTCACCAGATAGGAAATATTCAGATGTGCTGGAACGGGCAATTTACAATGGAACGATCAGCGGGATGGATTTGGATGGCAAACGATTTTTCTATGTGAACCCGCTTGAGGTCAACGCGTACCAAGCTGGACGCAAGGATCAGGAGCATGTGAAACAAGGGCGGCAGAAATGGTTTGCATGTGCATGCTGTCCTCCGAATCTTGCTCGATTGATTGCATCCATCGAAAATCATGCTTATACGCAGACAGAAGATACCTTGTATACACATCTCTATATTGCAGGAAGTATACAAACCAAGATTGGTGAGGTGCCGGTTAAGATCACGCAAAATCACCAATATCCATGGTATGCTGGCATCACCGTAACTGTAGAAGGAGAAGGGGAGTTTAAGCTGGCATTTCGTATTCCCGGCTGGTGTGAAGGAGCTGCGGCATCCATCAATGGGAAGGCTGTTGGGATTAGTGATCTGGAAAAAGGCTATCTGGTATTGGAGCGAATGTGGGCGAAAGATGATCAGATTGCACTGTCTTTTCCAATGCCGGTTATGCGCATATACAGCAATCCGAAGATAGGTATGAATCAAGGACAGGTTGCCTTGCAGCGCGGGCCGGTTGTCTATTGTCTGGAGGAAGTGGACAATGGGAATCGTCTTGCAGGATTAAGGCTTCCGCGGGAGAGCGAGATTACCGCGGCTTTTGAAGAAGACGTGTTAAACGGAGTTGTGATCCTGGAGGCAGATGGGTTGAGAGCCGAGGAATCAGAGGTACTCTACCAGAGTCATTTGCCAGCAATGGAGTCTGTAAAATTGCGTGCTATCCCTTATTATGCCTGGTGTAATCGAAAAGCAGGTGAGATGCGTATCTGGATATATGAAACATAAAAAAGGCTGCCGGATACCGGCAGTCTTTATAAGTTCTCCATCAAACGCTTCGCAATCCGCTCATAGTCATCCCGGTCGATGCCAGGAGCGAATTCCTCTGGCAGTTCCTCTAGATCTGGAATCGGACCGCCTCGCGGTACACCTTGCTTGACGACAAGCTGACTGCCGTTTTCCGGATTTGTTCCTTTCCATATTTTGCGTATGTCTGCATATTCGCCCATGTCATTCCATGTAAAGAGGATATTGCCGAGTCCTTGATTTTCGAATTTACGAGCATGGTCGAATTTCGTGTTGGACAGATCAGGTACCGGCACCATTTTAGATACGTCAACTCCTGTGGCAATTTCCAATGCCTTCGCATATGCCAATACATGGGTGCCGCCGCGCACAAGCAGGTAGCCGATCATTTCCCGGGCTGTTTCATGTTCTGTCATTTCATAAACGCGCATCTTATGCGTTCTGGCACCGCATTCCAAAAAGAAGTTATGCAAAAGATCCAATACAAGATTTCCGCTGGAAAAGACATTGTCACCTGTCCAGGGTTTGCCCATTGAGTCTCCTGCCAATGCGGTCTGTGCTGTCGCGATGAACTGATATGTATTGCGGCTGTCTTTCCCTGTTCTGAGAGGTGTGGCATCGGGATCGCCGGTATAAAACGTGTTGCCGCGTGATAAAAGATTGATTGTATTGGCAACAAGCTCCACATGGCCGAATTCCTCTGCTGTGATGCTGGCAACTAAGTCATAAAAGGGCTTCAGTTTTTTCTTGTTGCGAAAGTTGAAGGATTGGTACATATAGTTATTCAGAGTCGACATCTCGCCAAACTTTCCGCCTAGCAGCTCTTGAACGGCTGCTGCGGCGTTAGGATCGCCGTGTTCCGGTATCGGCAGATCGATGGCGAGTCTGTTTTCACGTTTGAACATTGCTTTTCCTCCTTATCCTCTTGGAATGACCCAGACAATTTGAGCAGTACGGATAAAAAAGGATGAACCGCCTGACTCAACGACAATATGATCAGGGCGCACAGTTGTCAGTTTGCCGGTAACGGATCCGCGTACGGTCTCCACAACAATCTGCTTGCTTTTCACTCCTTGTAACGTTTGATATACATACGGATCGACGCTGCTCACATAGGTTGTCTGCTGGGGTTGATTCATGCTGATCGCTCCTTTATAAGTAGAAACGCTATACTTTATGCGAATGATGGATGTCCTCATACGTTTATCAGGAAGATAAATAACCTGTGTCTCGGCGAGACACAGGTTAAGTTATTTGTTATAAAAGCGAAAATTTCCTTTCCCATTCATTTTCACCTTGTACATTGCTTGATCTGCGTACTTCATAAGTTCTGTCCATGTTTGTCCATCCTCAGGATAAAGCGAGATTCCTATACTTGGAAGGCATTGTATGTCATATCCATCGATATGATGTACCTGTCGGAGCGAGAGGAGGATATCTTTTGCTAGTTTGTGTGTTTCCTCCTGATTTGAAAGCGGGTTAAGTAATATTGTAAATTCATCCCCGCCATTGCGTGCTGCGATATCAGACCTCCTGATACATGCCTTTAGTCTTTGTGCTACAGACTGCAGCAGTTTATCTCCGATATCATGGCCCAATGTATCATTAACTTTCTTGAAATTATCTAAATCAATGAATAAAATAGCAAACTGCGATTTGTTTTCCGAAATAGCTTTTCTAAGAGATTCCTCAAAAAGAGCGCGATTGGCCAGGCCTGTCAGCGGATCATGATAGGCGAGGAATTGGATCCTTTCCTCGTTTTTCTTCTCAACTGTAATATCTTTACCGATACCGAATACCCCAACCAGCTTATTCTTTATCATAATAGGGATATTCGTCATACTGATGTTGTGAAATTTACCGAGTCTATTGCGCAGCGTAAACTCATAGGCGAGAGGTTTACCATTCTTCATCTGATCAATCTTGTTGGTGACAATGGGCTGGTCTTTACTAACAGCAAAGGAGGCGCTGGCTATACCAATCAATTCATCCTGCCTGCATCCTAGTAAATCCATCCCTGCTTTGTTAGCCCCTTGAATTCTTCCATCAAGATCGAGCGAGAAAACAGATTCGGGATGATGTTCGAATAATGATTTATACTTTTGTTCACTGATCTCCAGCGCATCTGCTTTAGATGATATCTCCAACAGAAGCTTCTGATTTTCCTTTATGACAAGAAGCTGTCTTGCAATAACAAGGATGATAGCTATACCTGCACCAAGACTTACAGCATCTAGCTGAGTGGATTGAGTGATCAAGAATGCAAATAATAGAATAACACTCGCATACGGATAAGCAAGCTTCCAGATACTCATACGTTCTGGAGTAGATACTGCTTCTTTATGATAATCATCCTTTTGTTTGAGCCAGCCGGCGTAACCGATGAATAGATTGGCAAGCATAAAAAATGGATCAAGCCAGCTGCCAGAATAGTAACTATCAATGGAAACAAGATACAGATAAATGGAGTCAGTTATAATCTGCATGTGTAATCCAATGAAAATCAGCCAAACAACAGGGCTGGCTAACATATTCTTTGCATAATACAGCGAATAAGCACCGAATAATAAAGCAAGATCTCCTACTGGATAGGCTAGTGACACACCAAGGGTGAACGACGTGATATGACCAGAAATCACCATTGGCTGAATGAGAAAGCGCCAGCTGAAGGTGGCTGCCACAACCATGATTATTAAAATATCAAATAGAAAAGAAAAACGTTGCTTATCCTTTCTTTCTGTCCATATCTTTTGGCAGAAAGCAACCAGGTACAGACCGTATTGCAACAGATAGAATACATCTGGAAGTCCTGGGAACGGCACCTCCAAACGGAGCAGGCTCTCAGTAACCAGCCACACGAATTCAGCTAGGAATCCACAAAGCATACCTGCTGTCATGAGTAACCAGAAGACACGGTCACCCTTGTTCATTATTCTTGCCGCCCTGAACAATAAGAATGAGGCAGCGAGGCAAGCAAATACACTCAGCAGGTTACCTCCCCAAGTCAACATGGTTTCGTTTTCATGGAAAAGGAGAATCCAACCATAATATACAATTAAATATGAGGTCATAAAGGCGAACGGCCGTAGTAAAAGTTTATGATGATCCATCAGCGCTTCCCCTTGATTAATATTATTTTTCTGTATCATACCCAGATTCACCAGTTACGTAAAGACTAATTTCAGGCATCTATTTTTGTGGATAGTCCAGTCTGTGCTAAAATCATCTTAATGTGAAAAGGGGTGCCACGATGAAAATTGAAGTATGGTCAGATTTTGTCTGTCCTTTCTGTTATATAGGGAAACGAAAGCTGGAGCTTGCGCTCGAACAATTTGAGCACAAGGACAGTGTGGAAATAGAATTTAAGAGCTTTGAGCTGGATCCAAATGCTGGAGTGTACAATGGAAAAAGCATCCATGAAGCACTTGCTGAGAAATACGGCATGTCAATCGAGCAGGCAAAAGTGAACAATTTGCAAATCGGTCAGCACGCAGCTGAAGTGGGGCTTACATTCAACTTTGAGGAAATGAAGCCGACGAACACATTGCATGCACATCGCTTGGCTAAGTTTGCCGAAACAAAAGGTAAAGAAAAAGCGATTACCGAGAAACTGCTGTATGCATATTTTACAGAATCAAAGAACCTTAGTGAAAAAGAAACGCTGCTGGATGTCGCAGAAGCGTCTGGTTTGGACCGCAAAGAAGCAGCAGAGATCTTGGATAATGAATCACTTCATTTGGATGAGGTAAGAGCCGACGAGCGGTTGGCCCAGCAATACGGCATCACTGGTGTACCTTTCTTCATCTTCAATAATAAGTACACAATTTCTGGTGCGCAGCCAATGGAAACATTCATGGGTGCATTGAACCAGGTTTGGAAAGAAGAAAACGAGCAGCCGAAGTTCAAAGATTTCGGATCTGATAATGCTGCTGGCGTATGCACAGACGATAACTGTTCGATATAAGCCGGAAAGATCTGCATAGTTGCAGGTCTTTTTTGTTTATGGAATGGAAAGGCCTGTTAAACAGAAGATACAGCATCATATTGGAGCATATGTAAGAACATGCAACATATATTCGGTTCTGACAGGCTGAGCGAAGTCTACACTGCTTAACAGCAGCTGATGCTATTTTCACTCGATGCAGATATGCTGTAGCATTATAAAGGTGAGTTTTAAGAAACGGCTGATCGGGTACAAGAACAAAGTTGTGCTTTTGTTCAGCAAAAATAAACAACCTCAGGTTGAAGGAGTGGTTGGTTGGAAACCGATAATAAAAAATCTATTAAGAAACCTTCTTTTATGTATGCTTTGATGATGCTTTTGTCGATTGTGGCAGTAGTATCCACAGGAATTCTGGCATTTGATGCACCGATTCAAATACTGATGTTCATCAGCATGCTGGTCATCATACCATTTATGCTTGGTCTTGGATTTACGTATAAGCAAATCGAGAAATCCATGGCAAGAGCAATGGGAAGAGCATTGATGCCCGGTGTCATTCTTTTGACCGTCGGCATTTTAATCGGTGCATGGATCGCATCCGGAACTGTGCCTACTTTAATTTATTATGGTGTGCAGGCAATTACACCGCAGTTCTTCTTAGTGACGACATTGCTGTTTTGTTCCCTGGTATCTGTTGCAACAGGTACTAGCTGGGGTACGGTTGGTACTGCGGGTGTTGCGATGATGGGCGTTGGTACGGCACTTGAAATTCCAGCAGGATTGATTGGCGGTGCAATTGTCAGTGGTGCTTTCTTTGGCGATAAAATGTCTCCGCTATCTGATACAACGAATCTTGCGCCTGCAGTAACGGGAGGAAACCTATTCAAGCACATCAAGCATTTGCTTTGGACGACAGTGCCTTCTTATCTGATTACAGCAGCTATCTTCCTGTTTATCGGCTTACGTTATCATGGCACAGGAACTGATTCACAAAGTGTCAATCAACTGACAGCGTATCTGGCGGACAATTTTCAGTTGGGGATCGTTCCATTAATCCCTATAGTTGTGTTAATTACGTTATTGGTCATGAAAAAACCGGCTATACCATCTATCTTCGCGGGTGCAGCGGTCGGCGGACTGATTGCGATCTTCTATCAAGGGTTTGGTTTTTCCGAAACATTAAACACCTTTTATAGTGGATATACGGTGGAATCTGGCATTCCTGTTGTTGATGAGCTGCTGATCCGCGGTGGATTGACAAGTATGCTGGAATTAATTGCACTATTCTTATTTGCACTTGGATTGGGAGGTCTTCTGGCAGATGCAGGGGTATTAGAAACACTAATTGCTTCCTTCGCGATGAAAATCAAGCATACTGGTGTTCTGACAATAGTGACGATAATTGTAAGTTATTTGACGCTAGTGCTCGGTGGAACAGTTTACTTCTCCACGGTAATGGGTGGAACACTTATGAAGCCGATATTTGAACGGCTAAATCTGGAACCTGAAAATCTCTCGCGTATTTTGGAGGACACGGGTACACTGAGTGCGCCGCTTGTACCATGGACGGGTGGCGGTATTTATACTGCCGGAGCTTTAGGTATTGCGACAGTCACTTACTTGCCATTTTGTTTCCTGGCATTCATCACGCCGTTGTTTACCTTGCTGTATGGTGTCACTGGCTGGACAATCAAGGAAAAGAAAAAAGTAAAACAGAAAAAACCGAACATAAAAGTAGCAGAAGCATAATAACTGGTGAGCACTATCTTGACAGGGTAGTGCTCTTTTTAATGGTTGACCGGAGGAGTGTGCAGCTTCTGGTTCTTCAAACTGATATGAAGACGCTTTGAGGGTGAAATGGACGCAAAGAAGACTTGATTCATACCAATGATGTTTTGTTCAGCTAATTGTTTTCTTAGCCATTCTTCATCCAAATTGAAGTGAGTCAAGGTATCGCGGTGTATATATCCTTCGGAAATGACAGGAAAGGCAATCGCTGATGTGTGCTGCCAGAGCTGGAGGTCTTCCCGTGTTGCAGGCAGTTTGCTTGGTTTTTTTAAGACACTTAGCGTTCCGTTTGGTTCGATCATTGCTGTCTCTACGTCACGTATATCGAAAACATCTTTCTGGCGCAGCATAAACAATATATTGTCTATAGAATATTGGATTTTCTGCATATTCTCATGAAGTAAAATTCCGTCTTGAATGACGATTGTCGGACCGAGTGTCAGCAGCTTGCCGATTTTACGATTAGATATTTTCCACTTTACGATTGCTTTTTGGAATAAGCCAATGGCGATTATAGCAACGGCAGTAGGGAAATGTTCGATTTCTGGATCGGCAATATCAGCACCAACGAGTGCCCCTAAAATAACAATGATAAGAAAGTCAAAGACCGGCATTTCACCAATTGCTCGTTTGCCCATGTATAAGGTAACAACCAGCATTAACGGAATGATGGTTATAATCCGGCCGATAACAATCAAATTATCATGGATAAATTCAGTCATAGAATGCTCCTTTCTACTATTCAGCCTTACCAGTCATATAGGATACCAAACGGATAGCCTCAAATTATTGAAACGATAGTGCTGCTGATTCGTAAGAACTTAGGAGGTGTTTAGCGTGAAAAAGCGAGAAGTATTGTTCGATATGGGAAAATTGCAAAGACAAGCGATGTACCTGACAGCTGGATTGATGTTCGCAGCTAGTTTTATTTATTTTGCTTTTTACGGATTGGAGTTCCGCATAACACTTTTTGGACTTTTACTATTTCTTGTGCTTGTTGTTTTAGGGATCATTCTGCATGAGCTCTTGCATGGAATCGGATTTATCGTATTTGGGAAAGCGAAACCAAGACAGATCAAATACGGAATCTCATGGAAAGACGGTGCTGCTTATGCGCATTGCATGATCCCGATTAAAGTAAGTGCTTATCGTGTAGCATTACTTTTGCCTGTAATTCTGACAGGTCTGATTCCGTTAGTGATTTCTTTTATCGTAGGAAACGGAGTACTTCTTACTGTTTCCGTAATACTGACGGCCGGAGGGATAGGGGATTGGCTTATCTTTCGCAGCCTGAAAATATATAAGGCAAGTCAGCTCGTAAAAGATCATCCGACCAAGGTTGGCTACTATATTTATACAGACACTGCTGATGAAAGTGATTAAACAACATAAGGATCTTTTTGCATACCAATATAGTTAGAAAAAAGGTGCATCTAGAGATGGATCAATAGTTCATGGTAAAAATTGAGAGGCTGCTGAGGCATAAATTCTTTTGATTCGGGGTATGGAATAGTACGAATAAAAGAAGCATTGCTTAGGAGGCATTTCATATGACGATACAACCAATTGAGACGAATAATATTGCAAAAGGCATCGGGCCGAATGTTTCGCCGGAAGCCTTCACGAATGATAAACGCAAGGTATTTCTGTTCGGTTCTCCGAGCTATACCAATATCGGAGACCAGGCAATTGCCTACAGCATCGAGAAATTCATCCAAAGCCGGTTCCCTTATTACGAGTACATTGAAATAATGGATTATGCGACAGATGAAGGAATTGAGTTTGTTAAAGGTATCATCCATGAAGATGATATCGTCATGTTCACAGGCGGCGGAAACCTTGGCAGCCTGTACTTGGATATTGAGGAAGATCGCCGGAAGGTCTTCGCTGCTTTCAAGGATTATAAATCCATCTCTATGCCACAGTCCGTGTTCTTCGAAGATAATGAACATGGTGAGCAGGAGAAAAAGAAAACACAAGAAGCATATCATCAGAACAAGAACCTGGTTATTGCTGCCAGGGAATCACAGACATTGGACGTAGTAAGGAATACATTTGAGTCTGAAGTAATGTATACACCTGACATGGTGATGTCCCTTGACGTTGTTCCCCGTGAGCAGGAGCGGGAAGGGGTTATGTTCTTCCTTAGAGCGGATAAAGAAAAGGTGATGGAAGAGGACTTCGTTTCCGAACTGATGGAATGGACAAAGAAATTTGGATCTGTCGATCGCACAGATACGGTTCTGGATGAAAATATCGTCCCTGCCATTGATTATGCAGATCGTGAGAAGCATTTCATTGAAATGCTTGATCTAATCAGCTCCAAAAAATTGATCATCACCGACCGCTTGCATGCGATGATCTTCTCCATTATTACAAAAACACCATGTCTTGTATTCGGAAACAGCTATGGTAAAGCTAAGCATTCCTATCGTGACTGGCTCGACTCCATCAACTTTGTTGAATACACAGATTCCAAAGATGTGAAATTGCTTGAGAAAATGGTAGAGAAGTTGATGAAGGCAGAACCAAATGACATAGATCTGCGTAAAGACTTTAAACCTTTGATTGACTTCTTCCGCAGCTGACTTTAAAAGCTAGAATCTTAGGATTCTAGCTTTTTTATGGTTCATTTGCATAATAAATCTATAAAATTTATTAATATACGGTTGTATTATTATATGAATCGTTGTATATTTATTAAACAATATACAACGAAGGATCATCCTTGAAGGAGTACAACTAGATGAACAGCTTACAAGATTCGCAGCAGCAAGCTGCTGTCAAAAAGAAACCAAAACACTTTAATGTCTACGTCATGATCTTTGCATTCATCATCGTGGCAGCAATTTTGACATATATCATTCCAGGCGGAGCTTATGACCGTATGGATCAGGATGGCCGCAGTGTTATCCTGCCGGAAACATTCCACTACATCGATGGAGAAAATGTAGGCCTTCTAGGCATATTCAATAGCATTCATACTGGTATGGTAAATGGTGCCAACATTATCTTCTTCGTCCTGATTGTCGGCGGAGCGTTTGGAATCTTCACTGCTACTGGTGCACTTGATGCTTTTATTTATATGCTCTCCAGAAAGATGGCGAATAAAGAGAAGCTGCTAATCCCTGTATTGATGCTGTTCTTTGCAGCAGCAGGTGCACTAATGGGTATGTCAGATGAAACAATCGTGTATGTCGCGATTTTGGCCCCGATGGCTATAGCACTTGGATTTGATGCATTGACCGGATTTGCAATTGTTGTACTCGGAGCAGGTGTCGGATTTACGGCAGCAGTCATGAACCCATTCACAGTAGGAGTAGCTCAGGGAATCTCCGAGCTGCCGACTTTCTCCGGAATCGGCTTCCGGATCGTCCTTTTTGTTATTCTTTATCTGGCAGCCGTGTTCTATGTGATGCGTCATGCAAGTAAAGTGAAAAAGAACCCAGAGCTTGGCGTATACGGGAAGTTCAGCAGAAAAGCTGATACTTCCGCACTGCAGTCTCATAAAATGACAACACGTCATAAGCTTGTTCTATCGGCTTTCTTGATCAATTACGTTGTGCTGATCATTGGTGTATTAAAATATGGCTGGTATATAACTGAGATTGCTGGGTTATTCCTATTGTTCGGTGTCATCATGGGTATCCTTGGCGGCATTTCTTTCTCCGGTATTGCCGATAACTTCATCCTCGGAGCGAAGGACTTGCTTGGCGGTGCGCTGATCATCGGTTTCGCGCAAGCGATTCTAGTAATCTTCAATATTTCCGGCATGATGGACACACTTCTGCATTATGCTTCTGGTGCGCTTGGCGCTATACCAGCTGCATTGTCGGCAGTCGGCATGCTATTTTTGCAGATGGGCATCAATTTCTTTGTACCATCAGGAAGCGGACAAGCTGCATTGACAATGCCGCTGATGGCACCATTGGCTGATATGATCGGTGTTACAAGACAAACAGCTGTATTGGCATATCAATTCGGAGACGGTATCTCCAACACAATCTTGCCAACAGGCAATATCATCGCATTGCTTGCTATCGCAGGCATTGGCTATGGGAAATGGGTGAAGTGGTTCCTGCCATTCTTCCTTATTCAAATTGGCATAGCAATCATCGCGCTGATCATAGCTCAAATGATTCAATACGGACCGTTTTAATAGAAGGAGTAATGTAACATGGAATTAGAGAGATTAGTAGAACAGGCTATTCAGGATCGCCGGCATATTCATCAATACCCGGAGCTATCAGGGGAAGAGTACGAAACAGGCAAATACGTACGTAACAGACTGGAGAAGCTAGGCATTGAGATACTAGATTTTCAGCCGCCGAGCGTTGTCGGGTTTGTGAAAGGCACCAAAGGAGAGAAGACAATCGCGCTTCGTGCAGATATGGATGCACTGCCGATGGTAGAAGAAGGGGATAAACCTTACATCTCCAAGCATCATGGGGTAGCTCATACTTGCGGACATGATGGCCATACAGCTATCCTGCTTGCTGTAGCAGAGTGGATCACATTGCATAAGGAGGAAGTGAGGCCGAATATCGTGCTAATCTTCCAATCTTCTGAAGAGGCATCTCCGAGCGGTGCGGATAAGCTGATCAAGGAAGGTGTATTGAATGGAGTTGACAGCATTTACGGCATCCATGTTGATGCTGAATTGGAAAAGGGTCAATTTGGCACGCGTCCTGGAGCTATGATGGCATCCGTTGATGACTTCGAAATCAAGATCCAAGGCTCTGGCGGCCATGCTTCAACACCGCATTTGACAGTGGATCCGGTTTACATTTCGACACATGTGATCCAAGCATTGCAAAGTATCGTCAGCCGTAAGCTCAATCCGATGGACGCAAGTGTCATCTCTGTCGGAAAAATCGAAGCGGGCAACACATATAACGTCATTCCAGACTCAGCTAAAATCATCGGGACGATGCGCTCCTTCTCTGCAGAAGCAGTACAGACGATCCAAGAACAGATTGGCAAGCTGACAAAAGGGATTTGTGAATCATTTGGTGCTGCAGCCGAAGTTGATTTCATCATCGGTACACCGCCACTGATCAATGATGAAAAAGAAGCAGCCTTTGCAGAAGAACTGCTGCAAAAAACATTCGGTGCAGAACGCTACGAACAATTGGAGCCAGTCATGGGCTCAGAAGATTTCTCTTACTACTTGCAGGAAATTCCGGGGGTATTCGTCAAGGTCGGTATGCAAGGGGCGAAAAGCCAATATCCGCACCACCATCCGAAATTCGATATTGATGAAGATGTGTTTGGGGATGCGATCAAGGTATTTCAGCAGTTTATCTTAAATCAATAAGTAAGAGGAGCATATGGGATAGCCCATATGCTCCTTTTTTATGCTAGTATTTCAGCTTGTCTCCAGGATGTTGCTGTTTGTTTCAATACTTCATTTAACTCTTTTACATTAGTTCTGCCTTGCTGCTGCAGCCATTGTTTCCCTGCAGCTTCTCCGTCACGCCCAAAGATGGATACACTATCCTTCCAAGTTGCCCGGCCGCATAAGACACCATTAAAGCTGGAACCTGCTTCTTTTGCAAAACGTAATGTCTCTTGGAAAAGGGAGGCACTAACGCCTGCACTTAAGAAGATGAACGGCAAATCAGTTGCTTCGCTTTGCTCTTTGAAATAGCGCTGTGCTTCTTCACGGGAGTACACAGGTGTTTCTTCAGAGAATCCTTCTACATATTGCATGTTTACTGGTACTTCAACTTTCAGCACATCCACTTTATATTGAGGTTTGGAGAACTCTATCATCATATCATTTACTTTATGTGGTTTTACTTTGGCGTATTCTGATCCCTTTACATCATCATTGTCAGCGTCATAAGAGACGAGCTCCAAGAAGAAAAGAATATCCTCTGCCTGACATTCGGACCCGAGACGTTCCACAAAGATATGCTTCTTCTCATTAATGCTTGAATCCTCATCCACATCATAGTACAAAAGGAATTTCACCGCATCTGCTCCTTGAGCCTTGATTCGCTGAACAGACCAGTCATCGAGAATATCCGGCATGCGCCCAGGCTGTGTTGCATCGTAGCCGGTTTTTTCATAAGCAAGAAGCAATCCGGCATTTTTATCGCGTTTCTGTGCTGCGGGCAAACCATACTCAGGATCAAGCAAGATAGAGGTTGCATATGGAGTAAGTTCCTCAGAAATCAGTTCTTTAAAAGATACGATTGTATCGTCTCCCTGATTTGTTGTGCTTTCCTGCTGCAGCATCTTTTTCAAGGAGCCTCGCTGATCAATAGCGAGGGCTCCGATGATACCATTTTCGTCTGATAGTCTTTCAAGTGCTTCTCGTTTAGCGGGTGTTAGATGTAACATCTTAGCAGCTCCTTTTAAGCAGATAGTTTAGTAGAGAACAGGGCAAGAATATCTTCCGGGTCAACTGCGTGATGCAGTTGATCGATCGTTTCCTGATGTACGAGCATTTTAGATACCTCTGACAAGTAATACAGATGGTTGGAGGCTGTACCTGTTGGGATGAGCATGGCAATTACGATTCGTATTGGCTTACCATCTAATGCTTTCCATTCGACGCCGTCGGCCAGTTTGAAGATGATGATTGCTGGTTTCAGAACTTCGCTGCGCTCGGTATGAGGAATGGCGATACCTTGTTCCATACCGGTTGTACTTTCTTTTTCTCTCTGGAGAAAACCATCCACAATAGCACTCGGATCTGTAATGATGCCATGCTGCTTCGCTGTGGCAGCAATTTGCTGGAAGACTTCTTTCTGCGTAGCTGCTTGCACATCTACCTTGATTGTGTCGATGGACATTATCTGACTGACATCTTGTACTGGTGTAGCTGTGTTGTCTGTCACAGCTGCAGTCTCTGCAATAGGTGTTTCCTTTGCCTTGTTTTTAGCAGCTGTTCGCTTTTGATCCATCCCGATCAAGAAGCCGCTTACAACTGCACCAGCTAGGATCGCCAGAACCCAAAGGAAAGGATGTGTAACGATTGGCAGCACGATAAAACCGCCGTGTGGAGCTGGCACCTGTACTTTGAATAGATAAGTCAGAATTGCTGCAATAGAGGAACCGATCATTAGAAACGGAATGACCTTCAGCGGCTTCTTCGCTGCAAATGGTATGGCTCCTTCGGTGATATGTGTTGAGCCGAGCAGGAAGTTGACCAGACCTGCACTGCGTTCACTTGTGCTGTAAGCTTTACCGGCAAATAGTGTTGCGAAGCCAGTGGCAATCGGAGGTACGATACAAGCAGCTGATACGCCGGCCATGAAGAAATAGTTTCCATCTGACAGCAGTGCGGTTCCTGTTACATAAGCTGCTTTGTTGACAGGACCGCCCATATCGAATGCGCACATAATTCCTACAACAAGTCCTAATACAATTGGATTGGAGTTCTGGAAGCTTGCTAGGAAATCCATCATTGCTTGGTTGATCCAGCCCATCGGAGCTGAAATGAACCACATGGCAAAGCCGGCGATGAAAATACCGAAGACTGGGAATAAGAAAATTGATTTCAAGCCGTCAAGCTGTTTTGGAAGAGCTTTGAACAAGTATCCAAGTCCGAGAATGATATAACCGGTCATAAAACCGCCGATTATACCGCCCAAGAAACCAGTACCATTGGTGAAAGCGACCATCCCGACGATGAAACCGATAATGAGACCGGGCCGTTTGGCTATCGATTCTGCAATATAAGCACATAGCACAGGTACCATCAGATTCATGGCGATACCGCCAATGGTGTTCATATAATAAGCGAACTCGTTGTACTGCGAACTTTCCGGATCGGCAGAGTGGATACCGAACATGAGCGAGATGGCAATCATGACACCGCCCGCAACGACTATTGGCAGCATATGAGAGACACCGTTCATGAGCGATACGTAAATACTGCGCAGGATGGAATCCTTTTGATGCGGTTCGGAACCTCCAGCAGAAGCAGCGCGCTGTCCATCTTTATAGATAGGTGCTGTTTGATTGATGATGCTATCGAGCAGTTTATCTGGCTCTTTGATTCCTTTGCTGACAGCCACATTCACCATTCGCTTGCCGATAAAACGATCGCGATTTACATCTTTGTCGGCAGCGATGATGACACCATCAGCTGCATCGATTTCGGCTTGTGTCAGTGCATCTTGTATACCATCCTGTCCATGTGTTTCCACCTTTATGGAGATGCCGCGTTTTCGTGCAGCTTCTTCCAATGCTTCTTTTGCCATAAAGGTATGGGCAATACCGGTAGGACAGCCGGTTGCAGCAATAATTTTATACGTCATGCTTTACACCCCATTTTCTGGTTAGTTGAATTTGACCTGCCAAGCCAGGAATATCACTAAGGTCAGACAAACCCGATGTGAAAGCTGTGGAAGAACCCGCAGCTGTTGCAAAAATCAAAGCTTCTTCTTCCGAATCCCCAAGCATTAATCTGCCTGCAAAAGCAGCCAGCATCGTATCTCCAGCACAAGCAGTGTTCACTATCTTGCCGGAAGGAGCATTTACAGCCAGTTCCTGCTTCCTGTCGCAGTACAATGCCCCCCGGGAACCACAGGATAATAAGACACGCTGTGCACCTCGCTCCAGCAGCTGTTCGGCTGCTGTTTGCAGTTCTGACTGGTCCGTATGATCGGAAAGATGGAACCAATTTGCTATTTCTTCATCATTCGGCTTAATGAGATAAGGCTCATAAGCGAGACAATCCAGTAAAACAGGAGAGCTGATATCGAGTACAAGTTTGACTCCTTGCTGATGAGCAATTTTTGCGATCTCGATATGGATTTGATCATCTATGCCGCGAGGAAGACTACCTGAGACAAAGAGCCAATCACCATTTTTTAAGTCTCTTACTTGTCCGAGCAGCAGCTCTTGTGCCTGCTGTGAAATGACTGGTCCTCTGTTTACTGCTTTGTATTCCAAGCTGTCTGCACGAATAAAAGTATTGATACGAGTAATGCCATCCACTTTTATGAATGCGGTTTCAATTCCGGCAGCTTCAAGCTCGTTTTCAATGAAATCCCCGGTAAAACCGCCTAGGAATCCGGTCGCCATATTGGAAATTCCTAACTTCTTCAACATAAATGAGATATTGATGGCTTTTCCATTCGGCTGATATTCTTCAAATATGCTTCTATTTACGACGAAAGGATCAAAAGAGGCAAACTCAGAAAAAAGATCGATCGCTGGATTCATCGTACATGTATAAATCATCCGCATCACTGCCTATCTGTGTTTTTCTTACAACATCATTATGGCATGACTCATGATGTAAATGTTTTCAACATTCGCTTATTTCGGTACAATATTAGTAAACGTTTACATGGGGGAACATCATGAACGGAACCTTTCTGACACGGATCAGTCAATATACAGAGAAAATGAGTGAAGCGGAAATGTATTTAATCCGCTATATCCGAGAAAATCTCAATACAATTCCCAAATTGTCTATCGTGCGGTTGAGTGAAGAAGCGAATGTGTCTACAGCGACCATTGTCCGTACGATGAAAAAGCTTGGCTATAACGGGTTTACGGATTTTAAGATTCGGCTGAAGGATGAGAATGATCAGAACCCAAACTTTACAATCATTGAGCAAGTGGACGAAGAAATAAAAGATGCCATCTTAAAGAATGAACAAGAGGTTATGCGAACAATCGAAATGCTGAATAGCGGATTAATAGAAGACACCGTACAAAAAATTCGCCACAGCAAACGCGTTATTTTATTTGCACGGGGTTTTTCGGAGCTGATTGCAAAGGAAATGGAAGTGAAGCTGCAGCTGCTGAATAAATATGCGGAGCTGCATGATGATCCAAATATCATTCGTACAAAAAGTAAGAGACTGGAGGAAGGGGATCTAGTCATATTTGTTTCGCTGAACGGGTATACCGAAGAACTAGTAGACGCAGCAAATAACTGTCACCTAAATGATACAAGTATGATCGCCTTGACTTGTAACAAAACCAGCCCGCTCGCATCCCTGGCTGAATTAACATTAACCGGCTATAAGTCAGAAACATCCTATTTTCCGGATTACGAGGTGAGATCGAGACTTCCGCTTCAGGTTATATCGAGAATACTGCTGGATGCTTATGCCATACGTGCAGGAAAGTCTTAACTTACGGAAGGAGAGAGGTTTGTGCCAACTTACAACAAGCTTGTACGAAATCAGATTCCAGCCATTATTCAGCAAGCAGGGAAATTGCCTAAGACTACAGTTCTTGATCAAGTAAGATATGTGGAAGAATTAAAGGTAAAGCTGTTAGAGGAAGCTAATGAATTATGTAAAGCAGACGAACAAAATGAAGTAGTAGAAGAAGCTGCTGATTTATTGGAAGTGTTGTATGCTCTGCTCGATGCAAAGGGCATAACATTGGAAGATATTGAACATGTGCGCCGGCAAAAGAAAAAAGAACGCGGCGGTTTTGAGGAAAGGATCTTTCTGAAGGAAGTGAATAAATAGCCTTTAATACAGCAGTTCAAAATGGGCTTGGACAAAGTGTTTTGACCAAACGAAAATCCGAACTACGCAAATTTGTCAGTGAATTTGCTTAAGTTCGGATTTTTACTTGAATTGCGAGTAAGAATCCCGCTCCAGCAACATAAGCAACAATATTGAAGCTGTCCCGAATGTTGTAATAATCTGCATAGCTAAAAGAGGCATCTTGTTTTTTAACAATTGTTTTACGTTTCCCGTGCAAAGGAGTAAGCAAATCGGTGAGAACTATTCTGTTTGTTTTCAAAGTCGGGCGGACTATCGTCGGCAGATGTGGCTGTCTGATTATGGCTGCAGCCGATAAGGAGCAGGAGTATAAGAATAATGATAGCGTAATGTCTGTTCATATGATCGAGCCTTCGGTTATGTGGTGAATAGTATAGAAAAGTCTTGCTGTTGAAATATGAAAATATTAATATAGTAAAAGTGTGCAATTATTACATAATTAGGTATTGGAGAGATTGAATTGAAAAAGACATTGTTAAGCATGCTTCTTTTGTTGGTCATCGTACTAGCAGCATGTGGAAAGCCGAATTTAGAAGGAACTTGGAAGGGCGAGGATGAATATGGAATTGCTACAACCATCACATTTCATGATGATGGTACAGCAATTATGAAAGATGAATTAATGGAAGATGAAATTGAGTACAGCTTGAATGAAGAGGCTGACGAACTTACGCTCACGTATGAGGGAGTAGACGCGAAAGTTGGCTTTGAGCAAAAGAGCAAGGATGAAATAGTATTAACAAATGATAGTGATGAAACAATCACACTTACAAAGCAATAAGTAAGAGGTAGCTGACCGGTAATATTGGTCAGCTTTTCTTATTTCTATAAGCATATCGGAACCAACACATGGAGATGACTTGTATAATAATCAGCAGGAAAAGTCAGAGAGGAAGTTACATATGGATTTACAACTTCAAGAAAAATTAGTCGTGGTTACAGGTTCCACAGGCGGCATCGGTAAAGGTATTGCGAAATCATTTTTAAGAGAAGGGGCAACTGTAATCATCAATGGACGGAATGAGGAACGTGTCCGATTAGCTGCGGACGAGCTTTCGGCGTTTGGCAAGGTGCATGGTATTGCGGCCGATCTTTCCGACGGGGAGCAAGCAGATATTTTTATCCGTAAGGTGAAAGAATACGGAACAGTCGATGTTCTGGTCAATAACATGGGTATCTTTGAAGTGATGGATTTTGCCAAGGTTTCAGATGAAGAGTGGATGCACTATTTCAATATGAACGTCCTTAGTGTCATCCGGTTATCTCGTGCATTCCTGCCAGACATGCTGAAACGAAATAGTGGGCGAATTATAACGATTTCCAGTGAAGCGGGCGTGAAGCCACTACCGCATATGATTCCGTACTCTGTTTCCAAATCAGCGCTTATAAGCCTTTCCCGCGGAATGGCGGAGCTGACAAAGGGTAAGAATGTGACTGTGAATAGCGTGCTTCCTGGACCTACATGGACAGAAGGGGTAGAAAGCTATATGAAGGGCGCAGCAGAAGCTGCGAAGCAGGAACTAGATAGCTTCACTGCCGACTATTTCAAAGATAGTGAACCTACTTCATTGATTCAGCGCTATGCATCAGTAGAGGAAGTTGCTGATACTGTTGTATTCCTGGCATCCAAGCAAGCATCTGCAATCAATGGTACCGCTCAGCGCGTAGAGGGAGGAATCATCCGTGCGTTATAAAAAAGAAGGACTCAAGCTCGAGTGAGCTTGAGTCCTTCTTTTTTAGGTTTTGCTCCATCCAAGCACTGACATTTTCCGGCAGATCAATCTGATAGGATGGTTAGCCTTTTTTCAGGCAGACCATGATTGGATCCAGGATACTAATCAGTTTCGTTGTTTATTCCAGCGCTAAAGTGCCGTGTACATTTTATTCGTTTGGCTCAACGGACGGCGGAAATCCTTCTATATGCCATCCCTTGTAAGGAACCCATGGGATTCCTGTGTTACTGCATTTCTTGGTTTTCCATTATCAAAGAGTACGATATTTCTCCTGGCTCTTCCTAATAAAAGTGCTGCATTCAAGCCAGCAGGTCCACGGCCGGTAATAGCGCAATCCAATATTTTAAAGGTATTAAGGATTATTTATATCTACAGTTGGTGTAAAAAAAAATCAACCTGCTTCAGATTGAAGATAATCTGAAACGTGTTGGTCGATTTTTTGCAATACTAGCGCTATCGTTTGGGATTGCAAATGTTCTTCCATCTTCTTCTCAGCGTCGTTCATTGTCTGCTGGATAAAGCAGTTTTCCCTGTCATGGACATGATTATCCAAGCTGCAGTGGAATAATGGGTTCAAGCCTTCTACAGCTTGAATGACATCCAGGAAGGTGATGTCCTCGACATCCTTCAGCAATCTGTAGCCGCCTTTTACTCCAGGTGCAGAGACAATCAGACCAGCTTTGACAAGGGTGGTCAATACTTTGGAAAGATAGGTAGGAGATACTTTCTGTATCTCGGCCAGTGGTTTGACGCCAATAGCCTTTCCCGAAGGAAGCAATCCCAGATAAGCGATAGTATGGAGTGCATAGTTAGTGGCTTTGGTGTATTTCATCATCCCACACTCCTAATTATAGATTCAATGAGTCCATAATAGACGTTAATGATTCAATAGTCAATTGCAAGAACTAAATTAGATTATCTTTGCTTTGAATTCTTTCTCAAGATTCACTGCTTAGAAGAGCTGCAGTTTTTCGCAGTTCTTTCTCAAGGGTTTTGAAATAATCGGATAAGAAATCCTGAAATCTTTGTGCAACTGGGCTAAGATACCTTCTAGTGGACCAAGCCAAGCCGATTGTCCTTTCACAGATAGGATCCTGCAGACGAATGACAGGTAAGCGGGCGGTTTTATTTCCGATTAATGAAACAGAAGGAATAAAGGCTATACCGAGGCCCTTGTCCACTAGTTCTCCGATGACACCAGGTTCGTCTCCTTCAAAGGCGATATGAGGCTGGAAACCGGCTAGCTGACAATAGCTGTCGGTTAAATTGCGAATGCCATAGCCTTCATTCATGCTGACGAAGGCTTCATTACGTAGCTCGTGTAGTGAAATATGGCTCTTGGTCTCAAGCCAGTGACCAGGAGGAGCAATCAGCAAAATCTCCTCTGTCATGAGCGGCTGCCATTCAATATCCTCAGCCTGAATCGGAACGGAGGAGATGCAGAAATCAAGCTCACCGCTTCGCAGCTTTTCTGTCATTATTGGCACGGATTGTACGTATTGCTTGAAGTGAACCTGAGGGTCTTCGTTTAAAAAGCTGCTGATCAAATCAGGCAATACCCGGGGGATAGTGACAGAAAGACCAATCGTATGATTGGCTTTTTGATTGGAATCACTCAGTTCCCGCCGTGCTTCCTGCAGCTCATGAAGGGCGGCATTAACACGACGGAGGAAGATCCTGCCGTTGTCATTTAACTTAATTTGCCTATTATATCGCTCAAAAAGCTTAACTCCTAAATCCTCCTCCAAACGGCTGATTGCTTTGCTGAGTGAAGGCTGAGCGATATTCAATGCTTCTGCAGCGTGCGTCATATGCTCTAGTTCAGCAACTTTCTTAAAATAGTGCAGCTGTAATAATTCCACTAAAACCCTTCTTTCAGATAGTCTAAAAGCTATTATTTATAATGATATATATATTATACATTATACAGCTTAGCAGTTATGCTAATTAGATGCTCAATATTTCACAAAGGTAAAGGTGAGGAAATTATGAAAGGATTAAAATTAGGTTTTTTTGATATAAAGCGGATGTTTCAGCATAAGCACGGGCGAATTGCACTTATATTCTTGCTGATCATTCCCGTGATTTACGCTTCGTTGTTCCTAGGCGGCTACTGGGATCCATATGGCCATATCGAAGATTTACCTGTGGCAGTGGTCAATCAGGATGAGGGTGCCAGCATGGATGGGGAAGAAATGCATGCAGGTGATGATTTTATGAAGGAATTGAAGAAAAGCAAGGCGCTGGACTTTGATTTCGTATCAGACGAAAAGGCAGAAGATGGATTGGATGATGGCAAGTACTATATGAAAGTGACCATCCCGAAAGATTTTTCTAAGAAAGTGACAACCCTGATGGAAGACAAGCCAGAGCAGGCGGAGCTTACGTATGAAGTCAATCCAGGGAAAAACTTTGTCGCTGCACAAATCAGTTCTTCTGCAATGGAAGAAATGAAAACAAAATTGGCTAGCAGCATTACGAAATCATATGCAGACAGTGTGTTTACAAGCTTCCATGAAGTAGCAGACGGGTTACAGGATGCTGGTGATGGAGCTGGTGACCTTCATAAAGGGATTACAGATGAACAGAGCGGTATGAAAGATTTGCAAACAGGAATCGCTGATTTGAACAGTGGTGCTTCAGATTTAGCAGATGGCGCAAATCAACTGTCTGGTGCTGAAGGTAAACTTTCCGACGGCATCGCCAGCCTGCACACAGGTGCATCTGATCTAGCGAGCGGTTTAGGTCAATTGGATGATGGAGCATCTACTCTTCAGACGAATACTGAAAAAGTTGCTGATGGCTTATCTGATTGGAAAGAGCAAAGTGATAAGCTTTCGGATAGCCAGGATACGTTCACGTCTGGATCTGAGGACTTGAGCAAACTGGTGGCATCGTATATGGAAGAACATCCAGAGCTTAAGGATGATAAGACATTCCAGCAAATAGCAGCAGCATCTGATCAGCTGGCAGATTCCTCTGCCAAATTAGCAGACGGTCAGCAGCAGCTCGGTGAAGGAGCTGATAAGCTTTCTGCAAGTGAGCAGAAATTAGCGGATGGTATGGATACATTCAGTGAAAAACTCGGTTCAGCTGTCAGCGGAGCAGATAAGTTAGCTAGTGGTGCCAACGACTTGAATAGCGGCTTTGACGAATATACAAAAGGCTTCGGTTCCTTGCAGAGTGGCGCAGTACAGCTAGCTTCTGGTACTGGTGAACTTTCGGATGGAGCAGCACAGCTTGACGATGGTATGAGTAAGCTGTCCGATGGATCCGATGAGCTTGCCACCAGCCTGCAGGATGCGGCAGATAAAACAAGCAACATTCAGTCTAGCGATGCGTTGACTACTATGTTCTCCGACCCGGTCAAGCTTACTGAAAAACAGTTGTCAGATGTACCGAACTATGGTGTCGGCATTGCGCCGTACTTCTTGTCACTTGCTTTGTTTGTTGGTGGTTTGATGGCAGCCAACATCCTCCCGCTTGGAAGAAGACAGGATATGCAAGTATCCGGTACAGTACAATTCTTCAGTAAACTGACACTGGTTTATGTGGTCGCAATTGTACAAGCGGTTATACTTGATCTGATCTTCTTGTTCGGGTTCCAAGTAGATGTGAAGAGTGTTCCGTTGTTCTTCTTGTCTAGTATCATCGTGTCCATGACAGTTATGACGATCATCCTTACACTTGTAACGTTATTCGGCAACCTGGGTAAACTGCTCGCCATTGTGCTGCTGGTTCTGCAGCTTGCAACCTGTGGCGGAACGTTCCCGAGTGAACTGACTGTGTCTGCATTGGCATCTGTTGGTCAATACTTGCCGATGGCTCATTCCTTGCATAGCCTGCAGGAAGCAATCACGCTCGGTGACTGGTCTGTACTAGGCCACCAGCTTGTAGATCTATTTATTTATCTTGTTGTTGTCGGTGTCATTGGATGGGTTGTATCTCATCTGCAGCACAGACCGAAAAAAGAGAATCAGCTGGAAGCAGCATGATAAGGAGCTCGCCTTAATGGCGGGCTCTTTTCTATTGACACCGTATGATAGACTGTAAACAACAAATAGAGAGATTTCATAGTAAAGGATAGAGATCATGCAGATTGATAAACCAAAATTAGCGACAGAATTGCCTGAGAAAAGGATGCACGATATCTTCTTTGAGGAAGAACCAGAATTGGAAATGTGTCAGGTACAGCAAGCAGATTTTGCGAATGAGTCAGTGTACAGGCTGCGATTGTCAAAGGTAGTGGTGCGCAATAGTCGTTTCAATAATACAGACTTCACCGGTATGGACCTGCTGGATGTGCGGTTCGAGAATTGCGATTTTTCCAATGTGAAAATGGGTAAGTCCTCCATCCACCGGGTGGAATTCCACGGCTGTAAGATGCTTGGAGCCGATATGACCGAATCTAGTCTTGGAAATGTTTCTTTCCGTGATTCATTGGTTAATTTAGTATCGTTCGGCCAATCCAAAATGGAGAAAGTAATATTTTCCTCCTGCGGATTGCAAGGAGCGGACTTCTATGCTAACCGAATGAAAAAGGTGGAGTTTACGGATTGTGATCTGAATGAAGTGAATTTTGAACAGACATCGCTCAAAGGGATTGATCTCAGCACAAGTAATTTTCAGCAGCTGACCGTGTCTATAGAGAATCTGAAAGGCTGTATTGTTTCGCCTCACCAAGCGATTCAGTTAGCATCCTTGATAGGTCTAGTGGTTAAGTAAAAAGCTTCCCGGGTGGGAAGCTTTTTTAATCTTTTAATGATAAAGGATGTTTGTTACTGTCATTTTTTGTTTTAGTTAATGGTTCTTCCAAAGTAGAGGGGAATTTTGGTTAATGGACTGTTTTCATTATGCCCTTTTAAAAACGAAGTGAAATTTTGGAAAGTTTCCGTTTATAATGGGAGAGAGGTGACAACCCAATGAAATACAAACAAATCAAACCCAAAAAGATATATGAACAAGTGGCAGATGAACTGCTTGCTTTGATAAAGAATGGCGACCTGAAGCCTGGCGCAAAACTCGAGAGTGTAACGCAGTTGGCCGAGAATTTCAACGTGGGCCGCTCAGCGATACGGGAAGCTTTAGCCACACTGCGTGCGATGGGGCTAATAGAAATGAAGCAGGGTGAGGGTACTTATGTGAAGGCGTTTGAGGCGGAGGAAATCGTATATCCGCTTCAGCATGCGCTGCTAATGAGTGCGGAAGATCGGACAGAGCTAATGGAGGTCCGTTATATATTGGAAACTGGTATAGCGGCATCTGCAGCTCTGAACCGTTCTGATGACGATTTGGAAGAAATGGAAAAGGCCCTCCAAGAGATGGTGGCATATACTGGGGATCCGGAAAATGGGGAGAAAGCCGACCTTGCTTTTCACATGCTTATTGCCCGTGCAGCGAACAATAAACTGCTTCTGCGTCTCATGCACCATGTATCGGATTTAACAGGGGAATCCATGCGTGAAACAAGGCAGATATGTTTATTTGGTGAAAATGCTGCTCCGGAGGAATTGAACAAGCAGCATGAAGCCATTTTGGATGCAATTCGCGCGAAACAGCCAGAGCAAGCAAGGCTTGCCATGGTGGCACACTTGGAATATGTAGAAGGAGTACTGCGTAATTATATGGAATAGGACGAGCCGCCGACTAGGGCCGGCTTTTTCTGTATATGCAGGAGTTGGAAAGTGTAAGCGCTTGTAGTATGATAAGAGCAGACATTAAACAGGTCATCTGATGACCATATCTATGGGGTGACGGAATGAAGGTTACACTATTTGCAACGTGTATTGTGGATATGTTCCAGTCTGATGTTGGGATAGCGACAGTTGAAGTGCTGGAAAGGCTCGGCTGTAAGATTGTGTTTCCAGCGGGACAGGTATGCTGCGGGCAGCCGGCTTATAATTCCGGGTATGTGGAAGATGCCAAGAAGGCGATGAAGAAAATGATAGCGACGTTTGAGGATGCCGAAGTTATTGTCACACCGTCGGGATCCTGTGCCACGATGTTCAAGGATTATCAGCATGTTTTCCAGGATGATCCGGATTGGCATCCGCGTGCAGAACGTCTGGCAGAAAAGACGTATGAGCTTACGGAATTTATTGTGGATGTACTGGGGATAGAAGATGTAGGGGCGAAGCTGGAAGGAATTGCGACATATCATCCGTCCTGCCATATGACACGTCTTCTTGGCGTGAAGGATGCACCGATGAAGCTGCTATCGCATGTAAAGGGCCTGGAAATGCAACCGCTTCCCAATGCGCAGAATTGCTGTGGGTTCGGCGGTACTTTTTCCGTGAAGATGGGTAATATCTCGGAGCAGATGGTGGATGAAAAAGTAGACTCGGTAACCGAAACGAAAGCTAGCTATCTGATTGGTGCAGATGGCGGCTGTTTGATGAATATCGGGGGGAGGATGCAGCGCCGCGGCAAGCCAGTCAAAGTGATGCATATTGCGGAAGTACTAAACAGTCGGTAAGGGGGAGAAAGGCATGGCGATGAAGATCGGGAATGAGAAATTCAAGGATAATGTGAACAAGCAGATGGAAGACACGTTTATGCGCGGTGCAGTTGCCGGAGCTCAGGAACGTCTTCGGACAAGAAGGCTTGATGCGGCTGAAGAGCTTGGCAACTGGGAAGAATGGCGGTCTCACGGGGAAGAGATACGTCAGCATACACTGGATCATCTTGATTACTATTTACAGGAGCTTTCCGAGAACCTGCAAAAACGCGGCGGGCATGTATTCTTTGCGGCTACTGCAGAAGAAGCGAATGGCTATGTGAAAGGTATAGTAAAAGAAAAACGAGCTAAAAAGATCTTGAAAGCCAAATCAATGGTCACAGAAGAAATTGGATTAAATAGTGTACTGGAACAAGAAGGCTGCGATGTCATTGAAACCGATCTTGGAGAGTATATCCTGCAGCTGGACGACCATGATCCGCCTTCGCATATCGTGACGCCGGCTCTTCATAAAAACAAAGAGCAAATCAAGGATGTATTTACGGAGAAGCTGGATTATACGCTTACTTCCAAACCGGAAGAACTCGCACTCCATGCCAGGGAGAAACTGCGCCAGGAATTCCTGCAGGCAGATATCGGCATCACAGGATGTAATTTTGCCATTGCGGAATCCGGATCTGTCGGCCTGGTCACCAATGAAGGAAACGCAGGGATGGTTTCTGATTTACCCGACACACAGATTTGTGTGATGGGGATGGAGCGAATCGTACCTACATTTGAAGAGTTCGAAGTATTGGTTGGTCTGCTGACAAGAAGTGCCGTCGGTCAGAAGCTGACGAGCTATATTACGGCATTGACTGGTCCGCGATCACCAGAAGAAGCTGATGGTCCATCAGAGTTTCATCTTGTCATTGTGGATAACGGACGTTCCGGAATTCTCGGAACCGAATTCCAATCTGTACTCCAGTGCATTCGCTGTGCAGCATGCATCAATGTTTGTCCGGTTTACCGCCACATCGGCGGCCATTCCTACAACTCCATCTATCCAGGGCCGATCGGGGCAGTACTGACCCCGTTGCTAGGGGGATATGATGATTTCAAGGAACTGCCGTATGCATCGACGCTCTGTGCAGCCTGCACGGATGCCTGTCCGGTGAAAATTCCATTGCACCAGCTTCTGCATCGGCATCGACAAGTAATCGTTGAGCGGGAAGGACGTGCGCCGATTTCTGAGAAGATGGCTATGAAGGCATTCGGTATCGGGGCTTCCTCCAACCCGCTTTACGCAGCAGGGTCTAAAATGGCGAGTTCAGTCATGAAGCCTTTTACGAAGGATGAGACGATTTCAAAAGGTCCTGGTCCGCTGAAGGCATGGACCGAAATACGGGATTTTCCTGCTCCGAACAAAGAACGGTTCCGTGATTGGTTCAAGCAGCATGAGAAGGAGCGTGGACAGGGATGATACAAAATCGGGAAAGATTCCTCGCCAATGTTGCCAGCCGCCTCAGCCGCACAGAAGTACTGACGGAAAGACCTGTACGCAATTGGAATTACCGACCGCAGGATAAGACATTGACCGATAAAACACAGGATGAGCTTGTAGATATACTCCGCGATCAATGCCGGCTGATCCATACCGAACTGATAGAGACTGATTCGTCTAAGCTGCCGAATGTGCTGGAAGAAACAGTAGCTGCTTATGGCGGCGGCCCGCTGGCTATTTGGCAGGATCATCGGTACGATGCATTCGGTTTAAGAAAACAGCTCCATAAGTGGCCGGCACAGGGAATCGACGTACATGAATGGGATCCTTCCATTGGTCATGACAACATCGGAATTGTGGAACAGGCCAATATTGGTATTACATTCAGTGATATCACTCTTGCTGAATCAGGGACAGTCGTACTTTTCTCTGGAGAAGGGAAAGGCCGAACGGTGAGTCTGCTGCCGCAAAACTATATTGCTCTTGTGCCGAAAAGCACGATTGTTCCACGGATGACACAGGCTGCCCAGCGTATCTCAAAGCAAGTACAGGAAGGGAATGCTATCGCATCCTGTATTAACTTTATTACAGGACCGAGCAACTCGGCAGATATTGAGATGAACCTTGTTGTCGGGGTACATGGACCTGTGAAGGCAGCTTACATCGTGATTGAAGATAAATAAAAAAGACCCAGTTAAGATAGTGCTGGGTCTTTTCTTTATTCTGCTTAATTAGTAACTAACCCCTTTAAAAGTATATATTTTCAAAAAGATAGATGGTAAAATAGGCTTACATACATATTGTATGAAAGAAAAAAGGGGATAAGAGTACGTGAAGAAGTTATTATTTGGTAGTATGTTGGTCTTATTATTTATTTTAAGTGCCTGTAGCGGGGAAGAAGCTTCAAAGGTAAAAGAAGAAAAAGAAGCAAGTGCTGCAGAAACAACAAGTGTATCAGATTTGGAAGAGATGGATTGGGAGAACATGACAGAAGAGGATTGGGATAAAGTCAATCTGTCAAAGAAGGAATTCAAAAAATTGCTCGACGCGATGGCTGAAGCCGATGAAGATGGTGAAATTGCCATTAGTTCTGCTAAACTGACAAATGATGAAACAATAGAAGTGGAGTTAAATAATTCAGATGGTGACACGCTTGAAAATGGCATGACAGCAGCTATCATGGATTCATTTCTCCGTGAGTTCTATAAGCATTCCGTTTATTATGACGATAAAGAACCTACAATTATTTTTAATGATTTAACAGGTTACACAATTTTAGAGAATGACAAGCCAATCGAGTATGAAGAAGATGGCAGTGTGACCAGTGATGGTGACGATCTAGGTGAATTTAAATTAGGTGAAAAAGTAGATGTAGCAGGTACGATCATTACCTTAAGCAACCCTGCCTATACGGATGAGCGAAATGAATTCGAAGAGGAGCCTGCAGAGGTACTAAGCCTTGATGTTGCAGTTCAAAATGCAACAGAGGAAGACTTGTATTTCGATACGTATGATTTCGAAGTTTATGATGCGGATGGTACATTAATGGAAGCCTATGCACTTGATTCTTTGTCAGCCGATATTAAACCTGGCAAGAATACATCTGGGCAAGGATTCTACGCTGTCAGCGGGAAGGGTCCATACGAAGTGTATTATACGGACTTTGTAACAGATGCCACAGCTAAATGGACAATTGAAGTGAAGTAATGAAGAAGGCTATCCTTTAGGGTAGCCTTTTTATTAGGAATACTTTTTGAGCTTGTTTGGTAGCGCTTTCTTTGGTATGGTTATTTTGTTAATCCGGAATAGAAATTTATCCTGACATGCAGTGTGATTACATAAAGCAGCATAGAAAGTTAGCATACGTTACCAACTAAAGCTCAAAAGGGGTAGAAAAGCGATGGCGATCATTTTCGATAAAGAGAAACGTATTTTTCATCTGCAGGGGAAATCGACTAGTTATGTTATGCAGCTGGAGCGGGATGGTTATTTGACGCACCAGTATTGGGGGAGGAAGATCCGGCAGTTTCGTAATAGCAATCGCCAGCAGTACATAGATCGTTCTTTCTCTCCTAATCCATACCATCGAGACAGGACTTTCTCGTTGGATAATTTGCCGCAGGAATACCCGCAGTATGGTAATTCAGATTTTCGGAAGCCGGCCTACCAGATTCAGTTGGAAAATGGATCGACTGTGACGGATTTGCGTTATAAATCACATCGGATCTATAGCGGGAAACCGAAGCTGGCAGGACTTCCTGCAACGTATGCTGGTCAGGAAGGGGCAGAAACGCTGGAAATCACGATGGAGGATGAATTGCTTCAGCTGGAAGTGATCTTGCTCTATACAATTTTCAGTCAGTATGACGTGGTCGCGAGGTCTGTACAATTCCGCAATAATGGCAAACAAAAGCTAAAGCTTTTGCAGGCTGCTAGTGCAAGTGTCGACTTCCGCCGGTCAGACTTTGACATGCTGACTATGCCGGGAGCGTGGGGAAAGGAAAGACATCTCGAAAGACGTGCGTTACAGGCTGGTATACAGTCTACAGAAAGCACACGTGGAGCAAGCAGCCATCAGCAGCATCCATTTATTGCTTTGATGGAGAAGCACGCGACAGAAGAACAAGGAGAAGTGTTCGGCTTTCATCTTATCTACAGTGGTAACTTCCTGGCCCAGGCAGAAGTCGATCAGTTTGCTGCGACTCGGGTGACTATGGGTATCAATCCATTCGATTTTACGTGGCTGCTGGAACCAAATGGGACTTTCCAAACACCGGAAGCAGTACTTGTTTATGCAGCGGATGGTTTGGGTGGGATGTCGCAAACGCTGCATGCATTCTATCAGCAGCATCTAGTAAGAGGAGAATACAGAGATAAAGAGCGGCCGATTCTGATTAATAACTGGGAAGCGACTTATTTCGACTTTACTGCTGATAAGATTGAGGAGATTGCCAAGGCAGGAAGTGAACTAGGTATCGAGCTATTCGTATTGGACGACGGCTGGTTCAAGAAACGGAATTCTGATTCCACATCATTGGGAGATTGGTTCGTTGATGAGGAAAAGCTGCCAAATGGACTGGATGATTTAGCAAGACGTGTAAACGATTTAGGTATGCAATTCGGACTTTGGTTCGAGCCGGAAATGATATCAGTGGACAGTGATTTGTACCGTGAGCATCCAGACTGGTGTCTGCATGTGCCAGATCGCTATCGCACGGAAAGCCGTGACCAGCTCGTGCTCGATTTCTCACGGCAGGATGTTCGGGAGGAGATTATTAAGCGAGTTGCAGCCATCCTGGAAAGTGCCCCAATTACGTATGTGAAATGGGATATGAACAGGCATCTGTCTGAGGTTGGTTCTGCTTTGCTTCCTCCTGAGCGTCAGCGGGAAACGGCACATCGACATATTCTCGGAGTCTATGAAGTGATGGATGAGATCACCACCCGTTTTTCGAAAATCCTGTTTGAGAGCTGTTCGGGCGGCGGAGGTCGTTATGATCCGGGCATTCTGTATTATATGCCGCAAACATGGACGAGTGATAATACGGATGCAGTTTCAAGGCTCAAAATCCAGCATACTACAAGTCTGCTTTATCCAATCGCTTCAATGGGTGCCCACGTATCGGATGTTCCCAACCATCAAGTGCATCGGTTTACTTCATTGGAGATGCGGGGAGACGTCGCGATGGCGGGAAACCTTGGATACGAACTGGATCTCACAAAGCTTACTGGTGAGGAGAAGGAAGTCGTCAAGCAGCAGATTACTTCTTATAAAGAGATTCGCAGACTCGTTCAGTTTGGACAATTCTATCGATTGAAGAGTCCGTTTGAAGGCAATGAAACTGCCTGGATGTTTGTGAATAAAGATAAAACGGAAGCTTTTATCTGCTATTACCGTGTTCTGGCTGAACCAGCAGCGCCGCTTGCTTCTTTGCGGATGAAGGGGCTGGACGGCGCCAAAGAATACCAAATCATTGGAACGGATGAAAAATATAGCGGTGATGAACTGGAGTACAGCGGTATTCGTATACCTACAGACCTTATTGGGGATTTTGTAAGTTATACATGGCATCTAAAAGCAGAATAGAAATAAAAGTCGCATTTTAGATGCGGCTTTTTTATTTTGCTGTATAGGAAAACAGGCTAGGTTATCGTATACTTTAGCTACTATTTCAAACTATCAAGAGAGAAGGCTGCTGTTGGAAAGAACAAAAGAGAGAAACATCAAAGCATATACTACCTTTGTTTTTATATTCCTGCTTTTTTCTGCAGTTTATTTATTTTTGTTTCGCCAGGAACCCCGGATTCTTGCGCTAGGTTCTGGTCTTTTTGCAATCATCGGTTCCGGTCTGCCGGCATTTTGGGCTTTTCGTGCTTATCAAGCAGCCAAGCGGCAAGTACGGCGGTTTTGGCTGTTTCTATGCTTTACGCTCCTAGGCTGTCTATTGGCCACAGTGAGCTCTTATTTTTATAACTTCTATATCGGAATGTATGACATTTTGATAGCAGCATCGGATTTTTTTTGGAATGTTTCGATTATCTTCTGTTTATTGTCATTCCTATACTTAATAACACAAAAAGCGGGCGAAGTGACCATTTATGAAGTTGTCTATGATGCGGTGATCATCATCGTTGCTGCCGCCTGTTTAAGCTGGGAATTTTTGATGAAGCAAACTTGGGTTCAATTAAGCCAGGAAGGATTGATCATTCAGCTTTTCGGCATTAGTCATCCAGCTGGCGATTTGACTGTGCTCTTTTTCTTGATTTGTGTATTCAATGCTCTCAGTTATCAGCGTTTGTCAAAGGCATTAGCATGTATCTACGTTGGCTTTTTGGTTTTCTTGATCTCAGATACCATCTTTTTGTATTTGGTCTCGCAAAATATGTATTATTTAGGACATCCCATCGACTGGCTTGGGACTGCAGCTTTACTTGTTATTGGCGGTGCAGCTTTCTTTGCGGATGACCTTCATACACTCAGCCGGCAGGAATCCCTTCCGGCAAACACGCCTTTATTTTCGGCACGGCTATGGTTCTCCAATGTCAGCGTCCTGGTTTTACTTGCACTAATCGTAGCCAGAGGCGACGGATTCGATTTGATAGCATTCGGCTGTATCGTCTCTACATTACTTATCATCTTTCGACAAATGCATACGATGTTCCAGAACAGAAAACTCATGCTTGAACTGGAAGGTAAGGTACTGGAGCGGACAGAAGAGCTGTTTCAAAAAAATAAGGAATTGGAAGCTTCCATCGAACGAACGGAATTCCTGGCTGCTCATGATCCGCTGACAGGGCTCCCAAACCGTCGTGAATTCGATCGGATAGCTTCAGAATGGGTAAAGACTGCTGACGGCGGCTTTTCCTTGCTCTTTTTGGATATGGATCGATTCAAATGGGTGAATGACACGATGAATCACGGCGCTGGTGACTTGCTGCTAAGGCAGGTAGCCGAAAGACTGCAAGCAAGTGTCGTCCCTGGAGCGAAAGCATTCCGCCAAGGCGGGGATGAATTCCTTGTGCTGCTCCCCGTAACCGAACCGACTGAAATAGACCGGATTGTATGTGAGTTGCTTCAATCCCTTGAACAAGTATTCCTGATTCATGGAAAGGAAGTGTTTGTTTCAGCCAGTATCGGTATCAGTTTGTATCCGGAGCATGCTGATGATGTCGAATTATTGACTATCAAAGCTGATATCGCAATGTATGCCGCGAAGAAGAGCCCAGGAAAACGATGGCTTTTGTACAATGAGTCACTTCATCCTGCGGAACAATCAAAGCTCGAGCTGGAAAAGGAAATGCGATATGGCTTAGAGAGAGGGGAATTTCATCTTCACTTTCAGCCTCTATACCATATTGATGCCGAGGCTGTGACTGGAGCCGAAGTCTTGATGCGCTGGCAGCATCCGAAAAGAGGGATGCTGTATCCTGATACCTTCATACCGCTTGCGGAAGAATCACGATTCATCATTCCGCTCGGCAGGTGGATGATACGGGAAGTGTGCCAGAAATGGCGAAGCTGGAAAGAACAAGGGTATGAACCCATCAGCCTGGCTGTCAACATTTCTGTCAATCAGTTCCTTCATCCCGATTTCTTAACGGAATTGGAGGATGCATTACATGAATATGAAATGGATCCTGCTTATCTGGAGTTGGAAATCACCGAAAGTATTCCGTTTAGTGATGCTTATGCGATTGCGATCCTGAGTCATATTAAGCAGCTTGGCATCCGTATCAGTATTGATGATTTTGGGACAGGCTACAGTTCCCTCCAATATATCCAGCGTCTGCCCGTTCATACACTGAAAATCGATCGTGCATTTGTGCACGACATGATGCACAATCGCAATAATAAAGTGCTGGTCGAGACAATCCTTGCGATGGCAAAGCAGCTTGACTTGGAAGTGATTGCAGAAGGTGTCGAAGAACAAAACCAGCTTCAATTCCTTAAAGAAAACGACTGTACATTAGTGCAGGGGTATTTGATTGGAAAACCAGTCGAGGAGATGATTTTCCTCTCAACTGCCGCTAAATGACCAGGAGGGTAAAATGAAAAAAGCACTGTTCTGTTTATTTATTTTGATACTTGTTGGCTGCAGTCAGGAAACTTCGGAGGAGAATACCGAACGGAAGTCTCTTCCTATCGTGGAAGTGGACGATGTAACAACCACATTTACCCATCCAGACACACATCAGGAATTCAATATCATACGAACAGATCAGTACTTACAGAATTATATAGACAAAGTTAAGCGCGACCCAGAGCAAAATGATAATTACAAGACTTATGCAGAAACGTTTGTCGATCCGTTGATGGAAGTTTGCTTAGGAGATAGTGTTTCCAGGAATAATGCATATGGTGAGGGAATTTTTGCAGAGAGACCAGCCCTTAATCGTATGGCTGAATTGGATATGCTAACAGAGAAAATGGACGAAGAGCAAGTGACAGAACAAATAAAAGAAGCGCTGATTCACTCGGCATCTCTCCTGCCGGGTGAAGAGGGGACGACAGTTTGTGTGTTCCCGACCACAGAGGTAAGTAGTGTTGATTACTTAGGTTTTGCTTATTCAGCCGGGCACATATCCATTTATGTTAACGCAGAAATGGACGATAGCACACTGGTAACGACAGTGGCCCATGAATACAATCATAGTATCCTTTTTGAACAGTTTCCATCCGTGGCTGAAGGTAATACATTGCTGGAGCACCTTGTATTCGAAGGAAAAGCTGTGTTCTTTGAAGAGGTTGCTTATCCAAAAGAATTCGACGGGGAAATCTATGAATATGATAAAGCACTATGGCAGGAAGCAGTAAAACATTTGGATGATGAGAACATGGCAGTAAAGGAAGAAATCATGTTTGGCAGTGAAACATTCCCGCCCGTTTACGGATATAAAGAAGGCTATAAGATTCTTTCTGAGTATTTAGAAAGACATCCCGAGTTGGAGATCCAGGAATGGATGGCTGCCAGTTCTGCAGAGATTTATGAAGGAAGCGAATATGCATCTTACTATGATTAAAAGGTTGCTCTAGAGCAGCCTTTTTTATTGAACCAGCCTTTCAAAAAAATAAGACATTTGATTAGTAAGCCAGCATCTTTTGTGCGATGGATAATGGCAGTCTGAGCAATTTCTTGTAAAAGAATGTGAGGTTCTTTTTATGAAAAATCCCGCTTCTCCCTGCGAAAAACTCTCCAAGTTGTCTTTGTAGCAGCTGCCAATTGCAGCATAGCCATAAAAATAACCCATGAACATACCAGCAATCAAGTCATGCGGATGACTGTAAAAAATCGAGAGCGCTAGTCCGATTAGAATAGCGACAGTAGGCACATACTGCTTTGTAACAGTATAAACATTTTAAGAATTTGGGTAAGAACAAGTGTTGCCGGGATGCCAATAACGGAATCCCAAAAGTTCGTTTGGATAAATGGAAAGTCCATGAGCATGATCCGTTTTATATTTAGCGTCTGTCATAGAGAATGAATTTATTCGGAAAGCATCTATCTGAATAATTTTGATATACATATATTTGCAGAAAATTCCTAACAGAAACTGCTTGAATGTTACACAATTCAGTATTATACTAACCAGTATTGTGTCAGAAAATCTGACGAAAGTTATGATCACATCAATATTTTGTTATTTATCAGACTATTCGAATAGTTAGTGGAGGTTTTTTTGTGTCAAAGAAAGTACCAGGTTCATTTACCGTCATTCTCGGTTTGATGCTCTTTGCTTTATTCTTTGGTGCGGGTAATTTAATTTTCCCGCCAATGCTTGGGCAGCAAGCTGGTGAAAATATATGGATAGCCAATGCAGGGTTCCTTGTAACAGGTGTAGGCTTGCCGCTTATTGGGATTATTGCCTTTGTCTATTCTGGCGAAAGAGATCTTATGTCACTATCAAGCAGAGTGCACCCGGTTTTTGGGATTATTTATACTATCATTCTATATCTTGCAATTGGGCCGTTCTTTGCAATACCGCGCGCAGGTAATGTATCCTATGAGATCGGTTTAAAGCCTTTTTTATCTGCTGATCCAGGTCCGTTTCCATTGATTCTGTTTACGGTTCTTTTCTTTGCGATTACGTGTTTGTTATCGCTGAACCCTACTAAGATCATCGATGTTATAGGGAAATTCCTGACACCGATCAAGCTTGCTTTTATAGGCTTACTTGTCATCGTCGCTATTATCTTCCCGATCGGAAAATTCCATGCACCACAAAGTGAGTATACGGCAAATGCGTTCTTCAAAGGTTTCCAAGAAGGTTATCTGACGTTGGATGCACTAGTCGCTTGTGTGTTCGGAATCATCATCGTCAATGCTTTGAAAGATAAGGGGATAACGAGTAAAGGCTCGGTCATGAAAGTTTGCTTGTTAGCAACTGCTCTTGCAGCCGTTGTACTGGCAGTGATTTATACAGCACTTTCCTTTATGGGAGCATCCAGTGTCAGCGAGCTTGGTTATTTGAGCAATGGCGCTGAGATTCTGGCTGATGTTTCTGATTATTACTTTGGTTCTTGGGGAATCATTTTCCTTGGATTGATGATCACAGTTGCCTGTCTTACAACAAGCGTGGGATTAATCACATCCTGCTCAACCTTTTTCCATGAATTAATGCCGCGCATTTCCTATAAGACATTTGCTATTGTGCTATCTGTCTTTAGTGCGATAGTAGCGAATATCGGCCTTACAGAGTTGATTTCAATTTCCGTACCAGTTTTGATGGCTATTTATCCGATTACGATCAGTCTTGTATTCCTTACATTCCTGCACCCGCTATTCGGTGGAAAACGTGAAGTATACATTGGCAGCCTTGTTCTGACATTCTGTGTGAGTATCTTTGATGGCTTCAATGAAGCAGGTCTGCAGATAACTGCAGTGAATGATTTCTTCCAAACAGTCTTGCCTTTCTATGAGGTAGGTCTCGGTTGGGTAGTTCCTTCCATCGTTGGTGGACTGCTTGGACTGGTTATATCTAAAGTTAGAAACTAATATATGAAAAAGTCTTCTCCAGGCCGGAGAAGACTTTTTTATGCAGATTTTTTTCGGAGCATACTTCCTGCAAGGAATAAAAGCAAAGGAACAATAATTGTTGCCAGAGATAAAACTCCCGCGCTGAATAGTGTGAATGCAGCACCTTTAGGTCTTTTCGAAATGATGGTATAGCCAATTAGTACAACGATAGCAATTATGGCTATATAGACGGTAGGGATTGCAAGGAATACTTGCAGCGCAGACATTGTTTCAGCTGCCATCTCATCCGAACTGATAGCAGGTGTTTCATCAGAATCGAGTGTTCTTTGATACTTGGGATCGTTTTCAAGATAACGGGTCACTGCCTGTTCCATGGATTGGTTTTGAGGCAAAGTGATTGTAAAGAGAAGGCTAGCGATAAAGATTGAAACCAGTAATATGAATGAGATCATCGTTAATGTTTTTGGTGCTTTCATTTAATATTACCTCCTTTTCCCAGTATAAGTTCTGAGAACCAATTTATGAAATAGGACGGAAGGCGTAACTGTCATTTTCTTGTCAAAAATGATGAGGAAGGCATGCTGAAAGTGTGTTATCATAAGCACGATTATTTGGAATCGAGGCGAAAAAATTTGTCATGGGTATTTATAGTCTTATTAATTGTGGCTAGTTTGATTAAAGTTTTAGCGGCATCTGCACCGAGTGGCGTTGTGGACAAGGTAGGAAAGAGATTCCAGCTGCATCCGAAGCTATCTTATGATGCAACTGTCAAACGTGATGGCAAGGCTCTTTCAGAAGAAGAAACACAGCTTATTATAGATCAATTCAATCAGGCGAACTTCTTGGAAAAATACTATTACGCGCCAGCTCCTGAAGGTATGCCGTATGAGATAGAAACAAAGCAAGGACGTTTTCTTGTATATCCATATCCAGACAGAGTGGATGTATTTAAATATCAGAAGAAAAAGGTTTCATCCTACAGTTTGCGTTCCGAAACATTGCAGGGCCAGGCAGCAAATTGACTCAGCTTTCTATATAATAGATAAAAACAGGAAGCAGGGGCGTGTGAAGGGATGAGAATCAGGAAACTCGCCGGGAATTCTGTGCTGATTAAGTCAGCCGCAGCTTTTTACCAGGAAGCATGGCAAGTTAGCTATGCCAATATTGCGCCGCGATTTGTCCGTCACAGCAGGTATCCAGGTTATCAGGGCCTCGTGAAGGTGGACGAAATGAATCGCATCGTCGGTTTAGTGTATGGTTATACTTCAAAACCGGGGCAGCATTATCATGACTTGCTGCGTCCTGCACTGCAGGAGAATGCTAAGCTGGCTTGGCTGGATGATTGCTTTGAATTAGTGGAGCTAGTGGTAGCACCCTCTGTACGCGGGTCAGGAATCGGTACCGCTCTTCTTCATCGGCTGCTGACTGCAGCGCCAAATAAGACGGCTGTCCTGACAACCCGTGAGAATAATATTGGGGCTATCCGGTTTTATGAACAAAACGGATGGGAATTGCTTAAAGATTCGTTTTATCCATACGAGAAAGCATATCGAATATACGGAAAAAAACTAAAATGAACCGATTCACCAAATGGTGGATCTTTTTCTTTCTCATCTCCTAAACATTACCTTAAGATATACCGATGATTCACATATGAATAGAGAGAGGGTGAGCCGATGTACCAGACAGATTTGAAAAAAGCAGAAATATTTAATGAACTGCTTGAGACATTATATGAAAATATTAAATCAGAGCAGATCCGTGCTGCTGAGAGAATCCGCAATGAAATAACGGAACAGGAAGCTGTAATTCGCGATGAAAAGCTGCTTGCAAAAAGCATGCTGTACGATGCGCGCTTGCAGATGCTGAAAGGTGAGCTGGATAAGGGAGAAAAGCTGCTCGAAGGGGCTGCTGATGCATTCGTGCTCACTGGCGAAAATCTTTACTATTACCATTTCTTCAAAGGGCTGCTGCTGTACCGGCAGACCAAGCTTCAAGAGGCAATTGTTGAATTTGAACGTGCAGAATCATTTTTATCGGTGCTAATTGATCATCGGGAAGTCTCTGATTTCTATTATAAATTGGCAATAACGTATTATTATATGAAAATGATTGCTTTCTCGGTCTTGAATGCCAGTAAAGCTATTGATGCTGCTCTTCGTTACAAGCAGGAATTACAGCTGGCTAAATGCCGCCTTCTACAAGGATTGAACCATATGCATATGACCGACTTCCGAAAAGCGGAGGAGCTGTTCATAGCTGCTTTGAAGCATGATGCATCCGAGTCCGAATTGCAGCTGCCTATGTATATTCATCACAATCTTGGGGTACTGTATTTCAAGCAAAATCAGCTTGAGAAGGCCATAGAGCATTTTGAACATTCTATGCAGTACAACCACCCTGAATATTATTTGAAGAGCTTATATTATGTAACAGAATGCTGTTTCAGGCTTGGCTTTAAAGATTGTGCGATGGAACATTTTGCTGAGGGATTTGCTTTAAGCAAGAAGCGTGATGAAGACGTGTATAAATGGATGTTCGCTATGCTTCATAAAAAATATGTCGATAAAGATAGTTTCGAAGTGGTGTGGCGGGAAGGCATTGCATACTTCCAATCTATTGAAGATGAAAATAACGTGCGTCATTTTTCCGAAGGGTTGGCTAAATATTACGCAGAAAATCATGATTTTGAAAAGGCATCTAGATATTATCTTCTGGCTTTAAAATAGAAAAATGACAGAAAAGGAGACTGCTTCGTGCAGTCTCCTTTCGGTATATCAGGATAGCTTCCAAGCGGGAATCAAACTATGAAATTGGAAGTAGTAGCTCATTGGGATATGCATCAAGGTGTAAAGAGCCAGGGTAACTGCATAAGTGATGAACCAATTATGGATAGGCACCTGCAAAAACAAATACAATAACAGCATGCCAACTGGAAAAGGAACAAGTACAATCAGCCAAATCGGTGCACCAAGTGCTTCTGTTAATGCTCCGAGTGCGACGACGGAGAAGCCGATGACCATAGCTTGCCAAATCGGTAATCCATTCCGTAATAGGAAGCTGCCGATATAATAGGAGAGTCCGGTAAGTATGATAGCTAGAATAAAATCTACGAAATATTTCAAGATCTAATCCACCCCTTATTCCCTCTCATTATACGATTATATTAATTGATATTGTATGAATATTATGTAAAAAAGCCGCCGGATCGGCAGCCTTCGTTTAGCTTGCGTAATTTGTAATTCCTTCTGCGATGGAATTGGCCACTTTATCTTGATAATTTGAATCGTTAAGAAGTACAGCATCTGCGGGGTTCGAGATAAATCCCGTCTCAACGAGTACAGCGGGCATGGATGTATGGCGCAGTACGTAAAAATCCGCGCTATGTGTACCTCTGTTCTCATTATCCGTATTGGATACTAATGCAGTTTGGATACTGGAAGCAAGCTGTTTTCCGCTGCTGCTCGCTCCGTAGTAGTAAGATTCCAATCCTTTTGCTGATGAAGAGGTGGCACTGTTGGCATGGACGCTTACAAATAGATCTGCTTTCCAGTTATTCGATAAACTCGCTCGTTCGGATAATGGAATGAAATTATCCTCACTGCGCGTCATTTTTACGTCATACCCATTAGCAAGCAATCTATGCTGCAGTTTTTCGGAAATAGTCAGTGCAACCCATTTTTCCATCGTATCATTGCCTATTGCCCCGGGGTCTTTACCGCCATGGCCAGGATCAATGACAATTCTTTGCACGGGCTGACTGCTTGATGGTTCGGCGGGAGCAGATGCTTCTTTATTCACTGCAGTAACATAATCCAAGCTAAGATAACCTGTTTTGCTTTGAATGGTGATCTGTCCCCAACCATCGCCTCTGTCGATATATTCGAATTGAGTCCCGGCTGGGAATTTACCGATAATGGCAGCATCGGTTGAAGGGGCGGCCCTAATGTTGAGGTTTGCAGTCGTCTGTCCAGCATTAGAAGCGCTGGCCTCTGATTGGGCTGGCAAAATCAATAAAAGTGCAATGAGTATGAATAATAGAGGCAGTGCAACTTTGAGGCGAGTAAACATAGTGATTCTCCTTTGCGATATAATAGAATCAGTATGGTCAGTGTTTACGAGTTTTATAACAATAGATACATAAAGTGAGATGTTTTCAGAAAGGGGAGAAGATAATGAGGAAGACAGAAAGAGAGAAAATGGTGGCAGGCGAACTTTATCGACCATCAGATAAAGAACTGACGGACAGACGCATGGAAATTCGGGAATTAATCCGTAAATATAATGATACAACGAGTTATGAGCATGCGGAGCGAGCAGATTTATTGCAGCAGATACTTGGCTCAGCAAAAGGCAGGGCTTACATCGAACCGACTTTTCGCTGTGATTATGGGTACAATATCCATCTTGGGGAAAACTTCTATGCAAATTTTGATTGTGTGATGCTCGATATTTGTGAGATTCATATCGGAGATAATTGCATGCTTGCTCCAGGTGTACATATTTACACTGCCACGCATCCTTTGCATCCTGTAGAACGTAATTCCGGTTATGAATTGGGCAAGCCGGTGACAATCGGGAATAATGTGTGGATTGGCGGGCGCGCTGTCATTAATCCCGGTGTTACAATCGGAGATAATGCGGTTATCGGATCAGGTGCAGTCGTTACGAAAGATGTCCCGGCAAATACAGTAGTTGGGGGAAATCCAGCTAAGGTTATTAAACAGATAGAGATCTAAAGAAATGCTTAGCGAAAGCATTTGTCTAATGAGGATTTACTGAAATTACTACTGATAGTGGAGCGGTTTATATGCAGCGTGGCACATTTCAATTAATGAAAACAGTGAATAGATCTTTGATTCTCAATAAGATCCGGATGTCATCGCCAATATCACGAGCGGATATTGCAAAGGAGACTGGCCTGACACCTCCGACAGTCAGCACCATCGTCAAAGAACTGATGGAACAAGGTCTGGTGGAGGAAAACAAGCTTGGTTCCTCGAGCGGCGGCCGTAAGCCTACCATGCTTCATATCAAGACGGATGAGTTCTTTGTCATCGGAGT
The DNA here is from genome assembly GCF_046592595.1 of Terribacillus saccharophilus. Taxonomy (GTDB): domain Bacteria; phylum Bacillota; class Bacilli; order Bacillales; family Amphibacillaceae; genus Terribacillus; species Terribacillus saccharophilus_C. Next base: position 97,492 of record NZ_JAWVPF010000001.1, on the reverse strand, counting down.
TGATGCTGGTCCTGATACGGTCGACTGTATTCTGACGAATCTTACGGGAGAGATGCTTGGGATCGTCTCTCAACCGCTTCGTGTTCATACCAATAGGGAGTTTTTGCATCAAGTCGAACAAGCTATTCAGCAATTACTTGACAAGCATGGCATGCAAACGGAGCAGATCATAGGTATCGGAGTAGCGATGCATGGCGTCGTGGACTCGGAAACTGGTGTTTCTCGTGTAGCTCCGCTCTTGGGGTTACATGATATACCGATAAAGCAGCAGCTGGAAGATAAATTCAGCATTCCGGTAAAAGTGGATAACGATGCTCGGGCAATGGCACTTGGGGAATCATGGTTCGGTGGGTTTGATATACAGGATAGTATGGTAGCCGTCAATATCGGACGCGGAGTCGGAGCGGGAATTATTATTGGAGGAAAGCTTTTTCACGGAGCATCAGGGCTGGCTGGTGAGCTGGGGCATATGTCGATTGATCCAAATGGAGAAAAATGTGCATGTGGAAACCGAGGCTGCCTGCAGACGCTTGCCAGCGGTCCGTCTATCGCGCGAAGAGCAAAGATGGCGAGTGGAGAAGCTGTCTATCAAGCAGCAAGAGCCGGAGATGAAGAAGCACGGGTCATTCTGGAAAAAACCGGTCAGATACTTGGCATAGGTCTGATCAATTTAATTCATCTGTTGAATCCAGATCGAATCATTCTTGGCGGAGGCGTCATGGAGAGTGCGGATTTCCTATTTGCTCCATTAAAAGAAGAGATTGCGAGCCGGGCTTTGACGGAGCAAGCGGCTAAGACTGAGATAATGATAAGTAAACATGGGAAGCATGCGACTGCGATAGGGGCAGCAGCACTGCAATTGATTGATTTGTTTGCTCCTGTGTGAAAAAGCACAGCCATATAGGCTGTGCTTTTTATTTTGGTTTTGCGTAAATTAGATAACGTTCCGTGGGCGAGCCTATTCCGGTGAAAGGATAACAAGTCATCAGAACCAGTGATTCACTTTCACCAGGAGTGATGACATCGGTTTCAGACTCATGAACGATCTCGTGATCGTACATTATATAGCTGAATGATCCTTGATTGGTTTCGATTATTAGTTCATCGCCATTTTTCAGTTCTCCTGCACGCCTGAATGTAGAATCATTATGCCCGGCAAGGAATACCTGTTTGCCGTCACCAGGCAAGCCGGAGCTAGGTTCATGGCCGACTCCTGATTTCAGTTCCTGCGAAGCTGTACCTTCTGAAATAGGAACCTCAAGTTCAATGGAAGGTATACGCAGGATACCTACTAATTCACCTTCATCAAGAGTTCCTGTGTTTTTTACATCTGTAGTGTTACTATTTCTCTCCTGAGATGAACTAGCATCTTCAGGAGTGATATTTCCGGTATCAGGAGTGTCATCCGAGTTATTGCCGTTTTTCCCTTCAGCCAGCATGGCATTGGCTTCTTCCAAGAGTTTATCGCTCTTTGCTTGCGTTTGATAGAATTGATATCCAGTTATAACAAGAACAATAGCTCCAATTAATAAAAGGGTATAGCCTAGGAACTTCAGCATCAGCACACCTCCTCAGGAAGGAATCAGTGACTGGCCTTGATGGTCAGTCAGGTAATATTGAGCATACAGACAATAGGCACTGATATTGTGCTGCAGATCATCAATACGTACACGAAATCCATTCTGTCGATTAAAGAAACTCCCGACAACTGAATCAGGTTTCTCCATATACATTGCTATTTCAGGATAAAAGAATCCAGTTCGTTGCTGGTCGGCGCGAGAATGTATCGTATCCTCTAAATACTTCATATCAAATCCGCGTAAAAGATGACCTAATTGAGCGTGATACATTCTGTCCAGCAATCTTCTCGTGCAAAGCAGTATCTGTAATTGGGTAGGAGAAGGGCTCGTATTTCCCTTCATAGCTACCAATCTTTTTTGGATGCTTTGCAATTTCATGGCAAAATAACGTCGATCTGGAATAATACCGGTCATTTCATACACAGCATAACTGAGCCAGTGATTCGGTGCGGGCTTTACTCTGCGATTAATAAAATGTTCAAACGCAAGCTTGCTTCTTTCAAGCCATAGAGGATGATGATCTAATTGGTAAAGTCGCAGCAAGGCATACACAGCTTTTGCGTCATACCCAGCTTGATGCTGTTTTGCGGTGATATTCAGGAAACTGCCGCTTCTATTTTGCATTGTCAGCATGCCCTTAGCCATTTTTACTGCTGCCTCCAGATATTGCTCATCTCCAGTCTGAGACTGGTAGTCGGCGATAGCTATAACGGCGGCAGCAGTGGCACCTAGGCTGTACAGCTGATTTGTTGAATCCTTCTCGATAAGGGTAGTTTCACGATCTTTTTCTACTCGGAATGTCAAGAGATAATCCAAGGCTGCCTTCATCCGTTGCGGCATGATTGGATCATCTTGCTGTAACGTCTTTTTCCAGTGATAGCCCTCAGCTAGGGAGTGGATGGCATCGCCATGTTTAATCAAATTGTACGATGTAATTGACTTTGAAGAGGCGGCATATATGCCATAGTCAAATTTCCCGTCCTGCTGTACACGGTCTCGGAGATGATTTGTGGCACATTTAATTAGCGTATCTATATGGCGATCCAGGTGCCTGATAGGACGGATGCCATTCTTGCTGCTGCCATGCAGTAAGTGAATTACTGCTTCCGGCCCTATAAATGTCGAAACCGTTTCAAAAAGAAAGACAGTACTATCACGGTATTGTGAAAGCAGAAAAGGGTTAAGAGGACGGTTCCATGCCCGCTTTAATAAGTAGTTGTTCACTGCTTTTTCAATCCAATTCTTTAGTCCGCTGCTGCTATTCTCTTGTATGAATGTATTACCGTTGATTTCCTGTTCCAAGAAGGCAAGGTTGAATTCTTTATCGAAGCTTACTCCATATCTGAAATAATTTGTTTTACAGGATGCAATTGCATCCTGAAGTGATTGAAATGATATTGGTTTCACATGGCTTACAGCATCGATTTTTATCCAGGGGAAGATGATGGAGCGTTTCCGGCTGTGCATTTCTATCCGTCGCAGTAATTCGGAAACAGCGGTATTGAAGTGATGATGGCCAGAATAAATGACTTCGGCCTGAGAATCAAATGTTCCTAAGGAAGCGAACAGGATATAAGTGTTGGTGGTATGGTTTCGTACAGAAGGAGATATAGTATCTTTCAGAGCATGCAACTGTTGTTCTGCTAGATCCAATTGGGTACGGATTTTGTTTGCTGTATATAATTCTGGCTGCATTGTGCATCCTCCCTTTTATGTATTAGGAAGAGGAGGGATGAGCCGCTCCTCTTCCTGAGTTACTATTTACTGATTCTTTCTTCTGAAGCGAGATGCGACGAGTGAAATCGCTCCTGCAATCAATGCTCCTGCACTGATTAAAATAGATGTAAAGAAATTATTGGAAGTTTGTGGCAGCTGACTTCCGCCGTATGCATCATTCACAGATCCATCTGGAACGATTGCCGCACCAACATCCCCAGCTTCACCATTATCATCCGAGGACGTTGACCCTTCATTGGAACCGACAGTTACTTGAGCAGGTTTGCTTTCGTTACCCTCTGGATCAGTTTCGACAACTGTAACGTTATTACCAGACTCAAGTGCTGGGATATCCGTTTCCCAGCTGCCATCTTCGTCGACTGGTACTTCTACGATTGTGCCATCCGGCAATGTAATGATGATCGTGGAACCAGGTGTACCGCCTCCAGATATTGTATCATCCTCTTCATCGATCGGGTCGACAGAAGGGGGAGTGGATGTATCTGTTTCGCCCTCCTCAACTGGTACAACAGCAGGATCGCTTTCGTTACCCTCTGGATCTGTGATGACCACAACGACTTCATCACCAGGCTCTTGAGAAGGTATATCTGTTTCCCAATTGCCATCTTCGTCTACAGGTGTTTCAACAGTAGTACCATCAGGCAGCGTGATAATAACTGTAGAACCAGGCTCTCCATCACCGGAAATTGTGTCATCATTTTCATCAATTGGATCGACAGAAGGGGGAACCGGTATATCTGTCTCGACCTCTTCGATCGGAACAATAACAGGATCGCTTACCCCATTTTCCGGATCTGTGATGACCACAATGACTTCATCGCCAGGCTCTTGAGATGGAATCTCTGCTTCCCAATTACCGTCTTCATCAATAGGTGTTTCCACAGTAGTGCCATCTGGCAATGTGATGACGACTGTAGAACCGGGTTCTCCGTCACCAGAAATGGTGTCATCATCTTCTGTGACAGGCTCAACGGAAGGAGGAGCCGGTGTGTCCGTGTTTTCGTTTTCCACGGGCACAACTACAGGGTCACTAACGTTACCAGCTGGATCGGTTACGACAACGATGATTTCATCGCCAGGTTCTAGCGCTGGGATTTCTGCTTCCCAATTTCCATCTTCATCGACTGGTGCTTCGACAGTATTGTCATCAGGCAGCGTGATAACGACAGTAGAACCAGGCTCACCGTCACCGGAGATAGTGTCATCATTTTCTGTAACAGCATCCACAATCGGAACATCTGGAGCTTCAGTGTCACTATTTTCCACAGGAACAATGACAGGATTGCTCACATTACCAGCAGGATCTCTTACAACGACAGTGATTATATCACCATGCTCTTGCACTGGGATTTCAGCTTCCCAGTTGCCATCCCCATCAACAGGGGCTTCGACCGTGGAACCATCAGGAAGTGTAATAACGACTGTAGAATCTGGTTCGGCATCACCGGAAAGAGAAGTATCCGCGTCGGTCACTGGATCTACAACCGGAACGCCCGGAGCATCTGTGTCGCTGTTCTCAACTGGAACGATAACCGGATTACTTACATTGCCAACCGGATCAGTTACAACGACAGTGATTTCCTCACCAGGTTCTTGCGCTGGGATTTCAGCTTCCCAGCTGCCATTGCTATCGACAGGAGCTTCGACTGAAGAACCATCAGGAAGTGTAATAACGACCGTAGAATCTGGTTCGGCATCACCGGAAAGAGCGGTATCGGCATCAGTCACTGGATCTACAACCGGAACCTCTGGAGCATCAGTGTCGCTGTTTTCTACCGGAACAATAACCGGATTACTTATGTTGCCAGCTGGATCGGTTACAACGACAGTGATTAAATCACCAGGTTCTTGCACTGGGATTACAGCTTCCCAATTGCCGTCGCTATCGACAGGAGCTTCCACAATAGAGCCATCCGGCAGCGTGATAACTACTGTAGCATCTGGTTCGGCATCACCGGAAAGAGCAGTATCGGCATCAGTCACTGGATCTACAACCGGAACGTCCGGAGCATCAGTGTCGCTGTTTTCCACTGGTACAACTACAGGGTTACTAACGTTACCAGCCGGATCGGTTACTACAACGATGATTTCATCGCCGGGCTCCTGCGCTGGGATTTCAGCTTCCCAACTGCCATCTTCGTTTACAGGAGTCTCACTAGTAGTACCATCTGGCAGCGTAATAACGACTGTAGAACCAGTTTCTCCATCACCGGAAAGAGCAGTATCGGCATCAGTCACTGGGTCCACAACCGGAGCTTCCGGAGCATCAGTGTCGCTGCTTTCCACAGGAACGACTACAGGCTCACTTATGTTACCAGCTGGATCGACTATGACGAGAGTGATTTCATCGCCAGGCTCTTGTGACGGAATATCAGCTTCCCAACTGCCATCTGCGTCGACAGGAGCTTCTATAACAGAATCATCCGGAAGAGTAATGACGACTGTAGCATCTGGCTCGGCACCGCCGGAAAGAGAAGTATCTTCGTCTGTCACAGGATCTACAGCGGGAACGTCCGGAGCTTCGGTATCGCTGTTTTCCACTGGAACGATAACCGGATCACTCAAATTGCCAGCCGGATCGGTTACGACGACAGTGATTTCATCTCCGGCTTCTTGGACTGGGATCTCTGCTTCCCAGTTGCCATCTCCATCAACAGGAGCTTCTACAACAGCATCGTCCGGGAGTGTGATGATAACGGTAGCATCTGGCTCAGCATCGCCGGAAAGAGAAGTATCTTCGTCTGTCACAGGATCTACAGCCGGAACGTCCGGAGCTTCGATATCGCTGTTTTCCACTGGAACGATAACTGGATCACTTATGTTACCAGCCGGATCAGTTACGACAACAGTGATTTCCTCACCAGGCCCTTGTGCCGGAATTTCAGCTTCCCAATTACCTTCTCCATCGACAGGTGCTTCGACTGTCGCACCGTCTGGCAATGTAATGACGACTGTAGCATCTGGCTCGGCATCGCCGGAAAGAGAAGTATCTGCATCTGACACAGGATCCACAGCTGGAGCATCAGGAGCTTCAGTATCGCTATTCTCTACTGGAACGATAATAGGATTACTTACGTTTCCGGCTGGATCTGTTACAACGACAGTAATTTCTTCTCCAGATTCCTGTGCCGGAATCTCTGCTTCCCAGTTGCCATCCCCATCAACAGGAGCTTCTGCAACAGAGCCATCCGGAAGTGTAATGACAACTGCAGCATCTGGTTCAGCATCACCGGAAAGGGAAGTATCGGTATCTGTCACAGGATCTACAGTTGGAATTTCTGGCTGGATATTATCGGTAACTATCACAACTTGGGATGCGCTTTGGTTGCCAGCTGCATCTACAGAGACAACGCTAAGTTCATCACCTGCTTCTTGGGCCGGAATATCCAGCGTCCAGTTACCGTTAACGTCAGTAACAGTTTCTAACTGTGTACCATCAGGCAGTGAAACTACCACGGTAGTTTCGGGTTCTGCAATACCGGACAATGCAGTGTCTGTGTTGGATAAAGGCAAAGCGATAGGTGTTGCTGGTGCTTCTGTATCTGGTGAAACCGTGATTACGGTTGGCTCGCTGCTATTTCCATTTTCGTCAGTCTCCAGGATGCTTATTTCACTGCCCGCTTCCTGTGTCGGAATTTCAGCAGACCATTGGCCTTGATCATCCGCCCTTGTTTCAACCACTGTACCGTCAGGAAGATAAATGAAAATGTATGATCTGAATCCTGCAAGACCGAAGATGAAGCTGTCATCGTCTGTGACCGGTCCTACTATTGGAGGAGCAGGATTTTCAAGTTCTCCAGCCACCACGGTAACCACGCTGGAGTCACTTATATTGCGAGCTGCATCAACAGCTGCAACAGAAACATTATCCCCAGTGTTTAAAGCTGGAATAGCAACTGACCAGCCACCTGCATCATCTGCTGTTGTAATTGCGTTAGATCCGTCTGGAAGTGTCACAATGATAGTAGCGTTGGCTTCAGCAGTACCGGAAAGAGTTGTGTCATCACTAGCCACAGGATTTACTTCAGGAGCATCCGGTGCGGTGGTGTCAGCGTTTGTTACGTTAATCGTGCTAGCGCCGCTGATGTTTCGGGCTGCGTCGACTGCCACTACTGAAAGTGCAGCGCCAGGGTTTTGAGCTGGGATCTCAACAGACCAGTCACCTTGCTCATCGGCTGTTGTTCTGATGGTGAGCCCATCCGGAAGGGTAACAATGATCTCTGCATTGGCTTCCGCAGTACCAGAAAGGGACGTATCATCACTGTCTGCCGGATTGACCACAGGAGCATCCGGAGCAGTAGTGTCACTATTTGTTATGGTAATTGTGCCAGCGCCGCTGACATTCCGTGCCTCATCGACCGCAACCACAGAAAGGACAGCGCCAGGATCTTGAGCTGGAATATCCACTTCCCAGTTACCGTCAGCATCAGCAGTTGTTCTGACAGTTGATCCATTTGGCAGGGTAACGACAATGTCTGCATTTGGTTCTGCTGTACCGGAAAGTGATGTATCATCACTGTCTGCCGGATCGACTTCAGGAGCATCCGGTGCGGTGATGTCGGCATTTGTTATGGTGATCGTACTACCACCACTTATATTCCGTGCCTCGTCGACCGCTACAACAGAGAGTACAGCGCCAGGATCTTGAGCTGGAATGTCGACAGTCCAGTTGCCATCTGCATCTGCAGTTGTATTTAGAGCTGATCCATCAGGAAGTGTCACGATGACATCGGCAAGTGGTTCTGCTGTACCGGAAAGGGACGTATCATCACTGTCTGCCGGATTGATTCCCGGAGCATCCGGAGCGGTAGTATCAGCATTTGTTACGCTGACTGTGCTGGGACCGCTCGCGTTTTGAGCTGCATCAACTGCCGCAACAGAAAGTACAGCACCAGGATCTTGAGCTGGAATATCCACTGTCCAGTTACCATCAGCGTCAGCATTTGTTCTCACAGCTGTTCCATCAGGGAGAGTGACGATAATACTTGCATCTGGTTCAGCTGTGCCGGAAAGAGACGTATCGTCGCTATCGACCGGATTGACCACGGGAGCGTCCGGAGCAGTAGTATCAGCATTTGTTACGCCGACCGTACTAGCGCTGCTTATATTCCGTGCTTCGTCGACAGCCACAACAGAAAGTACAGCACCAGGATCTTGAGCTGGGATGTCAACTGCCCAGTTACCTTGATCATTCGCTGTCGTACTGATAGTGGATCCGTCTGGAAGCGTGATAAGGATATCAGCGTTAGCTTCCGCAGAACCGGAAAGAGACGTATCGTCGCTATCAACTGGGTTGATTTCTGGAGCATCCGGAGCGGTAATATCAGCATTTGTTACGCTGACTGTACTCGCAGCACTAATGTTGCGTGCCTCATCGACAGCCACAACAGAGAGTACCGCACCAGGATCTTGAGCTGGGATATCGACTGCCCAGTTGCCTTGATCGTCCGCTGTCGTACCGATGGTGGATCCATCAGGAAGTGTGACGATGATATCGGCATTGGCTTCGGCGATACCAGAAAGTGACGTATCATCGCTGTCGATCGGATCTAATTCCGGAGCATCCGGAGACGTCGTATCACCATTCGTTACGCTGACCGTACTAGCGTCACTTACATTTCTAGCTGCATCGACTGCCACAACAGAAAGTACAGCACCAGGATCTAGAGTTGGAATAGATACAGACCAGTTGCCTTGATCATCCGCTGTTGTACTGATAGAGGAACCATCAGGAAGTGTGACAATGATATCAGCGTTAGCTTCTGCAGTACCAGAAAGGAATGTATCATCACTATCAACTGGGTTAATCTCTGGAGCATCCGGTGCAGCCGTATCAGCATTCGTTACGCTGACTGTACTCGCACCACTAATATTGCGTGCCTCATCGACTGCAACAACAGAGAGTACCGCACCAGGATCTTGAACCGGAATGTCAACTGCCCAGTTGCCTTGATCGTCCGCTGTCGTACTGATGATAGATCCGCCAGGAAGTGTGACAATAATATCAGCATTTGCTTCCGCAGTACCGGAAAGAGTCGTATCATCGCTATCGACTGGATTGATTTCCGGAGCATCCGGAGCAGTAGTATCGGCATCCGTTACATTAACTGTGCTAGCGGCACTTATATTCCTTGCTTCATCAACTGCAACAACAGAAAGTACAGCGCCGGGATCTTGAACGGGAATGTCAACAGACCAGTTGCCATCAGCATCAGTTGTTGTTCTGAGGGCAGTGCCATCAGGAAGGGTGACAATAATATCCGTATTTGCTTCAGCTGTTCCTGAGAGCGAAGTGTCGTCACTGTCTACAGGGGTGATTGCCGGAGCATCCGGAGCAGTCGTATCAGCGTTTGTGACAGTTACCGTACCAGCGCCGCTTTGGTTGCCAGCCTCATCGATAGCAATAGCGGAAATCTCACCGCCGGGATCTTGAGCCGGGATATCAACAGACCAGTTGCCATCAGCATCCGCAGTTGTATCAACTTCAGATCCATCCGGGAGTGAAATCACTATATCCGCGTTTGGTTCTGCTGTACCTGTAAGAGTGGTGTCGGCACTATTGACAGGATTGATTTCCGGAGCAGCTGGCGGAGTCGAATCATAGTTGATGACTACGACTGTGCTAGCATTACTTCGATTACCTGCATCGTCGATTGCAACGACCGAGATTTCGCTGCCGGGCTCTTGTGGAGGAATCTCAACAGACCAGTTGCCGTCTGCATCCGTTCGCGTTTCCACAGTAGTGCCATCGGAGAATGTCAATTCGATATCGGAATTCGGTTCCGCTGTACCGGAAACAGATGTATCGTCGCTATCGACTGGGTCGACTTCCGGAGCGACCGGTGCTTCTGTATCAGCATTCGTTATTGTGACAGATCCGGCGTCACTTTCATTGCCAGCTTCGTCTGTAGCAGTAACAGAAATTACACTGCCCGTTTCTTGAGCTGGGATGTCGATAGTCCAGCTGCCATCAGCATCCGCAGCTGTTTCAACAACTGAGCCATCCGGAAGTGTAACTGTGATATCGGTATTTGGTTCCGCTGTACCTGAAAGACTAGTATCATCGCTATCGACTGGATTCACTTCCGGAGCAGCAGGTGCCTCGGTATCGGCATCTGCATCAGCTACTGTAACTGAACCAGCGTCACTTTCGTTTCCAACTTCATCCACAGCGACTGCTGTAATTTCACTTTCAGCAGCTTGTGCAGGAATATCTACTGTCCAGTTGCCATCAGCATCCGCAGTTGTCTCGACAGTAGATCCGTCAGGAAGCGTTACGATGATGTCCGCATTGGCTTCGGCAGTACCGGAAAGGGATGTATCATCGCTATCGACAGGATTGATTTCCGGAGCAGCGGGGGCTTCGGAATCTGCATCCGTAACGGTGACAATTCCATTCTCACTTTCGTTCCCGGCTTCATCGATGGCAATTGCTGTTATCTCGCTATCTGAAGCTTGTACAGGAATATCTACTGTCCAATTGCCATCCCCATCCGCAGTAGTTTCGGCAGTGGTACCGTCAGGAAGTGTGACAATAATGTCTGCATTTGCTTCTGCTGAACCGGATAAAGTCGTATCTTCATCAGTGACTGGAGCAATAACGGGAGCATCTGGAGGCTCCGTATCAGCACCGCCGCCTGCATTTGTCACAGTGACGGTACCGGGATCACTTTGGTTCCCGGCTGCGTCGGTAGCCGTAACAGAAATAGCGCTATCCGCTTCCTGTTCAGGTATGTCTGCGGACCAGTTTCCATTTTCGTCTGTCTCTGTTTCAACAGTGGTCCCATCTTCAAGAGTGATAGTGATAGCAGATCCCGCTTCCGCTGTACCGGATATTGTCGTATCATCACTGTCGATCGGAGCGATTTCCGGAGCAGCAGGTGCTTCTGTATCACCATCGGTTACAGTCACACTGGAAGAGTCACTATCATTTCCGGCATCATCTGTTGCTACAGCTGTAATGGTGGAGTCAGCAGCTTGTGCCGGGATATCTGCCGACCAGTTGCCAGCGTCATCCGTAACTGCTTCAGCTGTGGAGCCATCTCCGAGGGTCAACGTAATGGTTGAACCTGCTTCTGCAGTACCGGATACGGTCGTATCCTCACTGTCTACTGGGTTTATGACGGGAGCAGCAGGTGCTTCTGTATCTGCATTCGTAACAGTGCTGGTTCCTGCTGCACTTCTGTTGCCAGCTGCATCCGTCGCAGTAGCGGAAATGGTTCCGCCAGGCTGCTGAGCTGGAATAGCAGTCGACCAGTTTCCATTTGCATCTGTGGTTGCAGTTGCAGTTGAACCGTCGGGCAGTGTGATATTAATGGTGCTGTTTGCTTCCGCTGTACCCGATAGAGTTGTATCGTCACTGTCGACTGCATTAAGGACTGGAGCTGCTGGTGGCTGCGTATCAGATACACCTGTTGATATGTATGTAGATGTACCTTGGCTATTCAGCAAGTCTACGTTTGCGATAAGTGTATCTGTAGCTATGGCCCTGAAATCCAATCTGCCATCGGAAGCTGTGGGCAATTCTGTAATACCTAAGTTTGCTAGATTGATACGGGCAGTGAAAGTAGTTGGGCTTGATACAGCGACACCAAGCGTATGCTGAATGTTTGTACCAATCGAGTTGGTGGCTGTGTTGACTGTCAGTCGGCTACCTGTTACAGATCCAGTATTATTTAAAGCAATTCCGCCTACACCTGCATAGGGGATAGAGTAGCTGATAGTCGTCTGACTGCGTATATTAGGGTTCTGCAGCAGACTAGAAAGTTCAGCTGGCAATTGGAAGTTAGGGGAGTAGTTGTTTAATACACCTATATTAGCTAACTGATTACCGCGAAGTCTGAGAGTCAGAACGCCATCCTGATAAGTTGCACCAAGTGTCTGGTTGCCAAGTACAGCGATGTTTGCGGCTTCAGCAGTATATTTGCTGAGGGTCTTCTGTTCAGAATCGTATACATAAGGCGTCACAACGATTGCTGCTGCGGCAAGCAGAGCAGAGGATCGCTTGGCCATTCGCAGTTTGTTTTTCCGTTGCATGTTCTTTTTGTGATCATAATCTTTTCGTTTGCTCATCCTTTAACCTCTTTTCAAAGTGAATTGGCAGAAGCAGTAAGAAACGACTGGCAACAATTTCTGCACTTACATATTTTCAGTAGTGTCAGTACCTTGTACTAAACCCGCGGAAATTGTTACATTGTGTAACTTTTCTGTAACATTAGACGATACAATAAGCCTCTATAACTTTATTTTCAAAAGATATACCTATAATTTGGTAAAATTGATAGATTAGTACTTTTTGTGAAACACTTCATCTAGGAATATTTTACTTTTCTGGAGGGTGGATAGTATGAAGTTCCTATTGGAGAAATATGTTATGTATGGGTAGTTCAGCATAAAAAAACAGCCAATCACAATGACTGGCTGTTACATAATTATTTTATTTAGTAGAAAAAGAGAATGAAGTTTCTTTTCGATACGTTTCGTCTGGTTTCAGGATGAGCTCCGGAAACCCTTCTTGATGCAGTCCTGCAGGGAATGCCTGTGTCTCAAAGCAAATTCCCAAGTGCTTTTCCGACTTTCGTTCTTTTAGTTCCAATGAATCATCCAGGCCATTACCAGTGTATAAAACAAGGCCGGGCTGGTTAGATTCTATAGTCATCAACCGTCCGCTTTCTGGATCATAAAGTCCAGCTTGGGGTTTTTCATTGTCTGAGAACAAGAAATAATGATCGATTCCTCCTCCGGCAATACGAAGCTGATCATGCGACGAGCTGAATACTTCCTGCAACGGTCTGAATGATCGCAAATCAAATGGGGTAGCAGCTGTATCCAGCAGTCTGCCAGTAGAAATCAGCTCTCCATCCAGCTCTGTGTACTGGTCGCTTGCAACCATTGCCTGCTGCGACGCTACGGTTCTTTTCAGGCTGCCGCTGAGATTGAAGTACGTATGGTTTGTCAGCGTGACAGGAGTTGCTTTGTCCGCTGCTGCTTCATAAAGAATTGCCAGTGTATTGTCATCAGTGAGGGTGTAGGTGACATTCACCGTCAGATTGCCTGGATAGCCGCCTTCGCCATCCTTGCTTGTGTGCGAAAGTCGAAGGCCGTTTATGTTATTCTCCTTAAAAGGTTCTACTTCCCAAATTACTTGGTGAAATCCCGCGGGACCGCCATGTAAATGGTGTTTTCCTTCGTTTGCTTCAAGTCGAAATGTCTCGTTATCCAATTCGAACTTTGAATCTTTTATCCGCCCGGCTACCCGGCCGATTAAAGCACCGAAATAGTTGGGATTATCTTCATAATCTTGAATATTTAGGTAACCCAATACGGTATTTTCCAAGTTTCCGTCTTTATCAGGGACTTCTAAGGATGTAATAATGCCTCCATAGTTCAATACCTCGAGTCGCATCCCTTTCTTATTCGTGACAGTGTACAATTCCCATCCATCTTGGAGCGCAGTCTTTTCGATCATCAAGACACCACTTTCTGATTGAGTTTTGTGATAAAGCGCTGAAAAGCCTTGTCGTCCTTGAAGACACCAGCATCCTCTAATACACGTACAAATTTTAAGCCAAGTTCTTTTTGTACAACCTCTTTTGCATATTGTTCGTTATGAAGGAAGCCGTGTTTCGCACGCAGTTCACGGGCCCATTCCTCATGTAAAGAGTCTACTTCGTCTGCTTTCCCGGTGAGGAACTTATAAATGGTTTGCAGCTCGGTTTCCAAGCGCGGCGGCAATACAGCAAGACCCATTACTTCAATCAACCCGATATTTTCTTTTTTGATGTGATGTACATCTGCATGCGGGTGAAAGATACCTAATGGATGTGTAGCTGTCGTACGATTATTGCGAAGTACAAGATCCATTTCATACAGTTCATCGCGCATTCTTGCAATCGGAGTGATTGTATTATGCGGCATGTCATCTGAATAAGACAGAATGGCCGCATCTTTGTCATCGTAATCACGCCAGAAGGCAAGGATGCTTGCTGCTGCTGAGACAAGTTTGTTTTGATCATCTGCTTGGAGCCGGAAGACTGTCAGCGGCCAATTGAGCACAGCGGCTCTTACATCTGGATGTGCATGAATCGGGAAGGTATAGCGTTCTTCCGCATTCGTCATGGCAAAGGTATAGCGACCAGCTTGATAATGATCATGGGAGAGAATGGAACCTCCTACAATTGGCAAATCCGCGTTTGAGCCGATGAAATAATGTGGGAATTTCTCCACAAATTCCAGTAGTCTGCGGAAAGTATCTGCATTAATTTTCATATCCCGATGTTCTTCTGAGAGTACAATACTGTGTTCATCATAATATACATAAGGGGAATATTGGAAAAACCAATTTTCCTCTCCTAATGACAATTCAATCACGCGGTGGTTGGAACGTGCAGGATAACCAATTCTGCCAGTATAACCTTCATTTTCTTTGCAGAGCACACAAAGAGGGTAGGAGTTATCCTGTTTCGTCATCCGCTCGCGTTTGATTTGTTCAGGGTCTTTTTCTGGCTTGGACAAGTTGATCGTAATATCCATTTCGCCGTATTTTGTTTGTGTTTTATACGAAATGTTCTTCTTGATACGGTTCATCTGGATGTAATTGCTGTTCTTGCTGAGATTATAAAAGTAATCAGTTGCCTGCTCCGGTGATTTCTCGTAATGGCTGTCAAATAATGTTTGTACAGTAGATGGGAGAGGCATAAAGCAATTCATCAATGATGCAGCAAGCATCTCCTTTTCATCCAGAATGTTATCTATAATATCTTCCTTCACGGCATAATCGATGATTCGTTCTACCAAATCCGGTATCGAACCGGAGCTTGTTAGAATCTTATGTGCCGGGTATGTTGTCATCTTCAGTAAATGCATCACCTGGTTGCGTACATAGATGGTATCTCGTTCTTTAATTAAATCTTTTTTAATAGCTTGTTCCAATAAAGCTTCAATATCTGAATAAATCATATGAACACATCCTTTATGCTAGTTCCTTTGCACCGTCACCAATTGTCGCGGTATAGAAGGTTGCTTCATATCCGATTTTTTCTTTATAGTGCTTCTGGATACCTGCTTGGACGGCTTCTGCTTTATCCCTTTCTACTAATGCAATAGCACAGCCGCCGAATCCAGCACCAGTCATTCGAGCACCAAGGACACCATCCTGTGCCCAGGCTGCTTCGACAATCGTATCGAGTTCCTGTCCTGTCACTTCATAATCATCCCGCAGTGAACGATGCGAGTCATTCATTAATTCCCCGAATGCAGCCAAATCATGCTTTTGGAGTTTTTTCAAAGCTTCGATTGTGCGGTTATTCTCATATACAGCATGACGTGCCCGTTTGACGTGGACGGGATTACTGATCAATGTTTGGTGCTGTTCAAACGTATCTGGTGTAAGTTCTCCAAGACTATCAATCTTTAATTCTTGCTGCAAATCCTTCAGAGCCGCTTCACATTCTGATCGGCGTTCATTATATTTTGAGCCGGATAAGGTTCGTTGCTTATTTGTATTGGCAATCAGAATGACATGTTCAGACAAATCCACGGGTGCATGCTCGTAAGCCAATGTGTTGCAGTCAAGCAAGATTGCATGCCCTTGCTTGCTCATTCCTACCGAGAATTGATCCATGATGCCGCTGTTCACGCCGATATATTCGTTCTCTACCCGTTGCCCGAGCTGTACAAGTGGAATCCGTTCCATATCAAGTTCGTAAATGCTATCGACTAAAACACCTGTGACTAGTTCAATGGAAGCGGAAGAGGAAAGACCTGCTCCGTTCGGGATATCCCCGTAAAAAAGGATATCCAGCCCAGATGTTATCTTATGGGTAGTTTGCTGCAAATAAAGCAGAACGCCTTTTGGATAATTGGCCCAATCATCTTCTGATCGGTAGGCAAGATCATCTAATGTCCGTTCAATGATACCGGTTTCAGAAAAATTCATACTGAAAAATCTGAGTATGTTGTCACTGCGTTTTACAGCTAATGCATACGTGCCATAGGAGATTGCAGCCGGAAATACGTGTCCGCCATTATAATCAGTGTGCTCGCCAATGAGGTTGATTCTGCCAGGAGCAAAGAATTGGCGTGGTGTTTCAGCGGTTTGGAAGATCTCTTGAAATGAAGCTGTTAAAGTCGAATGAAACGTCATTATGATTCCTCCTAAGTGAACTTTATTAATTTAATTAACTAAGTTAGGGATAGTTTACTATAAGGCGAAAGAGGAAGCAAGAAGAACTTCCAAATATGAACAGTACAAACTTTAGTAAAAAGTTTACTAATTATTGTTTATCTGTCATAATTCAAGACAGAAGAGGTGAGAGAAATTGGCGACAATCAAAGATATTGCGAATGAAGTGGGGTATTCCGTTTCCACGGTTTCCAGAGTGCTGAACCATGATGAAAGTTTGTCCGTAACCGAAGAGACAAAGGATAAAATATTCGCTGTGGCAGAACGGCTGAACTACCGGAAGAAGGAAGTGCATATACGCATCAAACAAATAGCTTTTCTCTATTGGGTGACGGATACAGAAGAGTTGGAAGATGTATACTTCAAGACGATGCGTAAGGCGCTCGAACAATGTGCGAAAGAACGAAATGTCGAGTTGACCTTATACAAAAAAGAAGGCGGAATAGATGCTGTCCCTGATACGATCCAAGGTTTCCTGGCAGTCGGGAGCTTTACGGAAGCGGAGCACAAAAAACTCCAAGCCCTTAGCGGAAGTGGTGTTTTTGTTGATTCGGCCCCGGATCCGGATCATTACGATGCTGTACGGCCTGATCTGGAATGGATGACAAGGAAGCAGATAGACCATTTGCTCGAGCGAGGGCACCGGCAAATCGGCTTCATTGGCGGAACCTTTCAAAATCCGGATACGATGGCGGATGAGATGGACCTTAGAGAGAAGAGCTTCCGGTCGTATATGGGGAAAAAGGGTATCTTGGATGATCAATCAGTTCTGTGCAGACGTGGTTTCAGTGTTGAAAATGGTTATGGCTTAATGAAGAAAGCGATTGATGAACTGGCTGTACTGCCAAGTGCATTCGTCGCAGCGGCCGATCCGATTGCAGTTGGTATGCTCCAGGCATTGAATGAGGCGGGTATCGCTATACCGGGACAGGTAAGTGTCATCAGTATCAACAACATCAGTGTGGCAAAATACGTTTCACCGCCTTTGACGACCATTCGTATTGATTTGAGTGAAGTGTGCAAGACGGCTATCGATTTGCTTTTGGAACAAATAGTGAGTAAGCGGACATTATCTAAGACAGTACTCCTGACTGGAGAGATTGTCGAAAGAAAGAGTACATTGACGAAAACGGCTGACTAAAAAGGTCGTTTTTTGTTTGCGTAAATTTTTTACTCGATTTAAGTAAAATAATTGTTTACTTAAGATTACTATAGTGCTATGTTTATTGTTGTAAACGCTTTCAATAAAAGGAGTGGGGTCGAGTGAAAAAGAAGAAGCTTGTGCTTGGCTTGGTATCTGGTTTAATGACGGGAGTATTGCTGGCTGGGTGTGGCCCGCAAGAGAGCGGGACAGAAGGAAGTGAGTCGGAGAAAAGTGACAAATTAATTATTTGGGAAGATAAAGAGAAAGCCATCGGTATTGAAGACGCTATTGCTGAATTTGAAAAAGAACATGATGTGACGGTAGAGGTTATTGAGAAGAACTATGCACAGCAGTTAGAAGATTTACGCTTGGACGGCCCGGGCGGTTCGGGACCGGATGTATTCACAATGCCGGGAGATCAAATGGGCTCAGCTGTGACAGAGGGCTTGGTAAAAGAAATAGCTGTTGATGAAACACTTCAATCCTCCTACACAGAATCAGCCATGGAGTCACAAATTGTGGATGGCAAAGTGTATGGTCTTCCAAAGGCTGTTGAAACGACGATGCTTTACTATAACAAAGACATTATATCCGAAGAAGAGCTGCCGCAGGACTTGGAGGGATGGTTCAATTATTCCAAGGAAGTAAGACAAGGAGAGAATTACGGTTTTCTGGCGCAGTTTGATCAGACTTATTACGCCAATAGCGTACTGAGTGGCTATGGAGGATACGTCTTTGGCAAGAACAGTGACGGTACATTTAATCCGGAAGATATCGGATTGAATAATGAAGGAGCTGTAGAAGGGGCAACTGAAATCAAACGCTTCTACGATGAGAAGATCTTCCCAGCAGGTATGGTGGGTGAGCAAGGTATCAATGTGATCGAGTCGCTGTTTACAGAAGGAAAAGCTGCCGCTATCATATCTGGTCCATGGAATCTGGAACCATTTGAATCAGCAGGAGTCAATTACGGCATTGCGTCTTTGCCTAAGCTCTCCAATGGGGAAAACATGCGCGCATTTATCGGAGTCAAAAGCTATAACGTGAGTACATTCTCCAAAAATGCTGAGCTTGCAGAAGAGCTGGTGAAGTATTTGAGCAGTGAAGAAGTGTCGAAGGTTCGTTATGAAAAAACAAAAGAAGTTCCAGCAGTGAAGACGTTGGCTGAGGATCAGGAAGTAATGGAAAGTGAAGCATCCAAGGCGATTGCGGAACAATCACAGTTCTCTGATCTGACACCTGGTATACCGGAAATGAATGAAGTATGGAAACCAGCTGATGCAGCACTGCAGACAATTGCAACCGGAAAATCAGAGCCGAAGGAAGCGCTTGATCAAGCGGTAAAATCCATTGAAGGTCAAATAGAGGCAAATCACGGCGGAAAATGATAGGGACGCGCCGGCATTGTGCCGGCGCGTATTTCCTATGTACGAGGAGGAATAGGCATGCAGCATCGTAAAGTAGCATTGTTGCTCTCGATCATACCAGGTTTCGGGCAGTTTTATCATCGGCAATGGCTGAAAGGCTTATTGTTTCTGCTGGTAACCGTTTCTTTCTTTATTGCGTTTAAAGATCTGCTAAATATGGGGCTTTGGGGCATTGTCACGCTTGGTACAGAAATACCGCGAGACAACTCTATTTTCCTGCTGGCAGAAGGACTCATTGCGTTGATTGTCATTTTCCTGGGATTGATTGTCTATTATTTAAATTTGCGGGATGCCTATAAAACGGGTGTTATGCGAGATAACCAGCAGACACTGTATACACTCCGGCAGCAATATCAGCATGTGCTGCTAAAAGGCTATCCGTATTTGATCAGCGGACCGGCATTTCTGCTGTTGTTGTTCGCGGTCGTTTTTCCAATTCTTTTCAGCTTTGCGATCGCCTTCACGAATTATGATCTGTATAATTCACCGCCAGCTAAACTAGTTGAATGGGTTGGTTTCAGTACATTCAAGGAGATCTTCACCGTGGACATTTGGCGTTCCACCTTCTTTGATGTCCTTGCGTGGACGGTGGTGTGGACTATCGTAGCTTCCACACTGCAGGTGGCATTAGGCATCTTTCTCGCTGTTGTGGTAAACCAGAAGGAAATACGTTTCAAGAAACTTTTTCGTACGATCCTCGTTCTGCCTTGGGCAGTTCCTGGCTTCGTCACCATTTTGATTTTTGCAGGCTTGTTTAATGACAGCTTCGGAGCAGTGAACAACGATATCCTTGCCGCGCTCGGTATTGATGCCATTCCTTGGCTCACCGATCCGAATTGGGCACGATTTGCACTCATTATGATGCAAGGGTGGCTCGGTTTCCCGTACATCTTCCTGGTGACAACTGGTGTGCTGCAGTCGATACCCGAGGATTTGTATGAAGCGGCGACAATCGATGGGGCATCTGTCTTTTCGAAATTCCGCCACATCACTATGCCAATGATTCTGTTGTCGATCTCGCCCATCATCATTACGCAATTCACATTCAACTTTAATAACTTCAATATTATCTATCTATTCAATGCAGGGGGTCCTGCCGTTCCGGATTCGACTGCGGGCGGTACAGATATTTTAGTGTCGTGGATTTATAAATTAACGATGCAGTCCAGTCAATATGCTTTGGCGGCTGCCTTGACCATTATGCTATCTGTTGTTGTTGTGTCCATTGCGTTATGGCAGTTCCGAAAATCTAGTACATTCAAGGAAGGAGCATGAGCATGCGCAATCGATCCCGAATGATTCGTCTTACATTTTCCTATGGTGTACTGATTGTGATGTCAATTTTGATTTTGTATCCGCTTGCATGGACAATCGGGGCAAGCTTTAATCCTGGAAACAGTTTGATCAGTACATCTATCATTCCAAAGAACCCGACACTGGCACATTATAAAGAGCTGTTCGAAGGCTCTGCTTCTCTGCCTTATGTGCAGTGGTATATCAATTCGGTTAAAATCAGCTTTTTCACGATGCTTGGTGCCATCATCAGTGTATCGTTCACAGGCTATGCTTTTTCGAGATTCCGTTTTAAAGGCAAGAAGAATACGTTGACCGTCTTTTTGCTACTTCAAATGATCCCGCAATTTTCTGCCCTGATTGCACTTTTTGTGCTTGCGCAGATGCTGGATATGGTCAACAGCCATTGGCTGCTGATACTGCTGTATATCGGGGGATTGATACCGATGAATACGTATTTAATGAAAGGTTATATGGATTCTATCCCGATGGAGCTTGATGAGAGTGCACGGATTGATGGTGCAGGCTTCACCCGTACATTTTGGCAAATCATCATGCCTTTATCGAAGCCGATGCTTGCAGTTGTAGCCATGAATGGATTCACGGTGCCATTAGGTGATTTTGTTTTGTCTTCTGTCATCCTGCGAACGACGGAATCCTATACGCTTCCAATTGGGCTATTTAATTTAGTAAATGAAGTAATGGGAGCAAGCTATACGACGTTTGCTGCCGGAGCCATTCTGATCAGTATTCCGATCGCGATTGTCTTCCTGCTGCTGCAGCGGAACTTTGTTTCCGGACTTACAACGGGCGGAACGAAAGGATAACGAGAAAAGGGAGAGAAGAAAATGAAACAATCGAAGCGTGAGTTAAAAGCACCTTTTTTACTGCACGGAGGAGATTACAATCCAGATCAGTGGCTGAAATATCCTGAGATTCTAAGAGAAGATATCGAACTCATGCAGCTGGCGCATACGAACACTTTCTCGGTCGGCATTTTCGCTTGGAGTGCTTTGGAACCGGAAGAGGATATGTACGATTTCGAATGGCTGGATAAAGTTTTTGATGACATACATTCTTTTGGCGGTAAAGTGATTTTGGCTACACCAAGCGGTGCGCGTCCTGCATGGATGTCCCAAAAATATCCCGATGTACTGCGGGTGAATGCAGCTAGGGTAAAGCAGCTGCATGGCGGCAGGCATAACCACTGTTTTACTTCTCCAACGTATCTGAAGAAAACAGAGAAGATAAATCGGAAACTGGCAGAGCGGTATGGAAAGCATCCAGCTCTGCTGCTATGGCATATATCTAATGAATACAGCGGTGACTGCCATTGTGAAAATTGCCAGGCTGCTTTTCGTGAATGGCTGAAAGAGAAATACGACGGAAGTCTGGAAGCTTTGAACGATGCCTGGTGGGGACCGTTCTGGAGTCATACGTTTACAAATTGGGAGCAGGTAGAATCTCCTTCGCCTAACGGGGAGGATGGAGTACATGGATTGCGATTGGATTGGCGACGCTTCTCGACAGACCAAACAGTCCGTTTCATGGAAAATGAGATGATCCCGATACGCGAGATTACACCGGATATCCCAGTTACGACGAATTTCATGGCTGATACACCCGATCTGATTCCATTCCGCGGACTGGATTATAATCGTTTTGCAGATAAAATTGATGTGATCAGCTGGGATGCGTATCCGACTTGGCATAATGATTGGGAACCAACAGCTGAGCTTGCGATGAAGGTTGGATTTATTGATGATTTGTACCGCACGCTGAAAGATCAGCCGTTTCTGCTGATGGAAAATACACCGAGTGCTGTCAATTGGCATCCAGTGAACAAAGCAAAACGGCCAGGCATGCATATCCTTGCTTCGATGCAGATGCTTGCTCATGGCTCAGATAGCATCCTCTATTTCCAATGGCGTAAATCTCGAGGATCAACTGAGAAATTCCATGGGGCAGTCGTCGATCATGATCGTTCACCAGATAATCGTGTATTCCGGGAAGTTGCAGAGCTGGGCAAGCAGATGGCAAAGCTTGCAGCCCTAAAGGGAACGCATCGTGCGGCAGATGTGGCACTCTTGTATGATTGGGAAAACGACTGGGCGTTAGAAGATGCACAGGGGTACGGATTGGATTCCAAGCAGTATATACAAACGTTGCATGCGCATTACCGTCCATTTTGGAAGCGGGATATACCGGTGGATATCATCATGAAGGATCACGATTTTTCCAAGTATAAGCTTTTAGTCGTTCCGATGCTTTACATGATGGACGATAGGACAGCAGAAAAACTGGAGACATTTGTGAAAAACGGCGGAAAGCTAGTTATGACATATATCAGTGGAGTGGTAAATGAACATGATCTTGTCCATAAAGGAGCATGGCAGGAGAAGTTGACAGCTGTTTTCGGAATACGTCCAACCGAAACGGATACACTGTATCCGCGAGACCGCAATCAAGTATCTCATAGAGGAAAACACTATGAAGTAAGGGATTATGCGACAGTTCTGGAGCTCAGCGGCGCGGGGGCTTTAGGAAAATATGAAGAGGATTTCTATAAAGGGACAGCTGCTGTTACTGAAAATGCCTATGGAGAAGGCCATGCTTATTATATCGGTGCTAGATTGGAAGATACATTCCAGGATGATTTTTATGCCGAGATACTGAAAACAGAGCAGATTCACTCGCCAGTCGGAATTACGAAGCAAGAAGGAGTATCCATCCAAGTACGCTATAACACAACATCCTCCTTTGTCTTTGTCATGAATTTCAGTGAAGAATCGCGAAATATACAGCTCGATCAAGTGTATGAAAACGTGCTCGATGGAGGGGACGCAGAAGGAGAAATTCAACTGGAACCTTATGAGGCGAAAGTGCTTCGTGTCAGCAGGTGATAAGAAAAAGCTTCACAGTTTTACTTTCGGTTCAACGTTTCATTCCAAGGAGGATGTGGAAAGGTATTGTATCACTTACGATACAAAGGAGACTTTTCTATGGAACCGAAAGATATGATGAATGGATCAACTAGTACGCACCAGCAGGACCGTCAGCCGGGAATCGAAGCAAAAATGGATCCGCTGCCGCATCAGCCGCTTGATTACAAGGGTGTTGGCAGATTGGAAGGAAAAGCAGCGCTCATCACGGGTGGTGATTCCGGTATCGGCCGTGCTGTTGCCATTCTTTACGCAAAAGAAGGCGCAGATGTCGCAATCTCTTACCTTGATGAAACGGAAGATGCCGAAGAAACAAAACGTCTTGTAGAAGCAGAAGGCAAGCGCTGCTTGCTGCTGCCAGGTGACATCAAGGATGAAGAACATTGTATCAGCCTAGTTGAAAAGACAGTGGAAGAATTCGGCAAGATCAATATCTTAGTGAATAACGCAGCAATTCAATATGTGCGGGAAGATGTGCTTGAGATTTCCTCTGAACAGTTTGAGGAAGTATTCCGTGTCAACTTCTTCTCTCAGTTCTACCTGACAAAAGCAGCTGTGCGTCATATGAAAGCCGGGGACTCCATCATCAGCACGTCTTCCATCAATGCTTATCGTGGAAACCCAATGTTTATGGATTATTCTGCGACAAAAGGTGCTATTACAGCTTGGACGCGCAGTATCGCGCAAAGCCTTATCAAGAAAGGAATCCGTGCTAACTCTGTTGCACCTGGTCCGGTTTGGACGCCGCTCATCCCGGCAACTATCGGGGAAGATAAGATTGAACAGTTCGGACAGGACAGCTTGATGGGACGTCCGGGTCAGCCTTCTGAGCATGCTTGGCCATATGTGATGCTTGCATCTGATGAAGCTTCTTATATGACTGGTCAAGCAATCCATATCAATGGAGGGTCTTATACATCTTCCTGATATCCCAAAACCCTGTCCGCCGGACAGGGTTTTTGTTTGTCTTTCAGAAGGAAAGGGAAAAGATTCCTACTACCAGATAAGCTGTTTATGGAAAGGAGGGGTGGCCGTGTATATCAAATTCCACGATGAGGATCACGAGATCAAATATCAGGATTTGCGTGCTGGAATCCGAAATGCAGAAGTATTGCAGCATAAAGGCTGCCTTGCTGTTCTATATCTGATGGCGGGTGACAGCAGATTATACAAGCTGTTCAAGCCATACTTCAAGTTTGACAGCTGTCAGTTTGACTATCGTCAGATGCTAGCCGAATATGAGCTGACAGGGGATTTACAGAAACTTGCCGCACTTGGCGCCCATCTTTTTGATGGTCAAGTGGAAGTTACGCCGATGATGCTGGATGGACTGCGGGAGGATCGAACCTGGTTCCTGGCATGGAATGCTGTCATGATGCGGAAATTCGGTACTGTTACTGGTTATGAAGTGCCTTCAAACAAGTTCTACGGCGGATTTATTCAGGAAGATTTCAGCGTCTAGAAAAGAGCCTTTAGAGCTCTTTTTTTTTGCAAAAAAATATCCAATGAACGGATTCATTGGATGTATGTTGAACATTTTGTAACTGATTAAGATATGGGGGGTTAGTTATTGTATAACCGTTTGCTAATGAAGTGAAACCAGAATACGAAAGAAAAAATGGTTGGGGATTAAGTCCCTTTTTTTTTGCTGTTTTTTATGGCATGTATGCTGTATTTATTTTGAAGATTGTTTTTTCCTTTATCACTTTTTTCAACTGTAATTTTTAAGTCGCAAAAAGTCATTTGCACTTTTGTCTATTTGTAATACAATTAAACAAACGGAAATGATAACGCTTACTCGAGGAGGTACGCTATGGGACAATCAGGAGGAATAGCCAAAGGCATTTTAGGGTTTCCAGTGGCACCATTTACCGAAACTGGAAAGCTTGATGAACAAGCATTGTTTGAGAATATCAGCTTTCTTGTGGAAGAAGGGCTGGATGCTATTTATATCGCTTGTGGATCAGGTGAATTTCAATCGTTGGATAAAAAAGAGTATGAAGTGATGCTGGATACAGCGATGGAAGCAGTTGCAGGCAGGGTACCGATTTACACAGGGGTCGGCGGAAATCTTCGCACTGCTGTTGAACTAGCTGCAATATCAGAGGAAAAAGGTGCTGACGGATATTTGCTGCTTCCGCCTTATTTGATTCAAGGGGAGCAGGAAGGACTTTATCAGTATGCGAAAGAAATATTCGAGAGTGCTCCAAATCTGGATGCGATCATTTATCAGAGGGATAATGCTATCTATTCTGTCGAGACAGTCAGGAGACTGGCAGCTTTTCCACAATTGAAAGGATTTAAGGACGGCATCGGGAATATGGATTTGAATATTTGCCTGACACAGGAATTCAAAGGAAGACTGGACTTCCTGAACGGAATGCCGATGGCAGAGGTCACAATGCCTGCGTACGTGCCGCTTGGTATAACGACTTATTCGTCTGCCATATCAAATTATATCCCGCATATATCCCGAATGTATTATGAGGCATTACTAGCAGGAGATCAGGACACGCTGGATGCATTATATGCGGATGTCATCCTGCCGATCAACAGTATACGAAAACAGCGGAAAGGCTATGCCGTTTCCTTGATCAAAGCGGGAATGGAAATCATCGGCTTGCAGACAAGAGGATATGTTCGTCCTCCAGTTGTGCCTGTAACGAAAGAACATTATAACGAAATGGAACAGATCCTTTCGAAAGCCCTGGACAAATACCCGCGCAAGCAGAAAATATCAGAGATAAAGGAGAGCTAATACATGGCGACAAATGTAACAACGAGTGTATACCGTAACTTTATCAATGGTGAATGGCAGGAATCAGAATCAGCAGAGCAGATCACAGTCATCAATCCAGCAGACACAAGCAACCCTGTCGGTCAGATCCAGAGTTCCACGGCTGCAGATCTGGATACGGCTGTTGAAGCAGCGGATTCCGCACGGAAGGAATGGCGAAGCCTATCCGGAGCTGCCAGAGGAGAATTCCTTTATCGGGCTGCAGCTATCCTGGAGGAACGGGCGGAAGAGATTGCCGAAACTGCCACAAAAGAAATGGGAAAAACACTGCCGGAGGCTCGAGGTGAAACGCAGCGCGGCATTGCTATATTGAAGTATTATGCAGCGGAAGGGATGCGGAAGACCGGTGATGTCATTCCATCGACCGATCCCGGTGCCTTCATGTATACAACGCGTGTTCCATTAGGGGTTGTCGGTGTCATTGCTCCATGGAACTTCCCTGTTGCGATACCAATTTGGAAAATGGCACCTGCGCTAATCTACGGAAACACAGTCGTGTTCAAACCGGCTTCTGAGACTGCTATTACGGCAATCAAGATAGTTGAGTGCTTTGAAGCTGCAGGTTTCCCTAAAGGAGTTATCAATCTAGTAACGGGTGCTGGTTCAGTCATCGGAAAGGGATTGGCAGAGCATCCAAAGGTAAATGGCATTACATTTACCGGATCCAATAATGTAGGAAAAGGCATTGGCTTGACGGCATTGGAGAGAGGAGCAAAATACCAGCTGGAGATGGGCGGGAAAAATCCAGTCATCGTTGCTGCTGATGCAGATATCGAACAGGCGGTGGATGCGACAATCAGCGGAGCATTCCGATCTACCGGACAAAAATGTACGGCGACAAGCAGAGTCATCGTAGAAGCACCGATATATGATACATTCCGGGATCGACTGATTGAAAAAACAAAAGAAATCACCATTGGTAACAGCCTCGAGCAGGATGTATGGCTTGGGCCGATTGCGAGTGAAGCACAGCTGGAAAACTGCCTTCATTATATCGAAAAGGGTCTTAAAGAAGGTGCTAAGCTTATCCTGGGCGGCGAGCAGCTGACAGATGGAGATTATGCGAAAGGTTTTTACGTTCAGCCGACGATCTTTGAGGATGTAACAAATGATATGGTGATTGCTCAGGAGGAGATTTTTGGTCCGGTCATCGCGCTGATCAAGGTGGATTCAGAGGAAAAAGCAATAGAAGTGGCGAATGATGTAAAATTCGGGTTGAGTGCATCCATTTTTACGAAGAACATAGGTCGATTCCTGCAGTTTGTGGAAGATATGGAGGCAGGGCTTGTCCGTGTCAATGCAGAAAGCGCAGGGGTAGAGCTGCAGGCTCCATTCGGCGGCATGAAGCAGTCAAGCTCCCATTCAAGGGAACAGGGAGAAGCCGCCAAGGAGTTCTTTACGAGCATCAAGACTGTATTTGTAAAAGGATAGAGGGCTATTTTCGGCCCTTTTTCCTTCATGATTATTGATAACGCTTACAATAGAGCGGAGGAATGAGCATATGGATAAAGTCAGAGACAACCTGCAGAATACACAGATGAAAAAAACGAAGGTCCGTTGGTTTATTGTCTTGATGTTGTTCCTAGTTACATCCGTCAACTATGCTGACCGTGCGACGATCAGTATAGCAGGAGATGCGCTGCAGTCAGATCTTGGATTAAATGCCGTTAGTATGGGTTATGTGTTCTCTGCATTCGGCTGGGCTTATGTAATCGGGCAGATACCGGGCGGGATATTACTCGATAAGTTCGGTTCTAAGCTTGTCATCGGTATGAGTATCCTGTTCTGGTCAATATTCACCTTGCTGCAAGGAGCAATTGGATTTTTTGCCGCAGGCACAGCCATCATTGTCTTGTTCGCGCTCCGTTTCCTTGTTGGTTTTGCTGAAGCGCCATCATTTCCAGGAAACAGCCGAGTTGTTGCAGCTTGGTTCCCGAGTAATGAGCGCGGAACAGCATCTGCTATCTTTAATTCAGCACAGTATTTTGCACTCGTCATCTTTTCACCGCTGATGGGGTGGCTGACATACAGATTTGGCTGGGAATCTGTTTTCTATGTAATGGGGGCAATCGGTATTGCTTTGGCTTTGGTTTGGCTGAAAGTAATCCGTAATCCACGAGAGCATCCACGAGCCAACCAAGCAGAAATTGAGTATATCGAAGCTGGCGGCGGAGTCGTGGATATGGATCAGAAGAAGGAAAACACCGGGGAAAAACAATCTCAATGGCCATTTATCAAACAGCTGCTGAAAAAACGGATGCTGATCGGTATTTATATTGCGCAGTATTGTATTACGACACTGACCTACTTTTTCCTCACTTGGTTCCCTGTCTATTTAGTTCAAGGACGCGGCATGTCAA
The DNA here is from genome assembly GCF_046592595.1 of Terribacillus saccharophilus. Lineage (GTDB taxonomy): Bacteria > Bacillota > Bacilli > Bacillales > Amphibacillaceae > Terribacillus > Terribacillus saccharophilus_C. The sequence continues at coordinate 69,029 of NZ_JAWVPF010000001.1, read as the reverse complement.
TTCTTGAGGCTGGATTCATTGCTTCCCTTCCAGCGATATGCGGATTCCTAGGGGGAATCCTTGGCGGAATGTTCTCAGACTTTTTGCTTCGGAAAAACCTTTCGCTGACGATTGCACGTAAGACTCCGATTATTATCGGAATGCTGCTCTCCTGCAGTATGATTATCTGTAACTACGTGGATGCTGCATGGCTTGTAGTTGTCATCATGTCCCTTGCATTCTTTGGAAAAGGATTTGGAGCATTAGGCTGGGCAGTTGTTTCAGATACATCACCAAAGCAAACAGCGGGTGTCAGCGGCGGTCTTTTCAATACATTTGGGAACATTGCTTCTATTACAACGCCGATCATCATTGGTTATATCGTCAATGCGACAGGTTCCTTTAATGGTGCACTTATCTTCGTCGGTGCCAATGCACTTGTTGCCATCCTAAGCTATTTGTTCATCGTTGGAAAAATCGAGCGGGTGGAATTGGAAGCGCCAACAAAATAACCGGAAGGGGATACAAACATGAATCAAGTATCAGAGAATATTAAAGCAGAAAAATCCAATCACGTACCAGCTGTAACGGAAATGCAAGTGATTCCGGTGGCTGGCCGGGACAGTATGCTGCTTAATCTAAGCGGTGCACACAGCCCTTATTTTACACGTAACATAGTTATTCTTAAGGACAGTACTGGTGCTGTTGGCGTCGGGGAGGTACCTGGCGGAGAGAAAATCAGGCAGACGCTTGAACAAGCGAAAGCCTTTGTAATCGGTGAGTCCATCGCCTCTTACCAGGCAATCCTCAACCAAGTAAGACAGCAATTTGCCCATCAAGATGCAGGTGGCCGAGGAGAGCAGACCTTCGATTTGCGGACCACAATCCATGCTGTGACAGCACTGGAGGCGGCACTTCTCGACTTGCTCGGAAAGTTCCTGCAGGTTCCGGCTGCTGCGCTCCTGGGGGAAGGGCAGCAGCGTAGTGAAGTGGATGTGCTGGGATACTTGTTCTATATTGGTGATCGCGGACAGACTGACCTTGCATACAAAAGCGAACCTGATGCAACATCGGAGTGGTTCCGTTTACGCAATGAAGAAGCATTAACACCAGAATCCATCGTACGTTTGGCTGAAGCGACATATGAAAAATACGGATTCCGTGATTTTAAGTTAAAGGGCGGCGTTTTAGCTGGTGAAGAGGAGATACAAGCCATTGAGGCATTAGCCAAGCGGTTCCCGGATGCCCGGATTACACTTGATCCGAATGGAGCGTGGTCATTGGATGAAGCAATTCGTCTCTGCAAAGGAAAGCATGATATCCTCGCTTATGCAGAAGATCCTTGCGGAGCAGAAAATGGATATTCCTCACGCGAAATCATGGCGGAATTCCGGAGAGCTACCGGACTGCCGACAGCCACGAATATGATTGCCACTGACTGGCGCCAGATGGGGCATGCAATCCAGTCCCAGGCGGTAGACATTCCGCTTGCCGATCCGCATTTCTGGACGATGCAGGGATCTGTGCGCGTGGCGCAGATGTGCCATGAATGGGGACTCACCTGGGGCTCGCATTCCAATAATCATTTTGATATATCTTTAGCTATGTTCACACATGTCGCAGCGGCAGCGCCTGGAAATATTACAGCTATTGATACACATTGGATCTGGCAGGATGGGCAGCGATTGACGAAAGAACCTTATGATATTATCGAAGGAAAGATAGCGGTGCCGGATAAGCCTGGTCTGGGAATCGAGATTGACATGGAGCAGATTGAAGAAGCCCATAAGCTGTACAAATCCATGGGACTCGGTGCCCGCGATGATGCTGCAGCCATGCAATATTTGATTCGGGATTGGAAGTTCAACAACAAGAAGCCATGCCTTGTTCGATGATGGATTCGGAGCCGCATCATGCGGCTCTTTTGTATGCGTTTGTAATTTAGTACCATTCCCAGTATCATAGGTTTATCACATAAAAAGGTGTTGGACATGATGGAGAGAGACCCATTGCAAATGAATGTGGAGCACGTGAACAGAAAAACATTATCCAAGCAAGTGGTGGAACGGATCTTGCATCTGCTTTCAAGCGGCCAGCTGAAGCCAGGGGATAAGCTGCCGACCGAAGCAGAATTCATCACGATTCTCGGGGTGAGCCGAACTGTTTTGCGCGAAGCCTTGAGTGCATTGGAGACCCTCGGCATCATAACACGCAAGACGCGGGAGGGCACTTACTTCAACCTGAAAGTCGGCTCGGCGCCTTTTTCCGATATGCTTAATTTAGCAAGCGATAATATCCAAGCCATCATTGAGGCAAGGATCGTATTGGAACTTGGACTGATTACGATCGCAACGGAGAAGATTACCGACGGACAGCTGGAAGAGCTTTATGAAACAATCGTGGAAATCGAGGAATCGAAGGATGATAACTATGGTCAGGCAGATAAACGATTTCACCGGATCATTGCCTTAAGTGCCAATAACTTGATTCTCGATGGGATGATTCACTCGCTTCTCTTATATCATGCGAAAATCAATAACCACATCATTGTCAGGGAAAAAGAAAAGACAGTAGCGCACCATAAACGTATATATGAAGCTTTGAAGGAAAGGGATGCATATAAAGCGCACACAGCAATGTACGATCATCTGCGCTTCGTGCAGAAGAAGATCCTCGAAGGCCAGCAGGAGAAAAAAGGTGAATAAAAAAGAAGCAGCGACCCCGCAGCCGCTGCTTTTTTATTTATTCATTATCGGATTCTTCTTCATTCAATTCAAACAGATGATCTAAGTATGGCTCCAGCTCGAAAGTATCTTCCTCGGCATATGTTGTGAAAACTTCTTTTGTTAATGAACTCATGATTTGAATCCTCCTTGTGATTGGGTTTGTAGTAATAAGATACCCAATCTAGCAAACTGCTAATCATCCAATTTCTGGTCAGGAGGCGAGTTTTTCTTGTTTGAAGTTCCGTTTGACGGAGAGAAACTGCATGACAATCATTATAAGGTTCACTGCTATCAATACAAAAATCGAATAAGAGAAGCTTCCGGTCATATCATTGACCGCACCTAGAATGATAGGGCCAAATGATCCGATGACATAACCAACTGCCTGCACCATGGCGGACCAGGAAGCAGCTGCCTGATGGGTAGTTGTCACATCAATTGGAAGCAGCAGATTCATGGCGAACAAACCGCCAGCACCAAGACCGATGAAGCAAGCTGCCAGCCAAGGCAGGAAGGATAAGAAAATCATACCAAAGCCGATCAGCTCGAGTATGGCGGCCGTCACAAGCCAGAACAAACGACTTGGAATCTTCTTCAGCAGATAAGGGATAGCCAAGTTGGCGGGTACTTGCAGAACCATGAAAATGACAAGCAGGTTCGCTGCATACACTTTGCTGTATCCCATGTTTTCTACGATAGGCGGAAGCCAGGCGGTCAAGGAATAGAAAATGAACGCCATACCGCCGAAAGAGAAAGTGAGCAGCCAGGCATTCCACTGATTCCACGGCAGTTTTTCTGCGCCGCCGAAAGTTTGGATGGCCCGGTCTTTCTTTTTTTGGGGTAATACGACGAGTACCCAGATGATGATCGCCAGCAATGCTAATAATGACCAAGCAGCCAAAGCGATTTGCCAGGATTCGAATAGATGCTGAATAGGTGCGACACCACCAGAAGCAATGCCAGCACCAACAGCCAGAGCAGCGGTATAAATACTGATCATGAACGCGCTATTGTCAGGAAAATATTTTTTAATGAAACCAGAAAGCAGCGGGCCAGCAGCTGCAATACCTATACCTGCCAGGAAAGCCGTAATAAGCAGGAAGAAAGAAGTATGGGTGAAAAGACGGATGATGGTGCCTGCGCCGATGACAGCTAAGGACCAGCCAATCACATATTCAAGGGAAAAACGATTTGCCAATTTTGCGGCAACTGGGGAAAAGATGCCCATACATAAAACAGGTATGGATGTGAGCAGACTTGCACTTGATGCATTCATATGTAATTCAGATTGGATGATTTCAATAAGCGGAGAAATAGAATTGATTGCCGGACGTAAATTTAGTGCTGCTGCGAATAATGCGATGCCTAACCAGATATACGTTGATTTCTTCACATGCTGTACCCCCATCTGTATCGAATTATCTAATTGTAAACCTTGGCGGGTGCACCTGCAATGCATCGATGTTTAAATTGCAGTAAGATAGTGGAAAATTAAATTAGAATAAAAGGGGGAAGTATCATGGTTTTGAATCCAAAAATACAGGCATTTCTCAAAGAAGTAAATGCTAATCCGATACCGCTTGAAGCTGTATCACCCGAGCAGTTTCGCAATCAAGCCAGAATGCAGGATGAAGGACCTAAACAAGATGTGGCTGAAGTAGAAGACAGCCAGATCGAATTAACGGGTCGAACGCTGCCGATCCGGATTTATCGTTCTGATACTAAAGTACAGCCCGCGCTTGTTTTTTATCATGGCGGCGGCTGGGTTGTGGGCAGCATTGATTCGCACGATGCAACATGCCGTGAAATTGCCAATATGGCAGATTGCACAGTAATCTCGATTGATTACCGGCTGGCACCGGAACATAAATTCCCGGCAGCGGTGGAAGATGCGTATGATTCCTTCCAATGGATAGCTGCCAATGCAGAAGCATTGGGAATCGAACGTGATAAAATCGCTGTCGGCGGGGATAGTGCAGGCGGGAATTTGGCAACTGTTGTATGTCTGCTGGCTGAAGAAAAAAGCGGACAAAAACCCGTATTCCAATTGTTATTGTATCCATCAACAGGTTATATCGGAGATGAACCTGCATCCTTACAGGAGAATGCAGAAGGCTATTTATTGACCAAACGTTTGATGAATTGGTTCCGAAGCCATTATTACAGGACAGAAGCAGACCGTTTTCATCCATACGCATCGCCAGTTCATTCAGACCTGCTGCATGCATTGCCGCCAGCGGCTATTTTGACAGCTCAATATGATCCGCTGCGAGATGAAGCGCAGGCATATGCTGAACTTTTAAAGCAGGAGGGTGTCGATGTTTTCGTGAAGAACTATGAAGGTCTGATACATGGCTTTGCTGGTTTTACAGCAGATGTAGAGGAAGCACATCAAGCTGTGGAAGAGGGAGCTGCTCAGCTGAGACATGCTCTGTATAAATGATAGTGATGTACCGTTATTCTTCCTGGTTGAGCAAGGTTGGTCCATTCTTAGATTGTGAATAAAATGATGAATCTCATAAATCGAAAACCGTACTTAATTCTTCACAAAGAATAATAGTACGGTTTTCGAATTGGCCAAAACACGTATGTCTAAGTCTGTATGTCTTACAATAACCAAATTCCGATAGTCGTAGAAAGCAAAAGTCCGATAACGACTGGGATAAAGCATTGCCGGACTAATTCCATCACTGGCACCCGTGCAAACCCAGCAATCGCTACAATAGAGGACCACGCGATCAGCGTGCCGCCGCCAACCCAAACCGCTCCCATTTGCCCAATTGCAGCAAGCGTAGAGGCATCCATGCCGACAGCGGGTGCTAGGGCGCCTGAAAGGGCTCCGACGAGAGGGAGTCCCGAAAAGCCTGAACCGTCCAGTCCAGTTACCATGCCGACTATCAGCAAACCGAATCCAGCGAAGACTGGATTCTCCGGAATATAGTGCTGACCAGCTTCTACTAAATCAAAGAGGAAGGAAGGAGCCTGCGCAGCATCTTCCAGACCGAATATCCTGGCAGATATTTCTCCGCTACCCAAGAAGAAGAAGCCTGCAATTGGAATTACCGGCCCCATTGCCCGAAATGCAAAGGTGAACCCATCTACCAAATGGTCACTTACATTATGCAAGGATTTTTTCCAATTGTAAGCGATCGCTGCTGCAATCATGAGCAGGATAGCAGCACCTCCGATTAGAGCTGCGCCTGCCCCGCCCTCAAGAGAAGCGGTATTGCTGAAGGCCGTATAGGCCATGTAGATAACGACAATAAGAAAGGCTGAAGGCACCAGAATCGCAAATAAGATACTCAACTTCGTTTTTTTGTCTGGATGGGTTTCACTAGACGGATCGTTCCCGTTCCATCTTTCCAAATGCACATTGGAAGGAGAAGAGATTTTTTTTCGGATGCGGAAGTATGCCAGCAGCAAAGCAGTTATACCGGTAATAAGCGATAGTGCAAGCGCTTTGTCTGCCACTGAAGCAGTATCTACACCAGCTGCTGTAGCACTCAGCATGGGTGCGATTTTAATAATATAATCAGAAGAAAGCGCCATACCCTGGCCGGCAATAGCCATTGCCACGCCAGTTGCTAGTGGCGGCAGACCGGCTTTGATCGCAACAGGGAGCAGGATTGCACCTACTAGTGGCACTGCAGGTGTTGGCCAAAAGAATAGGGAGATAGAGTAGGTGATAAATGCCAATACCCAAAAGGAAGTATGGCCGTTCGTCATAATATAACCAAAAGGGCGAATCATCCGCTCATCAGCCCGCAATGCTTTTAAAGACTGCAGCAGGGCAGTCATAACGGTAATGATCAAGAAAATATTAAATAGTTCCGAGGCAGCTGTGAGGCTTGCGCTAAAGGTTGTCTGCAATCCCTCTACAAGCGTCCCCGTGTACGACCAGCCTACCAAGAAGGTCATCAATAATGCTGGAACCAGCACATTCTGCCGAACAAGCATCGTTAAAATAATCAAAAGTGTTCCTGCCAGATAGATCCAATGGGCCATTGTCAAGTCCGTCAAGCGGGTTCCTCCTTCATCTCATCATGTGCCATAGCCTATGTCAGACAGAAGGTACCGGTGACTGATTGTTTAATTTATCCTGTGCTAAAAAGACAATGGTTAAAACCTAAAGCTATTACCCCAGCAGCAAACAATATCTATCAGCACATAAAAAAAATAGATTGAAAGCGTTGACAATAATGCGCTTACATGATAAATTGAGCGTGTAATACAAAACAACAGCATACAACTATCCTTTAGGATTGTTACTGATAAGCAGGCAAAACCTAAATTATATTCCGAAGCAGAGGCAACTCTGTGCGCGGGGTGTAGTTTGGGTTTTTTTGTGTACCAGCTTGATCTTATCAATGAAAAAAGGATAAAGGCGGCATCCTTTATCCCATCATAATATCCCCGAATGGAGGGTCTATCATGAATCATCGTAAAACAGCAGAAGAAATTTTGCAATTAGTAGGCGGAGAATCAAATGTACAAAATGTCATTCATTGTATGACACGCCTTCGCTTCAACTTGTACGATAACAGTAAAGCGAATCGGCAGGCACTGGAGCAGGTGGATGGTGTTCTTGGTACAAATATCAGCGGCAGTCAGTTTCAGCTGATTATTGGTAATGAGGTTCCGAAGGTATATAAAGAAATTATCGCAAATAGTAATTTAAGTGAGTCGAAGAGTGCGGATGGCGAATCAAAACAAAAGAAAAATGTAATCAGCTCTATCTTCGATGTCATTTCCGGTGTATTCACACCGATTTTGCCAGCTATCGCTGGTGCCGGTATGATCAAAGGTATTGCGGCTTTGCTTGTGACGTTCGGCTGGCTGCAGGAAGCTTCTCAAACGTATCAAATCCTGACAGTAATTGGAGACGGTGCATTTTACTTCCTTCCGATTCTGCTGGCTATCAGTGCAGCGCGTAAATTCGGGTCCAATCCGTATGTGGCAGCTGCGATAGGAGCAGCCATCCTGCATCCGACACTGACAGCCATGTTCGCAGAAGGAGGATCCATCAGTTTTGTCGGATTGCCAGTAACCATTGCAACCTATTCATCTACGGTTATACCAATCTTGCTGGCTATCTGGATTGCGTCTTATGTAGAGAAATGGGTTGACCGTATAACACATGCTTCCTTGAAGCTGATCGTTGTCCCGTCCGTCACCTTGTTAGTCGTAGTGCCAGTGACATTGATTACAGTAGGGCCGCTTGGCGCAATCGCTGGTAACTATCTGTCTGCAGGAACAAACTTCCTATTCCAAAATGCTGGCATTATAGCCATGATCCTGCTTGCAGGTACATTCTCGCTTATCATCATCACTGGTATGCATTACGCGCTTGTACCGATCATGCTGAATAATATTGCAGTAAATGGATTTGATTACATGATCCCAGCTATGTTCCTTGCCAACTTTGGACAAGCAGGGGCTGCATTCGCTGTTGCAATGCGATCCAAAAACAAGAAATTCAAGTCATTGTCCTTTACAACTGCTTTGACAGCGACAATGGGTGTTACAGAGCCCGCTATGTACGGTGTTAATATGCGACTGAAGAAGCCATTCGTTGCAGCATTGATTGGTGCTGCTGCCGGCGGAGTACTATATGCACTCACGGATGTAAAAGCTTATATTGTTGCTGGTATGGCAGGACTTCCAGGACTCCCAACTTTCGTAGGTCCAGAGTTCATCTTTGCTATCCTCGGTCTGGTACTGGCATTCGTCGCGGCAGCTGTTATGACATGGATTATGGGCTTTGAAGATATTGTGGCACCTGCTGAAGAAACAACAACAGAAAAAAAAGCAGTAGATACAGCAGAAGAAACAGATTCGGAGAAAACATCTGAGGTTATCGCTAGTCCCCTGACAGGTGAGGTTCGCCCGCTTGCAGAAGTAAGTGATCCAACATTTGCACAGGAAATCATCGGCAAAGGTACAGCAATCTTCCCATCAAAAGGTGAAGTGGTATCTCCGGTAGATGGTGAAGTAGTAACGTTATTTGCAACAAAGCATGCCATTGGCTTAAGAAGTACAAATGGCGCAGAAGTACTGATTCATGTCGGAATAGATACGGTGAAGCTGAATGGGGAGCATTTTGCAGCTCATATCGCATCAGGCGATAAAGTCCAAAAAGGACAGAAGCTGGTGTCCTTCGATATGGAAGCCATCCAAGCTGCAGGATATGACATCATCACACCAATTATCATCACAAACACAGCAGAATATGAAGATATCACAGCACTTGCAGAAGGCACTGTTACCAGCGGGGAAGCAATATTGGATTTGGCAGTTCCTGCAACCACATCAAAAGAAGCATCCTAAATCGCAAAAAAGGGAGAGATAGTTATGACAAAGCAAACAGCATTTCCACAAGGATTCCTATGGGGCGGCGCAACAGCTGCCAACCAGATGGAAGGAGGCTTCCATGAAGGCAATAAGGGATTGAATATCGCGGATGTACTTCCGGGAGGAAAAGAGCGTCTGCGCATCTTGTCAGAGCCAGGATTTGATTTCAAAATTGATACGGATAAATACACGTACCCGAACCACGAAGCAATCGACTTCTACCACCGTTATAAAGAAGATATTGCGTTATTTGCGGAAATGGGATTCAAAGTATTCCGTATGTCCATCGCTTGGACGCGTATCTTCCCGAAAGGTGATGAGCTTGAGCCGAATGAGGAAGGACTTGCTTTCTATGATCGTGTGTTTGATGAGCTGCTTAAACACGGTATCGAACCGGTTGTTACGATCTCTCACTATGAAATGCCGGTTAATCTAGTAAAAGAATATGGCGGCTGGAAGAGCCGTGAGGTCATCACTTTCTTCGAGCGTTATGCAAAAGCTGTTCTGGATCGCTACAAAGATAAAGTGAAATATTGGATGACATTCAATGAAATCAATAGCGGACTTATCATGCCTATCATGAGTTTAGGTTTCTCGATCCAGCCTGGTGAGCATAAGTATCAATCCGTTGTCCAAGGGCTGCACCATCAGTTTATAGCCAGTGCAAAAGCTGTCCAGTACTGTCATGAAGTTAATCCGGAAGCACAAATTGGCTGCATGATCATCTATGCACCGGTTTATGCATATGACAGCAAACCGGAAAATATCTTCTACGCTGATCAGGAAGCTCGCCTGTTCAATAACTATTGCGGAGACGTGATGGTACGCGGTGCTTATCCAGCTTTCGCTAAACGTTTCTTCAAAGAACAAGGCGTGGAGCTGCAAATTGAAGATGGTGACTTGGAAACAATTCAAGCAGGAACAGTAGATTACATCGGTTTCAGCTATTATATGTCCCGTACAGAGAAAGCAGAAAAGAGCGAGGAAGAAAAGTCACAGGGCAATATTATGTCCGGCGTTAAGAATCCATTCCTAAAAGCAAGTGACTGGGGCTGGGAAATCGACCCGCTAGGACTTCGTATTGCATTGAACGATATGTATGATCGCTATCAGGTACCGTTGTTCATCGTGGAAAACGGCCTTGGAGCGTATGATAAAGTCGAAGCAGATGGCAGCATCAATGATGATTACCGCATCGAATACCTTCGTGATCATATCGAAGCAATGGGTGAAGCGATTGAGGATGGCGTGGATTTAATGGGCTATACAAGCTGGGGCTGTATCGACTTGGTAAGTGCTTCTACAGGAGAGTACTCTAAGCGTTATGGTTTCATCTACGTGGATAAACATGATGATGGGAGCGGTACATTGGAACGGAGCCGGAAGAAATCGTTCCATTGGTACAAAAATGTTATTGAAACAAATGGTGCACAACTGTAAGCAGGTGAAAACCTTATCCAGATGAACTGGATAAGGTTTTTTTCATAGAAAAAAGCATGCGCCGTGACGCATGCTTTGATTTATTCCATCTTGAATTTCAGGAATAATTCATTATATTTAGCAAGGTTTTCTTTTCCGAGGTTCTCATATACTTCGAGACGATCTGTCAATTCAGGCGGCGGGTAGAAGCGTTCATCATTGACCATTTCCTCCGGCATATATTGCAATGCTTCTTTGTTCGGAGTGGAGTAGCTTACATACTCGGTATTTTGTGCAGCGATCTTTGGATCAAGCATGAAGTTGATGAACTCATGTGCAGCGTCGATATTCTTGGCTGTCTTCGGAATGACCATATTATCGAACCATAGATTGGAGCCTTCCTCTGGAACGACATAGTCAAGATCCTCATTTTCTGCCATGATTTCGGAAGCATCTCCGGACCATGTTATTCCTATTGATACTTCACCAGATGCCATCAGCAGCTTGTTTTCATCGCCGAGCAATGCTCTGACGTTCGGTTTCAGGCTGACTAGCTTATCATAAGCCTCTTGTAAATGATCTGGGTCTGTATCGTTAAGGGAATAGTGCAGGCTGTTGAGCCCCATTCCCATGATTTCACGTGCACCATCAATCAAGACAATTTCATTTTTCAAGGCCGGATCCCATAGATCCTCCCAGCTGTTAAAATCGATACCTTCAATCTGCTTCGTATTGTACACAATACCAACAGTTCCCCAGAAATATGGTACAGAATATTCGTTGCCAGGGTCGAACGGCAGATCCATGAACCGGGAATCGATATTTTTCAGGTTCGGTATCTTGCTGTGATCGATCGGCAGCAGCAAATCCTCTTCCTTCATTTTTTCAATCGTATACTCAGAAGGTACAGCGACATCATAGCTTGTTCCCCCCTGCTGTATCTTGGTCATCATTGCTTCATTCGAATCGAAGGTTTCGTAGACGACGGTAATACCTGTTTCTTTTTCGAACGCGTCAATTACTGCCGGATCGATATAATCGCCCCAGTTATAAACCGTAAGCGTATTGCCGCCAGAATAACCCTGTGAGGCATTCAATCGTGAAATTGTGAAGAGCAGAATAGCGCTCACCGCAATAATCACAACCGCTAAACGTATCAGCTGCTTCATTTGAGCACCTCCAGATCAGGCGACCTCTTGCCACGTCGGGTAATGAAATAATAAATGACGACTATCAGCATTGTTACAAGGAAAATGATTGCTGAAAGCGCGTTGATGGACAAGGAGATACCTTGTCTTGCTAGGGAGTAAATCTCGACGGACAAGGTTGTGAAACCATTCCCTGTTACAAAGAACGTTACAGCAAAGTCATCAAGGGAATAGGTAAGCGCCATGAAAAAGCCGGCGAATATTCCTGGTGTGATATAAGGAATTACAACCTTTGTGATGACTTCCCATCGTGATGCACCAAGGTCCCTTGCCGCGTCAAGCAGAGAAGGGCTCATCTCGGACAGTTTTGGTAATACCATCAAGACGACGATCGGGATACTGAAAGCAATATGCGACAGCAGCACCGAATAGAAGCCAAGCTGGATACCTGCAATTGTGAACAAAATCAGGAAGGACGCACCGATGATGACATCCGGGCTGACAATCAAGATATTGTTCAATGACAGCAGCGCATTTTTTGTTCTGCTGGAACGTATTTTGTAAATCATCATCGCTCCAAGCACACCGATGATTGTTGAAATCAAAGCGGAGAGAAGGGCAATGACGATGGTATTCAATACGATGATCAAAAGCCGAGTATCTTGGAACAGTTCCTTGTACCAATCGAAAGTAAAGTTCTCGAAATCATACATATTGCCGCCGCTGTTGAACGAATAAAATATCAAGTAGAAGATAGGCAAATACAACAGTGCGAACATAATGATCAAAAAAATGCGTGACAGGGGAGAAATTCTCTTATCCACGTGCTCTCCTCCTTTTCGTTCCCGTTAAAAGCATGATGATGAACATGAAAATGATCAGGAAGACAGCAATGGTCGATCCCATACCCCAGTCCTGTGTAACTAGGAATTGCTGCTCTATTGCCGTACCAAGGGTAATGACTTGGCTGCCGGCGATTAGTCGTGTGAGCATGAATAGAGATAAAGCTGGGATGAACGTAATCTGACAGCCTGCCTTCACACCATCAATCGTCAATGGGAAAACAATACGTCGGAATGTCGTCCAGCTTGATGCTCCCAAATCATTTGCAGCATCTAAATAAGATGGATTCAGCTTATCCAGCGCATTGAAGATCGGCAATATCATAAATGGAATGAAGATATAGACAGAAACAAACACAAAGCTGAAATCAGTGAACAGAAGCTGCTTCGAGCCGATACCGATCGTTTCCAGGAATTTATTAGCCATACCATATGTGCCAAAAATACCTAGGAATGCATATGCTTTCAATAATAAATTGATCCAGCTTGGCACAATGATCAATAAAAGCCATAACTGCTTATGCTTTAGCTTTGTGAGCAAATAAGCTATCGGATAAGCAAAGAGCAAAGTAATCACTGTAATTAAAAATGCATACCAAAAGGAGCTTAATGTCATCTCCAGATAGATTGGCGTAAAGAAGTTCCGATAATTAGTCAGTGAGAAATTCCCATTCAAATCCTGGAAGGAATAGTACAGGACTAACAGAATCGGTGCGATGACAAAGAAAGCAATCCAGATGACATAAGGAATCGTATACAAGTTGCGTGTTATCTTATTCTCCATCTTCGTATGCCTCAAGTCGTTTGTCGAATTCTTCCTCCGTCTCATTCAGACGCATGACGTGAATGGCTTCCGGCTCAAACGCAAGTCCGATTTCCTCTCCGACAACAGCTTTCTTTGTGGAATGGACCAGCCATTCATTGCCGGCATCATCGTAGCTGGATATTTCGTAGTGAACGCCGCGGAATAACTGGGAATCCACTTTTACGCGAAGATTTCCAGCTTCTGCGCTTGTTATATGCAAATCCTCGGGACGGATGACAATTTCAACAGGTTCATTCGGCTGTAAACCTTGGTCGACACAAGCGAAACGTTTGCCGGTGAACTCTACTTCATAATCCCGAATCATCCGACCATCAACAATGTTGGATTCTCCGATAAAGTCAGCCACAAAACGGTTGATCGGCTCATCGTATATATCTGTTGGTGTGCCGCTTTGTTCAATTTTGCCATTGTTCAGGACAAATATCTCATCTGAGAGTGCCAGTGCCTCTTCCTGATCATGCGTTACAAAGATGAACGTGATACCTAGACGCTGCTGCATCTCGCGTAACTCGTATTGCATCTCTGTTCGTAATTTCAGGTCAAGCGCTGATAAAGGTTCATCCAGCAAGATTACTTCCGGTTCGTTTACAACAGCACGTGCAATTGCGACACGCTGGCGCTGCCCGCCGGACATTTCACTGATTTCCCGCTTTTCATATCCTGCCAGATTGACAAAACGCAAGGCCTCTTTCACTTTTTCATCAATCTGCTTCTGAGGCATCTTTTTAATGCGCAGGCCAAAGGCGACATTTTCATATACGTTTAGATGAGGAAAAAGAGCATAATCCTGAAATACAGTATTCACAGACCTTTTATTGGCTGGAATCTTATTTAAGGCTTTGCCATTGAATAGCATCTCTCCTGAAGTCGCTTCTGTGAACCCGGCGATCAGACGTAAAATCGTCGTTTTTCCGCACCCGGAAGGACCTAAAAGGGTATAGAATTTGCCACGCTCGATTTCAAAGCTGACATTGTCCAAAACGATGGTATCTTTATCGTACTGTTTCATTACATTGTTGAATTGAATGATCGGTTTGTTTGTCATTGTCATCTCCCTTGTTTCTTTTCCGTATTTTTGACGCTAAAAATCTTGACGTACCATTATACGACATAAGAAGGCGCATTGAATAGAATTTTTTATCATGGAACATTTTGCTGTATGATACGTATATGTAGAAAACCAGTACGTATAGAGAGGGCGAGTTTTATGTCTGCAACAAGAACCATGAAGCTGATTACAGGAATTTTGGAGGCTGTTTTGGCGATTCCTGTCCTTGGCGGTATTATCATATTATCCAATGGGTGGATGCCGCTGGTCATCATGCTTGTGCTTCATATCATCACGTTGGTGCTCGCTGTCCGTGTTCAAGGACCGCTCGCGGGAAGCATCATCGGAATTGCTGCATCTGCGCTTGGATGGATACTATTCGTTGGCTGGATGCTTCACGCAGCAGCAGCGGTCGTACTGCTGGTAGAAACTTTCTCCAGACGGCTGCAGCGCTGATATTAACAGCATACCCTAATAAAAAAGACTGCCATTCATTTAGGCAGTCTTTTTTATTAGGCAACCATGGCTCGGCAAGCATCTGCACAAGCAAAGCAAGCATCTGCGCAATCCTGGCAATGCTTGGCCTCATGCTGTCTGCAGATTTCACCGCAGGCTTGGCATACTTCCGCGCATAATGTACAAATTTGCTCAGCAAACGGACTGTTCCGCTGCATCGACTGGATTGCAAATGCACAAATGTCTGCACATTCCCGATCCATTCGGATGCAATCCGCCATCATCTTGACATCATCCTCCAGCAGGCAGGCGTCATAGCATCTATTACAAGCTTGCATGCATTCCAGACAAGCTTGGATACACTTTTCATAATCTGTATTCATCTTCGTACCTCCTTTTTTTATTTGTTAATAAGTGTTTACCCGGTCTTTTATTGTGTATAACATATGGTTGCCAGCAAACATTTTAAGTGATATTCATTCATGAAAAAACGGCAAACCAATTTTGGTTTGCCGCTTTTATTTATTAGTAAGGTAGTGGAGGAGCGCCAGGAGAAAGGAATGAAGCTCCGCGTTGATTACCCCAGATAGTACCGCCAACTTCTGGATCTACGTCAAACTCATCATCATCAAAACCAAAATCTCCATCGTCATCGAACCCAGGACCATCTGTCACAAATTGGCCAGTGATTCTTCGGCGATTTCCAGGGAGTCCTGGTCCGTACACTCTCAAATCAAATCTAGGCATTCAATTCACCACCTTTCTAAAATAAGATATGAATGCGTCGTCAAACAGACACGGCTGATGAAGGAGAAGATACGTCTAGTTTTGAGATTCAATCAGCCGGTGAAAGCAATGCCGTAAAAGCTTTCCGGACCTACGCGAATGGTACCAAGCAAGTTGGATGAAATGAACGCAGTATACGTAAGCTGTCCGTTAACAGGCGGTGAGACATTTACATCTGCTGCAACGAAGTTGAATGATTGCGGTCCAAGAATCTCAAGATCCAGGTTGGATTCTGCCGAGAAAACAACTGGATCTGAAATTTGAGTACCACGGACGACTGTAACGCTGACAGTCGTTAGGGCTGGCAGAAGAGGAAGCTGTAAAGAAATGATACCGCTCATCTGCACGCGAATCGGTGTTGTCGTTCCAGAAGTGATGAGCCCGATCTGACCGAATGCTTGCGGTGTGCCGAGCAGCACAGGAATGGAAATAGAGTTCGATGTGCTGGCATTTTGGGATGTTCTAGCATCTAGTACTGTAACCAAGTCTATGTCCTCCCTTCATAAAGAAGATACTATAATGTATGAACGTAGCTTCAATCTGTAAAGGACAGCCATCTTGGTACAAGTTCACTGTTTCTATCAGTCTGGCAAAGAAAGGGCTTTTTTATAGAGTTTTTCTGTGTTTTCCCCCATGTTGACTAATGACCATTGATTTCTTGCCCATTCCTTGGCTTGCGCTGCCAATTGCAGCCGCAGGGCAGGATCAGCCAGCAAGCGAGCGAGCTGACTAGCCAGACTGGATGAATTACCAGCTTCTGAAAGTAGTCCAGTAACACCTTCTTCAACCATTTCTGGCAGACCTCCCGCATTACTTACCACTACTGGTATACCGCTCAGCTGTGCTTCCATGACAGAATGGGGCTGGGTATCCTGCAGGCTTGGCAGGACGAAGATATCAGCTGTCTCCAGGTAGTCCTTCACATTCGCCACAGAACCTAGTAAGCGGATGTCTGATAATAGATCCGCATCCTCCATCTGGTCGGTGAAGCGCTTGATCGCTTCTTCGAAACCATCACCGAGAATCCAGCATTCCCATTCCGTGTTGATTGCTTTCAGCTGACGAAGCGCATCAATAAGGACATGCACGCCTTTTAACTGTACGAGCCGGCCGACGAATAGTATGACAGGTTTCGTTGCTGCTGGTATTCGATTAAGCTGATGCGGGCGGCTGTTGAATGCTGCAATATCCATCCCATATGGAAACTGGACAAATCGAGCTTCCGGAATCCGGTGCTGCTGGATCAGATTCTGCTTCGTAATATCTGCTTGCGTATGGATGAACTCACTAACATGACAGCCAATATGTTCGAGATGTTCATGGTATTGATATTCCAAGCTGCTGTATAGTTCTTCATCAGATTTTCCTGGATAAATTCCTTGAAGTGCCAGGAAAATTTCCTTCGTCAAATAACCATGGACACTGGTGACGAGGGGAATGTGATCTGGCTTGATCCTTTTCATAGCATTAGCGGCAATCACATCCTGTGCGTGGATGACATCATACTTGGAAACATCAAGAGAAAGAGCTGTTAACTCCAGGCTGTAGCGCAAGACCTCCGTTGTATGAATCCAGGAGCCAGCTTCGAGATTCGGAAAGGCAGCGGCAAGCTCGGATTCGATATGAGGGCGGATATCGGCAACCTGGAATGGCGCTTCCTGACCAATGATCCTGTATTCCGATAGACTTTCTGTCTGTGCAAGGACATCGACGTCAT
Organism: Terribacillus saccharophilus; assembly: GCF_046592595.1. GTDB lineage: Bacteria > Bacillota > Bacilli > Bacillales > Amphibacillaceae > Terribacillus > Terribacillus saccharophilus_C. The sequence goes on along the minus strand of NZ_JAWVPF010000001.1, from coordinate 51,731 downwards.
GTCCGATTCGTCTTAGTTCATTTGATAGGTTATTCACGACTGTCCAAAGGCCGCCGACATGGGGAAGCGGATAATAGGAAACGAGCAGTATTCTCATAGCAATCTGCCACCTTTACGTTGTTTTGCGGTGATTTTCCATCAGCGGGAAGAAACGGGCATCCGGAAGGGTATAACCCGCTGGAGCCCGTTTGATCAGCAAATCAAATTGTTGTTTATCCATCATGATGACTCCTTTGTATCGAACGATGCGTATTTCTCCAGGTACTCATCCAAAATTGGGCGGTAATAGTCTTCAATTGTCTTGATTTCATGCTGTATTTGAGGCTGGAATCTGGATGTTCCAGACTCTGCGTGTGAGCGGAAATGAATCAGCACTTGATCTATATAATGCATATAGAAGCCAGTAAGGAGCATGCGGAACCACATATCATAGTCATGGGTATACAAAAAGCCAGGATTGAAAAGGCCGGTCGTGTTGAAAACATCTTTTCGAGCAACGATTGTACATCCGTTAACTGGGTTTTCCGTGCGGAACGATTCATAGACTTCTTTTTCGTTATTGGCTGGAGAAAACCGTTTGCCGCACCAAGGATAAAAAACTTGATTATCTTTATCTATTAAATGGTAGTTCGCAAAACTTACTAGTGCATTGTTGGGAATCATATAGTCCATCTGTACTTGTATCTTCTCTGGCAGGAAAATATCATCGGAGCTGAGCCATGCGATATATTCCCCAGTGCTTTTTTCAATGCCTAGATTCAGGGCGGTAGCTGTACCGCCGTTTTCCTTCCGGATATACGTAATATGTTTCCTATACGGTTCAAGCTTATCGATTTCAGTTGTAGATCCATCATCAACAACAAGTACCTCAATGTTTGGATATGTTTGATCCAAGGCGCTTTGGATAGCGTGAGGGACATATTTATCATTATAAAAGGGGATGATGATCGTTACTTTAGGCAGCACGTCTGCTTCCTCCTCTAATCGTCATAAAATCACTGCTCCAGCATAAGCATGGTAAGGATGAACTTTGGGCACGCCTAATGAAGGAGGCAGGAAATGAAGGTGTTATTTGTGTTTTACGTACCGAGCGGCGGTGTCGAAACACTCAATAGACAGCGGCGGGCAGCCCTGGAGCTTGAGGGTATCTCTTCGCATTTTCTGTATTATGGAAAACGCCGGGATTTGGTGAATGATCATGGTGCGCCATTATATATTACGCATGAGGACGCGGAACTCAAGCAAATTTTTGATACAAATGAATATGACGCAGCAATCGTAACATCCGATTTCCTCAGCTTCCCGCGTTTTCGCAGACTTGGCTTCAAGGGAAAACTGATTCTGGAAGTACAAGGGTTCGGACCGAAGGAAATAGCTTATTCCCAATTGAAGATGGCTGTACCAATTGTGAATAACTATGCCAATGCTTTGCTGCACCCGATGACAGATCATATAGCAGCTATCTTCAAGGAGTTTTATCCAAATACACCGACATTTGCATTTGATAATTGCTTTGATGCAAGTGCGTTTACCTACTTACCGGGAACTGCAGCAAAGAAGCCGATCATTGCTTGGATTGGCAGAATTGAAGACAATAAGAATTGGCGTGAATTTTTGGAAATCGGTCATAAGCTGCTTACAGAACTGCGGCCGGATTTGCAGCTTTATATGTTCCATGATCCTTCTTTAGCGGAACCTAGTGAGAATATTGCTTTTGAACAAATGCTGGACAGCTTGCAGCTGAGGAGTCATGTCTCCATCCTGCCAGATGTCCCGCATCAAGATATGTCGTATTATTTTTCCTTAATTGCTGATTCCGGCGGCTTCCTATTGGCTACTTCCAAAGTCGAAGGAGCTGGATATGCTGTGCTGGAAGCAATCAGCTGCGGCTGTCCAGTCATTACGACTGATTCAGATGGTGTCAGACGAGCAGTCATTCATAATGAAACTGGCAAGTACTATCAAATCGGTGATATGGATTCCGCACTTCGGGAAGCAAAGGAAATGATGGAAAACACCGAGCTGCGTAATCGTATAAGGGAAAACGCCATCCGCCATGTAAAGGAGCGTTTCCATTATTCTGCGTACGCAGCATCATTCAAGCAGATGCTGCTTGCATTAGGTGTTCAGGACGAGAGCAAAGAGTAAAATGTCTTTTGTTCTTCAAGCATCTCGCGGAAAGATGGTACAGCATATGCTGGCGACATCCTTGTGTTCACAATTGTCCGATCCAATACAGGGCCGGCGTCCGGGGTGATCTGGACGTCGTCTTTTTCGTATACACTTTTAAACAGCAGCAGCAAATCAAGCTTGCTGATCGTATCTGACGGACATAAATGATAAAGGCCGCTCGTCTGTTGCTGGATGAAGAAATCCGTAGCTTTAGCCAGCTCAAGTGTAGTTACGCCATTCCAGAAAACACGTTCATAGCCTTTTATTTCGCCACTTTGATTCATGAACCAATGAAAGAGGCCGATACCATCGTCTTTCAATTCCGGTCCGATGATGGAAGTGCGGATGGTAAGGTGAGGAGCTGTTGTAATCTCGCCGAGCTGCTTGGATTGGGCGTACACAGAAGTTCCATCCCGGAAATCAGATTCTGTGTACAGACCTTTATCCCCGGAAAAAACACAATCTGTACTTATTTGAATCAAACGTCCTTGCTGCCGTTCCATGAAAGCGGCCAGCTGGTGAGGCAGCAAACTGTTGACGCGGAAAGCGAGCAGGGGATCCTGTTCAGCTGCTGCGTTCAATATACCAGTGCAATTAATGACAATGTCAGGGTTCTCGGAGGCTATCAGTTTTTCTAAGGCAGGTGTATCCGTGACATCAAGATAAATGCTGTTCTTATCCGTTTTGTCGCGGGATGTGAAGCGGACATCATAATCCAGCTGTCTGCGCAGGTATTCATACATCACATGTCCTGCCATGCCTTTACCGCCGAGGATAAGTATCTTTGTCATTAGATAAAACCACCTTTGGATAGCATGGTCTTGATTTCTTCCTGGGAGAGCAGATTCTGACTGGAGTTGTAGTTGGTGATTTCCACCTTCTTATAGCCTTTGTAACGTTTTTTTATCATTTCGGTTTTGATATCCGGAAGTATGACAAAGTAGCGCTCATCATAAAGAATGGCAGAATGACTTTCATTTACAGTCAAGAGCAGCTCATGAATTTTTTCACCAGGTCGAATACCTAAGATTTCGAATTCGACATCGGTGCTTCCGGAGGATTCCATCAGAACTTTTGCCAAGTCGGTGATCTTGATTGCCGGCATCTTCATAATGAATATTTCCCCGCCGACAGCTTCGGAAGTAGCTTTGAAAACGAGCTTGATAGCATCTTCTACGGTCAGGAAGAAGCGGGTCATATTAGGGTCTGTAATACCGATCTTACCTTTTTGTTTTATAGCCTTTTTGAAAACGTGTATGACACTTCCGTTGGTGCCGAGGACGTTTCCGCCGCGGATGCAGACGAATGTAGTATTGGCATGCAGCGTATTGGCATGGGTGATCAGCCGTTCTCCCATTGCTTTGGACAACCCGTAGAAATTTGCTGGATCTGAAGCTTTATCTGTGGAGATATAGATGACCTTATCCACATTATGGTGTATCGCAGCCTCGATGACGTTCTGCGTTCCGATAACATTCGTCTTTAGTGCCTCCAGTGGTTGATCTTCGCAAACCGGCACATGTTTCAGTGCAGCCAGGTGGAATACATAATCTGCTCCGTCTGTAGCCTCGATTAACGCCTCGCGATCCCGTATGTCACCTATTTTGAAGTGAAGTTTCGGATTATTATTGAATTCTTGCTTCATTGTGAATTGATGGGATTCATTACGGGAAAATATCCTTATTTCCTTGGGATCATGCAGCAGCAGCTGTTTTACCAGCTCATAGCCCCAAGAGCCCGTGCCTCCTGTAATGAAAATTGTTTTATCCTTATACAATCTCCAAACCTCCTAAAAGAATTTTAATCACTTTATCCGAGACATGAGAATCTGCATATCCTGCAGGGAATTCCCAGTCTTTTGAACTGGCAGCCATGATCATGGCGGAACGCACGATAGCTGCTGCGTCGATGCCAGATACCATATTGCTGCCGCATGCAACCGTTTCAGGACGTTCTGTGGTTTTTCGTACAGTGACAGTCGGAACACGGAAAAGGCAGCATTCTTCCTGTACCGTGCCGCTATCTGTAAGAGCCAAAAAAGCGTGTTTTTCCAAAGTGACGAAGTCGAAAAATCCGAAAGGTTCATAGAATTCAACGAGTGGACTAAGCGTCAATTCATCCGTTTTTGAAATCTTGGATTTTGTCCGTGGATGAATACTGCAAATCATTCTTTTTTGCAGATTTTCAGCTGTTTCGCTTAGACCGAGCAGAATTTCCCGCAGCCGATCTGGGTGGTCGACGTTTTCCGCCCGGTGGATAGTTGTCAGCAGATAATCCTTTTTCTCAAGCTTAAGTTCTTTCAATATCCCGCTCTTACGAATGTCAGGTTCATAATGCTGCAAGACTTCATAAATGGGATTGCCGGATACAATCACGCGTTTTGCCGGCAGACCTTCCCGCAGCAAATTTTCCCTGCTTCCAGGTGTATAGGGCAGATTGAGACTGGAGATGGCATCGATAACCCGTCGGTTTTTCTCTTCAGGCACTTCTAAGTCAAAACAGCGATTGCCGGCCTCCATATGAACCACTGGTATGTGCATCCGCTCAGCGAGCAAAGCGCTAAGCGCACTGTTTGTATCCCCGAGAACAAGTACTTTGTCGGGTTTCTCATCAAGCAGGATCGCTTCCATTTCCTTATACATAGTTGCGAGCTGCTCCCCCAGTGTCTGCTGGCTTTGTGATAGTACATAATCTGGTTTTCGGATTTGCATTTCAGCGAAGAATACATCACTCAAAGTGGAGGTGTAGTTCTGGCCTGTGTGTACGAGAATATGTCGATCTGCGAGCAAATCCAGTTTTTTGATAATGAGGGACAGTCGGATTATTTCTGGTCGTGTTCCTAAAACAGTTAAAACCTTCACAAGTAACCTCCTTTAAAACCGCCGTTATCCAAGCGTATTTTCGTTGATTAGTATATGGATGTATAGAAGGAAAAGATTGGATTGATGCACAGGTTTAACAAAAGAATGGCAAGAAGCGAGGGGACTCATATACTGGCCTGGAAGAGGTGATGAAATGGTAAACCGATATCCAGCAAGAGGAGGTACTAATTGGGGAGGATCTTTCCTGCAGCACAAAGGTCCCGCCACTGCTCATCCAGCACCGAATGTTATCGAGGAAAAGCAGCAGCCGGCTCAAGCAGCGAATGAAAAAGGGGCGGCTGCGGCAATGCCACCTAAACTGATTCCGGCCACGCCAGTTCCATTTGAACCATACAGCAAAGTATATAATTTTCCTATCACGGCCAATGAAAATGGCACGAAGACAATATGGATCAATAATCACAGGGTCACAATTCCTGATTTGAATATCTTGGCTGCTGTACCGAAAAAATAGAAGCTTCCCATCCATATGGGAAGCTTTTTTGCCAAGCACATGCTTTTCTGTGTTCCATATACTGATAGGGCTGTGTAGTGGGCGTTTGATATACAGGAGGTAAATGATGAAGATACTATTGGCTACTTATTGGTCCATTCCGCATCTAGGCGGTGTGTGGAATTATATGTCGCAATTGAAGACCCGATTAGAAGAGTTGGGTCATACCGCTGACATTCTCGGGTATGGCGGGGAGAATACCTATGTCCATCTAGTCGGTAGAGATAAAGTGATTCCCAGAGAGCGCTGGATTCCTTATGTGAGCAGTATCCTCCAGCGAAGTAAGTATCCGGAAGTGTATCAAAATAATTATATAGAATACATGGAAACGCAGCGGTACACATATGAACTTGCGGCAGCTGAATTCGGTCTGCACGATTATGACATCATTCATACCCAGGATGTTCTTTCGACAATAGCCTTGAATCAAGTCAAGCCTGAAGGGGTTCCGCTTGTCGCAACTTTACATGGACTGGTTTCACATGAGATGCGCCATATTCTGCAGAGTTCCCAAAAGTCACCTACTTCCCATCTGGCAGAGGCATATTTCGATCATATTGAGAAACTTGGGGCACAGAGTGCAAGCGTCACTATTGTTGCCAATGACTGGCTGCGCAGCATCCTGGTTGAGGAATTCGGTGTTCAAAATGAGCAATTTGAAAAGCTGCACTATGGTTTTTCTATCGGAAGATTTCTGGAGCAGCAGGCATTGCCGACAACTATGCAGGTTCCACCTGGGAAAAAGCTGATTATCTACACGGGACGCTTGATTGAGTTGAAAGGTGTAGGCTACCTTATCGATGCTCTGGCTTCATTGAAGGACCGCCAGGATTGGGCTTGCTGGATTATCGGTAAAGGAAGGGATCAGCAGCAGCTGCAGAATCGTGTGGTGAACGCAGGATTGCAAGCACATGTCAGTTTCCTTGGGAAGCGGGAAGATGTACCAAGCATATTGAAGCTTGCAGATATAGCTGTAAGCCCAAGTTTGATAGATAACCAGCCTTTGAGTGTGATTGAAGCTCAGCTTAGCGGAAAAGCGGTCATCGTCAGTGATGCTGGAGGTCTGCCGGAAATGGTAAACCACGGTGTAACCGGTTTAGTGATCCCAAAAGCTGATACTGGCGCACTGCGCAGTGCGATTCAAACACTGCTTGAGGATGAATCTTATTGCAAGGTGCTCGGGGAACATGCGAAAGAATGGGGCATGTCACATTGGTCCATGGAATCAGGTGTGGATCATCTTCTGGAAATATATAAGCGATTTGTTCCGGGCAGCTGATAGGAGGGAGACAATGAAAGCAATCGTAACAGGCGGAGCGGGCTTCATTGGAAGTCATTTAGTTCATGCTTTGCTCGAGGAGCAAGTAGAGGTTGTGGTCTTGGATGATCTTTCGGCAAACGACTCCGGCAATGAGGCGTTTCCGCAACAGGTCAAACTGTATCAGTTTGATGTGAAAAGTGCAGATGCGTATCGCGTGATAATTAAGGAACAGCCGGATATTGTCTTTCATCTTGCTGCGCAGGCTGATGTGACAAAGAGTATTCTTGCGCCGGTTTTTGATGCGGATGTGAATATTGGCGGTACGATAAATATGCTGGAAGCAAGCAGAACAGCCGGTGTAAAGAAATTCATCTTTGCCTCGACCTCGGCAGTTTATGGAGATGTAAGCAAACTGCCTATCACAGAGGATGATCCACTTAAACCGATCTCATTCTATGGGACTTCCAAATTCACGGCAGAATATTATATTCAGCTTTTCCACGACATGTATCACCTGCCTTACACCATTTTCCGCTATGGAAATGTTTACGGTCCGGGACAGAGGCCAAAAGGGGAAGGCGGGGTAGTGGCTGTTTTTACCGAGAAGCTGAAACGAAAAGAACCAATCATGATTCATGGGGATGGTTCTCAGTCCCGCGATTTTATTTTCGTCAAAGACATTGTTTCAGCGAATCTTGCAGCAATGAAAGTTGATAAAATCGGAATCTTTCATGCTAGCACTGGTACCAGTACATCCATTCTTGATTTGGCAGCATGTTTCAAACAGTTGGATGCCTCACTAGCCATAAATTTTACATCCGGGAGAGCAGGCGATATTTCTCACAGCTGTCTATGCAATAAGAAAGCGGCCGCAGGATTTGGATGGAAACCAGCTACTGAAATTTTTGAAGGTATCAAACAGACGTGGCAGCTGTCGTGATTCTCCTCGCAATGTACGTGATGCCCTGCCAATAAGAGCAAAATGCGAATATATGGTAGGAGGGGAGATTGCGAAAGGAGAATGAAGCTTGGGAAACGACCAGATAAAAGGCGGTTATGATGCAGTATTCAGTCTTGGTGATTTATGTCTGGGTGCAATTCAGCTGAAAAAGAATGGTCTTCGTCCGTTTTCCGGTCCGCTCGATTGGATGGGTACTCCCCAATTGCCTAAAGTGAAAGAGCTGTTTGAAAAGCGATTTGCCGATTTTATGCTTCGGGAGAATTTGCGCATTATCGGGAAGGCAACAGAACAAATGCTGCTTGTGTTGGACGAAAGAAATATCATCTATTCCAATCATGATTTTGATACCATGCGTAACAGTTTGATGCAATTACCTATGTATCCGCAGGTAAAAGCGAAGCTTGACCGCAGGGCTAATCGGCTTCTGGAAAAACTGCTCACAGCTCAGCGCATATTATTTGTCAGGACGAATGCATCTCTGGAAGAAACAGCGGAGCTGGAGCGTGTATTACGATCCATCATCAGCAATGACTTTCGTATTTTAGTAGTGAATCATGGTCCTGTTTCAGGAATTGTCGAAAAGCATTGGCCCATTAATAATGTTTACAGTGTAGAGCTGCCAAATGATGAGATTTGGGAAGGAAATAACGCCCAATGGGCGCAGTTGTTTCATGGTGTCTATCTTATCTGATAGGAGGAACGTATGGATAAACGGATTTTGATTACTGGAGCGAGCGGCTTTACAGGAAAGCATGCAGTTCGGCACTTCCTGGATAAAGGCCACACTGTTCATGCTGTAATCCGGCATACAAAGCTGGATATGGTCGAAGAAAACTTGCATATTCATTCTCTTGATCTAAGTGATAAAGTTGCTGTGCATGCCTTGCTGGAAAATGCGAAACCGGATTATATCCTTCATCTTGCAGGGGAAAATAGTGTTCCGGAGTCATGGGAAACACCGCTTAAGAGCTGGAAGGCCAATGTGGATTCAACACTTCATCTAGTTGAAGCTGTACGGGCCCTTGGACTTTCAGCGCGTGTGGTGATTGCTGGAAGTGTGCTCCAGGATGAACTAAGCAAGACAGCATCTCCGACTCATCCTTACAGTCTTACAAAGACCATGCAGACAACGGTCGGTCTCGCGTGGCATAATCTGTTTCAAGTTGATGTGATGATTGCCAAACCTTCCAACATTATCGGACCTGGAGTTTCGAATGGTGTTTGTACATTATTCGCAAGACAGTTAAGACAGCTGCAAGCATCCGGGAAAACAGATTTCCAGATTGGGAATGCAGCGGTGACACGGGATTTTATCGACGTCAGGGATTTGGTGGCAGCCTATGAGACACTATTCCTCAAAGGAACAGCTGGGGAAACGTATGAAATTACTTCTGGGCGCTGGGTTTCCCTAGGTGAGGTTCTGTCACTTTTCCGGCAAGTAAGCAGCTTTGACTTTACCATCCAGTCTGAAACAGAAGAAGCAATGGAAATAAAGCTGCCGATGAAGGCGGAGAAAATCAGGTCACTCAAATGGGAGCCGAACCGCTCTTTGGAAACTTCTTTGTCGGATGTATGGGAATATACAGCCCAGCAATAGAATGTTCACAGATTCTTTACATGCAATTAGCCTCGTATGAGTTGTAAGTAAGTTGTGCATGCCATATAGTGAACCCATAGGAGGTGTTTATATGGGTATTTTTGATTCCTTCAAAGAACTTATCGGCAACAAGATAAGTGACATAGCACCAGAAGAGCTTGTGAATAAAGCAGGTGAACTGCTTAACGGTGAGCAAGTAACCGAGCAAGCACAGCAAGCTGTCGACCAAGTGACAGAATCAGCAGGCGTCGATCAATTAGCAGATCAGGCTGCTGAGCTGACAGAACAAGGGACAGTATTAGGTCAGGAAGCGGTTGATCAAGGTACAGAAGCTGCACAAGGATTGACGGACCAAGCGAATGATGTCGTTGGAAATTTGACTGAGAAAGCACAAGGTTTCCTCTCGAATTTTACAGATAAACTGAAATAAAGAAAGACCCTTCTGCTTTGCGGGAGGGTCTTAGTTATTTTCCTTGGCTACTACCGCTTCCAAAGGAATATCACCGCCGAATAAATCAAGGGCACTGCCGATGGTATAGCACATGCGATCATCTGTCAGCTGACGGAAAAGGTCAATATCGTCCAGGGAACGAATTCCTCCGGCATACGTTGCTGGAATAGGCATATGGGCAGCCAAGTGGGAGACTAGCTCTTCTTGAATGCCATTCCGTTTACCCTCCACATCCACTGCATGAATAAGGAATTCATCGCAAAATCCTGCCAGCATCTCTAAATTTTGCGCATTGACCTCGAAGCTGCTTCGCTTCGTCCATCGATCCGTTGCGACGAACCATTTTTCTTCATGGTACGTACAGCTTAAATCAATGACTAGTCGTTCTTTGCCGACAGCAGCATTCATTTGACGCAGCCGATCCTTATCAAGCATGCCGTCATGGAAAATATAAGATGTGACAATTACATGGCTGGCTCCAGCATCGAGATAGTCCGCTGCATTCTCTGGGCGAATGCCTCCGCCGATTTGCAGGCCGCCTGGATAAGCTTTTAATGCTTCCAATGCAGCCTCTTCATTCCCAGGACCAAGCATGATGACATGTCCACCGGCAATTTGTTTCCCTTTGAAAAGTTCAGCATAGTAGGCAGAATCATGCGCGGATACAAAATTTTCAATAACATGATCACTTTCATCTGTAATCGATGAGCCGACAATCTGTTTTACTTTTCCATTATGTAAATCAATGCAAGGACGGAACAACAAAGGAATCCCTTCTTTCTGTCTATTACTACAAGTATAAAACAAAAAAGCCGCCCGGGGAAAGGGCAGCCTGTCAATTCACGCGCGATGTCTGGTGCGTAATGTCCAGATTTGATAGAGCATAATGAAGGACATGAAAACAGTCAGTCCAGTCAGTCCGATCCAGCCCGCCATCAAGTATGGATTTGTTGCTTGCTGGACAGCTTCACTTGTCAGGTAATCACGGAAATAGTAGCAAGTAAAAACGGCAATACTAATGAACAACAGTGCTGCAAGGATTCCCTGCAGGAGCTTGCTTCTTGTTTTCCCTGCCTCTGCTTGATACTGATTGGCCCAGCCGTCTTTTTTATCATTGGATAATTTTTCAGCCCAGACTTGTGCGAATGTCATCAGATTGACCCATAAATATAACTCCGGACTTATCAGCAGGAAGGCAAGGATAACGTCTATGGGTCGGTGCATCGGGGTTTTCAATGCAAGTATAGTGTTGAGAACCGAGGCGAGTGCAATTGGTATGACCCATACCCACGACCATAGGAATTGATCAGTTGCAATAGCAGCACCCAAGAGAAGAACGAAGAATACACGCACAAGCAAATCCATCATGGTTTTCAGCTGCGAGCGCCATAAATGGCCGGTATGCCTTGTTTTCATCATCAGATCACGATCAGTCAGCAAATTCACAGTTCCAGAGCTCCATTTCACCCGCTGATTACGGAAGGTATGGTAAGAGCGCATGGCATCAACAAAGCAGCGGGCATTCGGACTGATCAGCGTTTTCCATCCGTTCTTCTGAAGCTGCCACGTCAGCAGCATATCTTCTACATCTGTATCATTCTGCCAAGGTCCATCCAGCTTGTTGCTTTGCATTACTTCATATAAAGCCTCAGGTCGGAAAAGCGTAGCCTGGCCACCAAGTACATACGTGCTTCCGCCGCGGTATTGCAGGCTGAGAAGCCAGCTTGCCATATCCTGTTTTTGCTGATGCGTCCACCATCTTGACATAGGGCCGCCATACTCGCCGCTAGCAAGCTTTTCCTCATAATAAGGATCATCCTTGGACAGCAGGCTCTTCTTTTTAGGCATACGCATCGTGTACTTTGCCATTACACCGCCGATATTCCGGGAACTCATCAATCCATCCCATAAATGCTGCAAGGCGCGGGGTGCCAACCTGCTGTCGGCATCCATCCCGAGAATGGCCTTGACAGAGCGTTGATAGGCAATTTCAAAATCGGTCCGTTCCATTTCGTAAATATCCATATTGTCACCGTAAATAGCTTTCCAAACGGCATTAAGCGCTCCGACTTTTCTCTGTTTGTTGTTTTCTGTTACGATTATTTGTAAAGATAATCCAAGTTCTTCACCAGTTTCCTTTGCTACTTCCTCTGTTCGGTCGGTGCAATTGTCTGCTACTACAAAAACGTCAAGCTCGACCCCGCTTGGCAGGACCTGCTCTTTCAAGCCCGTCAAGCAGTCTTGAATCGATTTTTCTTCATTGTGAGCGGGAATGAACGCAACAATCCGCGGACGCATATACGTACGCTTGATGCGTGGCAATGCACGTGTTTCCATGCTGCCAGGAATAGTCATCATCTTACTTTCTTCCTCCTTTTTTATAACGAGCAGTCTTATAGGAAGTTAACACGTGTTGTCAAATGCATTTGAAAATAAAGTTGCCCCTGCTTATAACCTGGTTCATAAGTCACATGATAGCATAGCAAAACCTTGTTGGAATCATGATTCGTTAGTCAAATAAAGGGAATATTCGCATATGAAGCGTCATCTTCTGCCGAATAATGTGGAATTTATTTACAGTTCCAATTCTCTATTATAGAAGGGATTGATAGGTAAATGGACATGAATATATATGCTATTGAGCAGCACATGATAGAAAATAAACGAATGGATACACTTGTGTTCGGAATGGGATGTTTCTGGAGTCCAGAAGCAAACTTCGGTCAGCTGCCGGGTGTCCTCAAAACCAGAGTCGGCTTTGCCGGCGGAACGAAAACGAACCCGACTTATCGGCAAATGGGAGATCATACCGAAACAGTCGAAGTTACCTTCGATCCGGATGAAATTTCATTGGAACAGCTGCTGCGCAAATTTTGGAAAGATCATAATCCGAACCGGCCAGCTTATAAAGAAAGGCAGTATATCAGTCTTTTGCTATATCGGAACGCTGAACAGAAAACGATAATGGAAGCTGTAAAACAGCAGCTGGAAGGTGAACGAGAAGATCCAATTTATACAGAAATAGCTCCCCTGCATAATTTCACTGAAGCAGAACCACATCATCAGAAGTACTACTTGAAACGGTTTAAAAGGGCGACGGAGCAGTTGATGGTGAACTTTCCGGATGAAGCGTCATTCCATACCAGCACAATTACATCGCGCTTGAATGGATTTGTCCGAGAATACGGCACATTGGCATCCATCAAGGAGGAAATAGCTTACTGGGATATTTCTCAAGATGAAGCTATCGGACTTCAAAAGCTGCTGGATGAATTGAAATGGTAGACGGTGCAGCTCAATTTGAATTCGCGCGTTTCACGAATCAAGTTGATATCGAGCAAATAGGGTCAGCTTCTGCAAAGGATTTGCAGAAGCTGCTCCAGCATGCGGAGAGTGTCATGGGTAAAAGCTCCTCTGTCCATGCTCGAGTAACTGTATGTACAGATGATGAAATTTATGACACCATTCATTCCCTTTTGTCCGATTATAGCTATGATCTCTTTGCCAGGAAGTATTTGTATCGCAAACAGCTTGCCGAGGAACAGCCGCTTCCCTCTAAATATCGATGGGAAGCTATAGGAATGGGCAAAACAGATGAAAAAAGATTTCTGGAAATATGGAAGTCCAGTATGGAGCAGTCCGCAAATCGTGCTTCTACACGTTTGATAGAAAATCAGCTGAATGACGTAAAAGACCTTCTGGGAGAGAAATGGCAAGACAGCTGTCGAATCATTTATCAAGAAAAATTACCAGTTGCCATGACAATTCCTCATCTGGAGCCAGGAAGAAATGGAGAAGGCCGTATTTATTACGTCGGCATCGTGCCGGCAGCTCGCGGCAGAGGATTAGGACAAGTGGTACATGCGGCCAGTTTAATGATGCTGAAAGAAATGGGTGCCATTATATATGAAGGCAGTACCCATGCAGAAAATCTGCCGATGCAGCGCGTATTTGATAAAAATGGCTGCCAAGTTATCAGGGAAATTGCAACTTACTATAAAGGTTTATAGCACCGAAGCGTGTCCACTTTCGATATACTGATAAAGAGATACATAGCAAACGAATAATAGAGGGGGATGAAGTATGTATAAACTTGTAGCAATAGATATGGATGGAACGTTATTGAATGATCAGCATGAAGTGACAATGGAAGTGCATGAGACCCTTCAGGAAGCAAAAAAGCTCGGGGTCAAAATTGTATTGTGTACAGGCAGACCAATTCATGGCGTGTACCGTTATTTAGAAGAATTAATCCTGAATGAGGATGGAGATTTTGTCATTGCCTTCAATGGAGCGCTTGTTCAGAATGCTCATACGAATGAAGTTGTATCGCAATTATCTTTATCTTACGATGACTTCATCGACTTGCATAAGCTTAGTTTGAAACTCGGTACACCGATGCATTACTTTGACTCTAAATCCTTATATACATCGAACCGAAATATCAGCAACTATACAGTCCTGGAGTCCTTTATGACGAAAATGCCGCTGCATTATCGGGCTGTCGATGAAATTTCGCGGGATGTGCTTGTTCCAAAGGTGATGTTCATTGATGAGCCAGAGCGATTGAGCGAGACAATAGCCAATGTGCCAGATGAATGGAAGGCTCGTTTTACGATGGTACAGAGTGCGCCGTATTTTTATGAAATACTCCATCCGGAAGCCAGCAAAGGCAGCGCGGTGAAACAGCTGGCCGAGCAGCTTGGAATCAAGCGGGAAGAGGTTATGGCAATTGGTGATAATGGAAATGATTTATCCATGATTCAGTACGCCGGCTGCGGCGTCGCTATGGAAAATGCTATACAAGCCATTAAAGAAGCAGCAGATTATATCACGACCTCTAATAATGCGCATGGTGTTGCAGAAGCGATTCGGAAGAAAATTTTGCGGGCGGGACAGTCATGATCATAATTGAAAATGAATCGCTTCGTGTTGAAATTGCGGAATTAGGAGCAGAAGTGAGGAGTGTGCTTCATCATGATACGCAGCTTTCTTATATGTGGAGCGGGGATACTGCCTATTGGGGCCGTGTTTCGCCTGTTTTGTTCCCGATTGTCGGTCGATTGAAGGACGGGCAGTATACAGCGGAAGGGAAGAAGTACGAACTCTCCCAGCACGGTTTCCTGCGAGATGCTGCCTTTGAAGTAACAGACGCAAAATCCGCTTCCGCTACATTTGTAAAAGAGTCAAACGGGGAATACCAGGATGTGTATCCTTATGAATTTCGCGTGGAAATTCGCTACCGTCTGGAGGCAGATCAGCTGCATGTAGAATGGAAAGTGAACAATCTGGAAACAGAAAAACAGATGTTTTTCTCCATTGGGGCTCATCCAGCTTTTCGCGTCCCGCTTAAATCAGGTGAGAATGCTGCCGATTATAAGCTTCATTTAAAACCTGCACAGCATAAGCAAGTCACAGCGTATGAGCTGGCTGATGGATTGATTCGGGAGAAAGAACAGCCTGCTGTACTGCCGGCTATGTCGATTCAGGCAGCGCTTTTCGAAGATGATGCCCTGATTTACGATCAAATCGACGAAGTACGTCTGCAATCAAGTCAAGGAAATGGCGTGTCTGTCACACTGCCAGGCTTTCCATACGTCGGGATTTGGTCCAAGTATGATGCGACGACAGGGACGATAGCTCCATTCGTATGTATCGAGCCGTGGTTCGGAATTGCGGATACAACGGATTCAATAGGAGTGTTATCACAAAAGTCAGGAATACAGAAGCTTGCTCCAAAAGCAGAGTTCAACAGTTCTTATCATATGACTTTCTTCTAAATGGAAGACCGCTCCCTTTCAGGCAGCGGTCTTTTCCAACGAGTGAAAAAGATGTAATAACGGAAACTAGCTTATATTATTTGAAAGTAGGTTTGGCACACAGCATGAGTTTCTTTACAGCATTGTTTGTATTATTATTAGCGGTTATCCTTTCGACTGCAGTCAGTAAAATACTGCCTCTGCCGCTAGCACTGATCCAGATTATCTTAGGTTTAGCTGCATCCATACTTCCTCTTCATATATCCCTGGAATTCGAGCCGGAATTGTTCATGATCTGTGTCATTGCTCCGCTCCTATTCAGTGAGGGTCAAAAAGCGTCCCGAAAAGAGTTGTGGCAGCTTCGGACACCGATTATACTCCTTGCTTTTGGACTTGTATTCCTTACAGTAGGACTAGGAGGATTTTTGATCCATTGGCTTATTCCATCCATGCCGCTGGCGGTTGCTTTCGCGTTGGCTGCAACGATATCACCGACAGATAATGTGGCGGTAAAATCGATTACACGTGGATTGAAGCTGCCATCAAATGTAATGCCGATACTGGAAGGAGAGTCGTTGCTGAACGATGCAGCCGGTATCGTATCTTTCAAAGTGGCGCTTGCTGCTGCATTGACTGGTGTGTTTTCGTTCGGGGGAGCATCCGTGGAATTTTTGTTCGTCTCTATCGGCGGCTTGGTAATTGGGGTAGTTGCAGGGTATGTGATTGTCACGATTCGGCTGCAGCTGCTGAAGCATGGCTTTCAAGATGATTCGATGCTTATCGTTCTGCAAGTAATGACGCCCTTCTTCCTTTATGTGCTTGCCGAAGAGGTGCATGTTTCCGGAATTCTAGCCGTTGTAGCTGCCAGTATCATTCATGGCATTGAACGCGACCGCCTGCAGCAGACAACAACCAAACTGCAAATCCTTTCCAATAACACGTGGACCATTGTGGAATATGTATTGAATGGCCTTGTATTCGTACTGTTAGGATTCTTGCTGCCTGAAGTATATCAGGGAATTCAAGAAACGAACGAAATTGGTATGGTGCGTTTGTTCGGAGTGATTATCATCGTCTTTATTGCTTTGTTCCTTATCCGCTTCCTATGGGTGTATAGCTTGTATGGACCTTTTACAACACCTCCAAAAAGCCGTATGGAACGCTTTGTATCCAAGAACTATCAAAACCACATAAAGACAGGGGATACGGAAACGGAAACTGTCGGACGCGGTTACTACGCACTCATTATGGCTACAAGCGGAATTCATGGAACAATTACATTGGCAACAGCTTTGTCCATCCCGTTTTATTTAGATGATGGCTCCCTGTTCCCCATGCGAAATACGGTTTTATTCGTCGCGACAGGAGTGATACTGCTCAGTCTGATCTTTGCTTCTGTAGCTTTGCCAATCATGATTCCAAAGCCGGAAAAAAGAGATGACGGGCTGCTTTCCTTTAAAGAGGTGTATCGACTTATTTTGAAGCAGACGATTAATCAGCTCCAAGCAGATGCAGTAAGGGAAACGCAGCTGGCTGTCAACTTGGTTGTACGCGATCTGGAGGAACAGCTTGTCGACCTTGAAAAAGGGATATTGCAGGATCCGAACAAACAGACGATTGAATCCTTGATCAAAGTCGGGAGGGAAGCAGAGCAGAAACGTATCGAAGAAATGGCATCAAAAGAAGGAATTTCTGAGGATGCGTATCAGTTATACCAAGTACTTATGACACAGCCGGAGCAATACCTCGTCAATACAACATTCAGCAGATTCAAGCGAGCTTTCCAGATTGCCCGAATCCGCCGTAGGTTCCGAAAGCGCTGGAAAGAAAATTGGGAGCTGCATGCAGAACAAATACTCAGCACAACGCCAGAGGTCGGCAATGAGCTGAAAAGACTGCGGGCAGCAGGGGCACAAGCAGCTATCGATGCGATACGTGAGCAGACGACTTCTGCCAACAGACATGAAGCTTTGATTGTGACACAGTTATACAATAAAAAGCTCATCGGACGTTATCGATCCTTTGAAAGTGATGAAGCATTTCAAGAGCAGCTTCATAAGTTCCGGATGCGCGCTATCCGGATGGAGCGGGATGCCATTCATGAATATGTGCAGGAAGAACGTATATCTGTTGCTACAGCAGCTAAACTAAGAGAAGCTGTCACGTATGATGAAATGGTTGTTTTAAGTGTAGATTCTTCCCATTAATCGACAGCCTTGTCTTTCAGTAGGCAAGGCTGTACACTTGGAATAGTAGTTTGAATATTGTTAATAGAATTACTTTTAATTTAGTTCTACGTAATGTGTAATTAATATGGCATAATAGGACTCGTTGTGAAAATTATGTTTTACTTTGATGATTAACGTCGTCGCAGTTTTGGCTATATACGCGAAAGGGGAACAACATGAGTTATATTATCGGCATCATCGGTTTATTCGTGTTTCTGGGATTAGCTTGGATTGCTAGTTCGAATAAAAAAATGATAAAGATTCGCCCGATCATTATCATGATCATCCTGCAGCTTGTACTTGGGTTTATCCTATTGAATACAGAAGTAGGCAACATTTTGGTAAAAGGTATCTCTGATGGATTTAACCTGTTACTTGGCTACGCTGCTGAAGGTATTAACTTCGTCTTCGGCGGATTGGTGAATGTTGAAGAATCCACATTCTTTATGAACGTGCTGCTGCCGATCGTCTTCATTTCGGCATTGATTGGTATCCTTCAATACTGGAAGGTTCTTCCCTTCATCATTAAATATATCGGTCTTGCACTTAGCAAAGTAAATGGTCTGGGAAAACTGGAATCCTATAATGCAGTTGCATCAGCGATTCTAGGTCAGTCAGAAGTATTCATTTCATTGAAAAAACAGCTTGGCTTGCTGCCGCGTCATCGTCTGTATACGCTTTGTGCATCTGCGATGTCCACTGTTTCCATGTCTATCGTTGGATCATATATGACAATGCTGGACCCGCGTTATGTCGTTACAGCACTTGTATTGAATTTGTTCGGCGGATTCATCATTGCCTCTATCATCAATCCTTATGAGGTAGATCCCAAGGAAGATATGATTGAGGAAGAAAAAGGTGAGAAGCAATCCTTCTTCGAAATGCTCGGAGAATATATCATGGATGGTTTCAAGGTAGCTATTGTCGTTGCTGCAATGCTGATCGGTTTTGTTGCATTGATTGCCATGATCAATAGTATCTTCTCAGGGATTTTCGGCATCAGCTTCCAGGACTTGCTTGGTTATGTTTTCTCTCCATTCGCATTCCTTATGGGTGTGCCTTGGTCAGAAGCTGTTGACGCAGGAAGCATCATGGCTACGAAGATGGTATCAAATGAATTCGTAGCGATGCAGATTCTATCCGGCGGAGACTTTGTCTTGAGTGATCGCGTTATTGCCATCGTTTCTGTATTCCTTGTTTCCTTTGCGAACTTCTCCTCTATCGGTATCATTGCCGGTGCGGTGAAGGGCTTGAATGAAAAACAAGGAAATGTTGTAGCGAAATTCGGATTGAAGCTGCTTTACGGTGCTACACTTGTCAGCTTCCTATCTGCAACGATTGTTGGTCTATTAATGCCATAAATAAGAAGAACACCACATAATGTGGTGTTCTTTTTTTTGTTACTTGACGTAAATAGATATCTAAAATATACTTACTTACATAAAGTAAGTGGAGAGGAGGATATTGTATGCACTACCAAAAACCGCCGCAAACCTATATCGGACAAGTGAAATTACGCGTAGCAGATTTGGCACAGTCTGTTGCTTATTATACGAAAATAATTGGTTTGAACATTATAGAAGAAGGGCAAGGCAAGACAGCGCTAGGAACTGGAAGCAGTATCCTGCTTTACCTGGAGGAAGGTCAAAACCTTCAAAGAATGCCAGAGCGACATGCTGGTTTATATCATTTTGCCATGCTTCTTCCGACCAGAGCTGATCTTGCTGATGTAGTGAAGTTCTATGTACAGAACAGAGTGCCATTTGGGGCATCAGATCACGGAGTCAGTGAAGCGATTTATCTAAATGATCCCGATGGAAATGGTATTGAGATTTATGCGGACAAACCAGATACAGGCTGGAAATGGAATAATGGAGAAATCCAGATGACAACAGATCCGCTTGATGGCGATAGTTTATTGAAGGAAGCATCTGAGGAAGAGTGGAGTGGTCTTCCAGATGGGACTGTAATGGGGCACATCCACTTATATATGCGCAATCTAGGCGAAGCGGCTGCATTCTATAACAATATACTTGGCTTCGAGACGGTTGTTTCTGGTTATCCAGGTGCTTTGTTTGTTTCGACAGGAAGCTATCATCATCATATAGGACTTAACACTTGGCATGGTGCCAATGCACCTTCTGTTAATCCGGACGAAGCCGGCATGGAATGGTTCACCGTTGTCTTCCCGGATGAGGAGAAACTTCAGGCAGCAATTAAAAGAGCGGAGTCAGTTGGACTGCCGATTAAACAGAAATTGAATAGCTGTACACTTATAGATCCTGTAGGATCAAATGTAAAATTAGTCGTACATGGGCATTGATTCACACACAACAGCAGCTGCTGTTGTGTGTATTTTTATATCTATGCCATAATAATAGAACTGAATGATAAAAAGGAGTTTACGGATGAAACAATTAATTCAAAATCTCAAGCAATTTCTTCCTGCAGATGTACAAGTTACAGCAGAAGAAGATCTGCTGCGTCTTATGACAGCACAAGGAGAGCCATGCGGTATTGTGGATATAGATGAAAAAGGGGATCTCATTGGGTTCGACTTGCAAGTGGCACCCCAAGGTAAAGAAGGAAGCGATGCTCATGTCATTGCACAGCAGTTTGCCGCAGCATTTTATCCCGAAGCAGCAGAAGTGATTCAGGAAAACTATTCTTCACAGAGTACGGTAATCCGTCTGGCTGAAACAGATTCCATTCACCATCTGCCGATACCAAGTGCAGGGTTGACAGTTGAAGTCCATGATTCTGGCTTTGTTACGGCAGCACAGCTATATCGGAATACTTATACACTCAAGGATAGTAAGGAGCTGTTGGATGCAGCGGAGGCAAAACAAAAACTACTCGCTGAAACACCTGTTGTGATTGCTGTTGAAGATGAAAATCCAGTGTATAAGCTCTCAGATCAGGCTATTGGTGTACATGCAGACGGTACTGTATTATTCACCGAGCTCCCGCCGGTTCTCACAGATATCGAGGAAGCTGCCGAGCAACAGGATTGGGCAAGCTTAATGGGGATAACCGAGAGCTACGTAAATTATTATAACGAAGATGGAGTACAGCTTTGGGCAGAAAATACCCATGTGGAAAATCATCCTATCGATGAAATCACGGATCAGGTTGCTATCCGCAAGAATGAGGATGTACTGTTTTATTCGGGAGCTACGCCATGGCATAAAGACAAGCGATATACAGAGGAGGAGCTTAAGCGGCAAGCAGTTCGGTTTCTTTCAGCTGTAACCGAACAGCCGCTTGGAGAATGGAAGCATGCAGGAGAGCAGCTTGCCCCGGATGCTGCTATCGAGGATGAGCTTGAACCAGCATATATTTTTCTCTTTGCTTATACTAAATCAGATATTTCTGTAGTAGGAATAGAAGCCAGTATCCACGTCGGGATATATTCTGGACTTATTAGAGAGTGCATTGTTGACCGCGTACCGGACGCAGTTAAAGATACTGGTGGACACATGCTGTCTTATGAGCAAGTCAAACAGCAGCTCGGTGATTTACTGCAGCTGGAGTTGGCATGGGTTCCACTACAAGAGGAAAATCAATACGAACTTGTATATGTAAGGAAAGATAATTAAAAATAAGTGGTTAAATAGGTTTCCCGAGGCATGATAACGGTTACTTAAAAGAGGCCTGACAAAATGCAGGCTATCTTACATAAAGGGTGATCACATGTTCAGTATCGGAGAAATTATCTTTATCTTGCTTTCCTGTGCCTTTTTCATGGCATTGGTCGCAGTTGTATCCTACTATATGACGAAAGGCAATGTCAGCACGGCTGATGAATACTTCCTGGCGGGGCGTGGATTGACGGGGGTATTTATAGCAGGTTCCTTGCTGTTGACGAATTTATCAGCAGAGCAGCTGATTGGATTGAATGGACAGAGCTTCACAAATAATATGTCGGGTATGGCTTGGGAAGTAACAGCTGGTCTTGCAGCTATTATCATGGCTATCTTCCTGCTGCCGAAGTTCCTTGGAATTGGAATTTCCACGATACCGGAATTTTTGAGCAAACGTTATGATGAAACTGTCCGGCGCTTGACCGTTATTTTGTTCCTGCTTGGATACATGTGCGTTACAATTCCTTCCATGCTTTACTCCGGCGGTGTGTCCGTCCTCCAATTATTCGATTTACCGGAACTTCTCGATATTACATATACACAGGCATTGTGGATGACAGTTTGGTTCGTTGGTATCATCGGTGCAGTTTATGCGATTTTCGGCGGCTTGAGGGCTGTGGCAGTATCTGATACGTTGAATGGTATCGGTTTGGTCATCATCGGTTTCCTCGTTCCGATACTAGGCTTTATTCTGCTAGGCAACGGAAATATGGTGGACGGCATGAAGCACATCGTCCAGAATAGCCCTGAGAAGCTGAATGCGATAGGCAGCAGCACAGATAATGTTCCATTCTTCTCTATATTTACAGGTATTCTTTTTGCCAACCTTTTCTATTGGGCGTTAAACCAATATGTCATCCAGCGTGCTTTGGGTGCGAAAAACCTGGCAGAAGGACAAAAAGGTATTCTGTTTACGGGTTACTTGAAGCTCTTGGTTCCGGTCTTTATGCTGATACCTGGTATTATCGCATTTCATTTGTATGGTGACTCTGTTCAAAATGGAGACTTGAGTTATCCGACACTTGTCAGCGATGTGCTGCCAGTATGGATGCTAGGCTTTTTCCTGGCCGTATTATTTGGGGCTGTGCTGAGCAGCTTCAACTCTATCTTGAATAGTGTTGCTACTCTGCTGGTACTTGATATTTACAAGCCGGTATTCGAACCAAATGCTTCGGATGAGAAGTTGATCAAGGTAAGTAAGATCCTTGGCATTATCATTGCCCTGGTTTCCTTCTTTGTTGCACCATTTCTTATGTATGCACCGGATGGGTTGTGGAACCTGATCAGGCAGTTTACTGGATTCTTCAACATACCTATCCTAGTAATTGTATTAATGGGCATGATATTTAAACGTGTACCAGCTGCAGCGGCTAAAGTAGTAATCGTATTCCACGTTATCGCTTATTATATGATGGTATGGGGTTTCCGCCAGATATTCGACTGGGATCCTGGTATCAACTATATCCACGTGTACGGAATTTTGCTGGCGATTGAGGTTGTATTCATGCTCATCATGGCAAAAGTAAAACCATTGAAAAAGATCAAACCAGTCTTTTACGCAGAAAATGGGGAAGATCATCTTGTTCCATGGAAACACGCAATTCCTGTATCCATTACGCTGATTTTCGCTATTGTCATTTTCTATGTCATTTTCTCACCAATAGGATTAGCTTACGAGGGAGCAGCAGTTTCGAATTGGTTCTGGCCGACGATTGCTATATTGATTGCTGCAAATGTTGTTCTTTACGTCGTATCCATTAAAATATGGTATAAGAAGTATCGCAATTATGTGGAAAAGCAAATAGAAACAGCCAGTAAAGCTCGACTGAGCGGGGATTGATAAAAGCAAAAAAGCCACTCTAATGAGTGGCTTTTTCATTGCTACTGAGCACACAGCAGCAAACAAAACAGAAATATTTTGGGGGTATCCTGTTTGTAAGACATTCTAACAGAAAAACTGCAGCAATGCAAAATATTTGTTAAGTTTTCGTAAAGTGCGTGCTGTCTTGGGGATGCATTTGCCTCAAGATACTATCGATTGTATAGAGGGGGCGCTTTTTTACTTCTGCAAAAATTGTACCAATATACTCACCGATAATACCGATTGCCATGAGCTGCAGTCCTCCAAGAAGCCAGATGGAAATGATCAAGCTGGTCCATCCTGCATCGGGTTCCCCGAATATTTTCTGCATGCCAGCATAACAGGCAGCGAGCAAACTTATAAGGAACAGACAGAAGCCAACTGCTGCAATAAGGCGGATAGGAGCAACGCTGAAGGAAGTGATTCCTTCAAATGCAAAACTAAGCATCTTTTTCAGCGGGTATTTTGTTTCTCCGGCCAACCGTGGCTTTCGTTCATAAGTCACAATATCAGATCGAAAGCCGATTTGTGGGATGATACCCCTAAGGAATAGCTTGGATTCATTATAACGGCTCAACTCTGTCAAGGCCCGTTTATTCAGCAGCCGATAGTCGGCATGATTGGAAATGAGCCGTATACCGAGCATCTCCATTGTCCGATAGAAGAGCGCTGCAGTATTTCGTTTGAAGCTGGTATCAGATGTGCGGTCGTTCCGAACGCCATATACAATTTCATAGCCTTCCAGATAACGCAGCACGAATGTCCGGATGACAGAGATATCATCCTGCAAATCGGCATCCAATGAGATGACGCAATCGGAATAATCCTTTGCATGAAGCATCCCCGCAAGGAGCGCCCGCTGATGTCCTGCATTAGCAGCGAGCTTAATACCGGTGACGAATCGATTGGCCAGGTGCTCTATTTTAATCAACTGCCAAGTATGATCCTTGCTGCCATCATCCACGAACAAAATACTGCTTGCTGGTGAAATGAGCTGCTCCTGCATCAAGGCGGCTAGAGTGGATGATAGCTTGGAGCAAGTATCCGTCAAGATCTCTTCTTCGTTATAACAAGGAATCACTAAAGTAAGGACAGGCAAAGATGTAGTCAATGGATTCCCTCCTTTAAGGTTGTACCCGGTATAGGTGAACTTTCCAAGCAGAATCGGGATGAGAGAAGCTTCGTTCATAGTGCAAATCATTATCGGCTGCGTTTTCTATCAAAACGGAGGATAAGATGTAGGCTCCGCCCAGCTCTCTTAAAGCATTGGCATTTAAATTAAGATCATGAATGCTGCGGTCGGAGTTCTTCCGGAAATCATAGTGTTTCCCGAGCTCGGCCGAAAAAACATACAAGCGGCTGCCCCATTCATCGAAGTAGCGCGTCAGGTTTTTGCTTTTAGCCAGTTCTCCTGCAATGACCTCACGAAACTGATGCTTGTATGACAATGGGATTATATTATTGTATGTATCGACAGTATAGAAACCGTTATATTGGGCGATAGCAGGGTGCAAGCCGATGCTTGCTACCTTATACGTGTCTTGAGGCTTACCGATATAATCGCGGATTTCCTGGAATTGATCAACAGCATAAAAAGCCTCGACGGTTGGTGTGTGCTTATACAGACCATAAACGATTTCTTCGTTGGAAAGAGCCAATATGACAAGTTGGAGACAGAGGCAAGCATATACAAAAACTCTAATGCTGCGCTTCCCGATTTGCCAAAGCAGATAACAAGCCAAACCGAAACTAACGTAAATAACGAGTGGCCGAAGAAAATGGAAGCGCGCAAAGTTGAATGCAGAAAGCAAATCAATATGCTCTTTTGGAATTTTCCAGATCTTATTGAACCAAAGGGCATACCAAAAGGATAACAGCAGATTCAATCCCGTCAGGCTAAGATAAATATTCATTGGTCTTGTGCGACCTTGCCTAAAGAGAACCAAAATCAAAGCAATTGCCAGCACTGGCAGGATCACAAAGGTATGGAGAGTCATTACATGATTATGACCCAGTGTGAAATTCTTCCAAAACAAGCGGAGCGTCTGGGAAAAGTCCTGTCTGGAAGACACGAATTCAACACGATGCATCGTTTCGGATCCAGCAATCATCGTGTAGACAAGCCGGTAATCCGTCGCCAGGAAAACAGCAGTCATCCAGATGATACTTATCAAGAACAGCAGATTCAGCCTGCGATATCGAAGCAGATCGATGAACCATACAATTCCCATAAGGACAAGGAAGAAGAAGAATCCAAGAACGAAACTAGCGTATAACGGTAATAGGGTAATAGTAATCCAATGCTTCCAGTTCGCCTTATGGGATCTGATAGATAGGAAAGCCCAAAGTGCCAATGGGTGTCCCATGGTACTAAGCATGCCGGATGGCCAAAATGGTGTCAGGGCGAATGCAAGTGAAACAAGAGCAGCGATCCAATGTGCTTTGTTATTCCGGATAACGTGGGTGCGCAGCAGTAAATACATACCTAGAAACGCAATCAGCCGGGTAAGCAGCTGACTGATTCCATAAGCGGTCATTGTCGGAAACCATGCATGGAGCCAGACAATAAGTGTCCATTCCGTACCGAGTGCATCCCGGGGCAGACCGCCAATAATCTGAGGAATGACCGCATGGACGCCGCCAAACATCTGCCCGCTTTCAGCAAGTACTTTGTACCAAGCAAGATTGGAGTCGAGATTGTCATGTACCCGTATATGGGCATGGTCTCCCAGCAGGAATAGGGGAGAGACGAAGATAAGTATCGCTGCTACACACAGCAGGATGGCATTTCTATCTGCATAGTTCCGCAATATTCCCACATCCTCCCAAAGTAATGCTGTTAGTATGTGGCAACGGATAAATATATATACAAAAAATACCCGGAATGCTAGGCATCCGCGGGTACTTGCATAATATAAGCTGACTCGAAATCAGATTGAGGCAGGGGTTTGGAAAACAGATAACCTTGCACCTCTGTGCAGCCAAGATCGCGAAGTGCTTGCAGCTGTGCTTCCGTTTCGACTCCTTCAGCAATTGTGTGAAGCTTCAGGTTTTCAGCCAGTGACTGAATGGTTGCAACAATGGATTGATTGTATTCAATATGTTGAATGAACGTTTGATCAATTTTTAAAATATCGACCTGGAGTTTATCCAAATAGTTCAAAGAGCTATATCCAGTGCCGAAATCATCAATACTGATCTTAACACCTGTTTCACGCAATTTCTGAAGGGTGGAATTTATCTTGGTCTCATTTTGCATGACGACACGCTCTGTGATCTCCAGCTCCAGCACGCTGCCATTCAAATTGTAATGATTCAGCTGCTTCCGGAAGAAACTAGAGAAATCATCCTGCAGGAACGTAATGACAGATACGTTGATGGATATGCAAGGGATCATGCATTCATTTGTGTCTTCACGCCATTTCGATAAGCAAGCCATGACCCGTTCAATGACACTGCGTTCAATTGCGACTATCAGCCCGCTTTCCTCGGCAATTGGAATGAACAGATTTGGAGGAATGAAGCCTCGTTCGGGATGATGCCAGCGCAGCAGCACCTCAGCTCCAGTTATTGTACGTGTGAAGCTGTGAAATTTTGGCTGGAAGTACAAATCAAAAGCTTGTGTTTCGATTGCTCCCTGGAGCTCATGCTCAATTTCGAAACGGAGCACTTGTTTTTCTGCCATTTCTGGCTTGAAGACAGTATAATTATTCCCGCCGTTTTCTTTTGTCTGGTACATTGCAATATCAGCATACTTATAGAGATTATCCATGTCTTCCGCATGCTCCGGGAAGGAAGCAATACCAATGCTGGCTTGCAAAACATGCTCGTAGTCTTGTAGCCGAATTGGCTGTCGGAACTGCTCGACGATATATTGAGCGAGTCGAGTTGCAGAATCTCCGGGTACGATGAGCAGGAATTCATCTCCCCCGACCCGGTTGACCGTGCCTTTACCATCCAGAATTCTTTCCAAACGAGCTGCTGTTTCCACTAAAACCCTATCCCCAAAGGAATGTCCGAATATATCATTGATACGTTTGAATAAATCATAATCAATTAATAAGATACTGAAGGGAATACCTTTGTCGGCATATTCCTGCATCTTTTTCTGCATGAGACGGCGATTCGGCAGTTTGGTCAGGTCATCATGATAAGCAAGAAATTCAACTTGTTTGGCTGTTTCAATTGTATGCGATATATCCTTGATAACGAGAAAGTAACCGACAATATGATGCTTCACAATAGTGGGTATACCAGTCACATGAACATCTATTTGTGTGCCTGATCGGCTGACTATCTTGGTGTCCCATTGATGTGATCCGCCATTCTTGATGATATCGAGGCAATCCTGAAAGAGTTCCTTCTCAAGGAACAAGGCAATTGCATCCATTCTTTTGATCGTATCCCCATCATAACCAGTCAAATACTTGCTTTCTTTGTTAGCATGCAGAATCGAACCATCCTTCTCGACTGCCAATACTGCATTAGGGTTGTCATTGAACAGAGATTGATAGAGCTGATGCGTCGTCAGCAGTGCTCTGTTTCGATAAAGCAGCGGAATGACAGTCAAAATTGTATTGGATATCAAGACGATAACTGTTGGAATCATAAAATGCAGGTTATGCGATAGGACTGAATGATAAGAAGTGAAAGAGGCAAAGATGCAATAACCTAGCCCGACAATAGCGATTCCAGACATTAGGCTTCCAAATAGCAGCAATAACTTGCCCCATTTCATTTGTTCTCCATTCGTGTACATATTGAAGAAACGGAATAAAATAAAAATGGTCGATTGTGTCAAAACGATCGAAGTAAGTACTTCTATAGGGTCCACATCAAGCAAGTCAGGATATAAGGTAATCGGTGTCATCATATGTAATGAGTATATCAAAGCAGCCAATAAGAGACTGTTCAGCAAATCATGTTTGGTATTGCCAATTGGACTGCGGACGACACACAGGATAATTGCACCGCAAATTGCGCTTGTACAGAAATTGATTGCGAAGAAAATCCAAGTTGCCTGGGAAGCAGGCCCCGCATCAATTGATAAAGTGAAAGAATAAGTGGCTAGTACGACACTTAAGCCGGTTCCCAGGGATACTAGAGTCACTTTCCAGGCACTGATGGCAGTTCGCATCATATGCTGGCTCACATACAATATAAGTCTGGCTAGTATGCTTATAAGTAAGACGCAAATAATGGTATAAAAGAGATGAACACCCGGAATATCAATGAACGAAAGCAACGTCTTTCCTCCTGAGACAAAAGTAAGGATTACCTGAATTGGACAGGCATGGTAACATAAGTTTATCAGATAAAGTCGAATCATGGCGCAATACTTTTTACTAATAACAACTTAGGAGGCAAAAGTATGTATCAAACGAAAAAACTGCTGCTGCTCGGATCTGGAGAACTGGGAAAAGAGGTTGTGATCGAAGCACAGCGGCTTGGTGTGGAAACGATAGCAGTGGATCGGTACGACGGGGCTCCCGCTATGGCTGTTGCTGATCGCGGCTATGTTATTGATATGTTGAATCCTGAAAAGCTCAGACAGATTGTAGAATGGGAGAAACCAGACTATATTGTTCCAGAGATCGAGGCAATCGCCACAGATGAATTGGTCGAACTGGAGAAGGAAGGCTATCATGTCGTACCAACTGCGAAAGCGGCACAGCTGACGATGGATCGGGAAGGCATCCGCAGATTTGCTGCAGAAACACTGGATATCCCGACAGCAGGTTATCGTTTTGCTGATACATATGAAGAATTTCAAAAAGCTGCAGAGGAAATTGGCTTTCCGTGTGTTATTAAGCCATTGATGAGTTCATCGGGAAAAGGTCAGAGTGTCTGCCGGAAACCGGAGGATATCGAGCGGAGCTGGCAAATTGCCATGGAAGGAGGCAGGGTGCAGAAACCGCGTGTCATTGTTGAGGAATTCATTCACTTTGATGCGGAAATCACACTGCTGACTGTTAGGGCAGTGAACGGGACCTTCTTCTGTGATCCAATTGGGCATGAGCAGGAAAATGGCGACTATATCGCTTCATGGCAGCCTCATCAGCTGACAGATTTGCAACTCGAAGAAGCACAGGAGATAGCAGAGCGTATTACAACAGGACTAGGCGGCTACGGCTTATTTGGTGTAGAACTCTTCCTTGCTGGGGATCAAGTGTATTTCAGTGAAGTATCACCTCGCCCCCATGATACCGGTATGGTAACGATGGTGACACAGCAGCTGTCCCAATTTGCCTTGCACGTACGAGCAATATTAGGTTTGCCGATTACAGAAATTAAACTGGTGCAGCCTGGAGCAACCAGTCCTTTAAAAGCAGACAAAGCATTGGAAACCTACCATATTTCCGGATTAAGAGAAGCATTGCAGGAGGCCGAGACGCAGATCCGTGTCTTCCGTAAGCCAGCGACAACCGAAGGACGCAGAGTTGCTGTAGCATTATCAGCAGCAGGAGCAGTGGAAGAGGCAAGGAAACGTGCTGAACAGGCGCGAAAACGGCTTAAAGTGGAGGGGCAGGATGAATTATCATAACCTGATTTTCCGTGCTGTCACGAATACAGATAATGGGGAAACATCGAGTGAAACCATCTTTCATTATCAGCAGGAAGGACAGATTCTTACCGCATCTTATGCGGGGGGATCGATTCTGGAGGGCAGATTGATCGGTTTGGTGGAATCAGATGGCAAGCTCCGTTTTCGTTATCATCATATCAATGATCAATATGAGCTTCGGAGCGGGCAATGCGTTTCAGTGCCAGAAGTGTTAGAAGATGGCAGGATCCGTCTGCATGAACAGTGGCAATGGATGTACGATGATCATTCCACTGGGGAATCAATTGTGGAACAGGTGTAGAAGTGGTTTTTGGATGCTTGTAATTTTGAAACTATTCTTATGATGATTCGTACTAATAGCAACAAAGGAGAGAGGAGTGAGTTCGGATGAAATACACTTCCATTTATCTGCTTCTGGTTTTGCTTATCATATTGGCTGCGTGCAGTACGAATAGTACCTCTGAAGAGGAAACTATTACAAAGGAAACGACTAAAGAAGCGGATGATACAATAGATATAAGTTCGATACAGGAAGTCAGCACGGCAGGATCGCTATCGATGCTCAAAAAACAGCAGGGCGGAAAGGAAACTTCTGGTATTCCAATAGAAGCTGATACGGCTAAAAACGATGGGCATGTTTCCAATGAAGATATTATTGATGCAGCAGTTTCATCATTGAAAGAAGCTATCAAGGCCGATGATAATCCAGAAACGCTACATAAAGCTCTGATAGCTGCTTTAGGAAGTCCGTATTATGGGCAAACGATTCAAGAAGCAGAGGATCTAGAACCTTCTTTCGAGGATCCATATTTACCGCAGCCGGAAGCTGAAGAAGTTGCCGATGAGTCATCTGAAGTTGAAAACGCCATTATTTTACTTGATGCCAGTTCCAGCATGCTTCTGGATGTAGATGGCGAGCAGAAAATGGAAGTGGCCAAAGATGCAGTCAAGAGTTTCGCTAAAACGCTTGGAAGCTCAAATGATATTTCCCTAATCGTTTATGGTCATAAAGGATCGGAATCAGATTCGGATAAGAATGAATCTTGTACAGGTATTGAAGAGGTCTATGCCTCTGGTGCTTATGACAATCAGAAATTCAGCGAAGCAACAGATCAAATCGAGGCGAGAGGCTGGACACCGCTGGCTGGAGCAATTGATGCAGCAGCTGATAAAAGCCGTTCAATGGATGGTACAACCGCAATCTATATTGTCAGCGACGGTAAAGAGACTTGCGGCGGTGATCCAGTAAAAGCAGCCGAGAAAGCGGCATCGAACGAGTCAGGCATTGTTAATGTTATTGGGTTCGATGTCGATGAAGAATCGGAAAATCAACTTTCTGATGTAGCAGCTGCGGGAAAAGGGGAATATTATGCTGCTAGTAGTGCGTCAGATTTGCAGACTACCATTGAATATGAATGGCTGCCATCAGACTTGGACCTGGCATGGGCACCTGTCAATATACCCCCGAATGGATGGGAAGTAGGCGATGAATATGAGCGCCAACGTCAAGTGCTAGATAAAATACCGAATATAATGGCAAATGAAGAGATGCGGTACGAAGCTGCACTTACAAGACTTTCAGAAGAGAAAGTTATCACAGAGGAAATGAATAATGCTGTATCTCAGCTTATCCAGGAACGCTTTGATATCGCAAAAGAAGAGGTAAGCGACCTTGAACAAGAAAAGATTGACCAGGTAAATGAACGGGAAGAACAGATCCGTGCCGAAGTGGTGGCGTGGGTGGAAGAAATGAGAAAGCTGAAAGAGAAAGCCTCTTAGTGAAAGACACGGAAACAATACATTCTTGTTTCCGTGTCTTTTAACATGCCTTCAAGATTTACCACTTCTCTTTTAAGCGAGTACGAAATTGGATTACCCATACCACCAAATAAAGGGTAGTATAATCCAGCAAGCAACTGTAATGAGCGCGGATACATCGCCCCTGAACAGACTAATAAAAAAGAACACGATTTCTATTGTTCCATACCACGCATCGGGCGTTATCGAAATGGGCACTACCAGTATAGTCAGGATTTAGAAGGAGCGGCCATGTTGTTGGATAACTAGAGAAGTGATACTGCGACCAAAGTTGCAAATAGGAACACATAGAAAAAGAGAAAGTATTGGGCAGGAGAATTCACAAACGGGTTCATCTCCTTACTGGCTTTAGAATAACTTTAATCGAAAGCAGTGCTCTCAGTGAGGAATATTTCGACAAAAAATACGTACTGTAATTTTTTTGTAAATAACCGTGCTGGCCAAGAAGCATAAGGTATAGTGGAAGAAAAAGGAGGTTTCCAATGGAAAGCAAACACGTAAGGCAGGCTTCCGATCAAAGCAGGGGATTTGGATTTTTGCTGTCCTTGCCTATTTTGTCTTGGGCTTTATATGACTTTGCCAATACGATTTTTTCTTCCAATATTACAACTGTCTTCTTTCCATTCTATGTAACCGATACAATCGGCAACACAGCAGAATTGGAACAGCTTGGTAATACACTGATTGCTTATGCCAATGCACTGGCAAGTTTCTTTCTAGTCATCTTCTCGCCTTTATTTGGTGTGTGGATCGACCAGACTGGCTACAAACAGCGCTATATTATCCGATTTGCGGGTGTGTCCATTTTTTGTACGATTTTGATGGGCGTATTTGCAGGGTGGAATACTGAAACCACGCTATGGGGACTTCCAGCACCATTTGTAGCGACTGTCCTTGTATTTGTTTTGGCGAAGTTCTTCTATAATAGCAGTCTTATATTTTATGATGCGAAAATCAGTGATTTAGTGCCGCGCAGCCGGCTATCGACATTGTCGGGATTCGGTGTAGCTGTAGGATATATGGGGACGCTGGTTGGTTTGCTTGTCTACTTCCTGCTGGATGATGGTTATGAATATGTCTTCCTGGCTACTGCGGGGCTTTATCTCGTATTCACGCTGCCGCTGCTGTTTTTCCTGAAAGATAAACAATCGGTGCAGAAGCGGCCAGGTATGAGTCTGTTGAACGGATATAAAGAGATTATTGCTACTTTTAAAGAAATCCGCAAGCATCATTCCATCTTCCGATTCATGGTTGCTTATTTCTTTGTCAACGATGCAATAGCGACAACTATTGCTGTCATGAGTGTATATGCCGTCACAGTGGTTGGGTTCAGTTCAGGGCAATTCATCATTCTGTATCTCGTGTCCACGGTAACAGCTATCATCGGGTCATTCTGCTTCGGCCAGATAGCTCATCGAGCAGGGGCACATCGATCATTTACTTTTGTAGCTTTAATCATGGTGATAGCCTTAACGATAGGGGTGCTCGCAACAGCACAATGGATGTTTTGGGTAGCTGGCAGTCTTTTTGGAATCGCTTTGGGATCAATCTGGGTTACATCAAGGATTTTAATCGTGGATTTATCTCCGGCTGAAAAAAGAGGGCAGTTTTTTGGCTTGTTCGCATTCTCGGGCAAGGTGTCCTCTATTATAGGACCGATGATTTATGGAAGTATTACACTCGTTTTAAGAGGTTATGGAGATTTGGCGAGCAGAATTGCATTGACGTCACTCATCGTACTGACACTGATAGGCCTGTTCGTCCATGTGGCAAAAAAGAAGACTCCGGACAGGATGGCAGCGCGTTAACGCGCCTGCCATTCCTCCAGTGAATCGACAAAGGTGCCTGTAAAATGGACGCTTCTTGCGATATTGAAAAGCTGTACTTTCGCTAAAATGGAAATTGGATTGATGATGACAATATTACGGAAACCGAGCTCATCATATAATTTTAAAGCGTCAGCAATTCTATAAACCAAATCCTGCTTTATTACATTAAGATGAATCAATTCAACAATAAGATCATATTCGGTGGCTTGTATAGACCCGAATGTCTCATAAAGTGTCTCCATGAATGCTGCAGATTCATCGTTTTTAAAGAAACCTTCCGCTATTATATGAAGCACTTTGTTTTTGTCATCAACCTCAAATTTGTACATACTGAATTACTCCCCAAACTTCATTCCTTAACGGGATTTAAGCGTACTAGCTTTGCCGATTTATGTCAATTAACCATTTCTACTCTTAAAACCCGGATTGCTAAATTTCTGTAAATAATACATGTGAGTATTATACTAGTCTTTTATTCTGCAGATAAAAAATCCCGCAATAATGCGGTTCCTTAAATAAGAGAGCTGAGCTCATTTGCTTGTTTATCCAAATTCTGGGCTGCCTGTTCCAGGGTATAAAGTTCTTCTATAACCTCTTGCACACGTGTCTTTCCTTCCATGCTCCGCTTTTGTGCTTGATGCGAGACGAATTCAATCTGTTGAATATGCCCGGTCATTTTCCCGATATTCTCTTGGGTCTGCTTAGCTGCTTCCGCAGCTTGTGATGCCAGTTTTCGTACTTCATCCGCAACAACATTGAACCCTCTGCCATGCTCGCCAGCATGAGCTGCTTGAATAGCAGCATTCAATGCTAACAGATTCGTTTGATTTGCGATGTCCTTGATCGTGCCAACAAGTGATTGAATAGATCCAGCCTGTTGAGATAAGGCTGCAGTTGCTTCGATATTGGCGGTCGTCGCAGTAACGATAGACTCTATTGAATCCGCGGCTCCATTGTTTTTTTCGATTCCAGAACTCGTCCGGTTGCGAAGGTCATTGGCCATTTGCTGCAGGCCGGATGTGATCGTTTTTGTTCCGATTTCCCTTGCTGTAATGTCCGTTGCAACTTTCAGGACTGCTTGTACACTGCCACCATGATCACGGACTGGCATATATGTAGCTTCCAGCCAGATTACATCTCCATTTCTTGCAATTCGCTGAATTTTATCTTGGAAAGGGAGACCGTTGCGCAATCTGCTCCAGAACTTATCATAATCTGTGCTATAAGCAAAATCAGAGGTGCAGAATTGCCGGTGATGCATACCCGGCAGCTCTGCCTGTGCATAACCAATTGTTGCAGCAAAATTCTCATTAGCCCATAATACTTCGCCGAATGGTGTGAACTCAATCATAGCTAAAGATTTCTCTGCTGCAGCTAAGACAGCGTTGTTATCCAGGACTTGGGTCGTAGATAGCAGTGTGTTATTTGTTATTGGAATCTTCTCCTATTCTTTGTGAATCTAAGTATTTATACCCAGATTCTAACGATTAAAAACTTAATACACTAATCTAGATAGACTCTCTTATAAAGTTAATTGTGAATCGGGATTAATCATATTAGCAATAGCTCATAGAGAAATACTATGGGAATATGTAATCTTGACTATCTTCATCCTAGTCTATCCAGAGAAAAAAACATACTTAAAAGACTCCCGATGAAAGACTTTGAAAATATATTGTATTCCATCATGTACCTCGCTTTGATATACTGACTACCAATACTAGAGAAGTTTGAAGGTGAGACCCGAATGGCCGATATGCATCATGCTTCGATTGGAGCGGAGGAAAACAATGTTATGACCTTCAGGCAGGGAGTGAGGGACTGTATCCCAACACTGCTTGGGTATATCAGCATAGGGATTGCAGCCGGAGTAGTCGGTGTTGCAGCTGGGCTCAGTGCACTGGAAGTAGTATTACTGGCGGTGCTCGTATACGCTGGGTCAGCTCAATTTATATTTGCAGCATT
The DNA here is from genome assembly GCF_046592595.1 of Terribacillus saccharophilus. Taxonomy (GTDB): domain Bacteria; phylum Bacillota; class Bacilli; order Bacillales; family Amphibacillaceae; genus Terribacillus; species Terribacillus saccharophilus_C. Next base: position 16,245 of record NZ_JAWVPF010000001.1, on the reverse strand, counting down.
AGTACTCGATGGCAGTCCGGCTGCGGCAATCATTTTAACGACCTTTATCGTGAATTTACGGCATTTTCTTATGAGCGCGACATTGGCGCCGCATTTTACGCAGTATTCTATTTGGAAGAACATCGGATTTGGCGTACTGCTGACAGATGAAACATTTGGTGTGGCTTCAGGCAAGGTACAACAAAAGCAGGGGATGACGGCAAGCTGGATGAACGGGTTGAATGTGACAGCTTATATATGCTGGATCATTTCTTGTGCAGTTGGCGCATTATCTGGAAACTGGATAGCAGATCCGGAGGCATTTGGTCTGGATTTTGCCCTGACCAGTATGTTCATTGCTCTGCTTGTGCTGCAGCTGGATGCAATTGAATCGACGAGAATAAAGCACTATATTCGATTGATGCTATGTATTGTCATATTGATGGTTGGCTTCTCGTTCTTCGTCAGTTCCCATATGGCAGTACTGCTTGCTACCACACTTGGAGCAACGATTGGGGTGGTGACGGAGAAATGAACGTATCTTTATCCATGCTGCTGCTGATTGCTGGATGTGCTGCTGTGACGATAGTGCCGCGCGTTTTGCCTTTTTTGATAATCAGAAATCTGAAATTGCCGGTACTAGCCCTAAGGTGGCTGTCTTATATACCTATATGTATATTGACTGCACTAGTTGTTTCAAATGTTTTAGGAGAAAACGGACCGCTTTCTTTTGATTGGGAATTTATTGTGATCATGATTCCTACCATACTTTTCGCTCTTTGGACGAAGAGTCTATTATATACCGTGATAGTAGGCGTTATGCTAATGGCTGCATTGCGCTTTTTTACAGGGTAAGAAAACAAATCCCGATGCCGGATGGCATCGGGATTTGTCTCTTTCATGTAACAGGAGCCGGGTTGAACAGTGCCAGGTCGTTATGAGTACCCCAGTGATCTGCCCAAGTTCGTTTTCTGCCGCTTGCTACATCGAGTATAAAGTGGAATATTTCCCAGCCGACTTCTTCCAATGTTGCTTCACCGGTAGCAATCGTGCCGGCATTGACATCTATTAAATCCTTCCATTGCTCGTGCAGGGCGGTGCGTGTCGATATCTTCACAACAGGAGCCATTGCCAGGCTGTATGGTGTTCCGCGGCCGGTTGTGAAGAGCTGCAGGTGGATACCAGAAGCAAGCTGGAGAGTACCGCAGACAAAGTCGCTGGCAGGAGTAGCGGCAAACAGTAAGCCCTTCGTTTCAGTACGTTCTCCGGGTGCCAGAACATCGGCAATCGTGCTTTGCCCTGACTTTGCAACAGAGCCCAATGCCTTTTCTACAACATTCGATAAGCCGCCTTTTTTATTTCCTGGCGACGGATTAGCGCTCCGATCTGCTTGACCGGATGCAAGATAACGGTCATACCAATCCATTTCCCGTACTAATTTTTCAGCGACTTCCTTACTGGCAGCACGAGGTGTGAGTAAATGGATTGCATCCCGCACTTCTGTCACTTCGGAAAACATCACTGTTGCACCAGCACGGACTAGCAAATCTGATGCATAGCCTACGGCAGGGTTTGCAGTTACGCCGGAGAATGCATCACTTCCGCCGCATTGTGTGCCAATGACCAATTCGGAAACAGGGCAGGTTTCCCGTTTTCGCTTATTGAGCATGAATAGCTTTGCTTCCGCTTTCTCCATGATTTTGTCAACCATTGCATGGAAACCTTGTTGATCTTGCAGCATGATTATATCATCGTCGTTTCCGCTGGGATTGACTCGTGATGGAATAAGTTTCTCGCAGCCAAGACCGATGACTAGTGTCTCGCCGCCAAAGTTCGGATGACGGGCCAAGTTTTGCACAGTACGGATTGGGATGATTGCTTCTGGTGCTTGGATAGCGACCCCGCAGCCATATGCATGATGAAGGCCGACGATATCATCGACATTTGGATACTTGGGCAGGATATCTTGTTTCAGTCGTTTGACTGCGTGATCCATGACACCTACGACACATTGGACGCTGGTTATAATCCCAAGTATATTTTTGGTGCCGACGGATCCATCTGAATTGCGATAGCCTTCGAATGTATAGCCTTCCAATGTCGGCAGGGGGGCGGCGGGAGCAGGGGAAAGAGAAAGTTCATTCAGCGGTGGTGGCGTCGGCAATAGCAAGTGGCGTTCTCGGACCCAGCTTCCAGTTGGAATATCTGTTGTAGCATGCCCGATCACTTCGCCGTAGCGGATGACAGGTTCACCTGTTTGGATAGGCTGCAAGGAAATCTTATGGCCTTGGGGGATGTTCTCTTGTGAGACAATGTCAGTTGTAAGAGAAGTACCAGCAGAAAGACCGCCATCAGCAACAGCTATTGCAACATTGTCTTGTTCATGGACTTTAACAAAATAAGGATTAGTCGTGGATTTCAATTGTATTCCTCCTCTTTGTAAGCGATTTCAATTGGAAGTAATAAAAAAGAATGAGACTATTTGTTATTTTGTTTAATTGTATGACCAATAAATTTGACTGTCAATAGAATTTGGAAAAAGCAGCAGGATTTTATACCGCTGCTTTTTCCAGTCGTTTTGAATAGACAGCTGTAATGAAGAAAAGTCCTCCAGTAATGACAAGGACAATCATCAGAGTCCGAAAACCAGGCAGGGATAAATCAGAGCTGAAAACAATCGCTAATACAACTGAAGAAAGAATCGACCCAAGATATCTGCATGTTTGGAAAAGGCCTGAGCTTGTTCCAACGATAGATTCGGGGGAAGCATGCAGCATCGCTGCCTGCAAGGTGACATTGCCGATACCATAGCTGATACCCAGAAAAATGAGGGCAGCACCGATGTTTCCGAGAGTAAGATGCTGAGATAGGACAGCAAGTGCTGCAGTACCGCCAATCATAAATACAGCTCCTGCAATTGTTGGAACACTTGTACCGGAACGATCGATCCAGCGTCCCATCAGGAACGACACAAGTGTACTTGCACCAGAAAGAAAAATCATCATGAGGCCGCTCGTCTTCAGGCTGTAATGCAGAACATCCTGAAAGAAGCTCGGCAGCCCGAAAAAGAGACTGTAGTTAAAGATATTCAATAGTATGAACTGGATATAGACAAGTGTAAGCCTGTGGTTGCTCCGCAGTAAACGTATATCGATAAAAGGGTAGGCAGTACGTAATTCACGCACAATAAAGGCGGCCAGAAAAATAATACCTATACTCAAAGGCATCAAATGGACACCGTGCTCGAAAGACAGCAGAAAGTATAAAAGAAAACTCATACCGATAGCAAATAGGATAATGCCGATGCTGTCGAGCTGTTTCCAAAATTCCCGGAAAGTATAATGCGTCGTTTCTGGATCTTTAGGTACAGCGAACCAGGTAAGCAGGAAGCTTAGCAGGATGAAAGGGGCATTCACTGTAAAGATCGACTGCCAGCCTGCAAAGTCAATCAGAAATCCGCCAGCAGTTGGACCGAATGCAGACATCGAGGAAGTGAATATAGATAATATAGCAAGTGCGGATGCTTGTCTTTCATGAATATGTGTACGCACAAGCGCCATACCGGCCGGATAGATAGAACTGCTGCCGACAGCCTGGAAAAGCCGCATGCCCAATAGAATAAGGAAGGTACCTGCAAATGGCGCGCCGACAGCAGAAATAGCAACAAGCAGCAGACCGATTAAAAGCATCTTACGTCGTCCAATCAAATCCCCGATCTTGCCGGCGATTGGTACAACGATGCTGCTGGCTAGATAATAAGAAGAAATAAGCCAGGAAACAGTTGCAAAGGTAAGTGAGAATTCGTGCTGAATAGCGTGAAGAGCCAATGAAATCATTGAGGAATTCAGTGGATTGAGCATTGTTCCTGTTGCGATAGCTGTCAAGAAAAGCCCGCGTTGTTTTTTATTCATTTCCTGTTACCTCCGACTTTCGCTCTGCTGTTAATGTGACCATCCGGTACTTACTTTACACATACTAGCATCCATGTACTTTCTTCCACCTGCAATGAAAGCAATTGCTGTTCATTTTAAGGAAACATGTTCCATCCATTCCCTGAGTGGGTATTGTAACCTTGAACGATTGAATTAATGAAAATTGCGTTTGTGATGTTGTTTAAATTGCTTCTGGATATAGGCTGAATGACAGGGCGCAGTTACGTTTATAATAAGCAATGGCAGGTGATTTAATCCTGATTAGTTTACTCAGACTTTTTTCTTTACTTTTCCTGATGTTGGCCTTAAACTGATGAAGTTAAAAATTATAGAAAAGTGGGTTTGGTACATGAAGAAAGCACTATTAGGTCTACTATTTATGTCGATATTTGCAATTCTTGCTGCTTGTGGCAACGGAGATGATTCTGCTTCCGATTCTGATGATAGCGGCAGCAAAGGCGATCTTTGGCAAGAAGTTCAAGATAAAGGTGAAATTACAGTAGGAACGGAAGGAACATACTCTCCTTTCACATTCCATGATGATAACGGCGAACTTACAGGTTATGACGTAGAAGTGATGAAGGAAGTCGGTAAACACTTAGGTCTTGATGTGAAATTCGAAGAAACTCAATGGGATTCCATGTTCTCTGGTTTGAACAGTGATCGATTCGATGTAATCGCGAACCAAGTAGGTAAAGGCGAAAACGACGAACGTGTTGGACAGTACGACTTTTCTGATCCTTATACAAAATCCCAGTCTGTTGTTGTAACAGCTGCAGATAACAATGACATCAAATCAATTGAAGATGTTAAAGGTAAAACATCAGCACAGTCTCTGACAAGTAACTACAATGCATTGGCTACAGATGCTGGCGCAGAAATTGAAGGCGTGGAAGGCTTGGCTCAATCCATTCAATTGATTGAACAAGGCCGTGTCGATCTTACTTTCAATGACAAGCTTGCAGTACTTGATTATCTGAACAATACAGATAAAGAAGCACCTGTAAAAATTGCTTTCGAAACTGGCGAACCATCCGAGACATACTTCACATTCCGCAAGGATAGCGGTGAAATTGTCGATCAGTTCAACAAAGCACTTGATGAGATGCGTGAGGATGGTACATTAGCGGAAATCTCAACGAAATGGTTTGGCGAAGATGTTAACAAGTAATATGGTATTCGGCGGGATTGTCATCCCTTGGGAGCTGTTGCAGCAGTCATTCTGGCCGATACTGATCGAGGGGATCAAAGTCACGATCCCCTTGACTCTTATTTCGTTCTTTTTAGGCATTATCATCGCACTCATCACGGCATTGGTTAGAATCTCGAATATCAAGCCTTTGCGGTGGATTTTTTCTGTTTATGTCTCTGCTATCCGAGGCACACCGCTGCTTGTGCAGCTATTCATTATTTTCTACCTGCTGCCGGAATTAAATATTATGATAGACCCTTATCCAACGGCTATCATCGCATTTTCCTTAAATGTCGGAGCATACGCTTCGGAAATCATCCGGGCATCCATTCTTTCTGTACCTAAGGGGCAATGGGAGGCTGGCTTTACAATAGGGATGACTTATCGGAAAACATTGTTCCGTGTCATTCTGCCTCAGGCGCTGCGAGTTTCCGTTCCGCCTTTATCCAATAGCTTCATTAGCTTAGTGAAGGAAACTTCATTGGCATCACAGATTCTGGTAACGGAGCTGTTCCGTAAATCACAGCAAATCGGCGCAACGAATCTGGATCAGATTGTTTATATCTATATCTTGGCTGCCTTTATTTATTGGATTATCTGTTTCGTCCTGTCGCTGGCTCAGCATCAGCTCGAACGCAGATTAGACCGCTATACAGCAAGGTAAGGAGGGGTAGCTATGCTGGCAGTAAAAGGTTTAAAGAAAACTTTTGGTACAAATACAGTACTGAAATCTATTGATATGCAAGTGGATAAAGGAAAGGTAATCGCGATCCTTGGACCATCCGGCTCTGGTAAGACAACCTTGCTACGCTGTCTGAATGCACTGGAAATACCGGATGAAGGTATTGTCGGTTTCGAAGACCATCAAGTCGATTTTGGCCAGAAGGTTAAACAGCAGGAATTAATCAAGCTGCGCCGTAAATCGGGGATGGTATTTCAATCTTATAATCTATTTCCGCATCGCACTGTTCTGGAGAATGTCATGGAAGGACCTGTTCAGGTTCAGAAACGGGACAAACAGACCGTTAGGGCGGAAGCGATTGAATTGCTTGATAAAGTGGGATTGAAGGATAAAAAGGATCTTTATCCGTATCAGCTATCCGGCGGGCAGCAGCAGCGTGTCGGCATCGCACGAGCGCTGGCAATCAAGCCGGAATTGATGCTTTTTGATGAACCTACTTCAGCCCTGGATCCAGAGCTGATCGGAGAAGTGCTCCGTGTCATGAAGGATCTGGCGAACGAGGGTTGGACGATGGTTGTCGTCACGCACGAGATTAAATTTGCCCAGGAAATCGCGGATGAAGTCATCTTCATCGATGGCGGTGTCATTGTGGAGCAAGGACCGCCGGCAGAAGTGCTGTCTCATCCAAAAGAGGAAAGGACGCAGCGCTTCCTGCATCGCATTTTGAATCCGACAGAGTAACGGGAGAACATCATGTTCTCCTGTTTTTTTGTAAATTCGTAAGCAATCTAGTTGAAAAAAGTAATAAGGTTACCGATAATAAGTGTGATAGTACATATTTTGAGAGGGGACTTAAGAGATGGAATTCAAAGACAAAGTGGTACTTATAACAGGGGCAGCAGGTGGAATCGGAATCGCAGCTGCTAAGAAATTTGCAGCAGAGGGAGCAAAGCTTGCTCTTGTCGACCTTTCCCAGGAAGCACTGGAAAAAGCAGCAGCATACATTGATGCAGAGAAAATTTTGCTGGCAGCAAATGCTGCGAAAGAAGAAGACGTAATTGAATACGTTGCAAAAACCAAGGAACAGTTCGGCCGCATTGATGTATTCATCAATAACGCAGGTATCAATGGAGAATTCAAAAATATCGTTGATTCAACTGTTGAGAACTTGGAAAAAGTATTGGCTGTCAACGTAGTAGGCGCCTTCCTTGGATTGAAACACGTATTGAGAGTAATGACAGAACAAAAGAGCGGTGCTGTCGTGAATACAGCTTCTAACGGTGGCTTGCTTGGTGCTCCTGGCATGAGTGCTTATATTGCTTCAAAGCACGCACTTATCGGTATTAATAAAACAGCAGCTTTGGAAGTTGCTGATTATGGAGTACGTGTCAATGCGGTTGCGCCATCTGGTGTTGATACAGCAATGATGCGCTCTATCGAAACAAATGCAGCTAAAGGACATGAAGAAGAAGCTAGAAAAGGCTTTGAAGCAAGTGTACCGATGAAGCGCTATGCTACAGCAGAAGAAATCGCTGATTTGATGCTATTCCTTTCTTCTGAAAAAGCATCATTCATCACTGGTTCTTATTATCGAATCGATGGCGGACAAGGAACAACATCCGCTTAATTTTAAACACGCCTGTCATAGGACAGGCGTGTTTTTTATATGTGTGTATAGCGATGGATCTGACTTTGCATGTAGCTCTTCCTTAGCAAGGATAGTTTCTTCCAATTCACGTAAAAATGTTCTGGCTACACGCGAAAGCGTATTGTTTCCATGATACACATAGCCGAAGGAGTAAGTCTGAAAAAATGGCGGAGCAAAGTGAAGCAGTGTGATATCTTTACTTCTTGAAAGCTCGGCATCGGTCCGAAAAGCATAGTCAAAGCCGATATTGATAGCTGTTTCATTCTCAACCATATTACGTATAGTTTGCACGTTGTTCGTGGTGAACAGGATATCATATTGTAGTGATTTGAACTGACGCATAAATGCCTGGATGTAAGCGTCGTTATAAAGAACGATCGGCTGCTTCAGGAGCATCTCTTCCGTAATCAATTTTTCCTTAGCAAGTGGATGGCGGTTATGGACGGCTGTCACCATATGCCCGTCAAGCAGTTTCTTGAAGACAAGGTTACGGTATTTTTGTACTTCTTTCTCTGTATAAATGACAAGTCCGATATCAACAGCCTCGGCATCAACTTTTCTCATGATGCGCTGGGATGTGTTCTCAAAAAGAGAAGCTTTGATATTTGGATGAAGCTTGCGGAATTCGGAGAATAGCTCAACTAAAATCTCCATCGGTCCAGGGAAACTTGCAATTTTCAGTTCTCCATTCAGAGATTCTGTATATGTCTCTGCTTCATCTGTGAATTCCTGCAGTTTCTCTAAGACAGCCTCTGCATGCTGTATAAGCTTGCTGCCTTCCTCGGTTGGCGTCGTACCTGTGCGAGAACGCCGGAAAAGACTGATATTCAACTCTCGCTCCAGGTTGGTAAGCGCTTGGCTCAGTGCGGGGAGAGTGACATGTTGTTCAGCGGCAGCTGCTTTTAATGACCCTGATCGCGCAATGGCTACTATGTATTTCAATTGTTCGATAGTCATGTCTATCCCTCATTCATTTAGTTAAGCAAACGTTTATTTAAGTTAAATAACCCGAAATTTATTATAACATTTTCCAGCAGTATACTAGGAATGTAGAAATAAATGCTGCTAAAAGGGGATGGAACAAATGAAAGCATTGCGTTGGCATAATCAGAAGGATGTTAGATTAGAAGAGATTGATGAACCTGTCATCAAACCGAATCAAGTGAAAATGAAGGTGAAATGGTGCGGTATTTGCGGAAGTGATTTGCACGAATATCTTGGTGGACCAATTTTCATTCCAGTTGATACTCCGCACCCACTGACTGGTGAAGTGGCTCCAGTGACAATGGGACATGAATTCTCTGGTGAAGTAGTTGAAGTAGGACCAGAAGTGAAAGATTACCAGGTTGGTGACCGTGTTGTTGTGGAACCAATATTTGCGACACATGGACACCAAGGTGCATATAATTTGGATAAGCAAATGGGATTCCTTGGGCTTGCTGGCGGTGGCGGCGGCTTGAGTGAATACGTAGCAGTCGATGAAGAGCTGCTGTTCAAGCTTCCGGATTCTTTGAGCTATGAGCAAGGCGCGCTAGTGGAACCTTCGGCAGTGGCGTTATACGCAGTACGATCCAGTAAGGTAAAAGCAGGGGACAAAGTAGCAGTCTTCGGATGTGGTCCAATCGGCTTGCTGGTTATTGAAGCCTTGAGAGCAGCAGGTGCAACGGAAATTTATGCTGTTGAACTTTCACCGGAACGTCAAGCGAAAGCGGAAGAGTTAGGGGCAATTGTCGTCGATCCAAGCAAGGTGGATGATACAGTTGAGGAAATCAGAAGATTGACTGATGGTGGTGTTGAAGTTGCCTTTGAAGTAACAGGCGTACCAGTCGTTTTGCGTCAAGCAATCCAGTCCACAGATATTGGCGGCGAAACAATGATCGTCAGCATCTGGGAAAAACCAGCTGAAATCATGCCGAATGATATCGTCATTCAGGAGCGTTCTATCAAAGGCATCATTGGTTATCGTGATGTGTTCCCGCAAGTGCTTTCCTTAATGGAAAAAGGCTATTTCTCAGCTGAGAAGCTAGTCACAAAGAAAATCAAGCTGGATGAAGTAGTCGAGGAAGGCTTCGAAAGCTTGATCAAAGAGAAGAACCAAGTGAAGATCCTTGTGCAATCTGAGCAATAAAAAAGAAAAAGCGGATGCCTGTGCATCCGCTTTTTTTTATCTGAAGATCTTGTCGATCGCTTCGATATCATCTGCTGATAGCTTCACGTCGAGTGTTTTCAGGTTATTCAGTACTTGTTCCGGACGTTTCGCTCCAGGGATGATCGCATCTATGCTGTCTCGTGTCAGGTACCAAGCAAGCACGACATGCGCAACCTCTGCATCCTTCTTGGAAGCGATATCCCGCAGCTGATCCACTTTTTTCAGGTTTTGCTTGAATGTTTCTCCTTGAAATAGAGGATCATTCGCACGCAAATCATCAAATTTCGTATTTTCGTTGTATTTACCGCCAAGCAAGCCAGAAGCTAGCGGGAAGTAAGGTACGAAGGAAATATTGTTTTCAGCTGTATACGGAAGAAGATCATTTTCTGCACCGCGTTTGAACAGATTATATTCAGATTGCAGTACATCAACATAACCATCAACATTTGCTTCTTTCAGCTGTTCAATCGAGAAGTTGGATACACCAATACTTTTGATTTTGCCTTGGTCCTTCAATTCCTTCAATGTACCGACAGCTTCCGCTTTTGGTGTATCTTCGTCAGGGAAGTGGATATAGAACAAATCAATATAATCTGTTTGCAGGCGTTTCAATGCACTTTCCACAGAATTCTTCAGGAATTGCGGAGAGTTGTCCATCAGTGTTTCGCCATTAATGATTTTGTGGGCTGCTTTCGTTGCGATTACGATTTCATCGCGTTTGCCGCTTTCCTTGATAACCTGGCCGACAAGCTCCTCAGATCTTTCCGGACCGTAAATATAAGCTGTATCAAAGAAATTCATCCCATTTTCAATCGCTTGGCGGACAACCTCCTTGCCTTGATCCTCATCTAGATTCGGATAGAGGTTATGGCCTCCGACTGCATTCGTACCGACTCCGATCGGGTTAACATACAAACCGGATTTTCCTAATTGTACACGTTCTGTCATTTCTTGCTCAGCTCCTTTTTTAAGTCTGTCTTAACTGTAGCAAATTCGTATGGTGGTATGGAAAAGATTTGCTCGAATAAAAACAAAAGCGGGACAGCTATGCTGTCCCAGGCTTATTTAGCCATGTGCTTTTTGTTCATTTTCTTCAGTTTGCTGAATTCGTTTCTTCCAAGGCCAGAACGCCCATTTTCCAAGAATTGCAGTAATGGCAGGTACAAGGAAAGGACGGACAAGGAAGGTGTCAAGCAGAACGCCAATTGCAGTGATTGTACCGAAATGAACAAGTATTTGAATTGGCAGTGTCGTCAATACAGCAAACGTTGCAGCCAGAATAAGGCCAGCAGACGTGATTACACCGCCGGTATGGGCGACACCATCGGCAATGGCTTGTTTAAGCGGCATTGTCTTACTGCGTTTCCAAATACTTGAAATCATGAAAATATTGTAATCTTCCCCAAGCGCAACGATGAACACGAAAGCATACAGCGGGATGAAGCCTTGAATTGCTTCCACACCGAATCCATAATGCAGGATGATCCAGCCGAGCCCTAGTGCACTGAAGAAAGAAAGCAGAACGGTAGCGACCAAATAGATTGTAGCTGTTACAGATCGCAGATATGTGAGCAGCAACAAGGTTATAAAACCGACAACGATTGGAATGATCCATTTTTCATCATGCTTTGTCACTTGCTGTGTATCATACTGTTCTGCTGTCTGACCGCCAATCCAAACGCTATCTGCATTACCGGTTGTGTCCGATACGGTTTCTTTTATGTCAGGGATATGAGCCATAGCTTCATTAGAGTAAGGATTTTCATCCAGTTCCAGCTGGATGCGGATTAACTGATCGTTTGACTCCGACTGCTCCGGATCCATGACAGCAGCTGCATAAGGCAGCTCTTCGAGAGCGGCACGGACTGCTTCTGGATCTTCCGCCTCCGTAATGACAGAAACAGGTGCAAGTTCACCGGCATTTACATGATCTGTCAGTATTTCAAAGCCTTCTTTTGACGGCATATCGTCAGGGAAGGAAGACAGTGTATCGTACGTATACGTGATACGGGATGAAATTCCGGCAAGAATTCCAAGTACAATAATTGTGGCAATGGCAATTTTCCACGGGTGACGGATGACCAGTCTGCCCACGCTATTTCCAATTTTATTATGCGGTTTTTTCGTACGAACTGGCTTTCCTTTTTCTTTCGCACGTTCTTCCTGCATATCCTCAGTTCTTGGAATGAACGGGAAGAAGGATGCGCGTCCGATGATTGTCAGCAATGCTGGTACAAGCGTAAGACTTGCAAGCAGCATGATAAAGATGGCGATACCGAATGGAATAGCAAATCGATTAATCGATCCATAATCAGCAACAAGTAAGACTAGCATGGCAACGATTACGGTTAATCCACTCATGGCAATTGCTCCGCTCGCAGAGGAGAGGGACCGGACGATTGCTGTCTTCTTGCTCTTTATCTCCCAGAGGTTTTCCCGGAAGCGAGTGATGAGGAATAAACAGTAATCGGTACCAGCACCAAAGAGCAATACAGTCATGATTGCAAGTCCCTGGGAATCAAATGAAATCAATTCGGCCTTTCCTAATGCACCAAGGATTGGGCTTATGACTAAATAAGCAAAACCTACACCGATAAGAGGCACAAATGCCAATATCGGAGATCGATAGATAACGAGAAGGAAGATTAGCACAATCAGTACGGTTCCAAATAGAAGTGTTGTGTCCCCTTGGGAGAAGAGGCCGACAGCATCTACGGAAATTCCAGCAGGACCAGTCGTTCGGACGAGCAGATCGCTGCTTTTCAAATCCCGTTCAAATGGATTCTGCGTGAAGGCGTCATTTGCGGTTTCTTGGATTTTTTCAAGGCCAGCTTCGACTGTTTCTGTTGCTGTTCCGTTGTCAAAAAGGATTGGCATGACAAGTGTCGTTCCGTCATCCGAAAGCTGTTCTTTCAAAGCAGGCAGCGGGATATCCTGAAATGGTGTTACGGTTGCAGCTTCAATGTCGGCTTCTTGTAAATCTGCGCTGAATTGCTGGATGGATTGTAAGTCTTCATCTGTAAGTCCATCCTCCTGATACCACGTCAGCAATGCAGGCAGACCGCTGTTGTCTGAGAATTCTTCTTCTATGATCCGTGCCGCTTCCTCGCTGTTCGTATCGTTCAGGAATGTCTCGGCTTGTTCATCTTCCTGGGAGTTTGCCTGCGGTAAGGTAAGATTTAATACGAGTGCAAGGACAATCCAAGCAGCCAGGATAATCCAGCGCCCGGATTTGCCACTTATAAAAGCACCTAATTTTTGCATGAATGATCCTCCTAATTAATTTATCAACTGATAAGTTATACCCAAAAAATAAAAGATTATGCATATAATCTTTTATTTTTTCTGGATTCCGTCAAAAAGGATGTCTACAAGCATCTTGGATTTCTTGTCTGCGAACATACGTCGGGCTTCATGACCCTCCTTGGATGGAGGCAGAAATGATTTCATCATTTCAAGTACGAAAAACGTCAGCTCCATCGGCGGGGCAGAAGACATAGAAGTTATATCACCCTTGGCGATTCCTTCTGTCAGAGTCTGCATGACCGGATTGAAGTAGCTTCGCATCCACCAGTCCTGGATGGTTTTCCGGTGCTGTTCATCAATTTCGTACTGCAGATCATGGAACATCTGCGTCATGTCACCTTGATGGTTCATAATCATAAAATAGGCTATTTGCCGTATGCGCTCCTTGCTGTCAGCATGATCCTGCAGCACGTGTGCCATCGCTTCTTCCGTCTGAACCATAATGGAGCGGACAACTTCGAGATAGATAGCCTGTTTATTCGGGAAATGATGGTATAAAGCTGGTTGTGTAATTCCGCACTCCTCTGCTATCCGGCGGGTGGAAATCGCCCGGTAGCCATGTGTCATGAAAAGCCGTTCGGCTGTCGCGATAATATTACGCTGGGTCTGTTCAGCGGAAACTTCTTTTTTTCTAGCCATAATGCCTGCCCTCTTTAATAACTTATCACTTGATAAGTTAACTCATTTTGTTTAGAAAAGCAATGATTGTCTTACTTATTGTAAAATAGAATATAAAAAGGGGGTAGTGATATGGGGAGAAAAGGGGTATTTCTTTCCGTTGCCGGTTTGCTTGGAGGTTACACAGCGCTTGTTACGACACTTGTTAACAAGGAACTGAGGCAAATGAAAGCCTTCACGGAGGAAGAGACGATCAGCCGTGAAGTAGAGGCTGGACGCTACAACAAAGCTGCTTACGATGCTCTGCGCAAGGAGGAGTTCAGTGTACCATCAAGTGACGGGAAGATATACGGTACGCATTATGTGGGGGATCCCGATTCCCGCTATGTGATGGTCATCTCGCATGGAGTAGCTGTAAACAAATATAATTCCATTAAATATATGAATGTATTCCTTGCACTTGGTTTCAATGTCGTATTGTACGATCAGCGCCGGCACGGACTATCTGACGGCAAGAGCATTACGTATGGCTACCAGGAGAGGCATGATCTCGCGAGAGTGATCCAATGGACGAAGGAAAGATACGATTATGACTTGAAACTTGGTGTGCATGGCGAGTCGATGGGGGCAGCAACTGCTTTGCTATATGCAGGCACGGTAGAGGATGGAGCCGATTTCTATATCGCAGATTGTCCTTACAGTGATTTTGCAGAACAAGTTGCTTATCGGCTGAAGGTTCAATTTCATCTGCCACGGCAGGTATTTTTGCCCGCTGCGGAATTAATTGTGCGTAAATTGGATGGCTATCGTTTCAAGGATGTTTCTCCGATTCATTCTGTTGCGAATATCGAGAAACCTGTTCTTTTTATCAGCAGCGTGCCAGACACCTATATTCCTGTGCAAATGACGAAGGATTTATATGCGAAGAAGCAAAGCGGGTACAAGCAATTGCATCTGTTTGAAAAGGGTGACCATGCGATGTCACTAGCTGATAATAAGCAGGAATATGAACAAGTCGTAAAGCAGTTCCTGCAAGATATAAAGATGGAAGCTCAGCCTGTCGGCTGAGCTTTTTCCATGTCGAAATATAGCGTACTATTCTTTTGTGCTATCAATTGCTTTCTGAGACATGTAGATGCTACCATATCTAATGTAAGCGGTTTCCTTTAGTCTATCATCTCGCATCATGACGCTTGGACAAAACTAGAATACAATCTGAGGAGGATTTCTATGAGTCAATTAGCAGCAGGTATGCACGAGAAAGTGGAGCGTTTTCTGAATGGGACGAAGAAGCTATATATCAATGGGGAGTTCGTGGCAAGTGCGACAGAAAAAACGTTCGATTCGTATAACCCGGCAACAGGCGAAGTGCTGGCGACTGTTTATGAAGCAGGAGCAGAGGATATCGACCGTGCAGTAAAGGCAGCACGGCTTGCATTCGATGAAGGCCCGTGGTCGACGATGACAGCAGCAGAACGAAGCAGAATCATGTACAAGCTGGCGAACTTGATGGAAGAAAATGCAGAAGCACTTGCCCAGCTCGAGACATTGGACAATGGGAAACCGATCAGGGAAACAACAAATGCGGATATTCCGCTTGCGATTGAACATATGCGCTATTATGCGGGCTGGTCGACTAAAATCGTTGGACAGACAATTCCCGTCAATGGCCCATACTTCAACTATACAAGACACGAAGCACTTGGTGTGGTGGGGCAGATCATCCCGTGGAACTTCCCGCTGTTAATGGCGATGTGGAAACTTGGGGCAGCTCTTGCGACTGGCTGTACGGTTGTACTGAAGCCTGCCGAGCAGACGCCGTTGTCTGCCCTATACTTAGCGGAACTGGCAGAGGAAGCGGGATTCCCGGCTGGTGTTCTCAATATCGTACCTGGATTCGGGGAAACAGCAGGCCAGCCGCTTGTCGATCATCCCCAGGTTGATAAGATTGCCTTCACAGGATCGACAAGCGTCGGGAAACAAATCATGGCGAATGCTTCCAAAACACTTAAACGAGTAACATTGGAGCTGGGCGGCAAATCACCGAATATTGTTTTGCCAGATGCAGATCTGACAAAGGCAATTCCTGGCACACTGAATGGTGTCATGTTCAACCAAGGGCAAGTCTGCTGTGCTGGTTCGCGTGTCTTTATCCAGAAAAAGCAATTTGATAATGTGATTGCCGATATGGCCTCCCATGCAGAGAAAATCAAGCAGGGAGCTGGTATCCATGCAGATACGGAGATCGGGCCGCTTGTATCATTGGAACAGCAGGAACGAGTGCTTGGCTATATCGAGAAGGGAAGAAATGAAGGGGCAGAGCTCGTCACTGGAGGCGGCAAGCCGCAGGAGCAAGGCTATTTTGTTTCGCCTACGATCTTCGCTGATGTGCGTGATGAAATGACGATCGCGAAGGAAGAAATCTTCGGGCCAGTCATTTCAGCGATGCCTTATGACGACTTGGATGAATTGATTCGCCGCGCAAATGCCAGCGAATACGGCCTTGCAGCAGGGGTATGGACGCAGGACGTCACAAAAGCGCATTATATTGCAAACCGACTTCGTGCCGGAACAGTGTGGGTGAACTGCTACAATGCGTTCGATGCTGCATCTCCTTTCGGCGGATATAAACAATCTGGTATCGGAAGGGAAATGGGATCATACGCGCTGAATAACTATACGGAAGTGAAAAGCGTCTGGATTGGGATGGAATAAATGAAGAAAGAGCCTGTTCTAGTC